>NZ_JADYVW010000021.1:0-92121 GCF_020194135.1 Bradyrhizobium sp. BRP23 | reverse complement strand
CGCCACCAGCCCGCCAACGTGATCAGAGGCGCAAAACTCTAGTTCCGGGTGGTCCAAAGTTCGGTCTCGCTGCACAAAAACCCCGAGACTCTAACTGCCGCTGGATGAAAATGCAGTGGCAGGTCACCCATGACCTGGGAGTTGCCCTGCAGTGGTCGGATCGCATCGGCGTTCTCTACACCGGCCAGTTGGTCGAAGTGGGGCGCGCCGATCTCGCCGCTCGAACTCCCCTGCACCCCTATACGCGCGCGCTATTCTCGGCTGTCCCCCCACTTTAGGGGCATCCCCGGCGTCTGCACAGCTCTTCAGCTAGCCTGCCTGAACCTACCCAGCGCCAAGCCGGGTGCAATTTTGCATCTCGGTGCTCCGGAACACTGGATATTGCCGGCACATAGCGCCCGTGTTGCAGGGCACTCCACAACAGGTGGTGGCATGCCACAACTTGGAGCCATGAAATGACCACGCCAATCGGGCCTGCTCGCGTTCGTACAGCGCCAGCATCACCCGAACCGATCCTCGAACTGCGCAATGTCGATTTTTGTTACGGGGCTCTCGCCGATCCGCTGCGGAGGTCCCTGGCGGCTCGAGGCCGCGCAAGATCAACATGAGCATCCGGCGTGGAAAGCCCATGGACTGATCGGGGAGTCCGGCAGCGGCAAAAGCACAATCGCGAAGCTTCTGCTTGGTCTGATAGCGCCACAAGCGGGTCAGATCCTTTTTGACGGCGAGCTGCTGACGCCGAATCGATTGGCTCCGTTCCGCCTCCGTGTGCAACCTGTCTTTCAGAACCCTCTCGATGGGCTGAACCCAGTCACCCCGATCGGCAAACAGATTGTCGCGCCTCTGCTTGTGAACTTCAGGATGAGGTCTTCCGCTTGTCAGGCTCGGCTGGCTGCAGCAATTTCCGCCGTCGGCTTATCGGGCGAGATCCTTGGGAAGTTACCGCATCAGATAAGCGGCGGACAGGCCCAGCGGGTCAATATAGCGCGAGCGCTTATTCTCGATCCCGAGGTTCTGATTTGTGACGAGCCTGTCTCCGCACTCCATGACTGTTCAAGCCCAGATCCTGAACCTTCTGTCGGATCTGCGTGAGAGCCGCAGCCTGTCCCTGCTATTCATCAGTCATGATATCAGATCCGTCGCCATCTCTGTTCAGAGATCACGGTCCTGAAGCGCGGAAGCATTGTTGAGAGCGGTTCACGCGATCAGGTACTGCTCGACCTAAAGACAGATTACATGAAGTCCCTGGTCAGGGCGGTGCCCAATTCCGAACTCGGGGTCGAAATGGCAACGCGCTCAACACCTTGTTCGCAGCCCACAGAGCCTCGGCACGTGCCGGCAGAGAGGTGATAATCGCATGAGGCGCAACGCCCATAAGGTATTTACGAGCAAAATTGCCCGCGCATTGGTCACGCTCGTTCTGATGGTGACGAGCGTATTCATTCTTATGCGCTGTGCTGGCGATCCGGTGACCGTCTTACTTGGGCCCGACGCGACCCCGGACATGCCCGCCGCATACTCAGGCGAATTGGGGCTCGATCGCCCCATCCTAGCGCAATACCTGGCCTATCTCCATAACGTCGTCCGAGGAAGCTTAGGCGTCTCATACGTCTATCGACAGGATGCACTCGGTGTCGTCCTCAGCCACCTTGCATTGACGCTGATACTCACCTGCTGTGCTCTTACCCTGGCGGCGGTCATGGGCATTGCGGGAGGAATAGCTGCCGCAGTGTTTCCGTCGAGCATCGTAGGCCGTGTGTGCACTTCACCTCAATTGGTTGCCGACCGGCGGCGCGGAGAGCTGGCGCAGCTTGGCTTTGCCGGCAGTAACCATGGCGGCCGCAAGCTCCGCCGTCCTTGTACGGTACACCCGCGTGGCGTTCGCGAATCGCTGGACAGTCGCTATGTGTTGGCGGCGTTTGCGCGCGGCATTCCGTTCTCGCGAATATTGATCCACCACGTACTCCCCAATGCGGCGGCTCCGATCCTGACCATACTTGGCCTGCTTATCGGCGGAGCGGTAATTGGTTCGATACTAGTCGAGACGGTCTTTTCATGGCCGGGTATTGGAAATCTCTTCGTCACATCCGTCGGAAGCAGAGATGTTCCAGTGGTGCAGGCAATTGTTCTGCTTGCTGGCACCGCGATGATCATGACCAACCTGGCCGTCGATCTCGGTTACACCTGGCTCGATCCGCGGTCCAAATCCTCGGAGACATAGATGAGCACCGCCTGGCCGCATGAATGGACCTGCAACATCTTTCGTTCTCCGAAAGCCCCACGCGACCCGCGTAAGCCAGCCAAGGTAGGACTGTATGGTGCCTCAATGTGGATCGTCGCATGTCTATTGATTGCCGTACTGGCCCAGGTGATCTCCCCCTATCATCCAGCACAAATCTCCTTGGATGCACGGCTTACGCCACCAATATTCTTCGGCGGCACGCTGGAACATTTGTTGGGCACTGACGAGCTCGGCCGGGACGTGCTGGCACGCTTGATATATTCGATCCAGATCAGCATGCTCGTTGCGGTGGGCGGGACCTTCATTAGTACCCTGCTGGGCGTTTCGTTGGGCTTCCTCGCTGCCGAGCCTGGCGGATTGATCGACGACTCATGGCACTCGTCGATATGCAGGCTGCCATGCCGTTCATGATGACCGCACTGCTTGTCATCACGATATTTGGCAATTTGCTGGCACTTTTTGTCTGTCTTGTGGGCTTGCACGGTTGGGAGCGCCACGCCCGCATCGCGAGAGGGCTGGCTTTGACGGCCCGCAACCGGCTCCATGTAACGGCGGCACGAACTTACAACGCTTCGCGGGTCCATATCTACGCAAGGCATATTCTCCCAGCCTGTGCACCTACCGTCGTGGTCGGCATGACCCTTGGGCTCACCGAGACGGTTCTACTGGAAAGCACCCTGAGCTTTCTAGGACTGGGGATACAACCGCCGATGTCGAGCTTAGGCAATATGGTGGGATTCGGCAGAGACTATTTGAAGACCGCATGGTGGATCGCCCTCGCACCGGGCCTAGTCATCGCAGCGACGGCGATCGCACTGATGACGATCAGCGAGTCTCTGCGCCAGACGGGACCTCGCCCAGCTTCTTTCAAGTCCATCTGAGGTGACCTCATGTCGCGTCCCGACCTCGAAAGCTCAACAAATCAAATGGTCAGGAATGTTCCTCTGTATCGGCAAAAGAGGAAGTCCACCTGTGGACCATCTTCCCTGGTGATGGTCATGTCCGCGCTGGACGAGCGATATCAGCCGAGTGAAACAGCTGAGCTCGAGATCTGGCGAGAGGCAACGACCATTCACGGCGGCTGCGGCCCGGTCGGCTTGGCCTTGGCTCTCAAACGCCGCGGCTTCGCAGCGCTTGTTGTTGTGAGCCATGATGGACTGTTTCTTCAGTCTCGCACTTCACAAGGCGGCGAGATGGAGGTGATGCACATTCTCCAGGAGCGAGATCTCGCCGAAGCGTACCAGCGCGGCATCCCCGTCCATGTTGGAACTTACAGCCTCGATGACCTCTCGAATTAGATGGCGGCAGGGTGGTATCCTATTGTGATGATCAGCATTGAGTTCGAAGGTAAAACCATCACTCATTGGGTGGTGGTGACCGGGACCGACGTCGATAACGTGTTCTTCAATGATCCTCTCAAAGAGCCCGCTGATGGAGGTGTTGCCACGCGCGTCGACCACTCAAGCTTTGCCAGCATGACGGAGTTCGGCCCCAACCGGGAAAAGGCGGTGATCCTTGCGGGTCTTCCAAAGATGGCGAATGTTGAGCTTCCGCTTCCCAAGATTTATGCTACCCAACAGCCGACACGTTGACCGTTTGTGGCTCCGAACGCTGATGCATTCGGTTGGTGCGAAAAGCCCACATGTAGCTAAGTCAGATCGGTCTCGAATGGTGCTCTCGAGCGGCCTACGATCGGGCGGGCCGGTATGCACCGACATCAAAAGCAGCATAAACCAACCTTCATGAGGCCTGGCCCTGCACTCTTGCACGCGTCCGAGAAGCGAACCTTTTTGGTGGGCGCCAACCGTCAGGCAGCTATAAAGGCGAGCGTCCTTTTCCAATGCATTCGCGTAAGTCAGCGTAGATTCAGATTCCCTCAAAACGCATCGTTCGCACTGGATGGCGCATTCGCGTATCAGCCTCGCGTAATATTATCGGGCTCCGCGTCCATCGGCTCGAGGTCTTCTCGCAAGCGACGCCGAATTCCGGTTCGCCTTCGGCCGACGGCAATTCCAAACCTACAAAACCTCTATGAAGATAGTTGACGAAGGAAGACTTCTAGATTGCAGATCAACCAGAGCTGTTTTCCGAATGCATCGTTCGCCGCTTGAGAGCGGCGTGCGTACCATCGCCGGAGAGCACCAACGTCGAGATAGTCGGCGATCGCAGGAGATTCTTTGAAGATCAAGTCACGAAAGGGCGCCGAGCTCGGGTCCGTCGCCCACTTACCAAGAGGTAACGGAAACCCAAGCTTCTTCCTGGTGATCACACTTGCGGGCAGACGATCTCTGTAAAGACTGCGCAGAGCGGCCTTGGAGACGTCGAGCGTTTCGCTAAATTTCTCAATCGGCGTGAAGGCCGCATGAAATGGGGCGAAGGCATGTTTCCAACGCAGATGTTCTGAGAATGACATGCGCAGAGCCGATGCAACGATCCGATGGTCTGTGAAGGGCACTCGAGCCTCCACCCCGGCCGCCATCGTGGTGTTGTCGACCATTTCAAGCAGCGCTGGCAGATGATGCCCTACGAAGAAATGCCTTATGCGCTCGGCCGGGGTAACCCCGCCTGAATGGTAGGCATTGTTCATCCAGTCGATCAGCTCCGCATCGTGAACAATGTCCTTTCTCCATGCCGATGTCGCCAGCCCCAGCTTCTCGGCTTGGGGAAAGTACGTGTACCGGGCGAGAAAGAACTCGAATTCGCTTGCTTTGAACTTGGGAAGGCCGAGATGACGCCGCGCCGGGCGGCCAATGACATCTGGCAAAGCAGCCAGCAATGCCTGTCGACAAAGGTCAAAGGGCAATCTGAAGATCCGGCTATATCCAAGGAATATCTCGTCGGCACCTTCGCCGGTAAGGAGAACCTTGTGAGAGTGGCTGACTGCTCGAGCAAGCAAATACATCGCCGCTTCGTTGTGCATGCCGACTGGATGACCACGTAATGCGGTAAGGCGTTTAACGACATCCAGGCTCGTTGCCCCGGGCAGCCGGACCAAGACATGGGCTAGCTTGAGAGATTTCGCGACCTCAACCGCATAAGGGCTTTCATCGTAAAGTCCGCCGCATACGATGCCGGTGAAGCATGTCGGCTTTTGCGAAGACTGCCTTGAAAGCTCGAAAGCCAAGACACTGGAATCCAGTCCTCCGGAAAGCAGCGCAGCCAGTGGCGTGTCGGCCCCCAAATGTTCCTCCACGGCGCTGCCGATCAACGTTTCAAGAGAACTGCAATCACCACCACCACCGTCGAGGCAGGCAGAATCCCACCAGCGCCTATGCTCGTGCGATTGCGCCGTGATCTTCAGCCAAGTGCCGGGTTGCAGCTTCCGAATATCTGCAAATAACGTCCTCTCGCCGAAGACGGCACGGTAGGAGAGAAAGGTTGATAATCCAACCGAATCGAGCTTCGAGCTGACCCCTGGCCACTGCAGGATGGCTGACGGCTGTGAGGCAAAGACAAAGCCATTATCCGCGCAAGCGTAATATAGCGGCTTAATTCCAAGCCGATCTCTGACAAGGAACGCTGTCCCCGTCTTTTGATCGTAGATTGCGAAAGCAAACATTCCCCGCAGACGTTCGACGCTATTAATCCCCCAACAAGAAAATGCTTTGCAAAGTACTTCGGTATCTGACTCTGTGCGAAATCGGTATCCATGTCGGAGCAAGTCCCGCCTTAAGTCGCGAAAATTGTAGATCTCGCCGTTGTACGTGACTGCTAGGCCGAGCTCCTCATCGAGAAACGGTTGATTTGACCTCGGATCCGGATCAATGATCGCGAGCCTTCGATGCGCAAAGGCAAAGGAAGAGGTCACGCAACTGCCACTCGCGTCGGGCCCCCGATGGGCCAGCGTCTGAGCGCAACGCGCGAGGTTCCGCTCGGTCACTGACTTATCAGTAATCCGTCCGATAAATCCGCAAATCCCACACACAGCTAGCCTCCTTCGCGCGCTAAGCTGGCTCTGCGGAAGGCGTCGGCTCGCCGGCACCCCTCGGTAGGCTGGATACTACAAAAACAACGTCCAGAGCCAGAGCACATTCAGTCGATGAGCGGCAATTCGCAGGCACACTTCGGCTGTCACGGACGCCCTCGAGAAGCGCGGTCTCATATTTCGAGCTCGCTGCCGCGCTGCCCGCCAAGTCACGCCTTACCGCCGGCGCTAGAATCCAGAAGGAGCGTCCGAACCTCATTAGTCATGATTCGTTCGACGAGCCACTTGGGAGGCTCAATGCGTGGTGGAAGATATAGAGCGCGATAGAGCCGATCGAGTTCTTCGGCGCTGCGTGGAACGTCTGACGAATCCAAAAGTGCGGTCATCTTGCGCATGGGATAGAAGCAAGCCCTGCGCTTTTCTTGACCGATCAACTCGTCTGGTGAGCGACAGGTCGTCGATCCGTCCAACAAACGCAGCCACACTTGGCAGAAGAGAGCGTATCCATAAAGTTGCGCTCTGGTGTCTAAAGAGAGGGCGGTCTCGAAAGGCAGCACAGGGAACTGCAATTCGCCGATAATATCGCCCCTATCGACCCGCTCTGGGAGATAGTGGACAGTTACCCCAAAGCTCTTCTCGCCATTGAGTATGGCATGCGTCCGCGCAAAACTGCCGCGATATCCAGGGAGTGGGCCCGGATGAAGATTGACACCCCCTCCGTCGAACCGTGCGAGGATATGGGGCGGGAAAATCTTGTTCCACATGACGCTTACGAGAAACGTTCCGAGATGAGGAACATCATCTATCGACTCGAAGAAGGGTATTCCGAAGCGGTCTGCGACTTCCCAAAGCTCCTCACTGGTTTCGTGCCGCCACCAAGTTTTCTCGTACCGGGAAGCGCCGAGAATGCCGGCGATGTGGTCTTTGCCGCAGGTCTCGATGACGAACAGAAGACAGCGGGTCGCAAGTCCCCTGGTGCCGGCAAATACCACGCGGTTGATTGAGCTGGACATTTCTATTCCTTGAGACATTGCAAGCCCGCTTATTGAAACGCTCTACTCGTCATCAATAATCCGGCGGACGCAGTGGCCGCCACGCCGATGGTTATCACATGCACAAGACTGCCAGAGGCTTTGATCTTGAAAGGGGCGATGTGGAGCAAAGATAGCGGTACAAAGAATGCTGGAAGAACCACACCCAACTCAAGCGGCGCGATAGTGTGGTCAACCAGCAAGATCGCGGCCAGCATCGGCAGAGCGTAAGAGAGAGGTAGACCGGTCGAACGACCACGCTCGTCCAATCCGAAATAGTCAAAATATGCCAGACGAAGAGCTCCGATGAGCATCACGAACGCTGTGAACACCGCAGATGCTGGAAACTCGATAAAAGATGCGATGACAATCGCCGGGATGACTGATCCAAACGAGAGGTCAGAGAAAGCATCGAGAGCTTTACCAATGGCCTTGGTAGCCATTGTTCGACCTTTGGTGCGCCGGGCAATTTCGCCGTCGACATCATCAGCGATGATCGCCCAGAGACCGAACGCGACTCCCGCCTCATAGTGTCCTTTCACCACGAGCCCCATCGCTGCACCACAGCACAGGAGCCCCACGGCAGTAACGGCATTTGCGCGGTCAGATAAATATGCGATCATCGAACCTCGATGTTGCTCTCTCTGCCGAGAGCGATCGAAACCTGAGCCCATGCGGCTGGTTGGCGGCCGCAACTTAAATTGGGCGGGGCCCGAAATGTCCGCAAACTACCGGTTCTAGTAGGTCAGCTTAGTGGTTCCGCGAGCGAAGACGGCAGCCTTCATGCAAATGTGGGGCCGAGGCGGACTCGAGCTGTGGTCGGCTACCTTGACGTTCTCTCCCATAGCCGCTGCTGTTCAATCGCCTCGAAAGGACCGCCAGCGGGCGCTTGTTGGCATGCCCAAGGCAGGACGCAAAATGGGGCTGCGGCAAATGGCGGTCGCGATCGCGATGACCAAGTCTAGCGTCCAGATAATCCCAACGTGCAACTCCTCAGCGGGGCGACATCTGCATTTTGAGCTCTGGCCCGGCGAAGCCGAGATACGTCTCCCATTTGGCACTGCAGTTGGACCGCTCAGTTGATCCCCCTCGCGCACACCACGGCTTCCAGAATGCGCGCGAACGTCGAGCTCGGCGTGATGGCCTAGACTCAGACACTTGCGATCGTTGATCTAAGGTGGCGAACACTTATTGACGATCCGGTTCACGTCGGGCTCGCAGTCAGGCCGATCAACCCACTTTTCATTGGCCTGGTTCCCGCTTTGATCGGATACCCACGAATGCGAATGAAAGCGTGCTTGCTACTGCGCAGACGGCTAGTGAAGCCAAGGCAAGCCCAAGCCCATAGTTGTTTTGGACGAAGCTGAAGAAGAACGGCGCAAACGAGGCCGTCGACAATCGGAAAGTCGTGATCAACCCGACTCGTGTTCCATACCCGCCCGGCCCGAAGACTGACAGCGGCAAGCTTCCTCGACAGATGCTGTTTAGACCAGAGCTAAACCCAACCAGGGCAACGAAGATTGCAATTCCAACGAGAGAGTGAGCCGCCAGCACAATGACGATTGTAGCCGCCGAAAGCATAACACATGAGAAGGGTGAGTTGAATGGGGGAATCCTCACGCTAAACCATCCTGCAAACAACCGTACTGCGAGCTGTGACGGGCCGAAGAGTGCGGAAATTAACGCTGTCTCCTGCGGGTCTAAGCCGATCGACGAAAGGATGGGAATCATCCGGCTAAGCAATGCTGAAAAAGCAAATGTCGTCAGCGAGAATCCTACCGTTATGAGGACGAGGCCAATCGGCTTGGAAGAGGACTGGTCTCGCGAGCCACAGACGGTATTCAGATCTCCAAGCCTTGCGGACGACTTTCCAAGAGCCAATTGGATTAAAGGTAGCGCGAGGAGAACATTGTAGCCTCCATAGATCCAACAGACTTGCCTCCAGCATATCGATGCGAGCAGCAACGAGGTCAACGGCCAAAACAGCGTCGACGAGAAACCGACGATCAATGTCAAGGCAGCCATTTGCCGTTTCGCATGGATCGCATCTCGCTGCGCCAAAAATACGAAAGCCGCCTCATAAAAGAGAAATGCCGACGCAAGTTGCATACCGAACAGGGCGATTGCAAAGACGACCGCATTCCAAGAAGTTGCTGCAATTCCCAGGCTAACAGCTCTAACGAATGAGGCGACCTTCATTGTCTTGCCTGCGCCGTATCGGTCCATGAGGCGACCGGCAACCAGGGACATCAGCGCACTAGCAAGCAAGGCAAAGGAGAAACAACCAATTAACCAGTCCTCTGTGACTACGAGGTCATGGGAAGCCTCCTTTGCAATGGCCACCACACAATAATAAAGTGTGCCGTAGCTGATAATTCCTGCACCGCCCAGTGCTACAACAATCAGCCAGTCATCCTCCCGGATGGGGCGCGATCTTCTCGGTTCGGTGTCGCATCGCCGAGTGCCTCAACTACTACGGATTAGGTGCAATAGGTTCTGTTCGCCTCCGATTTCGCCCGAACAGATTAATTCCAGCGATGGTGAATGACACGAGCTACGGGGCAAGACGGACTTTGGCAGCCGTTTGATCGCACCAATTGTATTGACTCGGCCATGCGACTGCGCGGTGGGTCTCGATGTACCGTGGTCTGTAGGAGGTACGCACGCCGGTGCAATTAATGATCGGTTCGACGCCAAGATCGCGCAGCACTTGACCCGCGGCAGGGCTAGCATACGACACTCCGTTGCGATGAATATCCGGATTCATAAGGCATCTCCTGCAACTCTTCGAACAGACAGAGCCGACTGCGGTGCTGACGCTCAAGTAAATAGGAGAGGCCCCGAACGCGCACAAACTTTTAGGCCAGCTCGCGCCGCCACAAGAGAGCGACTGGAATCAATTTTCGACATCTTCTCTTGAGCTCGACAATTGCTCGCGCTCACCGTCGGCAGGTCGTGAACGCGGCGATTCCCACCATTCGATCGCGTGCGATTTGAGCGAGGTTGGCACCCTCCTCCCCGCAGCCGATGACGTTAACCCGGGGCACGATGCCAACCGGCAGCTTCTGCCGCGCCAAGGAAAGCATCAAAACTCGTGCCAGTTCGCTGATTGCGCAGGCCAACCCTTTCGATCACTTCTTAGTGGGTTCGACTCCGCGAACCAGGCTGAAACACTGTCGCGAACCCAACAAACCCGACGAGTCGTCGTATCGTTTCTCTTATCATTGGCGAGGCGTTGCTAACGAAATCGCCGCCAGAAGAGGAGCGCACACTGTCCGTAAATTTGCCGCTTCCGCGACAGCCTGAGACTCCAGATGAGGCGAGGTCCGTCTCCCCTTTGCGGATTCCGACGAAGTCGCCCAGGCGTACCGATGTGAAGTCGCCCGTGGATTCCGAGGCGATGTCGCCCACCTTTCCGATTTGATCTCGCCCAGTGGCGGGGCATTCTGGCCGCTTGGTTTTCTGGCATCGGTCAAGCCGCGTGGTCAATCTGGAATCGCAACTTGAACCTGTTTTCTTCGGTCTGCTTTTGCTGTGGGCATGTGGGCAACGCGATTGCGTTGTCCAAGCGCAGCGGCATGTCCACAGCGCCACGGGCTCAGGTCTTTCGGGCGGATTGCCGAGTTCGGCGCAGGCTCTCACCGGTGAGGTCGAGCCGATGGGCGTTGTGGACGAGGCGATCGAGCACGGCGTCGGCATAGGTGGGATCTCCAATGAGCAGATGCCACTGGTCCACAGGAAGCTGGCTGGTGACGATGGTGGAGCGATGACCGTAGCGATCTTCGAGGATTTCCAGGAGGTCGTGACGGGCGCTGGCATCGAGCGGCTCGAGCCCCCAATCATCGAGGATCAGCAGATCGACACGGCCAAGGCCGCGCAACAGGCGGGGATGTCGACCGTCGCCGCGGGCGAGCGCCAGATCGTCGAACAGGCGCGGGACGCGCTGATAGAGCACGGAGCGATTGTCGCGGCAGGCCTTGTGGCCGAGCGCCGAGGCGAGCCAGCTCTTGCCGACGCCGGCCGGGCCGCAGATCAGCAGGTTGGCATGGTCGTCGATCCAGCGGCCCTCGACGAGCTTGGCGAACAGCGGGCGATCGAGGCCGCGCGGGGTGCGGTAGTCGATGTCCTCGACGCACGCTTGCTGGCGCAGCTTCGCGTAGCGCAGGCGGGTGGCGAGCCGTTTGTCGTGCCGCAGCGAGGCTTCACGTTCGAGCAGCAGAGCAAGCCATTCGGCGTGACCGAGGCTTGCGGCCTCACCGGTGGCTTCGATGTCGGCGAAGGCCTTGGCCATGCCGTGGAGGCCGAGGGCGTTGAGGCGGTCGAGGGTCGGATGGGTGAGCAAGGGATGATCTCCTAATTGTAGTAGCGCGGTCCGCGGATGTTGGCATGCAGGATCGGCGCATCGTCCGCGGAGCGCTGGTGAGCAGGACGCCGATCGAGATTGTTGGCGAGGATCGACTTGACCGAGCCATAGGTGCGCGCGCCGATGTCGATCGCCCGCGCAGCCGCGGCGTCCAGCCGGTCGCGCCCATAGGAGGCGGCGAGCCTGAGGATGCCGAGGCAGGTGCGGAAGCCTTGCTCGGGGTGCGAGCGCTCGTCGAGAATGAGGTCGCACAACGCGCTGGTCGCCGGCCCGATCGCGGCGGCGTCCTGGCGGATACGCGCGATGGTCCAGCCGGCGTAGCGCCGATGGCTGGAGGCCATGTGCTCCGGCACGGTGGTGTGTTTGTGATTACCGCTCATGCGCTGATGCGCGGCGATCCGCTCGCCCTTGTGGAAGATCTCGACGGTGCGGGCCGTGAACCGCACCTCGACCTCGGCGCGGGCGAAACGATGCGGAACGCTGTAGTAATGCTTCTCCACCTCGACGTGGTAATCGAGACTGACGCGGCGGATCCGCCACTCGGCGAGGACGTAGGGGGACACCGGCAATGGCTTGAGCGCCGGCCGGTCGACCTCCTCGAGCAACCGGCGGCGTGTCACGCCGAGCCGTCGGATCGGCCGTTCCTCATTCAGCCTCGTGAGCAGTTCGCCGATCGCCGCATTGACCTCGGCCAGGCTGTAGAAGGTGCGATGACGCAGGCGACCGAGCAGCCAGCGCTCGACGATGAGGACGGCCTGCTCGACCTTGGCTTTGTCGCGCGGCTTGCGCGGCCGCGCCGGCAAGATGGCGGTGCCGTAATGCGCCGCCATCTCCGCATAGGTACGGTTGATCTGCGGGTCGTACAGGCTCGCCTTGATGACCGCGACCTTGGTGTTGTCGGGCACCAGCAGCGCCGGTATGCCGCCGATCGCCGCGAAGGCGCCAACATGGGCGCTGATCCAGTCGGCGAGCCCCTGCGTCCAGGTCGCCTGCGCGTAGGTGAAGCTCGATGCGTCGAGCACGGCGACGAAGATCTGCGCCGTTCTGCGCTCACCGGTCAGGCGGTCGACCACCACCGGCACGCCATCGCCGGCATAGTCGACGAACAGCTTGTCGCCAGCCACATGGGCCTGGCGCATCGTCACCGACAGACGGCCCTCCCAGGCGCGGTAGAGCTCACAGAAGCGCGAGTACCGGTATCCGCCGGGCTCGGTGGCGATATATTCCTCCCACAGGATCGACAGCGTCACGTGCTTGCGTTTGAGCTCGCGGTGCACGGTCGCCCAGTCGGGCTCGGCGATGCGGCGGTGACCCTGACGGTTGCCATTGCCGGTCTTGGCGAACAGGCGAAGTTCCAGAACCGTGTCGGTGACGTCGTCTGGCAACGGCCAGCTCAAGCCCGCGGCCTCGAACCGCCGGAGCGCCAGCCGCACCGTCGAGGGTGCCGCGCCCACCCGTCGCGCAATCTCGCGGCTCGGCAGCCCGGCCGCCTTCATTCTGATCACATCGCGCACACGGCGCATCGCAAGCCTCTCCGTCGGCATCCAGGTCCCCTTCGCAAAGCCGAAAGGGGTGACCCTATGGGAGCCAGAACAGGCCTCGTCACCCGGGCGACATCATCCCGGAATGGTGGGCGAAATCATCTCGGAACGGGCGGGCGACTTCAAATCGGAATGGTGGGCGAGATCATCTCGGAATCATGGGCGACATCGAGCGGAATCCGCACCCCTTGCCGGCCGTCTCGGATCAGCTTACAGACGGACGCCGATTCCATAACCAGACCGTTGTTGACGACTGCACCCGTGAATGCCTGCCGGTAATGGCCGCTGACACTCGCTCTCAGCGAGTGGGCGCGAGGGCGGCAGACCAAGGACAGTCAGCGAAAATGGCACCGAAATACAGCCATGCCATTCTGACATCGGCGGATCGGAGTGGTGTCTCCTGGCATCACATCGCGCCCGGCGCAAAGCCCTCGCAAAACCTTTGATCGAGACCTGTTCTCCTCACTGCGGCAGGCCCAGGTCGGACGCGGACGCTGGCCCGCCTGACTAGGGACTCCAGCAGCCAGAGCGAACTGAAGATTGGACCCTGCGCGCAGGGATTCGCATCGCATGGGCGCCTAGTACCCGGAATCAGAGCGGAGTGATACGGCGGCCTTTGAAACGGCGCTGACGGACCTTTTTCCTGGTCCAGACGAAGGGCTCGGCTCTGTCGTTGTATGCGTTGACGTAGGCATCGATGTGATCCTGCAGCTGCTTGAGGCTTGTGAAGGAGGTGCCGCTGAGCGACTGCCCCTGCAAGATCGAAAACCACACCTCGACCTGATTGAGCCAGGACGCACTTGTCGGCGTGAAATGAAATTGCACGTTGGGGTGGGCCTTGAGCCAATGCTCGTTCTTCTTGTGGGTGTTGAGGTTGTCGAGGATGACGTGAAGCTTCCGGTCCGGAAAAGCCGCGGTGATGCTTTTCATGAAATCAAGAAACTCGACGCGGCGACGCCGTTTAGAGTGCGTTGCGATGATCTCTCCGGTGGCGACTTCGAGCGCTGCAAACAGCGTTGTCGTGCCATGCCGCTTTTAATCGTGGCTCTGGCCGGTCAAGGCGCGGCCATTGGGCAACTTCAGATAACCCTGCGCTCGCTCCAGAGCCTGGATCGAGGGCTTCTCGTCCACGCACAGCACAATGGCCTTCGCGGGCGGGGCGACATAGAGGCCGACGACATCCGCGGCTTTGGCCGTAAAGTTCGGGTCGTTGCTCTTACACCAGGACTTGCGAGCCGCGAGGTCAATCTTGTGGCTGCGCAGGAACCGCCAGACATATTGGACGTCAACATCGCCCAGCGCCCCGGCCAGTAGGGGCCCGGTCCAGCGTGCGAACCCTTTCGGCGGCAGCTTGTCCAGCAGCTTCAGAATCCGCTTGTCAGTGGCCTTCGTATAAATCGGCTGCTTGCCCGGTCGCGCCTTGTCTTGCAGCCCTTCAAGGCCTTGGTCGGCATAGCGATGCCGCCAAAGGCTGACAATCCGCGGCTGGACCCCAAGGCGATCGACCGGGTGCTGCGCCCATCCGCCGCCAACAGAACTATCCGCGCCCGCTTCAAATCGCGCTGCAACGTCATCGGTGAGCGACAGCTCGCCTCAAGCACCTTGCGATCTTTCCTCGAAAGGTGGACTTCTCTTGCTTCGGGTATCATCCATATCTTGAATCACGACTCACGATCCAAGAAAAGTGGGTACTAGTGCGCAAAGAACGAGCCGCCTTTTACTTATATCAAACACCGCAGCATCGCTGGCCAACGACGCGTCGTTAAGCCGAGCAGCGATGCACGGTTTGTTGTTTGCAAAGAGCCACTGGCTGTATCTGCGAAGAGGACGAACATAATTCACCATAGCGGTGATCTCCTTGTACTCTGCCCCAACAAGCGCGTCTTGAAGTGTAGAAATCATCTGTGCGTCTTCGGAATATAAAGGCGGAGCATTGCGTTTTCTCGCTCCATCGCGGAGATGTTCAAGTGCCGCGCCGATACTTCTATGACCACCGGCGTCCTTGAAGCGATTGATCTCTTCATTCAGCGCTTCTTCCATATTCCATGTCTCGTCGTGAATCCGCGCCGCAATGCCCGGCTGGTTGTTTGTACGAAGGTAGTGGCTGAAATCCGCGAGAAGAGTGGCATAGGTGCTGGCGGTACCTAAAGTTCCGGCCGTCACTGCTTGTTGTTTGTACTCTTTGATGAGACTCGCGTCCTCTGGATAGGGAGTCAGGTCAGGGCGGCCAGCGATCGGCGCGATACCTCATCGACTGAGAGGTCCGCAGATGAGCTAATGCCCAACGGACGTTCGTCGTTCCACCTTTTGCTATGAACTCATCGACGTCTTCATCCATTGAATCGCTATGAAGCCGATCAGCAATGCTGGGCTTTCTGTTTGCAAAGAGCCAGCGGGCGAAGCTGCGCAGATGACCGACGTTGCTCGTGGCGGTGCTCTCGGCGGCTCCTCCTTCGATGAGCGCCTGCTTAAGCCGGGGAATAAGGAGTGCATCTTCGGCATAAAGGGGCTTCTCGCTGCGACCTACCAATACCCCAATTGGCTGGCTCTTCTGCTGCGCTGAGTTGCCCGGCATCGCCTCATCCTCTCCGGTTAATTCCAGAGGTGATGCCGGGAGGGGTTCGTTCATGATCACCTGAAACCGATGCTGATCTTCCACAGGCAGGACCTCTGGCCAGTCATGCGAAGCGCTATGCCGTACGGCGCGATCCAAGACACGGCTCGGCTCCATGAGTGCCGAAGCGTTCAGCATTGTTCCTTCACCGTCCGGAGCCGGCAGATACGGGTGCGCGCTCGCCCGCATGACGGACCGCGCCTCAGATTGCCATGCATCCGCTTGGGCACGGACCTGCATGAGCACGGAAGTGGATGGGCGAGCGACGTCGCTCAGCTGCCTCTGAAAGGCCGGCGCCTCTGCCGACGAGCCGGCCGCAGAGGCATCTTGCGCGTCCCCACAGTCCGTTTCTTGGCGCACCCGATTCTGCACTCACTTCAATGAAAGGCCAGGAACGCTAATCGTATACGCCTGGACCAGAGCCGACACGTCGCTAGCATTTGAGGGCTTAGCTGAAAGTGCATTCCTGACATCTAACCCAGGAATAAGCCGTGGTTACGGTCCACCTGCCGCATCAATTGGCCGAGAATGGGGCGCTACGATCTTTCTCATTACGGTCCACTTCTGCCGCCTGCCTAAACTCTTAATGTCCCGCCTCAATTGAGCCGATACAGTGGCCAAGAAGTTCCCAAAGAGCTTGCGTGTTTGGTGGCGATGCGGCGGAAGTCCTTGAGCCCACAGAAGCTGCGCTCGAACACATTTCGAACGTTTCTAAGCAGGTTTGTCGAAGCGATGAGATTACGGCCTTGGCGCGCAACGACGAGCTCAGCACGAAGGTGGTCTCGCCTTTGCCAGCGATGAGCGCGCATAGGCAAGCGTCCGAGATCCTCATGTATTCGCGCGCGTTTTTTATCCTAGTCGCCTCTTTCTCTCGGATCTTCTGGTGAAAAGCAGAAAAGACGTCTCAATGGGGTAGGTACACTTCCTCGTTCAAGCGACGGCGAAGCGATCTGCCTTCCCCAGAATTGATAGCGCGACAAGCCTGGTGTTTGCTGTAGATTCTGTCATCCGGAACGACGAATGGTTCGCGAAATGAAACATCGCATTTGGTTGCCGCGATCTGCAACGACCATGCGAGATGGCTGAAATCGCGGCGGTCCTCTAGACGTGATACGGATCTGCGAATCCTGAAGCGCAATCCAAGGACGGAGCTGCAGATGCCAAGTTCGGCAGATAATCCTGATACTCCACCAACACCCCCATATTCCACGTACCCGTGCCTCGATGAACCCGTGCTAGTCGTGCCTAGCACCGATGAAGTTTGGCTGACAATCCCGACCGCTGGGAGATTTTGCGCTTCGCCGCATTACGGCGGCGAACGTTCAGGGTGGTAGTCGTCCGCGCCTCATGGGTGCAAGAAAACGGTGCATATATGAAACGAAACAGGCCAAAAGCGTCGTGCTGCTCGAGTCTAACTGGCAATTCAAAGGTAGGCGAGCAAGCCTTTCCAGCTGTCTCTCGCAGCCTAAAACGGCGATGCTCTCTCGCCAACACAACACGCTTTGACTGGTCAGCTCACGCTATGCAACGAGCAGAATTATCCCCAGGTTCTACAAACTCATGGTCTATGGTTATGACACTTATCGAATATCCTTCTGGAAACTCCACCGAACCGATCGTCCTTGTTGGCAAGAATCGTTTTGGAAACTGGGTCGTCCGTGAACAGAACGGCAATTTCGGTGGCTTGTTCGCGAGCCGTGCGCAAGCGCTCAAATATGCACTTTGCGAGAATGGCCTACATCCAGAAGCTATATTCGAGGTATCTCGCGAGATCGAACTTATTATTCTCCACGGCCCGCCCGAGGAGCATGGATGAATAGATCAGCCCTATTGAGTAAGGTACTTGGCTTTGCTGCAGGCCACGACAGCAGACCGCCAGATCGCATCCCCTTTAAGAATGCATAAAGGCTGGCCTTGGCCATCACAAGGAGCGAAACATGACGGCGATCTTGCGCCTAGAGGACGAGAATAAGTCAGATTTTGGTCGGCGCGTAGGTCCGCCCATGTATATGGCCTGAACGGACTGCTGAACAGCGTTCTTTAAGGTGCAAGGCTGCGACCTATCGCTCCTTAGGCCAAGCTGTGGCTCCGATTGCCGAGCTCACTCAAGGCACGACGGCAACACTCGTGTAGCCAACAAAGTCGAAAAGGTTGCGCGCACGCAGGTGTGATGCTTACTCGGACCACGAAACTGCCAAGCGCACTGTGACAGGGGTCCTGTCGGTCGCTCAACTCGTGCAAGGGAGCAGCGGCGTGTGGACGAGCGATTACCACCCGACTATCCCAGCTGATTATCGCCGGCCCTCACCAACCGGGATCGTCGAGGACGGTAGACTATAGGCGAAAGATCCTCTTAAAGGCTTAAACCAAAATGCGCTGCCGACATAGCCCATTCATCTGCCTACCCTCATTGCGCCCCGCATGTCTTGACGGCTCTCGAGAAAGCCTGCGAACACATCGACGATGAACTCCGCGTCGGCGCGCGTCATAGGTGATGAAATCGATGCAGCAGCACCATAAGGGAGGATGACGCCGTTCTCCGCAAAGAAGCGTGTTAGCTCCTTCATTAGAGTTTCTCCGGCGGGCGTGGGACAGATCTCGCGATATTCACTCGGAGCTTCTGCCCCCGGATGAATGCGGAAGAGTGAGGCGGCTCCAGTGACACAGAGCGGCGCGCCCAGTTTCGAGATTGCCCGACCGATTCCTGTTCGCACGATGTCCCCGAGGATCTCCAGATGAGCAAAAGACCCATGGTCCAGATGATGCATTGCGGCTAGCCCCGCTGTCATGGATAGTGGATTGGCAGAAAACGTACCTCCTTGCGGAAGCAGTGGTCGACCCGATGTGCATCGAATACCTTCATCACGTCCTCGCGACCGCCGATTGCTCCAATCGGCAGACCTCCGCCGATGATCTTGCCCATCGCGATGATGTCTGGGACAAGGCCGTAACGTGCGGAAGCCCCCTGAAAGCTCTGCCTAAGATTGAGGACCTCATCAGCAATCACAAGAATCCCGTTTTTGCGGGCCGATTCCTGCACAGCAGCTACGAATTCGGGCTTTGGCGCAATGAACCCCGCGCGGCTCGGCATCGGATCCAGAATGACGGCGGCAAGCTCAGACGCATTCGACTATATCAATCGATGTGCGCCTTCAACATCGTTAAAGCGGAGAACAATCACCTCATCGAGAACACTTGCAGGCATCCCGCGATAGAAGGGCGTCGAGTTGGGCTGGATGACGTCACCCCAGTTCTCCGGTGTCGCCGCTTGACTGACTTCGACCCAGTCATAGGCACCATGATATGCACCCTCGATCTTGGCAATCTTCGAACGTCCGGTGAAGGCCCGCGCAGCTTTGACCGCAAATAGTACGGCCTCAGTCCCGGTATTCACGAAGCGAACGCGGTCAACCCTCGGAATGCGTTCACAGAGTAGTTCTGCGAGTTCGATCTCGATCTCCGTCGGATTTGCGAAGCAGCTGCCGCGCTGAATTTGATTAACTAGCGCTTCCACCACGGGGGCGAAGGCATGTCCATGGATCAACGTCGTGAAGTTGCGATTGAGGTCCAGAAACCGGCGGCCATCGAAATCGAGCACATAGCTGCCCAGGCCAACGCTCGATATAAAGCGGAGTTGGATCTCGCTCAATCGTAACTCGCGAGGTGCCGTCGGGGAACACTCTTTGTCCCCGGGAAAAGCTTTCGTCGGAACGCCTCCCAGCGCGCGAAAATCCAACCGCCGTATTGGACTCTGCTTTCTTGTGGTTCACGACATCCTCATAGTCTTCTTGAAGTTGTGCTGAGTAGGCAGACACCAGTCATAGCGATGCCACAACGCCTGAGCCCTGACGTTCGGCTTCGGGGATGCGAAGGGGACTATCGACCAATTTGCGCATCACGCGATCAAAACGTCAATCAAACTGGATTAGCCCCTCATGCCAAACTGCCGCAGAGAGTTTCCTCTACTCTCGATATTGGTTCGGTACTGCTTTTGTCCGCGGGTCCACAGTAACGAACTTGCTTGCGTGCGCCTGGCGCATGCGCAGCAGAGAACGCTTGGGGACGCAGATCTCATCAATTAACGCCCCGCATGTTGCGGCCTCTGCTGGATACCCTCAGATTAGCTGCATCACAGCAGGTGGCGAGTTGCTAGCTGACCGTACGCATCAATAGGACATCGCGACACTACCTACTCTGGTGAGATCGCCAGCAACACCTTCAAGAGGCCCCAATTTCCGAACGGGGCCCGGAGAGAACGATCTGAGGCCGGCAGACGGGGCATTTTCGCGAGGGTTCCAGCACCGGCTCCCCCTGAGGAGGGGGAAGAACACTGACGGCCTCGAATTCCCGACGCCCAGAAGGCATTCATTCTCAAGCAGAGCCGTGACTGGTCGCCGCAGCCAAGATCTGCCGCAAGGCCGGCATTAGTCGGACTGACTACTTTAATTGGAAGAAGAAGCACGACAGGCTGCTACCAACCGAGATGCGGCTGCTGCTCGAGGGCGACAACGTCAAGCTGGCGAAGCTGGTGGCAACTCTGTCGCTCAACGAGGGATGCCGCAGGATGCGATCCGCAAATAGCATGACGCCCGGCCGCAAGCGCAAGCTGGTCGTCGAAGCAGCAACGAGTGGCAGGTCTCGATCCGCCACACCCGCGCGGCACTCACGTTTGACGGATCGACCTACCGTTACAAACCCCGTCGCGCCGGCCACGCTGCCCTCGAACATCAGTTCAAGGAGATCCGTCATGCCCGCGCTGGCTACGGCTATCCGCGCGTCTGCGTTCTGCCCGCCGGGCCGGACGCCGCCATCCATCGGGAGTTGGGCCCGCAATTGCGCGACAAAATAAAGGGCCGGGTCAAGGCCGCACTGCGCGAGGTGGTGCGGAATTCGCAAACAATGACGGTACCTCTCAAGGTCTAATGATTCTGACGCTTGACGAATATCGTCCTAGCATTCGACCGGACCGACGGTCTTCTTGGCAACGGATTTGGAAACTGGTCGTCCCGCCAGCACAATGGAACATTTTGTGTCTCGTTCGCGAGCCGAAGCATACGTTCAACTACGCACTCTACGAAAATGGCCAATCCAGAGGCTATCGGAGACATCTCGCGAGATCGCTGATATCCTAAACGCCTTGCGAGATCGCCTCGCCACTAACTCTAGTCAGTGCAGAGGGGGGCTCCAATGTCGCCGCGCTTGCGTTCCCAGCCGAGTATGCGCTGATCGTGTAGTCGCGCGGCAGGCCGTCAGCGCCACGAGCGAGCAATTCTTGCGACGTTTGGGCGCTGTGCAGGTGTTCCGGCGCCTCCATCGCGCAGATCCGGGGATAGAGTGGAGCTCGTCTTCCGGACAATACTATCTGCTTTGGCAGTTGATCCAGCAGCATCCGCATGTCACGAATTACCTGAGAACGTCAGCCTTCAGCCTGATGACAAGGAGCTACGGGTGTTCGCGATGCATCATAAGCACTATCAGCCCTCGCTAGCTCCCCTGATCGAGCGCCCTCCTTCGCTCGCCTGTTTGCTCGAACGACCCTGATCTTGTCTCGATCAGGGTAGGCGCACGACGGCCTCTCCTCGCTCAGGCAGGCCTAAGCTTCGAACGTTATGACGTCCGTCCGTGGAACCTCGTCCGGCAAACGCAATAGCTAGAGACAACATGATCCTAGAAGCGAGTATGATTGCACGATCCCATGGAAGCAGATTGCCGGCTGCAATCGCATCTCGGCTTGGCCTACCGCTGATCGTTGCGCCCATGTTCTCTGTCTCTGGGGTAGAACTTGTGACTACTGTCTGCCGGTCGGGAGCGATTGGCGCATTTCCGACCATCAATGCGCGATCGGTCGAGGAGCTCGATCATTGGCTAACCTGCATTGAGCATGATCTCGCGAAGGGGGACCGAGTGACCGCGCCGCACTGCCCAAACCTTCTAATGCGTCAGGCGCGGATGAAAGATGACCTCGCCTGTCTCATACGCCACAAGGTGGAAATTGTGATAACCAGCATGGGATCGCCGACTGCTGCGATCGGACCGCTGCACGAAATTGGCTGCCTTGTGTTCACCGACGTCGCATCGCTGCACCACGCGGAAAACGCCGTGAAAGCCGGTGCGGATGGCTTGATCCTGCTTACCGCGGGAGCTGGTGGCCATACTGGCTGGGCTAACCCATTTGCTTTCGTTCGGGCAGTTCGCGCCATGTTCGATGGTCCAATCGTACTCGCCGGCGGCATCACTGACGGCGTTTCCCTCGCTGCTGCACGTTTGCTCGGGTGTGATCTCGCCTACATGGGAACCAGCTTCATTGCGACACTTGAGAGCATGGCGAGCAGTGCCTATCGACGCATGCTGATAGATAGCACGCTTGACGACGTAATGCTGACCAGGGCTTTCACGGGGCTTCAAGTCAACATGCTAAGGCCATCAATCGTCGCGTCCGGCCTTGATCCGTCGACCCTCGACGAAACCGTGTCCGAAGCACAAGCCAAAGAAAGATTTGGTGGCAATTCTGGCGAAGGACCGCGGCGGTGGATCGATATCTTGAGTGCTGGTCACGCCGTTTCAGGCGTGCTCTCGATTATGGGTGCCGCCGACCTGGTGCAGCAGGTCGCCGCGCAATATAGGGCGACCTTGGCGAGCTCCGTCTGATACAGGTCAAGACCTTTGCGTGCATGAATCTGCTCTTTGGAGTCCATTGAAGCATCAACCGCAAAACACGGATCCGTCGTAACTGGCGCATGGACTCGATGCTAAGCGCGCCGAAACGCCAGGCGAGCATTCGTCTCGTTCCGCAGGAGCATCGCCTTAGGTGTCGATGATCCCTCGTTCCGCCGGAAGTGCGCGTAGCGCGATAACACAGGGAGAAAGGAGCTGATCATCGGCACCATCGCAGCACACTGGTCGGCCGCTTTAGTCGGCACGAAGTTCCTCGTCTTCAGCTCCTTCGTAACTGATAGATTCAACATGGGCCGCAATCGTCTTGCCTCTCGAGATACATGGCGATCATTACGGCATTCGCAGGGCTGATCATGGGTGATCCACATTATGGTCGTCACGCCAGAGCGGCGCGATGGTGCCATTCGATCTCTAACTGCATGTGCTCGCGGAGCTTTCTTGTTGAGGTGCCCAGCTATCTATCGCCCATCGGAGAGATGGGTTGACAGGGCCTCGAGGGCCTTGGCCTTGAAGCCGCGGAGCTACATTTGAGTCAATGTTAGTGGAGCGCTCTGGAAACTAAATGTTCCTGAACGGTGCTCTGGGACGAAAGCGACTGGTGCAGAGCCGGTCACAGAATATGTGGCTTTCTCAACTACAAGGCTGGAGCTGGCCGAAATAGGTTCTCGGGCGTTGAACGGGGCCTGATGCGAATGGATCGAAACCAACTGGATGCAGAAGCCTTTTGACGAATAGTCGAGTGCCTTGCAGGGTCTGATTGCTAAGCCCTTCGCTTGCGGCATTCAACACTGTCACTTCACGGGTCATTAATGTCATTCAATGTTTGGTCATGTACACGCTCGACCATCGAGAGCGCGAACATCACAAGACTAGTTCGCGCAACAATATTGGTTGAAGGTTAAGTTGCAGGTTTAGGGCGAGGCCAAAGAGTAGAGGGCACGCCGCATCAAATTGCGGCAAATCGGGCCCGAGCGTGCATGGCGTTCACCAAGGGCGGCCGCGCCGCAGTTAGGTGGTTAAGGATGGATGGTTAGTCGAGTTGGCGATCTCGTGAATGTCATGTCGCGACTGCAGCCACGGAAATGACGCCGGCTTTCTGCGTCTCTCAAACCGTGAAGTCTATAGCGCGCGCCTTTTCCTTCGGCCAAGCAACTGACACACCTCTTGGTCCTGCGGAGCGGTTCGATGGCACCCATCTTATTAAAGAGGAGAGATAGGATGATCGGGACTTCCCCACTTTTTCATGGCATCATCTCGGGTGAGAGACGGCGCAGTCATTCCGATGTCGCGGATCGCGCGATGCGGATCGCGGGAGGGCTTGCTCGGCTCGGCATTCGCGAAGGCGATAGCGTGTGCATTCTGATGCGGAATGAGATCGCATTTGTGGAGGTCACGCATGGAGTTATGCAGCTCGGAGCTTATGCTGTACCGGTTAACTGGCATTTCAAGCGTCAAGAGATAGAGTACATTGTGGCCGACTCCGGCGCGCAGGTGCTGATAGGCCATGCAGACCTTTTGCATCAACTGGAACGTGACGCCTCAAACAAGTTGGTTCTGAGTATAGCGACGCCGCCGGAATTGATAGCTGCTTACAATATCCATCCCGCGCTTCTCGCGATGCCGGGGTTCGCACGCGATTTCGAAAGGTGGATTGCGGATCAGCCGTCGTGCGCGGCTTTGCCTGCAGCCCAGCCGACGACAATGATCTATACGTCGGGCACCACGGGGCATCCCAAAGGGGTACGTCGCGTCCCACCAACCGGCGAGCAGGCCGCGGGATTGGAGGATATACGCGCGATCCTTTATGGGCCGGGCGCTCGCGCGCTCGTCCCAGGACCGCTTTACCACTCCGCACCGAACTTCTTTGGAATCTGGTTCAGCCGCCGGGGCGGCGCGCTGGTGCTGATGCCTCGTTTCGAACCTGAGGAGTTGTTACGCCTGATAGAAGCAGAGAAGATTGACACTATTCTCATGGTGCCAACCATGTTTGTACGCCTTATGCAGCTGCCTGAAAGTGTACGAATGAAATATGACCTTTCGTCGCTGCGCCACGTCGTCCATGGGGCGGCGCCCTGCCCGTCGGAGGTGAAGCGTGGGATGATTGAATGGTGGGGGCCCATCATACATGAGTTCTACGGCTCGACAGAAGCAGGGGCTGTGACGTTTGCGACCTCGCTGGATTGGCTGCAAAAGCCTGGAACGGTCGGCACTCCTTTGCGCCATGTCGAGCTGCGCGTAGTCGGTGTGCACGGACAAGTACTGCCAGCTGGGGAGGTTGGAGAGATTTATTCCTGCAACACGTCTTTCCCGCGATTCACATATCACAACAGACCCGAGAAGCTGGTCGAGATGGATCAGGAAGGCTTTATCGCCTCCGGCGATCTCGGCTTTGTCGACGCGCATGGCTATCTGTTCCTATGTGACCGGCTGCACAATGTAGTGATTTCCGGTGGGGTCAACATTTACCCCGCCGAGATCGAAGCAGCTCTACACATGGTGCAGGGCGTGCATGACTGCGCAGTGTTTGGCATTCCCGATGCGGAATTTGGCGAGGCACTCATGGCAGTGGTCGAACCGCAACCCGGGACTATGCTTAATGTCCTGGACATACGCGAGAAGCTGAAGACGGTCTTGGCCGACTACAAGGTTCCCAGGGAGATCGAGATCCGGACCCGCCTGCCGCGCGAAGACTCAGGCAAGATCTTCAAGAGGCAGCTGCGGGATCCTTATTGGGAGCAGTCAGGAAGAAGAATTTGAGGGATAGAAAAGCGGCGGCAAAAGTCAGCCTTGCAAGAACCGATGTTGTGTAAAAGAAGGGACTTGATCTGACAGTGGGTGCTTTGTCGCGGCAGGTGTCCGACAAAGATTTCATGTCCGACCGGCAACAATTTCGCTCTCGACAGAGCACTTGCGTCAAGCAAGGTTTGCATTCGGCGTCTTGCCGTAGCACCAGCGCCCCTGATGCGGGCGTAACTCATTATAGGCGGTGATCCACTCATCGAGATCGCTCTGCAACGCAGTAATGCTCGGATAGATCTTCTTGCGGAACGCGACGCGATAGAACTCCTCGAGCACGGTGCGGTGGAAGCGCTCGACAATGCCGTTGGTCTGTGGGCTTTTCGTCTTGGTGCGGGTGTGATCGATGTCCTCGACGGCGGGGTAGAGCTCGTATTCGTGATGCTCCGGATTGCCGTAATACTCGGTGCCGCGGTCGGTCAGGATCCGGTTCAGCGCGATGCCCCGCGCATCGAAGAACGGTACCACGCGGTCATTCAACAGCTCGGCCGCCGTGATCGGCGTCTTGCGATCATACAGCTTGGCTAACGCCACCTTGCTGTAGGTGTCAATGAAGGTCTGCTGATCGATCCGCCCGACCCCCTTCATGTTGCCGACATAGAAGGTGCCTGCGCACTACAATAGCCGGGGCACTCGCTCTCGAACTCGCCGTGCGCCTCCTTCTCGGACTTGGCCTTTTCCAACGCAACGAGCTGGGCCTCGGTCAGCACCAGGCCGTCCTGGGCCATCCTGGCCTCCAGCGCCGTCAGCCGCTTCTTGACGTTGGCGAGGTCGTGACGCAGCCACACCGTCCGCACGCCGAACGGGGAGATCGACAGGCCGCGGCTCCTGAGCTCATTGCTGACCCGCACCTGGCCCCAGGCCGGCTGGTCGATCGCCAGCTCAACGACGGCCGCCTCGACCTGCGGCGCGATACGGTTCTTCAGGATCGGTTTCTTGCGGCTGATCTCAATCAGCGCCAGCTCGCCGCCCTTGTCGTAAAGTTCCTTGAACCGGTAGAAGCTGTCGCGGCTATAGCCCATCATCCGGCAAGCTTGGCTAACGTTGCCAAGCTGCTTGGCCGATTCCAGCATTCCGACTTTCGCGCGAATGACCTTCTGTTCCTGGGTCATGGGAACGTCTCCTGTGAGACGCTGCGGGCTGCGCGGGAGCGCCCTTTGGGTGAGCGCTCCTGCTCGCCCGCAGCTCCATTCCCTGCCAGTTCAAACCTCGCCGTCAGATTAAGTCGAAACTTCTACAGATGTTGCGCCCGCATGGGGTCTTTCGGCCAGCTGCGATGCTCTACGCGGAGCGTTCGGATCGCGGCAAGTTCATCTCCTACGGCCCTTGTCAACCGTTCCGAAAACCATCTTTCGGAGTCCCCCTTTTGGGGACAAGGACATTTTGATGACGACCCGCTGGGTGAAGACGCCGAGTGTTCTCGTTGGCCGGTTAGCCTCTATGCGGGGATTGCTTTGGGGCGTCTGTGGCCAAGTCCGCAACTGAGTGGGCGCGCCGAAGAACGACAGACGCTGAACCGCCAACCGGTCGCGGCTCAGCAGGTCAATTATGCTCGACTGGCTCGCGAAGCTGCCCCGCGGCCATGACCAAGCCAAGCCATCAACTACTCCTTAAGGGTTTGGCGAGCTTCACGATGTTCCTCAAAGACCGACGAGTTTGCCTCTCGCGCATCCGACACGTGACCCTGACAGACTTAACGTCAAATCCTCGGGTCCCTTCTCAACTGCACCAGGCGGTCGCCGGCGGCGGTATATGTTAACAGCGGTATCGTCCCCGTTGCGCGTGTAGCCGGCAGCGGGCAGCAAGTTTACCAGTAGGAACCCGGCAGATCAGCTGCCAATGCATCTTCGCTCGGGTCCGCGCGATCCGGCTCAGGCGGATCACCGGTGACTTTCATCGCGTTGTCTTCCTTACGTGCTTGAGACTAGCTAAAGCCCTGCATGCCATGCTCGTCGTAGACCTCGAGCCGCGGCGCCGGGCAAGCCGCCGAACGCAGCACGCGCATCTCAGGCAACCGCGTCACCCTAGCTTTAAATGAAGATCGGATGCGATCCATCGAGATCCTTCCCTGACAGAGATCTTGCTCAATTGGGCTCGCCATCACCATTGCTTAGGTCGAATGCTTCTGCCTTACGCGCAGTTCAATCAACGCAGGAGTGGCGGAGGGGCTCCGGCGCCTAGTGCGCTATGGTCAAGCGGCGAAGAAACACCCCGGCGGCGACAGGCAGCCTCGATCGTATTTCTGAGCAGGCACGCAATGGTCATCGGGCCCACACCGCCCGGGACGGGTGTCAGTGCGCCGGCAACAGTGCGCGCGCCCTCGAAATCCACATCGCCAACCAATTGCTCATTGCCATCGCCTCCTATGCGATTGATGCCAACGTCGATAACGATTGCACCAGGCTTGATCCAATCGCCACGAACGAATCTCGCCCGTCCGGCCGCCACAACCAGGATGTCTGCGCCACGACAGACCGATGGCAGATCCTCGGTCTTGGAGTGGGCTATAGTAACCGTGCAGTTTTCTCGTAACAGGAGTTGTGCCAGCGGCTTTCCGACTATGTTTGAACGACCAACGATGACCGCAGAAAGTCCTGTAAGATCCTTACGGACGCTCTTGATCAAGAGCATACAGCCGAGTGGCGTGCAGGGGATCAAAGCGGAGGCGCTGAGCGACAGGTTGCCCACATTAGTGGGATGAAAACCGTCAACGTCCTTCTCTGGATCAATGGCGGCAGTCACCTTCTGGGCGTCAATGTGAGAGGGTAGCGGCAGTTGAACGAGAATGCCGTCAACGTCTTCGGCGCCGTTCAGGCGTGTGATCAGCGCCAGAATATCACTTTCGCTGGTTGAGGCGGGTAATCTGTGATGAAACGAGCGCAATTCCGCTTCGACCGATTTTCGCACCTTGTTGCGAACGTAAACCGAACTCGCGGGATCATCGCCCACAAGCACGACCGCAAGGCCAGGCGTCACCCCACGCTCCACGAGATCTAGAACGGCACCACGCAACACGGCGTGAAGCTGCCTGGCCGCGGCAGTACCGTCGATCACCACTGCGCTCATTTCGTGTTTGACCGCATCAAAATGCTCATCCAAATACCACTGTGCGATCGCCGTTCAACAAGACCCGGTTCTCCGCGTGGAACTTTACGGCTCGCGTCAATACCGCGGCCTCGACGTCACGTCCGACTGCCGAGAGTTGCTCCGGCGTGAGGGAGTGATCAACGCGCAGGACGTCTTGCTCGATGATAGGCCCCTCATCTAGGTCCGCCGTGACGTAGTGCGCCGTCGCACCGATCAACTTCACGCCTCTTGCCTGGGCCTGATGATACGGCCGCGCTCCCTTGAAACTCGGCAGGAACGAATGATGGATATTGATGACCCGCCCAGACATCTTCTGGCAGACCCCATCCGACAAGACCTGCATGTATCGAGCCAAAACGATCAAGTCGATGCGTTCCCGCTCGACCAGATCCATCAGTTTTGCCTCTTGCGCCAGCTTTGTATCGGCGGTGATCGGCAGGTGATGGAAAGGAATGTCGTAGGACGCAGCAAGGCGGAAAAAATCCTTATGGTTCGAAACGATCAACGGAATCTCGACATCGAGCATTCGGGTGGAATACTTAAACAGAAGATCGTTCAAGCAGTGCCCCGCCCGCGAGACCATAATCATGAGCCGTGGCTTCAACCCGAAATCATGCAATTGCCACGTCATGTCAAACAACTTTCCGACCTCGGCAAACTCCGACTGTAAGCGTGAGGTTCCGGTCTCAGCGAGCGCGTCGAAAGAGATGCGCATGAAAAGTTTGCCGACGCTGCGATCGGAGAACTGAGCGCTGTCTCTGATGTTGCATCCATGGGTCGCGAGGAAACCGGAGACGGCGTGGACAATGCCGGTCCGGTCCGGGCAGGAAAATGTCAGGACGAAATCGGGACGATCTGCTCGTTCTTTTGACGAGAGGAAGACAGACGAACTCCCTGCATCGGGGATTTTGATGGGTGCCGTGTTGATTTCAGACATGACACGCACCGATCAGGAAGCCGCCGCGGACACGGTAACGGCACCTTCGACGTCCTTCACCCGATTGTTCGCCGGATCATAGAACGCGCGCAACGACGCACGTGCGGGCACACGCACGCCGGAAACCTCAATCTCCAATCTTCCGCTCTGCAAGAAGGCCGCATCAACTCCTCCGCCGTCGGGATTCTCGACGTATCCCAGACCAAGAGAAGCTCCAATGCTGTGACCGTACATGCCGGACGTGATGCGCCCAACGAGCCGACCGTCATGCCAAATCGGTTCATTGTGGTAGAGCATTAGTGCGGGATCCTCGACTGCCATGTGGATCATCTTGCGTTTGAGGCCCACCTCCTTTTGACGCAGCAACGCATCGCGCCCAATGAATCCTTGCGGCTTCGACCAAGCAACTGCAAAGCCGAGCCCGGCCTCCAGCGGGGTAACTTCGTCGGTGATGTCGTGGCCCCAGTGCCGATATCCTTTCTCCATCCGCAACGAGTTCATCGCATGGTAGCCGGCGAGACGCATGTCGAATGAAGCCCCCTCTTCGACAAGAACGTCGAATACACCCTGGACGAACTCAGTCGGCACATACAATTCCCATCCCAGTTCGCCGACATAGGTGATACGGCTCGCCCTCACCTTGGCATAACCAAGATCGATGATCTTCGAGCTGGCAAATGGAAACGCTCCGTTCGACAGATCGGCATCCGTCAGCTTGCTCAGCAAACTTCTAGACTTCGGACCCATAACGCCCAGGACGGCGTAGGCCGAACTGACGTCGACGGCCAGCGCCCGGGCACCTTCTGGAATATTGCGCTTCAACCAGGCGAAATCCCTGACTTGGGTGGCGACCGCAGTAACGATGAGGAAGCGCTTTTCGCCTTCACGGGTGATCGTCACATCTGCTTCAATGCCCCCCCGCTCGTTCAGCCACTGAGTATAGACGATGCGGCCGATCGGAACTGAGACGTTGTTTGCGCAAATTTGATTGAGAATGTGCTCGGCATCATCGCCGTCGAAAACGAATTTGGCGAAAGAGGATTGGTCGAACAGTCCGACGTTCTCGCGAACCGCGCGATGCTCCGCCGCGGAATAGTCGAACCAGTTTTGCCGCCCGAAGCTATATTCATATTTGGGCTCGCGCCCCTTTGGCGCATACCAATTGGGCCGTTCGAAGCCCGCGACCTCACCGAAGCAAGCCCCCCGCGAGAGCAAGCGGTCATGTAGCGACGAACGCCGGACTCCTCTCGCCCTCTCCGCCTGCCGGAACGGCCAGTGCATCGCGTACAGCAAGCCAAGCGACTCGACCGTTCGATCCCGTAGATAAAGACGATTGGATTGAAAAGGCATGACGCGCCGTATGTCGACGTCCCACAGGTCCATCGGCGGATGACCATCGACAATCCAGTCGGCGAGAACTCTGCCTGCTCCGCCGGCCGAACGAATACCGATGGAATTGAAGCCTGCCGCCACAAAGAGATTTCGCACCTCTGGCGTCTCGCCCAGCATATAGCGATCGTCCGGGGTGAAACTCTCCGGTCCGTTGAAGAACAACTGGATTCCCGTCTTTGCCAGTATGGGAACGCGACGGATCGCTCCCTCAAGCAGCGGCTCGATGTGATCGAAATCATCCGGCAACGTATCGAACTCGAAACTCTCGGGAATGCCTTCCATCCCCCAGGGCTTTGCAACCGGTTCGAACCAGCCGACCAGCAGCTTGCCGGCATCTTCCTTGAAATACGTGCAGGCGTCCGCGTCCCGCAGCACGGGAAGGTGCTTTTTTATGTCAGGCACCGGCTCAGTGACGATATAGAAGTGTTCGGCTGCGTGAAGTGGGACGATCGCCCCCGCGGCTGCACCGAGGTCCCGCGCCCACATGCCCGCACAATTGACCACAAATTCGGCAGCGATTTCGCTGTCCTTGGTGCGAACACCGACAGCACGACCGCGTTCGGTCATGATCTCGGTTACAGCCGTGCCCTCAAATATCTTCGCCCCACGACTCTTGGCACCCTTTGCGAGCGCATGCGTCGTGTCCACTGGATTGGTCTGACCATCCTTCGGAAGATGGACCGCACCCACAACATCTTCGGTCACCATCAACGGCCAAAGATCGGCCGCCTCCTTAGCAGTCAAGATATTTACTTCCAGCCCAAAACAACGAGCCATTGAGGCCCCGCGCTTCAACTCCTCAAATCGCTCCTGATGACTTGCAATCGCCAACGATCCGATCTGACGGTAGCCGGTGTTTTGACCTGTTTCTCTCTCGAGCTGATCATAGAGTTCGGTCGTGTATTGGGCCAACCGCGTCAGGTTGTGGGTTGCTCCGAGTTGGCCTACCAGCCCGGCGGCGTGCCACGTCGTTCCCGACGTAAGCTGCTTACGTTCGAGTAAAACGACATCCGTCCACCCACGAAGAGTAAGATGGTAGGCAAGACTGCAGCCCATGATACCGCCGCCAACAATGACGACTTGGGCCGACTTCGGGAGATCCGTCACACCTAAAGCTCCTAACGATCTTTCGTGAAAATATTGCATATTTTTTCACAGAGGTGAATAGATTTTTCACATCTGGAGTTTTTTTTCGATGTTGTGGCTTCTATAAGGAATCGGGTAGTCGGGAGCTCATGTTGCAGGCGCTCCAAATGGATTGAGCCCAATCTGGCGGTTTGAATGGTGGCTTGTGGCTACAGGCGGCTGGTCGCGGCACGCCGCCCGCATTGAAGGACGAGAGAGCCCATGGCGATTAGACCGATACGCACAGCTGAGGAATGGGCGGCCTCTGAAACAAAAAGCGGAATGGATTTGGAGGCTGCCGTCGGTAGCCAGATCCGCGAACTTCGGAAGATCAAGAAGCTGACGCTGACCCAGCTTGCTCAGGCCGCCGGCATTTCGGTCGGCTATTTGAGCCAAGTCGAACGAAATCAATCGAAGCTGCCCATCGGTGTTCTGAAGAAGCTGAGCGACGCTCTTGGCGTACATATGAATTGGTTCTTCAACGGGAACATGCAGGCGGCGCCGGGCGAACGAGACATCGTCGTTCGTAAAGCGCACCGCCGCCGATTGACATTCACCGGCCTCGGGATCGCCGAGGAGCTTCTCTCGCCTAACCTCGCTGGCCCTCTAGAGCTGCTCTTGAGTACGATTGAACCGGGGGCCGACAGCGAAGAATACAGCCACGACGGCAACGAGGCGGGGATTGTGATTGCTGGGCAACTGAACCTGTGGGTCGACGGCAAGCTGTTTCAGCTTGAAGAAGGAGACAGCTTCTCCTTTAGCAGCACCTTGCAACATCGCTGCGCAAATCCCGGAACGGTGCCAGCTAAAGTGGTTTGGGTCATTACCCCGCCGCACTATTAGACACGCTGTCGATAAGCGGAGATCCGAGAATGGCTCGAGCTGCAATCAGATGACCCCATACAGATATCATCTCGAAGGAGCATAGAGACCAATCGTTGCCGCCTCTGCCGCCGTTGCAAACAACCGGGCAAGAAAACGGCGTAGGGTCGGGTCGTCGTCACCTAGTCGCGCAGCTTCCTTGAATTGATGATCGCGACCGCTGCATTCGCTCCGGAGCGACCGGGGCATACGATAGAAGCTACACCAGGTCGCGCTGCTTCGTAAGAGAAATGGACCCGCTTAAACGGGCTGGCGATCTGCCCTAATGAAGCGGTGCCTGTTAGCGAAGCATCTCCCTCGCCGGGGCGGCAAACCTGCCTCCGCGAGAACCTTTTCTATAACCGACGACAGTCCTCGCCATTGGCAATGATCGGCGCCACGAAACGAAATGGACACTCCGTCCTAAAAAGGATGCCTGCCAATTTGTCTGGGCGCATTCCGCCTGCGTGCATTGATAGGTCCTCAGCCGGCTGCGCTGCTGGCGAAGTACACCCGAACGCCATTCCCACGTCTCGCAAACGCAAGTCCCGTGCGGACCGAAACAGCCAAGCACACACGTGAAATTCTTGCGTAAAATTTCATGTTGACAGAATTTTTCCGTTGATTTATCGGAATAACTGCTTCGTCGTTTCGATTTTCAAAGGCTCGAAAACGCACTTCGTACCTGGGGCGGTGTGGCAGGCGACGGACGCGCCTGACCGTTGCTGTAATCACCGAGGATTCGCCGACGATGCTGCATTTCGCCCGGGAGCAACGATTACCGGTTACGATTGTGTCCGGCTTTCTGGGTGCCGGAAAGACGACGCTTCTGAACAACATCCTACAGCACACTCGGCTGAAGCTGGCTGTCCTCGTCAATGATTTTGCCGCGCTCAGCATCGATGTGAAGCTTATCGCATCGCAGGACGACACCATCATTTCTCTTACCAATGGATGTGTGTGCTGCAGCATCAAAGATGACCTCTTGAGCTCAATTCTGTCTATCGCGTCTTCGGAGCAGAGGTTCGACGGAGTTTTGCTCGAGACAAGTGGCGTATCGAACCCGATGGCCATTGCGGATGCATTTATGCAACCCGCGGTTTCTCGCCGGCTGAGGATTGATCGCACCATTTGCGTTGTTGATGCCGAAAACTTCCCGAGCCTAAGCTTCGAACATACTGAGCTTGCTATCGATCAGGCTGCGGTCGCGGATTATGTATTACTCAACAAGACCGATTTGATAGCGCCGCGGTTCGCCGACAAAGTGATCACGATACTCCGCGGTGCGTTGCCGACGATGAGAATCATAAAGACGCAGAATGCCATCCTTCCGGCATTTATGCTGCTCGGTGACGGCGACGCAGAGGCCCTCCGGCTTAATCGGAAGGCATCCTTTCGATGCGACCGCGCTGAAAGCCCTTGCCGTCACGAAGGCTGTACCGCCTGCACCGGCACCTCAAGGATTCGTAATCATTCCGGCACGTTTGAGAGTTGGTCCTGGTCAGGCAATGTCGGGAATCAAGCCAACTTCGCTGACATCGTAAAGGCTCTTCCTGCGTCAATCTTGCGCGCGAAAGGTATCGTTCGGTTCTCGGATTTGGCCGATCAGAGCGGCATTTTCCAGCTAATCGGCAAGCGCTCGACGATCGATCTCCGCCCTTCCTTTTCAGGCGATCGCAGAAGCGAGCTGGTGTTCATAGGCGTGCGCGGCGAACTACCAACCGACACACTCACGGAAATGTTTGAAGGGCAGACCAACGGCGCTTGACGCCGGAAAGCCGGCAGGAGGAGCACAGATGGGCGCAGACACAATTTTTCACGGCGGTCCGATAGTCACGATGGATCGCGACCAGATGCAGGTTGAAGCCGTGGCAATATCCAAGGGAAAAATACTCGCCGTTGGATCTTGGGAGGCCGTAAGCCGTCACCGTGGCTCGCAAACAACTCTAGTCGATATCGATGGGCGCACGATGTTACCCGGCTTCGTCGAAGCACACGGTCATCCCCTGCTTAGCGCTTTGTGTTGGGGCGACCCCGTGGTCGATATTCGATCGGTGCACACGCCCACGTACGAGGCGGCTCTCGCTAAGATAAGAAGAAGAGTTAGCAAAGCAAAAGATGGTGAGTTCCTCTGGTTCCTGGGGCTTGACCCCCAGCTCCACGTCGGCGCCAAAGAGCCTAGCAAGGCCGACCTGGACGAACTCTCACCGAACATTCCGATCGCGGTGCAGGTGTCAAACATGCACGGAATTTACCTCAATTCGGCGGCCCTTAAGGCACTTAAAATCACACGCGAAACCCCCGTTGTTCCTGGCGGGAATGTTCGTTGCGATGAGAATGGTGAACCTTGGAAATTTGAGGAGCGCTCGCGCGAATACGTCATCGAGAGTTTCTATGCTCTCTGCGGCGAGCAGCGGGGCGTCGACTCCTTACGGGATTGGCTGTGGAAGTTCTCAAAGTCTGGATATACGACCAGCTCCGAAATGGGCGTGACGCCCATGACCAGCCTCTTCTACAAGAAGACTTTGGAAAGAGAGCAAATGCCCATTCGGGTCTTTTGCTATCAGAGAGCAGTTCCCGAAGGAATCGAGACAATTTCCTTTGAGGGAGGAAACGATCGGTTTGCAATGGCCGGCATCAAGGTGTGGGGTGATGGGTCCGTCCTTATGGGCAACGTGTGGCTGACAAAGCCATACCTCAATAACGAAATCACCCTTACGAGCATGGGTCTACCGCGCGACAGCGTCGGTCACATGAACTACAAGCCCGAAGAGTTGAACCGTATCATACGAGCTTACGCCGCCCGCGGGCATCAAATGTCCGTTCATACGCATGGCGATCGGACTATCGACGCGGTTCTGGATGCATATGAGGCGGCACTCAATGAGTTTCCCGAAGCAAAGCGACCGTTCCGGCTCGAGCATTGCGGAACGTTGCGCGAAGACCAAATTGACCGCTGCAACACGCTCGGAGTGGTGTGTAGCTTCTTCTTACCTTACCTTTATTACTGGGGCGAAGCACTCCGCGACGCGCTCCTTGGACCGGAAGCGGCCGCAAAGTTTGTGCCAGCGGGGAGCGCCGTCCGAAAGGGGATGCGGAGTTCGCTCCACTGCGACCCACCGATGACCTGGCCGCACGCGCTCCTTTGTCTACATCTTGCCACCACTCGCCGAAGCCGCGCAGGAAACGTTATTGGCCCAGATCAGATCATGGATATGGATTCGGCCTTGCGGTCCATAACAATTGACGCGGCCTTCCATCTTAGAAAGCACAACGAGATCGGAAGCATTGAGGTTGGCAAATATGCGGATTTTGTAGTCCTCGACAAGAACCCGCGCGCCGTCGATCCAGAGCACGTGCTTGATCTCAAGGTCCTCGGCACGTACGTCGAGGGAGAAAGAATTTGGGAGTGCTCGGCCGAAGAAGCGCCGAGTGGGCGACAGGCTGCATAGCACAGACGACCATTCCTAGCTGCCGGCCATCAACCCTTCTTCACAGCGAGCAGCTAACCGAAGCAGTAGCGGCAACGATGCGTCGTGAATGGTGGTGCCGGGTGCACGTTACCATCACGAGCAGAATGAACCTTGAGCAGCCGTTGGCTGGCGATCGCATTTGTGACCGCGCATAGTGAACCGGCTCTAACTCGGCGTTGTCATGGCACGGGCTTGGCCATTCCCAACAGATCTTCGGAAGGATTCCAAGGTGGAAAAGACGACCATCTACAGGGCGAAGACCATCCGGACGATGAACCCGTCATTGCCGGTCGCCGACACCGTGGTCGTTCGAGGGTCTCGCATCCTCGAAGTTGGTACGGAAGAGTCAATCCGGCCGTGGTTCCCAGGCCAAACACCTGAGATCGACGACAGGTTTCGAGATGCCGTCCTGATGCCCGGCTTCATAGACCCACATGTGCATCCTGCTCTGGCTTCTATACTCCTTCCCATGCACTGGATCACTGGCGTGGATTGGAAATTGCCTGGGAGATCGCTCGTCTCCGTTCGTGGACAAAACGAATTTCTCAACCGTCTGACCGAGATCGAAAGCCAGCTCTCCGAGGGCGAACCGCTCGTAAGTTGGGGCTATCACGAGTTGTGGCACGGCCCGGTAAGCGGAGGACTTCTGTCACGCATCTCCAATAGACGGCCGATTGTCGTGTGGCACCGCGGCTTTCACTCGCTTTACCTCAACGACGCCGCGATGGCATGGGCCGGAATAACGCGGGAGGATGCCGAAAGGCATCCCCAAGTCGATGCCGAACGACAGCTGTTCTACGAGAGCGGCATGGCCATGGTGCTGGCGCGTTTACGGAGCTATCTCCTCGAACCCGAACGTATCAAGGCTGGATATCGTTCCTTCAAAGACGTCATACGTGCGGGCGGCAACACCACGATCGGTGACATGGCCTTTGGCAAAATCGGCGGCGAAGAGCTGGAATGGCAGCTTTGCCAGGAAGCCTTCGATGAAAACACGCCGTTCAGAGTGCAAATGACTCCCGTTGGAGTTCCCTTCGGAGCGGACTCCGTCGACATCCCTGCGCGTATGGCTCATCTCGAAGCTCTGCGCGCAACGAAAACCGAGCGCGCACACTTCGGCAAATCGGTCAAGTTGTTTGCTGACGGTGGATTCTTCTCCAACCTGATGCAACTTAACTGGCCGGGTCGGATCGAGGGCCAGGATGGCCACTGGATCACATCGCCCGAGATCCTACGCCAGGCTGCCGAAGCCTATTGGGATGCCGGAAACGTCATTCATATTCATACCTCCGCCGACTTGGGTCTAGAACTCGTCCTCGACACGCTCGAGCATCTCCAAGCTCGCCGGCCGCGATTTGGACGCAAGCTCGTCATCGAGCATCTGGGAGTTAGCACACCGGAACAAATTCAGCGTGCGGCCGAGCTGGGCGCCAATGCTTCGGTCAACGTCTACTACGTTCATGAGCTCAGCGACCGCTTTTATAAGCGCATACTCGGTTATGAGAGGGCATCGCAGATGTCCCGGCTAGGCACTTTGACGCGTAACAATATTCGCTTCTCCTTGCACTCAGACTTCAGCATGGCGCCCGCAGCACCACTGGTGAACGCCTGGGTTGCAGTAAACCGCCTGTCTGAAACGGGTAAGGTCATGGGAGAACTCGAGCGCATTTCAGTCGAGCAGGCGATGAAAGCCATCACTATCGACGCCGCCTATATACTCGGAATGGATAGCGAAGTCGGTAGTATCCGCTCGGGCAAAAAAGCGGACTTCGCTGTGCTGGATAGTGATCCGTTCGAAGTGCCGCCGGAGCGCATCCGCGAAATCAAGGTTCTCGGCACCGTTTTTGAAGGAAAGTACTTTCCGAACAGCTTTTAGAGCGCGTCAATGAGTGTGGACGTCATCATAATTGGCGGGTATCTCGGCTCCGGCAAATCAAGCCTTGTCAATCACCTCTTACAAGCGTGGGGCTCCAAAGAGACAGGCGTTATCGTAAACGACCTCGCGCCTATCAACATCGATGCTCAACACGTGATTAGCGAGGCTGGGCTGACGCTCGGCATTCAAGATGGTTGCGTCTGCTGCTCCGTCACCGATCGACTCGGAGAAGCCTTCGATTGGATGACTGCATTTCGTCCGCGACTAAAGCGCATTCTGGTCGAAGCCAGCGGAGTTGGCGACCCTCGCCGCATTTCATATTACAGCCGAGGCCTGCGAGAGTTGAGCCTCAGCGCCATGATTACAGTGATCGACGCTTCAAGTTTCGTCGATCGTTTGAACGACAGGTTCGTTGGCAAACTGGTCCAGCGGCAAATCGAAGCGGCCGACCGGCTGATCCTTAACAAAATAGATCTTGTACACGCAAGTCGGGTGTCCAAGGTCGAAGCGATCTTACGCGAACTCAACCAAGAGGCAGTCGTTGTACGCACCCGTCATAGTCAAGTCGATGCGAGTGCAATCTACTTGCGGGATGGCATACCGATTCTGACGCGCCTTCCCTCAAAAGTTCTTCCTGCCGCGAGCGACGCTGAGCTCTCCGGAACCGCGTTCAGCACCATGGTTCTGCGCACGAAGGATTTGGTCGACCAGTTGGGAATGCGCGAATCTTTGAGCCAGCTGGCAAAAATAACAGAGCGAATCAAGGGTGTCATAGTCACGTCCGAGGAAGCAAACAACAGGTACCTTGTTCAAGTCGCGGCCGGTGACGTTCAGCTAAGCCCCGCCAATCCGTTGGCCGCGTACCCTGAGACTGTGCTGGTGTTTGTCCTCAGCGGTGACAATCCGACTCTTCAAAAAGAAATAATTGAGACGTCTCTCTCCAAGCGCGCCTGTTGGACCAGCTCGGTTATAGGCTAGATTGTCGTGCGAGAGCCTTGCTCATGACGATGTACTTATGATCTGGGCCCATCTTCAGGAGCCGATGCACCGGAATTCCTGGCACCATTTTCCGCATGCGCTGGACAGGCTTTCTCGCTAGGCACTCGTCAGCGACGTTTGCGCTCCCTTCTCGACTGCAATATGAAGTCTAGCCTATTCGATGCATCCGTCTGTGCGTCTGTCCATCTTACTCCGATACGAATGAGGCCCTCTCGGCCTTCACGGATCTAGAGATAAATCGATGCACCTCTTGAACTCGGCGTGTCTCATGCGTATCAGGGTGAGAGGTGATCCAATAATTGCGCACGAATCGAACTGCCGGCAGCACGCGCTTCAACTCCGGATACCGTTGCGCTGCATAGTCGTGAAGGATTCCGACTCCATACCCGGCGCGAATTGCCTCCATTTGCGCGACCACGCTGCCGCATTCGTATTTACGTGACTTAAGGCGACCGAGTACAGAAGCATAGTCTAAGGCGGGGCTGTAGGCCATGTCCTCAACATGCGTTACGAACAATCGGCCGTCCAGTTCGTGCTGGTTTGTGATCGGGCCCTCTCGCGCAAGGTACTTCTCCGCCGCATACACACTTAGTGTGTAATCGGTTAGCTTCGCCAGGATCAGTCGGCCCTGTTTGGGGCGATCCAACGTGATCGCTATGTCGGCCTCTCGCCGCGATAGCGAGAATGTTCGTGGCAGCGGAACCAGTTGGATGACGAGCCTTGAATGTTTCGCAGCAAGCATACCGAGGCGCTCTGCAAGGAAATAGTTGCCAAGGCCGTCAGGTGCACCGACGCGCACTGTACCTGTGATAGCCTGATTCGCGCCGCTGATGCTCGAACTCATTCTGATAAATTCGCTCTCCGCGCGCTCCGCCGCGACCATCAACGACTCGCCTGCCGCAGTTAGAGTGCATCCAGACGTATGTCGTTCAAGCAGCTTAGTGTTCAAACTTCGCTCAAGAGCGGTAAGTTGTCGAGCTACCGTGGAATGATCTAACCTAAGAGTCTTCGATGCCTTCAGGATTTGCCCTGCTCGCGCGACCTCCAAGAACATGCGAACGCGTTCCCAATCCATCGAATATAATTTTTGCACAACGGGCGGCAAATTCGGTCGTCGTTGCACGAATTTATGCGCTGCATACGAACCTCGATCAAGCCCTGTTTAGAGCGATTTTCAATGCAGGTGGCCGTACTGCGGTTGCTTACAATCTCGCGACCGGCGGACAATCGGAAGCACTTGGATTGGCTTCGGCTGAAGACGTCCGTACGGCGGCAGCGGAGGCTCAAGAGCGTTTCCGGCCTCGGCGAACACCCCTCCCTTGCACCGCACGTGAATTCTAGTTGCTTCGCTTAAGTTCTGAAAGATCGGATTGAAGCGCTCGCCGAAGCGAGCGCTGCCGAGCACGGCAAACCGTTCTCGACCGCAAACGAATCCCGAATTGTTCAACCTCAGGATCGACAGCGAAGCCGCGAGAGCCTGCCATCCGTCACGATTTCTAATCGCTTTGGCCGCCGCGCGGCCCTTAGACAAGGTGCGCCGTGAATGGTTTCGCTCCCGGACATTAAGTCGGACTTCCCGAATTGGCCCGACGACGTCGTCGACAATGGCTCCTGAAGCTCGCAAACCAACCGGGGATGGGTTGGCCTCCGCCCGACCCGATGACCGGCCACCGTTGGGAGCTGCTGCTTACGCATCCGATCTCCTGGTGGAAGGACGTGACCTGGACGCGGGAGACCCGAGACTGCAGTTTCGACAAGCTTTCAATCGATGCTCGAAAGACAATGAAGAGCATGTACAAGGCGCTGATCGAAGGCGAGGACAACGGACTCGGCGGCGACAACAGCCTCGCTCGATTTCAACGTCAGCTCGTCATCGTGACACGCACCGGCAAATTCGAAAGGCCCCCGGTGCTCTTTCCGATCGCCAGCGGGTTGAGCCCGCTGGACGGCAGCGGCCACTGCCGGACGGCACGCTGCGGATCGTCGCCCGTGGCGTCAAGGAGGTCTTGTGCAGCTTGGTGATGATGTCGGCGATCGCATCGCCGACGCCGGGGATCTCCGTGAGCCGCTCTTCGGCGATGAGCACATGAAGAGGCATCGCAAGGGCGGCCAGGCTGTCCGCGGCCCGTGAATAGGCTTTTGCCCGGTAGGGATTGCCGCCGCGCTGCGCGTATTCTCGCAGGAGGCTCGCTACCGTGGGACTGTCGAGAGAAGCCACTCAACGAGCCTCCCGACCCGCGCTCGACGATCTCGATTTAGCAAAATGACTTTGAGCGGCCGGGCCATCGCCCGGCGGACAATCGAGGGATCTCTCGAGTTTCTGCGCTGCGCGGAAGTCCTCCAGATGCTGCGTGTTCGGGCCGTAAGCGGCCTCTTTCTTGAGGAGATTGTATATTCGCCCGGCCACGAGCTGCAGATGCTTCATCTTGCCCTGCGGCATAGACCGGGCCCTGCAGAGAGCTCGTACGGCATAGGCCCGGAAGTAGTCGAATGCGTCTGACATGATGTCGGTAAACGCCGGCTCGAGCCTATGGTTCGGTCGAACTCGGTGGGGGGAGGTCCGCGGGCTCAAATAGGAACCTGTGCGCGGCGTTTGGACCGGTTCTCGGGGCAACGCGATGGCCTTGGTGCGCTTCGGAACACGTCACAGCCTCCGAAGTTGGAGGACTCGTTGAGTAAGGTAGGTAGACCGCCCGCCGTCGGCCCAAACCCGGCGGTGGGTTTTTTATGAGTTGTGTAGCGTGGCGAAGCGTACCAAGAAGCCGGCCAGAGAGCCGCAAGCCTCTCGGATGCCGGGGTTCATCTTTCTCCAGCTTGCGGCCCTAAAGCTGAAGGCACCTTCGGGCTCTAGGTGGATTCACGAAATCAAATACGATGGCTACCGTATTCAGCTCCGCATCGACGGGGAGGATCGCCGTGCCTACACGCGCAACGGCCACAACTGGATCAGCAAGTTTTCGAGGATAGCCGGCGCCTTCGACATCGAAGGACAGGCGATCGTAGACGGCGAGGTCGTGGTCATTCACGACGAGCGCACGAACTTCTCCGAGCTGCAGGCAGATCTAGGCAGAGGCGACCAGGACCGGCTGATCTACTTCGCCTTCGATCTGCTGTGGCAGGACGGCAGAGATCTGCGCAAGGAGCCGCAGATCGAGCGGAAGAGGCTGCTCAAGCAGTTGATGGAGGAGCATAAGCTCAATGAGCCCATCCTTTACAGCGAGCATCACGAAGGAGATGGGCAGGCGCTCTTCTCGGCCGCCGGCAAGTTGAATTACGAAGGCATCGTTTCCAAGCGCGTGGACGCGCCCTATCGGTCGGAGCGGGTGGAGGCCTGGCAGAAGATCAAGGTCGTTCAGAAGGGCAAATTCCCTGTGGTCGGCTTCATCAAGGACCCCTCCGGCGTGGCCGCCCTCTATTTGGGCAAGAAGGAAGGCAAGGACTTGGTCTACATGGGCAAGGTCGGCACGGGATGGAGCCGGACCACGTCAGCGCAGATCCGGAAGGCGCTCGATACCGTGGTAAGCCCGAAGCAGAAGCTGACGAAGACCATCAGAAAGCCAAAGGCCACCTGGGTCGAACCCAAGTTCTACGCCGACATCGAATATCGGGACATCACCTCCGAAGGCCTGCTTCGCGCCAGCTCGTTCAAGGGTCTGAGCAAAGGAACGCACCGTTCATAGCTGCGTTTGCCTCCGAGTACGTGGAGTACCGGTCATGGATCCGGAGGAGCGGGTGCCGAGGGCGGTGGCGGAGGCTCAGGCGTCCTGGCTCGCCATATCGAGCCTGGCCCCCGGAGATTGCGAGCAAACCATCGATCGGCTGCTGGGCGTGCCCGATGACGAATGCAGGCCGTCGAGGAATCGAAAATGGAAAAGCCCACCGCGGAACAGCTCGCCGAGCTGAAGAGGCTCAGCGCGATAGCGAGAGCACCTGATGAATCGGAGATCGTGACCTCGAAGGAGGAGGCTGAAACACGAATCCGCGACCTGAAGTACAAGGCCAGGATGGAATGATGCCCGACAAGCCGATGAATGGCGTGGAGCCCGAGCGTTCGGAAGACGATATCCAGCGCGAAGAGCTGGGCCCGCGCGGTGTCCCCGGAATAGAAAGCCCCGCGAGGATGGCGCCTCAGCGGGAGAAGAAGACGCCGAAGGATGTCGATCCCGGACATACCGCATGAACCCGATGGACACCTTCGATCCCGAAATGCCGTGTCGCATGCACGACGGGCTCAACGACCAGATGGTCGAATGGAAGCCTCAATGATCACCAAGGACATGCTCGATCTCGCCCGGCACATCGTCGAACAGAAGTCGGGCAGCTTCGAGCCGGACAAGTTCGAAGACCAGTACGAAACGGCGCTGGTCGAACTCATCAACCAGAAGCGGGCTGGCAAACCGATCGTTCCGAGGACCGGCCGAAGGGCGAGAACGTCGTGGACCTAATGGAGGCGCTGCGGCGGCGCGTCGGCGGCGCTGCGGCCCAGGGCAAGGCTCCGCAGAAGCCAGCCAAGAAGTCGAAGAAGGCCGCCGCGGGTCAGAAGGAGATGCTGATGCCGATCCCCGGCAAGAAACCGGCCAAGGAGGCAGTCGCGAAGCGCGCGCCGGCGGGGGCACGGCGGAAATCGGCCTAGGTCTGCTCCTTCATGTAGAGCAACTCATCGACCCGGCATGCGGCCCGGTAGATGGCTCCCCGACGATTGCTGCTCCGCGGGTCCGATTCCTGAGCCCGGTCCAGGCAGTCGATCAGGATCTTCCGGATCTCCTCCAGATCCTTCGTGTTCGTCGTAGCGGGCAGAGCTTGGACCGCTCCGGCAAAGACGACGTCCTCGTCGACGTCGGTCGGCGCGGTGATCTCGCCTCGGACCAGTTTGGTACGCAGGGCTTCGGCCTTCCCGCTGGATTGTCGGAAAGCCGCGTCCTTGCCCGCGAGCCTGTCGACGAGCGCGTCCCGCGACGACGGGTAGGTCGCGACCTGCTTTCGCAGATCCTCGGCGATCTGCTCGGCCGTCGACTGCGTCTGGTCGATGTAGAACCACACCGGAAACCACTTGCGCTGGGCGTGGGCTTTGAAGAGGATATACTGCATCGGCTCTGCGACCTTCTCGTTCCGCAGGAAATTGCGGACCACCGCGTCGGGCGTCACGTTTTCGCGGATGATTCTCGTTCTCTCCCGTTCGACTTCCGAAATCGGCTCGACGTCGCCGATCAGTCTCAACGCCGGCGCGCCTTTCATTTCGTTGAATTCGCCTTCGCGGACGAACTGGATGCTCGGGAGCAGGGACTTGTCGATGAGAAATTTGCCGCTGGTGCCGGCGAACTCGCCGGAGTCGAGATCAATCGTCGCCTCCTTGCCGACCGCGACGCGATTCATGCGGGCGCTGAACTCCGCGACCGCCCGCTGTTCGCGCGCGGCGATGATCTGCCTGAGCTCTCCGGGTTTGATCAGGCGGGTCTCTCCGACGTACCGGAAATAGATTCCTCCCTCTTTGACGTCCTGACCGACGTTCTTGATGGCGATGACGGGGCCATGATCGTGCTTTTCCACGTACAGCGCGCCCACCTGCTTTCCGCCGAGCTCGATGAGGCCCTTCGTGACGTGCGGGACGAGATCGAGGGCGCCCGCGAGGATCCTGTTGACGAGCGAGATGCCCGATTTCGTGAAGGCGTCGTCCGCAAGTCCCTCCGCTACGAAGGTGGCATCCGCCACACCGAACAGTAGGTAGCCCCCCTTGTTGTTGGCCAGCCCTGCGATTGCGCGGAGAGCCTTCGAGAAGCGATCCTCCGGTCGCAGCCGGAAGCCCGCCTTGCATTCGGTACGGTCGGTCTCGCCGCCGGCCAGCCGCCACGTACCGGTTTCGCGGACGAACATTGAGCGGAGGATGCGCATAGCGACCGGAGACGGCGCAGGGAGCGGCTTGATCTCCGCATCTTGTCGGGCCGACAGGAAGACCTCGAGTTCTTCCGGAACGGCCTCCTCGACGGAAGCCCCGTACACCCCCTTCTTGATCTGCGTAATGCGTCCGGAGCTGATCAACCGGTCGGGCTTGTTGAATTGGTAATGGATGACGTCGTTCCCCCGCCCCGGTCGCCGTGCAGCACGGCCTTGAGGCGGTGCCGCACTCGCAAATTACGTTCGACCGTTGTTGCTATCGGAGGATGTCGGGGCGGCGCAAGGGCGCACATGTCCGGCTGGAAGGCGGGGCCGACGCTAAGCGCCGAATCTGGCGGGCACTCGGGACACGTGTCGCCGATCGAATCCAGGACGTCACGAATCTCCTCAACGGCATCGTCCGCAGAGACCCCGGTTGGCGGATCCTGCGTGGCCACTACGAAGGCCCGTTCGCGCGCGTGCGGATCGGCGCGGTCTTTGACCCAGCCATGCTCCTCGCATTCGTTGATGGCGCCGGCTTCCTGCAGGACGCCCATCGCCCAGCCTCTCAACGTCCGGATCGCCCGCGGTCTTTCCTTCGTCATCAGCATCGAGATCGCTCCTGCCGGGACGAATCCTCATGACCGCCGGCGCGTTCCCGGCGGATAACACGGGACAGGGATTCGAAATCGGGAGAGCTCCGGTTGTCCACCTGTTCCGACCTGCGCGGTCGACGCGTGCCCACACTTGAGCAGACAAACGAGACGTTGGCCTCCGAAGAATTTTGACGCCATCCATCTGCGCCTCCTCGTGCGAAATCCCGGCTCCCAATCCGTCGGGGAGTGGGAGAAGGGGTATTGACTTTCGTTGATGTCTTCGAACAAAAGTAGAACAACCGAATCCCGATGCCTGAAGGTCCGCGTGGCCAAGCTCCCGGTATTGCCCGTCTACTATTACCTCGACCATTTCGTTGAGATGCTGGCGTTCGTCCAGAAGACCTACGGTCCGATACTCGCCGCCGAGCATCTTGCCTTCGTCGCACGCTTCGGAGGTCATTCCAAAGATGCCCAGTGCCTGTTGGTCGGGATGGTCAACCGCCGTGGCGCGATCTTCGACCGGTCGCTGTTCAGCTATCCTGAGATAAAGGACGTCGATCAGGCCGCCGCGGAGCTGATGGCGGCCGGCCACGCTCGCGCGCTCGGGGAAGCCGACTACGCGGCGTTCATCGCCTGCTTGCCGAAGGAGGTCCTGATGACCGGCGCGCAAGCGGCCGGGCGCGGAGACGTGCGCAAGTCTTGGTCGAAGCCGAAATTCATCGACTACTATCTCGAGCGGATACCCTACTCCGTGGCCGCGCAGCATTGCGGCGCCCACAAATTCATCGCTCTCGACGGCACGAGGCCGATCGAGTTTCTGCTCTATCTCTACTTCGGCAAGACCGAGGTGGACCTCAAGAACTTTGCTTTGCGCTACCTCGGGATCCTCCGGACCAACCAGGAAACTGCGTTCAGCGCGCGCTTCACGGACGGCGACGAGGCTTTGGCATCGTTCCACTACAGCCAGATCCTCGATCGGTTGGATGCGAAGTCCGAGTCCGTCCATCGCCGGGCCGCGATCGACGTTCTTGCCGGCCCGACTTGCGGCGGCGAATACGCCGCCGAGCTCCGCAGCCGGGCGGCGCATCAGACGGGACTATTCTTCGAGAAGGCCGGCGAAAAGGACCTCACCCGCCAGCTCTATCGCGCAGGTTCGTCGCCCGAATGCAACGAGCGTCTGGCGCGCCTGCTTTACGGCCAAGGCGAACGCGCCGAAGCCGAAGAGCTTCTGCAGCGGATGATCGACGATCCCGCGAGCGATGGCGAACACCTCTTCGCCACGGATTTCTACGCGCGCAAGTTCGGCGGCCGGCGCACGGGCCTGCACACCGAACTGCTGCGGGCCGGGCGCGTCATCACTGTCGACGACACGCACCGCGGCAACCCCGAAGCGGGCGTCGCCGGCGTCCTGCGGCGCGAGGGCGCCAAGGTCTTCCACGCCGAGAACGGGCTCTGGCACTCGTTGTTCGGTCTTCTGTTCTGGGACGAGCTCTTCGAGCGCTCGCAGCTTCCCAGCGGCTTCGACTGGCTGCCGCAGTGCCTGAAGGACCGCAGCTTCCGTCGGTTGTTCGCGCCGTCGATCGACGAGAAGCTCGAAGCCATCGGCTCGCGACGGGCGCTACCGTCGCTGCTGCGCACCGTTGCGCAGCGCTGGGGACGAGCGAACGGCATCTTCGCCTGGGACCACGTCCAGGTCGAGGCGCTTCGCGCGCTGCTCGATGGTGCCGATCCCGCCGGCGTCGCGAAGATCGTCGGCGCGATGTGCGAGGACTTCCGCGGCATGAGGGATGGTTTTCCCGACCTCTTGGTGGTGCGCGGCGGCAACGTCTCGTTCATGGAGATCAAGACGGAAGGCGACGCCATCCGCCGCAATCAGCTGACCCGTCTCCGCCAACTTGGTGCGGCCGGCATCGTCGCCGAGATCGGGCGCGTCGATTATCGCTTCGATCCCGAGCAGGACTACGTAGTGGTGGACATCGAGACCACCGGCGCTTGGTCGAGCGGGGACCGCATCACCGAGATCGGCGCGGTCAAGGTCCGCAATCACCAGGTCGTGGACGAGTGGCACAGCCTGGTCAATCCGCAGCGCCCCATCCCGGCCAAGATCGTTCAACTGACCGGTATCACGAACGAGATGGTGCGCGGCGCTCCGCTGTTCGTCGAGTTGGCCGACAGCTTCATGAACTTCATGGGCGACGGAATCTTCGTGGCCCACAACGTGAACTTCGACTACGGCTTCATCGCCTACGAATTCGAGCGACTGGAGCGGCGTTTCCGCTTCCCGAAGCTGTGCACGTGCACCGGGATGCGCCGCCGCTTTCCGGGCCTCAAGTCCTACGGACTCGGAAGCTTGTGTGAAATCTACGGGATCGAGCTCGACAATCATCATAGGGCGCTCTGCGACGCGCGGGCCTCCGTTCACCTGCTCAATCTGATCAACCGAAAGCGCGAAGAGGAAGAGGCGCCGGACGCAGTGGCTGCCTAGCGGAGGCGCGGCTTCCGAATTTCTGCTGCGGATCCGGCTGTCCACCTGCAAGCTCGCGACGCGCATTCGACGTCGCCGCACGAGAGCCGGATCCGATGCCGCCGAGCGCACTCGGCGCAAATCCTCATTGCGGTCGATGATTTCGGACGTTGGTCGAGGAGACCGACCTGCGCAGGACGCTACGGCGGCGCGATATCCTCCTTCTGGCCGGTCGCCACGATCTTCAACGCACCGTCGGGCAGCGGGCGCTGCAGCGCCTTTGCTTCCTCCCACGGCGCCCGCATCCAGACCTCGCACTCCTCCGTCGTCGTCAGGATCACCGGCATCGCCTTCGGATGCACGCGCTTCACTTCCTCGTTCGGTTCGGTCGTCAGGAACGCGTAGATGTCGGCTGTGACCTCGCCCTCCTTGGCCTTCTGGACGCTGGTCCAGTTCGTCCACAGACCGGCGAATGCGAGCAGCGGCCGGCTTTCGTCCGGAGCGAACCAGACCGGCGTCCTTTTGCCGTCGATGGTATCGTACTCGCTGAACGAGGTGAAGGGGACCAGGCAGCGGTGCTCCGTACCCAGCCAACGCTTCCAGTGCGCGCTGCCGACGTTGCGGATGTTGGTGGTCCCGGAATCCGGCTCAATTCCTTGAAGTCGACGATCTTTCCCTTGGCCTGCAGCTTTTCGGCGCGCTTCTTGGTCGCGTCCATCCGCACCATTGCGCACGATCGGAGCCGGATAGTCGGGGAAGATGTTGCCGACCTTCTTGACCGCCTTCTTCACCGCCGAGGCCGAGCGGCCGGTCTTCTTTGCTTCTTATCGCACTTCGTAAGCCTGTCCCTTGGCCACGCGGGCCCGATCCTGTTTGCGTCCACGCCCGGTCCTCTTCTTCGCTGCGGCCATCGGCTGCTCCCTTTACCAATCCAATGGTGGAGCAACGTTGAAGGGGTTCGCGCGGTTCCGGAGCGGTCCAAAGAACGACGAAGCGGCCGCAGAAAAGTGAGCGGATACCCGTCTGCTTCACTGTCGAGGATATCGCGGAAGGAATACGTCAAGTCCGCGAAAAACGGTCGATGGCCGCTGGGATGCCCTTGCTGGAAGCCCATCCGTCGAGCCGCAGACCGTCCCAAGCAACGACGCCTTCATCCCATTTCACGCCGAACTCGCGATAGATCGGAGCCACAGAAGGATTTGAACAGTGGTCGCCCGCGAATTACGGCGCTGAGCTGATCCCGATGCTGTTGCGTGTCGTTGACACCAGGCAGAAGCAGATAACTCACATGAACTTTGCCGAACTCCTGTTCCGCGTAGCGGGTCATTTCAGCTAGTAGCTCGTTGAGCGGGTAATAGCGAGCAATCGGGATTACCTGCCGACGCGTTGCGTCATCGGGGCCATGCAAGGATACGTAAAGCCGGTCTTTACGGCGATCTCTCCGCATACGGCTGATCTGTCGGTTAGAGGAATGGCGCAAGCTATTTTCCTTCATGGGCATCGATCCATTGCAATGGCGTCATCGAGACGCAAGAAGAGAGGATCGCCTTTCGCGACGGACTTCCGCCCTGCGTCGTCGACCACTTCTTCGTTCCTCTGCCGATCCACACCAATGGTGCGAATGGGCCGCCGAGCGCTTTCGCGGCAAGCTCTAAGCGCGCAGATACGCACGAAAGTTCGCTTCGGGAGTGACATGACGGCATTCGACAAATCCAAGTTCACCTGGGATGGCATGTATCTCGAGTACGAGGGACGCTTCGTGGCCAGGTTCAAGTACGTGCGATCGAACGCGGCGGGATTCAGGAGGTTCCTGATCAAGAATTTCACCGTCGAGGAGTACTTCGCGCGACGCGACCGAGACGAGCAACATATCTTGGAATCCAAGGGGTACGTCCCAGGTCATATCCGGAAATGGCTCATCGAGGCCGGGCTCCCTCCCACTCCCGAAGGCAGGGCTGAATTTTCTCGACGTCAGCGTTGAAGCCCGCGAGGCCAGGCGGGCAGACGATTGGATCGGGACCACTGTCGAAGCAGGCCCGCCCCGCGAATGCGCGTGGACTTCTTGATCGCGGTTGGACGCAGTTCGCGCGTTCGCCGCAGATTGCGGTAGACGAGTGATCCTGACATCATACATCTCCCAGTGGAAAGGACGACGGCATGGCGGGGCAGGAGCGAAATTGGGGTTCTCTACAGGCAGTCGAGGACCTAATTGGCTGCCACTTCGACGTTGATGAAGCTGAAAAACTTTCTGGAGCTCCAGACGACCAACTGAGCGATTTCCTCGCCAGATTCGCTCCTGCTTGGTACGATTGGCTGGAGAGTGACGGTATCGCGGCGAGGGCGATTGCGGACAAGCCACTCTACTTGCCGTCTGGCGCGGACCAGTTTGGCGAGGAAGGTCCGCTCCTGATGTCCAGTGCCTCATATAAGCGAGCGGCACTTTGTTTCAGTTCAATCGCCGTTCCCGATCTACTTGCCGCTGCGATGCACCCGTCCGTAGAGACTGGACAGCTGATTGGTTCTTTCTCGCTCGAAGAAGCCCGGACCGGCTTTCGCGCCGGCTTGATGAGACTGGCTGAGATAGCCCCTCTAGTCCGCGCTGGCGCCTTCGCTGTCGTGCCACATGGCTTCGGAGGATTGCACCCTATCTTGCAGGCGCACGCTCGCGAAGAGCTGAAGAACGTGTCTAGCGAAGATACGGAATTTTGGGCCAAGCTTGTTCGAGATGCCAACCCGGGGGCTCCGGAGGACAGCATAAACTTCGGAATCCGGTTCCTATCCGATGAAGTTGCGCTTGCCTTAGCCTGGGTCGCGACAACCGGCGCTTGGCCGATCACTACCGCGCCTCATGTTTTTGAGCGTATCGAAAAGGGTTTGGCTCAAACGGCGGACAAGGGAAAGAGCATGGGCATTGAAGTAGCCCGCGCGATCACTACGTTCCAACTGCTCGATGCCAGCGGTGTCGACTGGGAGCTACTATCAAAAATCCGGGCTGACGATCATCGCTTCGCCGATTTTCGCGCGAATTTGGACCTTGCTATCGTGCAAGCATCTAAAAATGCAGGTCAAAGTCCGCAACTCTTTGCGGCTTTCCTGAAAGATCTCCTGCAGGATTCTGCCGACGAGTGCAGCAAGGCAGGCGGGTTTTCTTCGTCATGGGACGGAATGTGGGGTCCGACCTTCGCATCGCTCAGTATAGCCACGATGTTCGCTATCGTCTGCGATTTAACGGTGCCCGGCGGGCCTTGGATGACGAGGTTGCGGCCCTTCATCGCATCGATGACGGCGCTGTGCTGCGAAGCGTCCGCATCGTGGATCAGGAAAGGCGCCGCCGCTTCTATATGCGGATCGTCGATCAGATAGTCGGTAGGTTCACTCGGGATGAGAGCGCCGTCGCCTTCGAAGCCCTTTTCTGCCCCCTGCAGGATCGATCCGACGAGGGGATGCGCAGCAGGATCGACTTGCCAGTTCGCAGGATTCAGGTCGGCGTATACTGCGAACCGACCGAAGGCGAAATGACCCGGGACGAGCCATCGGCGTATCTGCCATCGTCCGAGATCCTTGATGGCCTCCTGGACCAGGTCGAAATATGCTTCGATAGAGGCCAATCCTTCGTCATCGCTGCCTTCGAAGGACGGCAATTTCCGGTGGAACTCCGTCTCCAGAAGCTTCTGCAAACTGAGATTTGACTCGGCGGAAGATTCGGTGGCCGACAAATGGAAAGAATTTCGGCCGTACGCCTTCTTCACGTCGAGTGCGACGGGCAACAGAAGCAAAGCGCGAACGCCTTCTTGTCGCAGTTGTCGGATTCGTACCATCCAAAAAGCCGAACGACAGGAACAGGGTCGAAAGTTCCATTTCCTGTTCCGATAATCGTGCATCAGCGGCGATCTTCTCCAGCACGCGCTCGAGTTCGTCCGGAAATTTCAAGGTCTGTAGGGCGGCGTCGCTATGCGATGGCTTCGACTTGACGCGTCCGAGCTCCGGATTCGGATCGATGTTCGACCGGCGGGCGTGTTCTGCACGGTTGATTTCGGCCTTCTTGGGCCGAGGCGGCAATTCGAATTCGTCGCGGATGTGATCGCGAAGCTCGCGCTCGAGCTTTCCCAAGGAGAACTCGTCATCGCGCCCGGAGCTTTCCAGAGCCTGAAGCTTCGTCAGATACTCCAGGTTCGAGACTTTCGCATGCTCGAGCGCGGCGATGAACTCCTCCGTCTTCTCCTCCGGCGGAATATCTTCGGGCTCTTCCAGAGGGTCGATTCTCAAGGAGGCATCTTCGCCGGCGAGCTTCCTGTAGACCTCCTCCATCACCTCGTCGACGATCTGAAGATGTCGCTTGGATCTCGCACCGAGGCTGTAATTCAGCATTCAGTTCTTTTTGGACAGATCCAGAAGCTTCAGCCTGAGGCGATCGTACACCCCAGCCAACCGGAGCTCCTCGTTCGGCTCGTCGAGAACGGTCAACGAATTTCCCCCCGAAAAGTCGACCATTACCAAGAAGAATCCTCTACGGACAACCGCTTCGTGCACATCATAAGGTCTACAACATCCCCAGCAGATCTCTCTATGTCGGCCTATCCGTTTTTTGCGCCGCCGACATCTCTGAATTGCCGGTCTTAGGTTTCTTAGTCGGTGTTGTAACGCCCATCGCGAGGCGGGATAAGAAGAGCAGCGTTATTCCGAGCTTCGACTAGCGGGGGTAATTTCTGCTGGCTGGATTACCCCCCCGGATGGCATACTTAAGGGGATCACGGTGCTCCACCGTAGTGCTCCACCGCAAAAAGTTCGGCGGCTCGGGAAGCACCTGATTTTGAAGGACTTTTTCGCTACTGAAAATCGGTGGCGGAGAGAGTGGGATTCTACACCAAGCTAAAGACCATCACGAAACGGTGGCCAATAGGGATTCGCTCTGGCTGAGAGGACGGTGGCGAAAGCGAATCCCGCAATCTTCGCAGCTGTGGAAGCGAGTCCCGGAGATCGCAATGCAGTGTCCGACCGGTGGACCAGATCGCATCTATACGACCTTTTCGCATATCCTCGCTTTTTCCGCCTGTTCTTGCAGTACAAAACCCACTTATGCCGCGGCTTGAGCAGCTAACGAGGGCGCCCTTGCTGGTGCAGTCGAACAAGGTGGTTTCCATTTTTGTCGACCTGATTGGGTGCGCTTGCTCCGTCATCGCCAGGAGCGTAGCGACGAACCATCCGGCTGTCTCTCGCCGAAAGGGTCTGGGTTGGTTCGCTTTGCCAGGAACGAGAAGACTGGCCCCGCGCTTGCGAGATCCAGGATGACGGCTGTGTATTAAATTAAGCTATCCCCATCACGCGAGACTGGTGATAGTCGACATCGCCAAACGAGTTCTCGATCATGGTGAGGCGCTTGAAGTAGTGGCCGATCTTCGCCTCCATGGTCATGCCGATGCCGCCGTGGAGCTGAATCGACTGCTGACCGACGAATTTCAGCGACTTGCCGATCTGCGCCTTGGCCGCGGCGATGGCATTGCTGCGCTCCCTGGCGTTCTCGAAATCACCAGCCATGGTCGCGAACATCGACATCGAGCGCGCCTGCTCGGCCGCGACGAACATGTCGGAGGCGCGGTGCTGGAGCGACTGGAACGAGCCGATCGCGACGCCGAACTGCTTTCGGGTCTTGATGTACTCGACCGTGGTCTTGAGCGACTCGTCCATCAGCCCGACCGCCTCGGCGCAGAGCGCGACGCGGGCCTCGTCGACCACGCGCTCGACCAGCGCGAGGGAATCCTCGGGATTGCCGAGCACCGCATCCGGGCCGACCTCGACGCCGGTGAAGGTGATGTCGGCGGCGTGCAGGCCGTCCTGGGTCGGATAGCCCTTCGTGCCGACGCCCTTGGCGTTGGCCGGCACCAGGAACACGCCGATGCCGCCATGATCGCGGCGGTCGCCCTTGGTGCGGGCGGTCACTACAAGCGTGTCCGCGTTCTCGCCGTTGAGCACGACGAATTTCTCACCGTCGATGACCCAGCCGTCGCCCTTCTTCTTCGCGGTCGTGGTGACGTCGAACAGATCGTAGCGCGAATTCTTCTCGAGCTGGGCGAACGCCAGCGTCTTGCTGCCGTCGATGATGCCGGGCAGGTGTGCCGCCTTCTGAGCGTCGGTGCCGGCATGGCGCAGGAAGCCGCCGCCAATCACGACCGTTGCCAGATACGGCTCGAGCACCAGCGCCTTGCCGAGCGCCTCCATCACGATCATGGTCTCGACGCCGCCACCACCGAAGCCGCCATCGGCCTCGCTGAACGGCAGGCCGAGCAGGCCCTGCTCGGCGAGCTTGAGCCAGACCGCCTTGCTCCAGCCGCCCTTCTCCTTCATATACTTCTTGCGCTGCTCGAAATCGTAGGAATCGGTCAGCAGGCCGTCGATGCTTTCCTTGAGAAGCCGCTGCTCCTCGTTCAGGTCAAAATCCATGTTTCTCAACTCTCCCGGTATCTGATTTCGTCATGCCCGGCCTTGTGCCGGGTATCCACGTTCTTCGTGCCGCTAGCGTGGATGGCCGGGTCATTCGTCGAAGACGCGCTTCGCGCTTTTGCCCCGGCCGTGACGTCGAGTGTGTTTGTGACGGGCAGAATTCACAGCCCCAGCACCGCCTTGGCGATGATGTTCCGCTGGATCTCGTCGGAGCCGCCATAGATCGAGAGCTTCCGGTTGTTGAAGTAGCTCGGCGCGATTTGGGCGGTCCAGTCCATGGCCTCACTGGAGCCGTCGTCGCCGCGCACTTCGAAAGGAGCAGCGAACGGGCCGATCACTTCCATCAGCAGCTCGGTGGTGGCCTGCTGGATCTCGGAGCCCTTGATCTTCAAGACTGAGGAGGCCGGGTTCGGCTTGCCCTTGCCATGCTTGGTTTCGTCGGCGACGACGCGGAGCTGGGTGAGCTCGAGCGCCTTCAGCTCGATCTCGCAGGCCGTGAGCTTCTGGCGGAACGCGTGATGCTCTATAATGGGCTTGCCACCGGCTTCCACCTTGGAGGCGAGATCGCGAATGCGGCGCAACCGTGCTTTGGAGAGGCCGACGCGAGCTAGGCCGATTCGTTCATGGCCGAGCAGGAATTTTGCATAATCCCAGCCTTTGTTCTCCTCGCCGATCAGGTTCTCGTAGGGCACCTCGACGTCGTCGAAGAACACTTCGTTGACCTCATGACCGCCGTCGATGGTCTGGATCGGTCGCACGGTGACGCCCTTCGATTTCATCGAGAGGACAATGAAGGAGATGCCCATCTGCTTCTTCGCGGACGGATCGGTGCGGCACAGGCAAAAGATCATGTCGGCGTGCTGGGCGAGCGTGGTCCAGGTCTTCTGGCCGTTGATGATCCACTTGTCGCCCTTCCGCTCGGCCTTGGTCTTCAGCGAAGCAAGGTCCGAGCCGGAGCCTGTCTCGGAGAAGCCCTGGCACCACCAATCGTCGACATTGGCAATGCGCGGCAGATACTTCCTCTTCTGCTCCTCGTTGCCGAAGGTGTAGATGACGGGGCCGACCATGCCGACGCCAAAAGCGAGCGGAGGCTGCGCCGGATAGCACTGCAATTCCTCATTGAAGATATAATGCTGCACGGATGTCCAACCCGTACCGCCGTACTGCTTGGGCCAGTGGCTGACGCCCCAGCCTTTCTTGTTGAGGATGCGCCACCAGGTCACCATCTCGTCCTTCGAGAGGTGCCGCTCCTCCACAAGCTTGCGCCGCGTATCCGGTGGCACGTTGTCACTCAGGAATTGCCGCACCTCCTCCCGAAACGCCTGCTCTTCCTTTGTGAACGCGAGATCCATGAGATCCTCCTGTTAGCTTCCTCGTCCTCCGGCCTTGCGCAAACAGGCACAGGGGCCGGGACCGTAACAATCGGCCTTCGTAAGAAAGCCACTCGTCTCCGTAGCCGTCACTCCGTCTGCGGAATACGGTTCGTGCCGCGCGTGCGCAATTGCGCAACTCGGCTGCGAGGTGCGATTACTGCAACACCTCGAACAAACCCGCCGCGCCCATGCCGCCGCCGACGCACATGGTGACGACGGCATATTTGGCCTTGCGGCGGCGTCCCTCGATCAGGGCGTGGCCGGTCAGGCGCGCGCCTGACATCCCGTAAGGATGGCCGAGCGAGATCGCGCCACCATTGACGTTGATCTTCTCGGGGTCGATGCCGAGCTTGTCGCGGCAATACAGCACCTGCGCAGCAAAGGCTTCGTTCAGCTCCCAGAGGCCGATGTCGTCGACGGTAAGGCCGTGGCGCTTCAAGAGGCGCGGCACGGCAAAGACCGGGCCGATGCCCATCTCGTCCGGCTCGCAGCCGGCGGAGACGAAGCCGCGGAAGATGCCGATCGGCGCAAGACCGCGCTTGGCCGCTTCCTTGTCGCTCATGATGACGGAAGCGCTGGCGCCGTCCGAAAGTTGGCTGGCATTGGCGGCGGTGATCGAAAATCCTTCGCCCCGCACGGCCCTGAGCCTTGCGAGGCCTTCAGCGGTGGTTTCGGGGCGCGGACCTTCGTCCTGCGACAGCGTGACCTCCTTCATCGACACGGCACCGGTCGCCTTGTCGGTCACCGCCATCGTGGTGGTGATCGGCGCGAGCTCGTCCTTGAATTTGCCGCCCTGCTGCGCGGCCGCGGTGCGGCGCTGGCTTTCCAGCGAATATTCGTCCTGGCGTGCACGCGAGATGCCGTAGCGCTTAGCGACGACTTCTGCCGTGTCGATCATGGACATGTAGGCTTCGCTCTTGATTTTTAGCAGCGCGGGATCCCGTACGTGGAACGAATTCATCTTGTCGTTCTGCACGAGGCTGATCGACTCGCCGCCGCCGCCGACCGCGATCTCGACGCCGTCGAAGATAACCGAGCGCGCGGCGAGCGCGATCGCCTGCAGGCCCGAACCGCATTGCCGGTCGATCGTGGTGCCGGAAACGGTCACGGGAAAGCCGGCGCGGAGCAGCGCCTTGCGAGTGATGTTGCTGCCGGTTGATCCCTGTTGAAGGGCTACCCCCATTGCGACGTCCTCGACCTCATTGGGCTCGATCTTGGCCCGGGCGACGGCTTCGCCGATGGCGTGGCCGAGCAGGGTTGCGCCCTCGGTGGCGTTGAGCATGCCGCGATAGGCCTTGCCGATGGGCGTGCGGGCGGTTGAAACAATGACGGCGTCGATCAAAACGACCTCCTGATGCGAGATGAGATGGATTGTGACGATTTCTGCTGTTGGCGCGCCCGACCATGGCCGCGAGTTCGGTGAGCTGATCCGCTGGTCGCCAGATTCGGCATGCGCGCCATAATCAGCGGCAGCTTCCGACAGGTGGTCGGGCGGCGCGCATTGCAAGATGGTGTCGTCTGCCGCACGGTCTCGGAATAAGCCTGGTCACCGGGAGGGGTCATTTTCTGCAATTAGATCAGACTCATTCCGGGATTGGACAAGTCGCGAGCCGCGGAATCAATCGACCCGCGCTTTTCACGGCGAAATGGATTCCCGGCCCGCCCCTTCGGCGCTTCCGGAATGACAAGCGGAGAGGCTGAGGCCATCACGCCGCTTTCGCCGCGGCCGCGAGCGACGCAAAGGTCTTGCCCTCTGCGGCGAGCTTCTTCAGCAGCGGGGCGGGCTCGAGGCTGGGGTCGTTGGTCTCCTTGGCGTAGAAGGAAAGGCGATCGGCGATGTGCTTGAGGCCGACGGTGTCGGCCCAGAACATCGGACCGCCGCGATAGATCGGCCAGCCATAGCCGTAGAGCCAGACCACGTCGATGTCCGAGGGGCGCGCGGCGATGCCCTCTTCGAGGATCTTCGCGCTCTCGTTGATCATCGGGTACATCATGCGCTCGAGGATCTCCTCGTCGCTGACGACGCGCTTCTTGCGCCCCAGACGCAGCAGCGTCTCGTCGATCAGCTTCTCGACATCAGGATCGGGCAGCGCTGCGCGCGAACCGGCTTCATACTTGTAGTAGCCCTTGCCGGTCTTCTGGCCAAAGCGGCCGGCCTCGCACAGCGCATCCGCGATCTCGGACTTGATGCCGCGGTCCTTGCGCGAGCGCCAGCCGATGTCGAGGCCGGCAAGGTCGCCCATCGCGAACGGCCCCATCGGCATGCCGAATTTTGTCACGACCGCGTCGACCTGCTGCGGCAAGGCGCCTTCGAACAGCAGCTTCTCGGCCTGCTTGCCGCGCTGCGCCAACATGCGGTTCCCGACAAAGCCGTCGCAGACGCCGACCACGGCCGGCACCTTCGCGATTTTTCGCGCGATCGTCACCGCGGTCACCAGAGCATCCGGCGCGGTCTTGTCGGCGCGCACGATCTCGCACAGCTTCATGACGTTGGCCGGCGAGAAGAAATGCATGCCGAGCACGTCCTGCGGACGCTTGGTCGACTTCGCGATCTCGTCGATGTTGAGATAGGACGTGTTGGAGGCGAGCACGGCGCCAGGCTTGGCGTACTGGTCGAGCTTGCCGAACACCTCCTTCTTCACCGCCATGGTCTCGAACACGGCTTCGATGACGAGGTCGGCATCGCCGACATTCTCGATGCCGACCTTGCCGTCGATCAGCGCCATGCGCTTGGCGGGCGCATCGGCCGGGATGCCGCCGCGCGCGGCGGTCGCCTCCCAGTTCTTCTGCATCACGCCCATGCCGCGCTTGAGCTGCTCCTCACCGGTCTCGATCAGGGTGACGGGAATGCCGGCATTGGCAAAGGACATCGCGATGCCACCGCCCATGGTGCCGGCGCCGAGAATGGCAACACGGTTGACCGGACGCGGCTTGGTGCCTTCAGGTACGCCCGCGATCTTGTTGGCCTCGCGCTCGGCGAAGAAGGCGTAGCGCTGCGCCTTGGACTGGTCGCTGGCGACGAGCTTGAGGAAGCCCTCGCGCTCTTTCTTCAGGCCTTCGTCGAACGGCAGGTCGATGGCATAGCCGACCGCGTCGGCGGCGGCGAACGGCGCCTCCAGGCCGCGCGACTTCTTGGTCATGGCCGCAACCGCATTGGTGAAGATCGAGCGGTCGGCCTTGGCCGCCGCGAGCTTGGAATCGTCGTCACGCAGGCGCCGCAGCGGGCGCTTCTCGGCGATGAGCTTGCGCACGAAGGCTTCGCCGCCCGAGGCCGGCCCCTCGATGATCTCCTCGATCAGGCCGTTCTTGAGCGCTTCCGCCGCACCGATCGGGTCGCCGCCGACGATCATCTTGACCGCGAGCTCAGGCCCGACCGCGCGGGGCAGACGCTGGGTGCCGCCAGCGCCGGGCAGAAGTCCGAGCTTCACCTCGGGCAGGCCGAGCTTGGCCTCTTTCACCGCGACGCGGAAATGACACGCCAGCGCGACCTCGAGGCCCCCGCCGAGCGCGGTGCCGTGGATCGCGGCAACGACCGGCTTGGGCGAATTCTCGATCTCGGACAGCACGTCATTGAGGGCGGGCGGCTTCGGCGGCTTGCCGAATTCGGTGATGTCGGCGCCGGCGATGAAGGTGCGGCCGGCGCAGGTCAGCACGATGCCCTTGATGGCGGGATCGGCGATCGCGGCCTTGATGCATTCGAAGATGCCGCCCCGGACTGCGGCACTCAGCGCGTTGACCGGTGGACTGTTGACCGTGACGATGCCGACCTCATCATGACGCTCAAGCTTCACCACTTCGCTCACAGTGGGCTCCTCTTGGCGCTCTTGTCTGTGTCAGACCGCAGTACGACAAGTGCATCAGCCGCGAGACCTTTCTTGGTCGTGACGAGAAATGGATTGACGTCAATAGACGTGATCTGACCATCCGCATCGGCTATCAGGTTGGAGAGCCCGACGAGCGCCTTGACAACTGAAGCCTCCTTCAAGGCGGGCTTGCCGCGGTAGCCCCCGATCTTAATGCCCGCTTTGGTGCGACGTATCAGCCTTCTGGCCTCGGTCGCGTCAATAGGCGCTCCGGCGAGTGCCACGTCTTTCATCAACTCGACGTCGACACCGCCGGTGCCAAATAGCACCACCGGCCCCATCTCAGCATCAAGCGAGGCGCCTATCAGTAGCTCGAGATCGGCTTCGAGCTGCTGAGAAATCAAGATACCTTCCAGCCTCGGCTTGCTCTTCAACTTCTTCACGCGTGTGACGATTTCGTTGAAGGCAACCTGAACCTCGTCCGCACTTTTGAGGTTGAGCATGACGCCGCCGACATCGGATTTGTGAAGGATGTCAGGGCTGACTACTTTCGCCACGACTGGAAAGCCGATCTTCATTGCGAGTGCTGACGCCTCTTTGGCGGTTCGCGCTATCGCCTCCTTTGGGATCGGAATGCCATAGGCCTTGAGCAGCTTTTTCGAGGCGACTTCGTCGAGCGCGGCGCCGTTGGTGCAGTTCAAGGTCTTTTTTAGTACGGCCCGAGCCCGGGGTTTTGAGCAGGAAACGATATCGGGCACGTCATTTTTGAGCATCGCATAGTCGATTAGCGCCTTGATCGCGCTGACGGCACGGTCCATGCCCTGCACAACAGCAATGTAAGGCAAGGACTTACGCAGGGCCTTTGAGTGCTCGGTAAATCCGATGGACATCCCGCTAATGTAGATCACAGGCTTCGATGTGGTGCTCGCCATCTCGTTAACGATGCGCAGATTTTTCTCGCGCAACTCATGCGGCGCCTTAGGCAATTCCGCGTCAATGATGACGATGTCGGTGTCCGGATCATCGATCATGATCTTGATTGACTTGAGATAAACGGATGGATCGACCACCGCAGCAAAACCGGCATCCAGCGGATTGCCAACGAGCGAACCCGGCCCAAGCATCGTCGCGAGCTTTCCGCTAATGTCCTTACAGAGCGGGGGAAAATGGAGTCCCGTCGAATGGAATGCGTCAATCAGAAGCCCGCGCTTGCCACCCGATAGCGTCACCGCGGCAAGCCGCCCGCCCCTAGGTAATTGAGCATGAACGAAACATTCGGTCGTTTCGATCAGCTCATCAAGCCCGCGCACCCGGATCACGCCCTCGCGGCTCGATATCGCGTCGAAGGATTCGATGGAGCCTGCCAGCGCCCCGGTATGCGCCATAGCGGCAGCGCGCCCCCCCGCAGAGGCCCCCAGCTTCAACGCAATGACAGGTTTTCCGGCGTCACGCGCTGCCCTGCAGGCACGCCGAAACGCATTGGTATTGCGCACGCCCTCCAGATAAACCACGATGACTCGGATCGAGGGATCGGCGGCGAAGTACTCTATCAAAGCCGGCGTTTCCAGCCCGACCTCGTTACCGGTCGATACCATATAACCGACACCGACACCGCGCTCCTCGAGCGCCTGCCGGATCAGCATCACGATAGCGCCCGATTGGCCGGCAATCGCGACCGCCCCCTGCTCCATCGTGACGACCCGGTCATCGATATTGGTGAACAGTCTTTCGCCTGCACTTAAATTGCCAAGGCAATTCGGGCCCGTTACGAAAATTCCCGTCTCGCGCACCGCGGCCTTAAGTTCAGCCGCAAGCCGCTGACTTTCCTCATCTTGCAACTCGCTGAATCCCGACGTCACGATAGTTGCTGATCGCGCACCTGCGCTGGCTGCCTCCCGTAATACCTGAACGACGAACTTCGCCGGCACCAGCACGAGCACATGGTCGGGCGCTTCGGGAAGGGAGGCGAAATTCCGATAGCAGGTCACGCCCCAGATCGTGTCGCGCCCGGGGTTCATAGCATAGAGCCCGCCAGCGTATTTATACTTGATCAGATTGTTCCAAATGCGCTCGGCATAGTTGCCCGGCTTGTCTGTGGCACCGACGAGCACGATGTTGCGGGGATGCAGCATCGCATGAATGCCGCTAATGACGTCACTCGCATCGACTGCAGGCGACCAATCACTTGAGGCGACCGCGGCGGTCGGAACGCGTGCTTCCATAGCTCCAATTCTTCCTTTAGTTATTCCGCCGAGACGCGATGCTCGATCGTCTCAGCCTTAAAGCCCATCATCTGCGAGCGAGGTAGCGGAACGCACGTCAAGACATTGTTCAGCCGACCACACTCGTCGCAGGCCCTAGACTGCAGTGGGGCCGCATCTCGTACACCGATGCGCTACATCGAATACTCACCAGGATGACAGATCGCCATCATCCGATCGCTGGAGTCCCTGGTGAACCGGAGGCCCAGCGCGGCGATGTACGGGCAGTCAATATTCCGAGCAGACGCGAATCGACGCTGCATCAGCGCCGCATCGCGTGCAGGATCAATGCAAACAGCAATCAGAACTCCGAGCAGTCAGGGTAATTCGAAAGGGCGATAGACAATGAACCTCTGCATCGCGCCCGGGTTAATGTGCAGCGCTCAGGCGGTTCACTGCGTTGTTCAAATAGACTAGCCGTCTCGCCGGCCGAATTTCTTCAATCTGGGCCGTCATATGTTCGAAATTCAACGCGGAACTGGACAACAGCGCGGCTTTTCATTCGATCGAAACGATACTCAGCTCGAGCACGACGACAGTAGGGGGAATGAGGCCGCTGCAAAGGAAAAGACGGCTTGACCCGACAACAATTGGCTCCGACCGGGACAACCTGCCGAGCAGTTCGGGGAGGGCCGGCCATCCTTGCTCTCCAGAGCAAGGTTTGTCATCTCGAGGTGCCCCAAAGAGGGCTGTTCAGTCAGGAGACCGCCTCTCAGGCCGTCCCCCCCATCAGGAAGCCGGCCATTACTAGCCTCGTTGAGCCAGCAAAGCTTGGCCCGCTGCAAAAGGCATTCAACAGCATTCATATAGGATATCGTCCAGGATTCATGTAAGATTCGTCTCGCGGCAAGCCTAAGCACGCCATCGATTGGAGACGCCCATGCGGCGGCACGTGGGGCGAGCGAACCGAATCTTCTGCCTGGCTCCCATCGAGGCTCAGTAACCGCGTCGCAGGTCAATTACGTTCCTCAGCGGGAGCCCTTTCAGGTAGCGTTCGACGTTCTCTGTGACGATGTCAATTGCTCGCTCCACATAATCTGTGAGAATACCTGCAATATGGGGCGTCATGATCACATTCGGCATTTCCCAAAGCGGACTGTCCTGCGGCGGCGGCTCACGCTCGAACACGTCGAGCATTGCACCCCCGAGTGAGCCCGCCTGCAGGGCACTGATCAATTCGGACTCCACGACGACGCTGCCCCGGGCGATGTTGATCAGGAATGCATCACTTCGCATGCATGCTATCTCGTCAGCGCCGATCAGACCGACCGTCTCCGGCGTGGCCGGCACGGCCAAAACCACGAAATCACAGAGTGGCAGCAAGTCCTTCAGCTGATCGGAGCCGAACAACCGGTCTACGTCTTCCGCCGGGACAGAAATATCCCGCTTCGCACCCAAAACGATCATCCCCGCGCTCTTCGCGCGCCGAGCAATAGTCGAACCGATCGAACCCAACCCAACAATGCCAAGCGTTTTGTTGGCCAAAGGCGCCACGGATCGATGGATCCATTTGCGCTCCGCTTGCTCGGACAAAAGTTTTCGGAAATTCCAATTCAGTATCGTCACGCCGCCCATCACGTAATCAGCGATGAGGCCGCCCTGCATTCCGCGAACATTTGTCACGATGATATCACCCACTCTGTCGCGGATCGGAAGCATGGAACTGAAACCACTTCAGCTTCCGCGCCCGGCCGTGCAGTTCGACCGGGAAATGGTAAGCAAGCAATGCCTGGGCCTCACCTATGTGTTGCTCTAGCCGTTCGGCATCCGGCGCCACAATGATTCGGACTTGCGGAAAACGTTCACCCAACACATGTGCAAACAATTCCGCCTTATCGTGGTTGACGACAATGGTGAGGGCGGGACTTTCACTTGACATGCTACCTCATGTTTGTGCGTAGGATGGTGCCTGGACACCAATTCTTGTTTGCTCAAAACACCTGCTGAATGGGAGCGAGGATCTGCACACATCGCATCGTGCGAGCCAAGGTGTGCGCCTTCTTGAACTCACCGAACCGCCTGGGGCGCAGAAATCGTTTCCTTTTGCAGTTGCCGGAAAACCGCTATCAAACGACCGACTTTCGATTCATTCGATGTAGCGCCGCTGCTGTTTGAAATTCTGCGTCCTTGCATTGATTCCGGCGAATTCGCCCACGTCTCGCCGTTTGTTCTCCCCTATGCTCGAGTTGAGGCGACAAGGTCATCGCGAAACTGGCCAATGTGGACCGTGAGGCGCATAGAGAACGGGATCGCCTGCGCCTCGTCTCCAGTCTCTGTCACATCGCTCGGAACGAAACGATCTGCATTACCAAGGTGGTGCCCCGTCCACCTTTGTGGACCACCAAGCGGGAGCGCTTGGCGTAAAGTGAGCCAGCTCTGGCGAAACCGCACACGATCATGGCCGCCGAAAGAACAGGCAGCAAATCTCGCTATGTTGCCGCCATCGATGTTCTTTGGCAGGCAAAACAGCAAAGGGGGGCGCGTCCGTCAGGCCAGGAGAGTTGCGACACCGGCAGGGTGGCAATGAAAGACTTGAAGACGACGGCAGCCCGAATATAGCGATCGCCACTTTTGGATTCTCGGCGCATCGATCCTGCTCTGAAGGATAAAGTGGGTCTTCAGCTGGCCTGGCACGGAGCGTCAAAGCCCCATTTCAGCTTCCAGCGGCCGTCAAGCGCAACATCAGAGGCGCTGAACCGGCGGTTTGCGGATGCAGTATGCCAGGTCCGAAAACCCCGGGGACCGCTGTCATTACACTCCCGCCAGTGGATTTGGCAGCTCGTGCTCCACTCGAAAGTCCCGATAGCGCTCCAAGTGCATCCGTAGCACCGAGCGGCTTCGCCAGGGATCCTCGAGAAACGCTTTGCGTTCTTCCAACCAGAGCGCATCCGACATCATGCGTGGCCTGAGGGCGTCAAAGACGGCCTCGGTCTCTTCCCGTAGGATGTACCAAAGGCTTGGGCCTGACGGCTCATAATGTTCATCGAGGCACAGTGCGACCTCATGTAAATGACAGACGAAGCACGCGTCGATGACGAATGAGCGCACGAGACTGATGTCGTCGTAAAAGGCCGTGGGTAAGATCCCCGTCCGAGTGAACGGCTTGAGATCGTACCCTCGCTCCTTGAGCAGGGGAACAAAGGTGCGGGCGTCGCCGAAATCCCGGAGTAGGAGTTTTTGGGGACGACCGATCTCGTCGAACAAGATTGTACTGTTTTGCTGATGCGCCTCAAGTGCCAGTCCGTAAAGCAAATACATGGTGAGGATCGGCGTGATCACGGTCCTCACATAGGCACGGAAGAATGCAGATTCGCTTTGACAGCCGCCCCGCGCAATCAGTTCGCAAATGAGCGGGCGGCCGTCGACCGGGCTTGCAGCAAGGAGCGCTGCAACAGTGACCGAAAATAGTCCATCATTTCGTGTCATTGCATCAGGGTTGCGGTAGACAACCGAAAGAAATCGACCCCGATGCTCGTCGTCTGTTACGGGGTGGTGAAGGATTGCCCCCAGCTCCTCTGGGAAGATCTCCAATTTTTCTGAGAGATGCCTCTCATTTGATATGATTTCTAGAATCAAGGTGCTGAGACGCGGTCCCATGTGAATCGACTTTGCCTGCAGAATGCGCTGTTCGCTGGTCATCCAAATCGCCACCGGTAATTTGATAAAGGGTCTCGGCTCCCGTGTGTCTGGCAGCATTGTGCGGAACGACATTGCCGGCAGCGTTATGATTTCCGGGCCGTTGGGATCGAAAATTCCAGACGCGATCTCTGAGGCGAGTTCACGTCGCAGAAAATTGTCTAGGTGCCAGATATGGATAGGTAGCGGCAGCCAGTCCTCAGAGGATTTGCCCCTTTTTTTAAGTCCTTCAGTCCAGTCGTACCAGAGCTGCGGGAAGTTTTGGGAGAACCATTCCGAATAGGTGCCCACATGCGGCATCTTCTCCACATAGGACCATTCTTTGCGCAGTGCGGCGATTCGGACGCGCACGCGAGCCCCGAACTCAGGCGACAATGCAGTGACGTCCTCGGTCGACAGATCGGATTTGGCCTTCCATGTCGGGTAGAAGGGATGCCCCTCCAGTGCTCCCCACTGATCGAGAGTAATTGCCGCCAGGTGCGGCGGCAGATTCCTTTGGAGATATTCGATGAAATCCCGGGCTCCAGCTTCGGCTATTTTACCACGCAACTCTGCGCTCCAATGCTCCCGGTGATCACGTGCGAGGACGTCGTTACGCATGCTGTCCTCGACGTCGCGGATGAGACGCTGAACGCCGTCCGTTGCTGGCGCGATTGTCAAAGACGGCGCGACCTCTCTGATGAGGTCGCAGGGACTATCGATCAGGTAACGAGCGCCGGTCTCGTCTATTACTTCGATTGAACCTCGATTTTGAAGTACTCCGGCAGGCGCACGGTGCAAATCCGTAAAGTGTAGGACTTCGCGTGATCGCCAAAGGGGAAGCCATGCTTCGTTGCCTTGGCGAGCCCACATTAACCCCTCCGGCTCGAGAAGACGCTCGGCGAATAGGCAGCGGACCAAGCGGCAGACGGCATTGCGCGATGCGCTTAGGCAAAGCTGCGAGGCACACGCCTTAGATTCAGCATATGCCCAGGAGGACATTCTCTCGTTCATTTCACCTCCTCCACGAGAACGGCGAGCAAACAGGCCTGCGCGCCCTCCGTGAACGCCGCGTTCGAGCTGGGCGTCCAACTAACTTTGCGGGGATGCCCCTCTCGCGTTGCGCGGTCAATTGCGTGTTCTGCGACTTGAGAGAGCTTCGAGCCGTCCGTCCCGATGCCGTGGGGAATAAACGAACTACCTTGCATGGCATCATTCGAAAGGAAACATGAGTGACAAAGCTTCGATCGGAACCGCTCCCAACTGCTTGACCTCCTCGATCATTTTCATTAGATCCTTCGCGCCAATCACGCGTAGCAAGCCCTGCTCCCAGCAAACAGTATGCCACAACGGTGTGCCCGGATGTTGCTGAGATAAGAGGAGGGCACTCCGCCTTTTTCCTCCGTCGCTGAAATGCTTGCACAGTGAGATGCCGAGTCTCGCTTGTCTGGAACCGGACATGCGCAATTTTCGGGAGCCTCAGCGCAAGATGTGAATGGTCAACTATTTCCAGCGCGAAGTGGCCAACAACTGAGGATTCGGGTTACTTGCATGAATCAGGCGATTGATTTCATAGCAATCGCGAGGGATCGACTTTTTGCAAGAATGTGATCTGAGGCGCGGTAAGCACTATTTGAGCTGCAATGTTTCGCACTGATTCCCAGGCTGGAACGAGCGAAGAATGATGAACGCCCTCGGCGTTTCGGCTGCCAGAAGACGTTTATCCGTTTGCTGTCGGACATCGGTGGCAAGGCCCGCATCAGCCAGGTGACTTCCCTATTTTAATTGGAAGAAGAGTATGACGGCGGTTGCCGACCGAGAAACGGCGGTTAAAGCAGCTCGAGGACGAGAAGATCAAGCTGAAGAGCTGTCGTCGGATCTATCGCTCGACACAAGGAGACGCTGCAGGACGTGGTCCGCAGAGAGCTAAGAAATCGGGCTGAAAGAGCAAGCTGGCCCGACCGTCAGAACTCCGCGTAACGCATCTCTGCGATGCAGCTGTTGCACTCCTTACACCATGCTTGGACTACCTGATCTCAGTTTACCTCCTCGTAGTCGAACTCAGTCCTGTGACGACGATCATTTTGAAGACATCGACAAGAGGTGCGGCAGCACGAATTGCCCTATTCGTTGCAGGTATTCGCCCTGGTCTCCCTCCAGTAAGTATCTGTATCCAGCGATAAGCCTGGGAGGCTCACAGCATCGACACAAGAAGCTCTCAGCAAGAGAGTATTCGGAGCAGTTGTAATTGATCGTCACTTCATCTCTGTCACGACCAATTTCCTCCATCGCAATCAGTACAACGCCACCATCGTCGATCTGAAGGCGGGCATTCGGACGACAACAGTGATTTATGAAGTCTATGTATTCACTACAAAGATGCTTATCGCGATCAATTTGTATCGTCCTCTTGGTCGCCAGCGGACAGATCTCACCTTCGAGCCGTTCTATGACATTTCCCCTCGATATAGTTCTTCTTGAAAACAAGCCGGACCCATTTATCTCGGATCGTCCGACGTAGATGCGATCTGACGGCTTACAGGCGAGGTTGGTTTTGTTCATAACGTTATCTCTCCGACTCGATTTGACCTGTGCTCTCATCTTGTTTAGCTGTTGACACGGTAGCTGTGACTCATCGGCATCATGCGATCTAGACGCTCTGCCTCTGGTCTTGCCAACTGCCAATGATGATAGTCTCGGCTCGTTGAGCTCAAACTTGAACTCAACTCAAGCAGAAGGCGTTTAGTAAGTTTGTTCGCGCCGCCTCCAAGGCGGCTGCCGCCGTAGATCAAGCCAGTCACGACAATTCTCCGCGTTGACAGATGTCGCCTCTGCCTATGTTAGGCGGCCACGCGGATCGGGCGGAGAGGTGAAGCAGGCTTGGTGTGCTGCGGTCGAAGCTCGAATAGGGGCGTCTCTGTGGAATCGGGATATGGCCTATGATCGTGAGCCCCCACTGCCGGTCTCGCAGACCCGACGATATACCTCCTCGTAGTGGCGCTGCGCTCCCACCGCTCAGACAAACACGTTTATCGCGCCGGGCGCCCTTATCGTCCGTGCTGACGGCGACGTCGTTGCCGGCACGTACAGTTATGAGGGGCTTACCCGTGAATTGTGAGGCCAAACCTGTGGAGGGGTCCGACCCGCTTTGACGATCAGGGTATCCTCAAAAGATGTTTTAGCGCGAAAGGCTGTTCCATGGTGATCCGACCACCGCCACAACAGAAATTGGCGTGCTACCCGATCCAGTACCCTGGCGAGATAGACGAGCTGTAAGACCCTATGTCCGCCTGTGTTGAGGCGACCGGCCGACACAGCGAGTCCGAGTGATGATCGGGCAGCCGATCCGATCATCATGATCCAGGAAGGAGTTGTGGTAGCTGATTGCTATGCATGTGTCGGAGCAGACGTCGCGAGGTGAAGACACTGCGCGTTCGTGGAAACATGCCGGCAAAGGAGACGCTTGCCTCTTGCGAGGTCGACGCGCCTGCAGCCAGTATGCGCTACGGATCGGTGCCGATTTGATCGTGTGCATTTTGGTTATGAGGCCTGTCCGGCCGGCTATGCCTCATGAATGCAGGCTAGCTCGTCACTGGCCTCAAAGAAGGCAGGTGATCGGGCCAAGACTAACCGCCAGGCGCCGCCTTTCTCGCGTGGCTGCTACGCGTGGGCGCCGACGGCGGTATGGTCTCCGATGAATGCCGCGAGACGATGCGCGGTCTCGTTCACGTCCGAGTGGCAGCGGTTGAAGCGCTGCCGCCCACTGGCAGAAGGCGCGCGCCTTGATGCTCAAGCACGGCCTCACCTATCCCCGCAGAAAAGGCTCGACAATTCGTTATCTCGCTGGCCTCAGGAACTAGAGGTTAAATCACTCCGGCACATGGCCGCGCTTCAGGAAATAGTAGGGCGGTTTGGGTCGCCAAGGCCTGGATCGACCGGCTTGAGCGCGTGATCGAAGAGTTTGTCTCGGTACGGCTTCTCCCCGTCTGCGGGCGCTTCGAACATTGGGAGCTATCGACCTAATCGTCGCGATAACATTCAACACCGAGCTTGGGAGGCGGGTGTTTTTGAGAGTTTTGGTCGCATCATGCATTATCGCCGTGTGATGCCCGGCGAGCTAACGGCGGGACTGTCCGTCAGGTCGCCGGATCACTAGGGCGGCCGACGGCCGCGTCCGGGAGCTGGTGGGCGAGATCGCCTGGATGCCTATCGACAATGTCTAAGATCGGGTAGACAAGGTTGCCCGCGCTGCTAGACGTCAGCGCACGTGTACCACGTGGGGGACCCTCGAGCAGACATCAGGCGTACGGTGGAAAAGGGCTACTTGCCTTCTACGTTGCGGGAGCCCACCGAGGTTGAAAGGGAACAAAACTTGTCTACGGCTCGGGACCATTCTTCATTTGACGTCGCGTTCGTTAAAGCCCTGCATCATTCCATCGTCCCTCACCTCAAGTCGTCTAGGTCGACTGAGCAGCTGTCCACAGGGACGAGTAGCTGATGGCGCGTCGTTTTATAGTCCATAAGGTCGCCGGAAAGCCCGGCCCGGATGATCTGATCCACAGCGACAGGCGCCGAATTGGACCAGTAGGTCACCTGCAGGTTGGGATCATCATAAGAAAGCAAGACGCACGGGACAAACGAGAGACCAAGCGCGTTTGCACAGAAGTAGCGATGATGACCGTCCATGATGACAGAGTGACGGTGCTCGACCAAAATAGGTCGCTTCCAACGTTTCTCCTTCCCGATTATATTCGTCAGTTTACGCGCATCTTCAATGTTGATTTGCTCTGTCGGTCGCAATTGCCTGACAGGCAGTTTGATTACGGCGTAATTCGATACGGGATTGGCCGTTGCGCACATTCTTTTGTCCCTGATTCTTTGTACACCTTGCGCATTCAGACGACTGAAATGCACCAGCAGCTCGCGACAAAGGCTCGCCTGTGACTCGTGTACGGACAACAAGCACGTACCATGCCAAACGCATCAAAGCGTTGGGTGAAGATTGTCGTATGGAACACCTCGCATCACCCAGCCGAAACACTTCGCTGCATCGACGCTCGCATGGGGATCGGGACAACAGGGCTTTGCTTGATGGGTGCCAAGCGAGCCACCGAGCTACGTGCGGTCGCCGCGCCTCTACTGAATCGCTTTGCCGGGATCGCTTAAGCTTGGCGATAGATCAATTCTCAGCTCCAGTTACGTTCGGCTTTGGAGGACCTCGATGGAGCCATTGCGGCTCTCGAGCTAGCGAAAGATCGGGCCAGAAACGCATGCGCGAAGAGAGCTGCTGAACGCAGGCCAGCCGTAATCAACCACCGGGTACATGCCCGCGTCCAGCCGAACTGCTGATGCGGGCTTATCTGAGGCGCTCAACGCCAACTCTCGGTTCACGCTTTGGTAGCGGTTTCGTTCGATGCAGTCGCGCCAATCGAACGAACACTTCTGCCACACTTTTTGCTAGTTATCTGCTTCTACCATAAGGCCAAATAGTGCATCCCCAATCGACGTAAGCGTTGGAAAGCGCCGGAAGCTGACGATGCCTGCTGCAGCAAAAGTGAGTTCAAGCGGTTGCGCGAGCGGGTCATCTAAGCGATAGATGCATCCAGCCTTTTGACCGACGGCAACCTGGTCGCCGGGCCTCACATGAGGTTCGAAAAGACCATCAGTAGGCGAATAGATTGTACTTGTTGGCCCGAGTGATCTCGCGAGCCGAACCGGCGGCGCCTCTGGAGCGATAATATCGGGCGCGATACCGTAGTCACGCAGCACGCGGCGAAGGCCGCTTTCGGCGATTGCGAGGCCAACTCTTGATATCGTTGGACCGCTGCCGAGCTCCGTCGTCAATGCTGGAATGCCCTGCTGTTCGGCGAACCCATAGAGTGTGCCGCTTGCTCCGCCTCCCGCTCTGTCCGTAAGGATGCCATAGGGCGCACCGAAACTCCTCAAAAGACAGCGGATTTTTTCGGCTTCGCCGTCGGTGCGCCCGGGTCGGGCCAGCGCCACAGGCAAGTATTCGAGCGATGTCCCGCCCGAATGCAGATCAATGATAAGATCGGCGCGAGGAAACAGTTCCGTGGCTACATAATGTGCGATCATGGCCGTTGGGCCGCCATCAGGCATACCAGGAAAAACGCGATTGAGGTTGCTTCCATCGAGGGGCGAGTTGCGATGGCCCGCGGCGACCGCGGGCCTGTTGAGAGCGGGCAGGATGATGACCCGACCCTGGAGATTGGTACTCGTAAGTTCTCGTGCTAGCTTGCGAAGTGCGACTTGGCCTTCATACTCGTCCCCATGGGTACCCGCAGTAAATAGGGCCGTTGGCCCGTCAGCACCTTTGAAGCAAAGCATCGGGATAGGGATCCAACCATAGGCGGAGGTGTCCGAGGAGTATGGAACGCGCGCGAAATCGGATTGCATTCCGTCCGCATCAAAATTGATAGTAGTCCACACGCGGGTTCTCATAGATCTTACACCTTTGGTTGACAAACGGCACTCGAGCACGGACGCTTGCGGTTTCGATGCAACTCTCCCTCAGACGCCTTTCAACCCAGATAGGAGAAGCTCTCTCAACGACAGAATAGGACAAACGATGATCAACAGAGCTGCTCCTCGTGATTGCGGCGCGGTCCCCGCAAGTATGGCGTAAGTCACGCATGATCTCGAGCTCGAGGACCCAGACATAGGTTCATCCAAAACATCGGTTTGGTAAGGTATACGCCCCTTTCCAACACGTTCTTGTCCTCGCCAAACATCGCGATGCCCTTTTTACGCTCGGACGGATGCAGAACTTGGAGCGTCATCGGATGCTTTTGCTCTCAATGCTGGGGCAAACGTCCCTCCTAATCGGCAGCAAGAGCTGCGCCTGCATCGGCTCTCCGCGAGCGAGCTCAGCACATCGTTATATGCGCGCCACGCCCATGCCCACATTCGCTGAGGCAAGCTATGAAGCATGTTACCCCTTCACGAGATCAAGCAGCAAAGTCATCCGGCTTTAAGGCTTAAGCCGGCAGGAGGCTGACCGATAATCAGCCTACTCAAGTTCTCTCGCCCAGTCGGCCTTCATGACGATCCTCTCAACCTGTCTCAAGACCATTATCCTCGCGAGTTTCCCACCTCGATGCATTCGCGCCTACTGAAGATAAGCAGCGACGCATTATCGAATGGGGATGCGTGCCCAGCTACCGTTGCCTTACGTGTCATTCCCAAAGAGCCACTTGTCCAATTGGGCAGCGACTGTTGGATCTAGCAAGCTACGCTTTTCCATCCAGTCATCGTCGAAAATCGTGCTCAGATATTTTTCACCGCCATCAACGACCAAGCTTACGACCGTACCGGTCAGCTTGCCTGCGTCGATGAACTCCAAGGCTTTGTAGATAGCGCCGCCGGACGACCCGCCGACTAAAAGCCCTTTGCGCCGAGCGATGTAGCGCGCCGTCTCGAAAGCGTGAGCATCGGTCACCTGGACGCCCTCGTCGATGCAGCCATAGTCCAGGACGTTGCCGACCTGGTCACCAGTAGGCATGCCGGTCCCTGATTGATAATAGGGGTGCGCGGGTCTTCCGAAAATGATCGATCCGGCCGGCTCCACGCCGATTGTGCGCACCGTCGACTTATGGCGCTTGAGCCGTTGCGCAATACCTGTCATGGACCCGCCGGTCCCAACGCATCCGACAAACGCGTCGATGCCCTGAGGAATTTGCGTGATCAGCTCTTCGACGAGAGTTGCATAGCCGTCCGGATTTGCAGGATTGTTCGATTGGTTCATGAATAGCGCGCCGCTAAGCTCTGAGGCAAGCCGTTCCGCTAGGCGCTGCCTCGCGACGACGGCGACTTCGTCTTCCGCAAACTCGCCTTCGACGTAGCGGATCTCGGCGCCGAGCGCCCGCATCATCCGGACTTTATCGGGGGCCGCATGGTGATCTACCACCGCGATGAAGTGCAGGCCAAAGTCCAATGCGGAGAGAGCTAAACCTATACCCGTATTGCCGGAAGAGGACTCAACGATGGTGCCGCCAGGAGCGAGTCGCCCATCCTGGAGCGCAGCCATAACCATGCTTCGCGCCATGCGGTCCTTCATCGAACCGCCCGGATTGTTTTTTTCGATTTTTAGCATCAAACGGGCATCACGATTGGGAATGTCAACTGACATTACCGGCGTCTGCCCGATCAATTGAGTTACGGTCTTGTGCAGCATAGCATGCCTTTTTGATGCTTCTGTAATGAGTGGACCGCCGTTGTGCGCCTCCTCCGCGGAGCGGGCGGGCCTCAGGTTGTGGTAGATTTTCTGCTTCGAGATGACCATCTGGTGACGACCTCGACTGGCGAGTTAAGCTAGTCTCCAATTTGTGGCTCGGGACGAGGATCAGAAATTTGCTGGAACATTCTCCACCGAGCATTCTATGACCGAATCGCGAAAACCATGCAGGCTTCACTCAGAGAAGACGTGCCGCGAATGCCACGCCGCCCGAGGGACTAATCGAGAACAAGGCACTCTTACCCTCCCGGACGGATCTCATGTTTAAGAATGTTTTGAAGGCCGCTTGGGCCGTAGTGAGTAGCGCCCGTGTCCCGAAACCCCGACTCCAGATAAACAGCTCTAGCTGTCACATTGCGTACGTTGACGCCGAGCATGAGACTGCCGATAGAAGGACGGTTCCTAGAGATCCATCGAGCAGCAAGTTCAATCGCTGCTTTACCGTATCCATTCCTTTGGCATGATCGGTCCACGCAAAGGGTGTGCAAGGTCATGGCATTTGGGAGCGCCCATTCGGGCAATGCCGCTCTTTCACGCAGAACAAAGAAGCCAACGGTCTTCTCGCAGACCTCAATCGAGAACGCGTGCTCAAAACCGGGACATGCGCTATTTCGAAGCTCCGAAAACACTAAATCCAATGGGTCCACAAAGTCTTCTTGCTCGGGCTCCACCCTCAGGTGGGCGACCAGCGGGTAATCAAGATGAGACAGGCTTTTCAGCGCCGCGCGCATGCTAACTCTCCGTATCAGCGTCGATTCAGGCCCTTGCTGAAGAAAACGAATGAATAGCTCCGACACAACGTCGATCTGCGTTGGTAGCTCCTCGAGCTCCGACGAGAGACTCACAAAACTCGTGCCAACAAGCGCAAGAGCGCCGAGATCGGATTAGAATTGACAATTCAACGGCTTAGATGAGTGGCAGCAAGAGGCGAGGTGCTGGTAGTCTCTTGTCGCGAACTCGACAAACCCAACAGCGTCGATTGTCCTGCGTTCGGCGGTAGTATCGCTGTGGTCTCGGTACGTAGGTCGAGCGCATGGACCTACGGGTTGCGTAGATCCAAACCGGTTGCCCGAAACTGCTGGTTTTGCTTCTGTGAATTGATTTCAAGAGCAACGTCTGGCGCACCGAACGAAGCGCCAATTCCAAAACTGGTGGGGTGGTCGTTCCAAGATCAAAATCTAAGATAAGTCGCACGGGATCTAAGATGAGTCACGTTTTCACTAGCGTCTGTTGAACGCACCTCAGCTCCAGAACTGCAGCTCCGGAATGGGCAAGGACGCCATATCGCAATGACGGCCGCATATGACGCCGTTACGGCACGTGTTGCCGGGTGGACAATGATTGTCGACAAAGCGTCGGCAATTTACGCTTGGAGTCGTGGTAGGAGAGAGCCCGGACGTCGTTCCGGCGCAATATCGGGCGGTCGTGGCTCACCGGCCCAATCTGGCGTGGCGGCGGATTGTCATTGTCTTCCTCTAGTATGCTGCGTCAGAACGATTGATCAAGGGGTCTGCTCGCTGAGCGGCTCGGCGCGATTGGAACGAGGCCAAGTACAATAAGCTTCTGAGGCTTTATCGCACCCCGCGAAATCGACGGCGCCGACCAGAGGAGTTTCAGCTCTGCTGCAATCCGCACGTGCTTGCATGATTGATCCGTAAAGGAGCGTCGCCGCCTCTCACAGGCAAGTTCGAAGAAGCCAGTCGATCCATCGAGCGAGGTCTGACAAAGGGCACTTGATGTTGGCGCGGCGGCGGACGGCTGAGTTGATGATCTGCACATAGCTCTGACGAACATGAGTCTAGATATCTTGCCACTTGCCTCGATACGACTAGATTGGTTGAGCCGAGATGTATTAATCCTCGGGGGCATCGTGGGAGATGCGCCATTTGCCTCTCCTTTCATTGTCGAGAGTCTCTGGTCCTGCGCATCCGTGCACGTACAAGCTCTTCTATGCCAAGCTCACCCTGCCCTACCAGATTGCGTACGGCAGCTCTGCTTGCCGCGTCAATGCCGCTCTTCAAAAACGGCCTTTACGATGGTTAGGTCGGTCGTGTGTGGCGTTATTGACGTTGCAACGTTTTCACCAGCCCTTCAAGATCTGCCCACAGCTGGTCAATGTTTTCCAAGCCAATGCTAATCCGCAGATAGGTTGTTGAGGCGCTTGAAGCCATAACATCGCGGTCACTGGCGATGATCATTGGGGCCACAAGGCTGCGGGTCCCGCCCCAAGAGGCTCCTATGGCGAATGTCTGGAGACCATCTAACGCGCGATTGATACCTTCTGAAGAAACGCCGTCCACTTGGAGGCTGAAAACACCGGAACTGCCCTTGAAATCACGCTGCCAGATTTCATGATTAGGAAACCCAGGCAGGCAAGGGTGTAGCACCGGGAAGTTCCAACTTTGAGCCAATTGGAGGGCAAATTCTTCTGAAAGTTTGCCAACGTGTCGCAATCGGAGGCTCATTGTCTGCATGCCGCGCAGGGCAAGAGAACATTCGTCGGGCGACACGCCGATACCAAGTGACCCCAATGTGAGTCGTGCACGCTGGTAGAGGTCCATATTACGGAAAATAATCACGCCCAACAGAATATCGGAATGCCCACCAACATATTTCGTGAGTGCTTCCGCAACTATATCAACGCCCAGGTCCAAAGGTTTGCACAATAGTCCCGTTGCCCAGGTGTTGTCACATCCAAGGAGCGCGCCGTTTTCCTTGCTCAAGCGAGCAATAGCGGGAATGTCGCAGATCTCCATGGTGGTCGATCCGGGGGACTCGATCCACACGAGCCGCGTGCGTCGGGAGCGAAGCCGCGCCTCGAGTTCTGTGAGCCGAGTAGGATCGAAGAACTCTGTCTCTATACCTAGATCGCCAAGTATCTTGCGCGTGAATTGCTTTACAGGCGGATAAACGTTATCCGTTACGAGCAGAAGATCGCCGTTTTTGACCACGCTTAATATGGCGGCTGAGATCGCAGCTTGACCAGACGGCACAATGATTGCCCGCTCCGCATTGTGCATGGCGGACAGCTGCCGCTCCAAAGTCCGTGTGGTCGGCGTCCCCGACAGTCCATAGGTGTAACCATCTGGTGCACGAGTAGCCCGGCCGCGATAAGAGGCTGCGTCCGGAAATACAATTGTCGATCCCCGATAGACGGGAATGGCAAGACTCGCGAAGCCTTCAAGCGGTGTTTCAGGCGGAATAACGCAAAGCGTCTCATCTAAACGGGTGTTCTTGCGCATCTTGCCGTCTCATAGATCTTTCGTGAGGAATTCCCGCGTCCCGCTCGTGGGGAGCTCCAGAGATTCGCGGGAAAACTCACCATGATAACGGCCACCCGCGGCAGTCTCCAAAACTCTTTTCTTTAGTGGCGATCACTCATCACGCCATCCCGTGCGAACTTACGAATAAACATCGAGAACTTCTCACACCATTGTCGGATCAAGAGCGCTGCAGTGGGCTCGCCTAGCAACATAGGTCCTCGCTTCCTGGCAGCCGTGCACAATCGCCCTCCTGCTTCTGGCCATCTGGCAGCGTGCCGGGACATTCTGTCAACGCGATCAGTCAAGCTCCAGAGAAGCCATGACGCTTCGATGCATTTCAGCCTTTGTTTGCTATCCCGTTTGATGCAGATCGGGGCAAGTGAGATATTGCCCAGCACGGATTGGTAAGCTTGCCAGCCAAGGGGGCTGTAGCGTTCTACATGGAGAAGGCAAGGGCTTGTGTCCAACGCTCAACGATCACCTTCATGAGTTCGCATAGATCCAGTCAGTGCTGATCAAGGCCGCGCAATCGCGCGGTCTGAGTAAAACATTTCGAACTTTTGACTCTTTCGCAGACCCGATACGCTGCGATGGCGACACGTCTTTTCTTGCACTCAAGAGAGTTATGCTAATTAGTAGAAGGATTCAGAATTCTTGGCCATATTTTCCAAGAGCTGCGGCGGTGTAAACCGATCACCGTACGTAGCTTCGAGCTTGCGGCAGCGCTCAACAAACCTGTCCGCGCCTACGAGGTCGATATATGATAGTACGCCGCCGGTAAACGGTGGATAGCCGAAGCCTAAAATTGAGCCGACATCGGCGTCGCGCGGATCGGTTATGATGCATTCGTCGATCGCGCGCGCAGCTTCCACCGATTGCACAATCAAGAACCGCTGGCTCAACTCCCCTGTATCAACCCTGTCGGAATCAATATGCCTTGGTTGCAGATTGGCAAGACCCTGCCAAAGATGCTTTTTTCCGTTGCCTTTCTCAGGATAATCGTAAAAGCCACGGCCGTTTTTTCGTCCAAATCGACCCTGGTTCTCGACTAGCTCTACCATCAGTTTCTTTTGGCCTGGGTCGATCGCGTTTGGGCCCAAATCGGCTTCTGTCGCTTTCATAATCTGCAAGCGAAGGTCGAGAGCAACTTCATCAGCTAACGAGAGCGGTCCTATCGGCATGCCTGCCATCTTGGCGCAGTTCTCGATCGCAGCCGGAGGCACCCCCTCCAGAAACATCTCTATTCCTTCAGAGACATAGCGCCGCACGCAGCGATTAGCGAAAAACCCGCGGGAATCTTTTACGAGTATCGGGGTCTTCCCGATCTGGGCAACGTAGTCTAGGGCGGTGGCAAGCGCGAGCTTGCCTGTGTTTTTGCCTAGAATAACCTCGACCAGCCTCATCTTTTCAGCGGGCGAGAAGAAATGAAGGCCAACGAATATGCCCTGATTCCCGAAGGTTTCGGCCAGAGAACTGATCGGCAGCGACGAAGTGTTCGAGGCGAAAATAGCACCGTCCTTCAGAAGCGGCTGTGCCTTGGCATACACGTCGGCCTTGGACTTCCGGTCCTCAAATACCGACTCGATGACCAGATCGCATTGCGGAAGCGCCGCATAATCAGTGGCTGCCGTGATGCGCGAGAGCGCTTCGTCGCGCTCATTTTCGTTGGCACGCCCCTTCCGAATTAGATCGTCGAACGCAGATTTTGCGTACGCTTTGGCTTTAATCGCGCTCTGTTGGTGCCGGGTAATTAGAACCACTTCGATTCCGGCGCGCGCCGAAACGTAACCAATGCTTGCACCCATGAAACCAGCGCCAATGACAGCCAGCTTTCTGACCTTGCTGGGCGGCACGTCCTGCGGACGGCAACGCCCTTGCTCCAGTTCGCGCATCGAGATTTGACTGCGAATCATAGCCCGAGCTTCCTTGGACCGTAGGACGCTCGTAAAATATCGCGACTCCACGCGCAGCGCCGCGTCGATTGGCAGCTGTAAGCCTTCATAGACACAGCTCATTACTGCGCGGGAGGCAGGATAATTGTCGTAAGTGTCGCGCCGATAGAGCGCATTGGCAGCCCGAAACGCCGATTTGCCTGCCGGCGAATATATCGGCCCAGCGGGGAACCTAAATCCCTGCTTATCCCAAGGTGAAACCGCGTCGCCGCTCCCTTTTATCCAGTCTTTCGCCCTCTTGATCAGATCGGCCGCCGGCACCACCGCATCGATCAGCTTCAGTGCTTTGGCGCGCGGCAGGTTCACGGGCTGGCCTTTTAGCAAGATCTGAATCGCGTCTTCCAAAGCTACGATGCGAGGCACACGCTGGGTCCCACCAGCGCCTTGGAGCAGACCAATCTTTATCTCGGGAAAACCAACCTGCGTTACCGGGTTATCGGCCGCAACGCGATAATGGCAGCATAGCGTCAGTTCAAATCCGCAGCCTAGCGCGGTCCCATTGATGGCAGCCACCCAGGGCTTGCCCGACGTCTCGATCGACCGAAAGGCGAGCGACAATCGACGGCTTCGATTAAACAGCATCTGGGTCGCGGCAAGCTCCCCCTCTTCCTCCATCGCCTTGATGTATTCCCTATTCGTGCTTTCGAGCAACGGGAGATCGCCTCCCGCGCAGAAGTTCTCCTTGCCCGAGGTGATAACAACGCCCTTCACCGAGTCGTCCGCTATGATCTCCTTAACAATCTGCTCGAGTTCGCTAGTCGAAGTCTCGTCCAGCACGTTGGTCGAACGACCGAGATTGCTCCAAGTCACGAGAGCTACGCCATCCGAGGCGACTTCAACTTGAAAGTTCTGAAAAATCATATGCTGCTCCTGCCGCCTTGCCTTCACACCCGTTCGATGATTGTGGCAGTCCCCATGCCGCCGCCAACACATAGGGTCACTAGGGCGGTTTCTTTATTGCTGCGTTCGAGCTCGTCGAGCACGGTGCCTAAGATCATCGCGCCGGTGGCGCCTAGTGGATGGCCAAGCGCAATCGCGCCACCATTGACATTGATCTTGTCGTGATCGATCTCGAACGCTTCGATATAGCGCAAGACGACTGAAGCGAACGCCTCATTGACCTCAAAGAGATCAATGTCCGACTTATTCATGCCGGCGCGTGCGAACAATTTATTTGTGACATCGACTGGACCGGTTAACATGATCGCGGGCTCCGAACCGATACTGGCGAAAGCTCTTATTTTTGCGCGCGCCCTGAGCCCGTGTTTCACACCGCACTTTTTGCTCCCGAGTAACACTGCTGCAGCGCCATCGACGATGCCCGACGAGTTGCCGGCGTGGTGCACATGGTTGATGCTCTCAAGTTCGGGGTGTGACTGAATGGCGACGGCGTCGAAGCTGCCCGTTTGCCCACCTTCCTCAAAAGCCGGTTTGAGCTGTGCCAAAGACTCCAGAGTTGTGTTTGGGCGAATGTGCTCGTCCCTGTCCAAGAGCGAAAGCCCGTTGATATCTTGTACCGGCACGACCGATTTGTTGAAACGACCCAGCTCCCATGCTTTTGCTGCCCGCTGCTGGCTCTGCACGGCATAGCTATCAACCTGGTTGCGCGAAAAGCCATACTTCGTTGCGATCAAATCTGCCGACAGTCCCTGCGGCATGAAATAGATGGGTATTGCCACGGTGGGATCCATCGACGAGGCGCCGCCGGATGAGCCCATGCCAACCCGACTCATAGATTCAGCGCCGCCGCCGATGACGAGTTCATGCTGACCGCTCATAATCTGGGCGGCTGCAAAATTCACGGCATCAAGACCTGAAGCGCAGAACCGATTAATCTGTACGCCGGCTACTGCATCGCCGAGCCCAGCCTTGAGCGCCGCGAACCGAGCGATGTCGCCACCGGCTTCGCCTATGGGATCGACGACGCCGAGGATAACATCGTCGATCATATCGCAAGCAATGTTGTTCCGCCGCCTAAGTGCGTTGAGTGGCACGGAGGCTAGCCGAAGTGCGGTTACCTCATGTAGCGCGCCGTCCGGCTTTCCACGACCTCGTGGAGTACGAACGTGATCATAGATGAATGCCTCAGGCATGATACCTCACCTAAAATGGGACCAATATCGGACAGCGGATTTCAAGGTGGCTTGCCGGGCGAAACAGCCATCGGCGGTCAGTATCCATGCGTCCGCCAGGCTCCGATACCGCGACGCAGGAATACACTCCGGGCGATGCACCTCTCCGGACTTCTGCCACCCCAATGTCATGCGACTTGAGAAACGATCTCTCTAAGCGGAAGGTACTTCTCTTTAACATAAGGACGCACCTGACCAACTGATATTCTGCACGGGCTTCTATCTCTCGTCCTCTCGTACTTAAGGCTAGCTCGGAAACTAAGAGCACTGCGCTTTGCGCGTGCTAATGCGCTAGGCCACTCTCAGTGTCGTTACCCCTCAATTGCGACGTACAGCAATAGTCATGCCAAGACTGATCCAGCGTGTGGACCTGACGACCTTACACTATCTGGCTTCGCGGAAAGAATTTTCACTTACCGCCGTTCCAGATCCCTTGTCGAATACCGAACAACGATGCGCCGAATGTCGTATGTTTCTCTTGACTGTCGCTCCCGCTTACAGAGCGCAGCTCCACTCATTGAAAGTAAGCGGTACGAGAGGGCCACGGACTTGGCGCGGACGGCCTACGTGCCACGCTTGAAGCGTATAGGCACCCAGAACTGCCACAGGGCCTCGACGGTTGCTGGAATGTCGCGCCAGGCGTTTTGGACAATGGGTTGTGTTCCCAGTGTGCGCCGGGCCGGGGGCAGCAAGGGCCGACCGGCGTCATCGATGCAATGGACCAGGATCGGCCGCAGCATAAGGTGTTCGGTTCCGTTCTGGGAGAGAAGCCGCGACCAGACGAGAAGCCGAAGCTTCATGACGGCGTAGAAGCCCATGCACCAAGGCTGCGGGTCGACGTCGCCGTCCGGCGATCGCACGAACAGCGGCTCGAAGCTCTCCGGTCTCGTCGACAGCGTCTCGCTGATCGCGTTGTGGCGCATCAGCGTGGCAGCGATCGCCGAGAACCCCTCGGTGTTGTGATTGAAGGCGTCGGGATCGACGCCGAGGAGTGGGCACACCCATTCCTCGGAGGCCATCGAGACCGGCCCGGCGACGACAGCGGCCACTGCGCCGTCGAGCATAGAGAGCGACGTCGCTCGCGGATGCCGAAGCGTCGGCGACCTGGCGCGCTCGCTCATCCATTGCCCGAGCCGCTCGAATGACATGGCATAGTCCGCCATCGTCGTCTTGACCGGCTTACGCGTTACTCGCCGTTGCTTCCGCTTCGTCATGCCACGGCACGCTTTTCGGCTTCGCGCGCGGCCTTCCAGTTCCAGGCCAGAAGTTCGTGAAGCTGGTGGGTCTTCGTGGCGCCGCTCACCATGCGTTCGAGAACGTCGACGAGATAGGCCTCGGGGTCGAGGCCATTCAATTTCGCCGTGTTAAGAAGCGAAGAGAGTACCGCCCATGTCTCGCCCCCGCCTTCCGAAGAGGCTGCATAATGCAGGGATTCCGGGCAACGAAGTTCGAGTAACATATCCATTCCATCCTGACGCTGGCCGAGACCTGGTCGTGCTCGGCGAACAAATCCACGATGCCACCGCCACTTCACGGTTCGCCGCGAGAACGGCCGCCTCCATCTTCTGCCGGCATGGATGACGGAGCTCAAAGCAGCATCGGCTAAAATTGTAGCTGATCCGTGTCTCCCGGTGGATCGACTTCTTGAGCTTCGCATGTTCCTTGACGTCCTCGTAGCCTCGCGTTGGGAGGAATCGCCTCCCGTCGAGGGAGGAGCCCATGTCCAAGACGATGCAAAAAAGGCGGCAACCGGATCTGTTCGCGACGGCGCGAGCAGAGCATCTGCCTCAGGTGGTGCAAGCCGAGGCCGCAAAGTTGCTGTCGCTTCTGCTAAACGAAGCTGTCGCAAAGGCGCCCGCAGCGCCAGCCCAGTCAGGTCAGGAGGCGGGTCATGACGAAGATCTCCGCCCTGGCGCGTAGCGCCGTGGTTTACGTTCGACAGTCATCGGTCGATCAGGTCGTACACAACCTGGAGAGCCAACGTAGGCAATACGGCCTTGAGGCTCGCGCCCGTGCACTCGGCTGGAGCGAAGTCGAGGTTATTGATGATGACCTTGGCAAATCTGGTGGCGGCACTGCAAGACGTGGATTTGAGCGGTTGTTGGCGCTAATCTGCGAGGGCCGCGTCGGCGCAGTATTTTCGATCGAGGCTTCCCGCCTCGCTCGAAACGGTCGAGACTGGCGCACGTTGTTGGAGTTTTGCGGCTTGGTCGGCACGCTCATTGTCGATGAAGATGGCGTCTATGATTCGCGGTCGATCAACGATCGATTGCTGTTGGGGATGAGGGGAACGATGAGCGAGCTGGAACTCAGCGTCATTCGACAGCGATCAGTTGAAGCCGTCAAACAAAAGGCTCGGCGCGGCGAGCACTTCACGACGGTCGCCATCGGGTACGTGAAGACGAAAGATGACCGAATCGAGAAAAACCCGGACGTACGTGTCCACGAGGCGCAGGATCTCGTCTTTAGGAAATTTGTGGAGTTGCAATCGATCCGGCAGGTCTTGCTCTGGTTGACCCAGGAGAAGATCGCGCTACCCTTCGCCGTTGGAGGTTCGAGCGATCCGAAAATCGAATGGCGTACGCCAAGCTACACGACCTTGAATCACATGCTCACCAACCCTGTTTATGCCGGTGCGTACGCGTTCGGACGACGGGGTGTCAGGACGACGATTGAGAACGGCCGGAGGAAGGTGAAGCGAAATCCCCAACGAGATTGGAAAGCCTGGGACGTGCTGCTCCGCGACCATCACGAGGGCTATATCTCCTGGGATGAGTTTGTTCGAAACCAGCGGCTCATTGCGGACAATGCCAACGGCAAGAGCTATCTGGGTCGAGGAGCCGTCCGACGCGGCGAAGCACTTCTCCCTGGGCTTCTGCGCTGCGCGCGATGTGGTCGGCGGTTATACGTTCAGTATTCTGGTAGAGGCGGTGACACGCAGAGATATGTCTGCCGCGGAGACTTCAACAAAGCGGCCGTCGCAGCCTGTCTTGGCTTCGGTGGAATGCGCCTCGATCGGATGGTGGCGCGAGAGGTGCTGGAGCGGCTTCAACCGCTTGGCGTTGAGGCTGCGCTAAATGCAATGAAAACTCAGGGCGCCGAACAGTCGGAAAAATTGCGTCAGCTCCAAAGGTCTCTCGAACAGGCGCACTACGAAGCGAACCGGGCGTATCGCCGATACGACGCGGTCGACCCCGACAATCGTCACGCCGCTAGTGAACTTGAGCGTCGCTGGAACGAGCGCATCCAAGCTGCACGTGTGATTGAACGAGAAATCGAGGGCTTGACCAGTTCGCCTTCTCCTGGACTCAGCGCCGGCGATCGCAAAGCGCTGCTCACACTCGGGGACGATCTGATCCGAGCCTGGCAACGCCCCGGTGTTACGTCCGAGATCAAGAAGAAAATCCTACGCACAGTTCTGTCGGAAACCGTTGTCGACGTGGATCAGGACAATGAGCATCTTGACCTCGTCATCCACTGGCAAGGTGGCGATCACACCCGCCTGAAGGCTAAGAAGAACCGTGTCGGCGTGACGCGTTGGACGACCGACACCGAGGTAGTGGATCTTGTACGCGTGCTTGCACGTCAAATGCCTGACTACGCAATCGCTGCCTTGCTCAGTCGCTCCGGAAAAACAACCGCGCACGGGGCGTCCTGGACGAGGACCAGCGTATGTTCATTGCGCAGAACCCGAGAGATCGCCCCTTATCGTGAAGGAGAACGTCGGGATCGAGGTGAGCTCTCGTTAATCGAGGCAGCGGAGATGCTCGACGTCAGTCCGTCAACGATACGTCGCATGATCATTGAGGGACGATTGCCCGCGGAGCATTTATGCAAGGGCTCGACATGGATCATCAAACAATCTGATCTCACGCAACCAGATGTGCGCCAAGATGCCTCTCGCAGGCGATCGCGCCGTCCGCCGTCTTGCGACGCCAACCAGAAATGCCTTCAACTCTAGGGAGATAGGCAGATGGTAGTATGAAGCACCCTCGTCGCTGCCGCTGAACAACGAGTTGCGTCTTCGATCGGGCGCATGGAACGCTCAACCGTGTTGCTGTCCGGCTCGATCCGCCCGTCATCCAGGAACGCCATCAGTCCCTGCCAACGTTCGAGCATGTAATCGATCGCCTTGATGAGCGTCGAGCGGCGGGAGATCCCGTCCTTCACCGCGATCAGACGAGCCTTCAACGCCTCCATGAGCGGCTTCGTCTCGGCCTGTCGCGCCGCGCGGCGTTCCCCGGCGCCGAGACCGCGGATCCTCTCCTCGATCGCGTAGACGGCCGCAACGCGCTCGATGACCTCCGCGGCGAAGGGTGAGTTCGTCGTCTTGTGCACCCTCAGGAAGTTGCCGCGCGCGTGAACGAGACAATACGCCAGCTGGATCTGGCCCGACACCTTCGCATCGCCGGCCAGCGAGGCGTAGGCCGCATAGCCGTCGACTTGCAGCACGCCTTCGAAGCCGGCCACCTGCGCCACGATCTCCTTCTTGCCGCGATCGCCTGCGAACACATAGGCGACCGCGGGCGGCGCCGGACCCTTCCACGCCCGATCGTCCGTCGCATGCGCCCAGAACTGGCAGATCCTCGTGCGGCCGCGTCCCGGGTCGAGCACCGACATCGGCGTCTCATCCAGAACAGCCGCTCGAAGCCGTGCATGGTCTTCAGTTGCAGATCGTAGAGTCCCCTGACCAGCCACGCCGCGCTCTCCATCCAGCGCGCCAGCGTCTGACGGTCGACGACGACACCCTGGCCCGCCAGGATCTGCGTCTGGCGGTAGAGCGTCGATTGCCAGGCATATTTGGCCGCGGCGATATGCGCGATCAGCGCCGTCGTCGCCATGCCGCCCTCGACCAGCCGCGCCGGTGCCGGGGCCTGGACAATCGGGCCCTCACAGGCCCGGCAGGCATATTTGGGACGGATCGTGCGGAGTACACGCAACCACGCGGGAACCCGATCGAGCGCTTCGCTGCTCTCCTCGCCGATCCGATGCATCTGTCCCGTGCAGCACGGGCACAGCGTGGACGTCGGCTCGATCACCCGCTCGACCCGGGGCAGATGCGCCGGTAGCGCGCCGATGTTGCGCCTGGGTTTGCGCCGCTTCGGTCTCCGCGCGTCCGGTTTGTCGTCATTGGCCGGAGGCCGCGCGCCCGCAGTCCGTTCCAGATCGAGCGCGATCTGTTCGGCGCAGACGATCGCCGAGCGCTCCGATCGCGCGCCGAAGATCAGGCTCTTCAACGTGGCGATCTCTGCGCGCAGATCGTCGTTCTCGCCTTCGAAAGCCAGCACCATCTCGGCGAGAGCCGCAGGGTCAGAGGGGAGATCTTCAGGGCGAAGCGCCATATCGCAGAGCTACACGAACACACTCGCAATCGCCAGCAAAACAAGACGATTCAGGCAACTTTCGTCGGCCGGTTCGTCACCTTCGGGACCACACGCGACCACTCCGCAAGACCTTCGATCAGCATCGCCATTTGTGCCCCCGTCACCGGCATCGTACCCTCGCGAACAGGTGGCCAGGCGAAGCCCCATTCTCAAGCCACTTCGTCGCTAGAACCATTCCCGAGCCGTCAAAAACCAAAAGCTTCAAACGATCCGATCGCTTCGATCGGAAGACATACACGTCGCCGCTATAGGGCTTGCCGCCTAATCCCTCCGCTACCAGCGCGACCAGGCCATGAAGCCTTTGCGAAAGTCAATCGGCTGCGTCGCGACGAACACACGGACCATTGGACCGAACGAGATCATCGCGTCTACCTTACCGCCGCCAGCACGCGCTCCAACGTCGCGGCGTCGACGCCGACGCGCACGCGCACCGTCGCGCCCGCGATCATCACCTCGATCCGCTCGGCCGGACTCACCAGAACATGCGCCTTATCGATCGCGTTCGGCTGCGCCTCGACGGCGGCGCCGAGCCTGACCTGCACGAACTGCGGCGCTTCGCTCGACGCGAGCCGCGCCTGGCGCCGCCACACACTGAGCAGTCCCCGGTTGACCCCGTTGCGTCGCGCCACCTCGGAAATGCCCGTCTCCGGATCGGCGCTCTCGGCCACGATCCGCGTCTTCTCCGCATCGCTCCAACTGCGCCGTCGCCTCTCCCCCGTGATCACTTCGATCCGCTGATAGGAGACGGCATCATGCCTGTCTTGATGTCTGTCTTGATGCATGGAATGAGCGTCCCTCACGTTGTCTATCCACGCACGAGTCTCGCTCGTCTCGCCCACCTAAACGAGGTGGGGTCGTCGTACCGCTATCCATTGAAATGTTCGAGAGTGTGTTGAAAGATCCCACACTCGTTGAACAGATCTACCGCGAGCCAATAGCCTTACGCTTTTCACAAATTAGAACGGGCGCTCATATGTCCGGTTCTTGCGCTCGGCAATCTGCAGCCGCTGGCCGTTACGACATCTGCGAAACAAAGGAGCTAATACAAATTTTTGCGCTTGAGTGGATCAGAGGAAATAGCTTCACTCGGTTCGGGATTTCGCGCCATGGGTCACCAACACTTCACCTTGTCATCTGCCGGCCCGCGCCCGTTAGATCGTTTTAATGTCACTGCGTTATCGCTGTGATCGCCAGTGAGCCAGGCGCCGATAATTCGGCCATTGTTCAGGGGCGCCCATATAATCTGCGGCCGTCTTAATCGGAACGAAGCGCATTTTCTTCCGGGCCACAGGTTCGCTAACGCCACCGCGTCCGTCATCCGCCTTGCCGGGTTGGGGAAGGGTTTAGCATCGCGGAATGAGCCGCATCTCATGCCGAGAGCTGCGATTTCGGGCGCCCGATAGTGGGCGCTACCGCATGGTTCCATCCCCATGCCTGACGCCTAAGCAGAAATCCAGTGCGGGAGACCGGCTTGGTTGCAAAACGGGGCGACAGATCAGCCGCTAGCTTGTCATCGGAGCACGTAACGTCATCCGATACACACAGGCCGCTCCCTCGACGGTGGCCGTAAGTGTGCGGGGAAAATGAAAGCACGATGGAAAACAGCGGAGCTGGGAATCGAGAAAGTTGCAGGATCTTTAAGCGCAACGACCGGCCCGTTAATGAGATCAGCACCGTATTTCCCGGACCCGTTGTTGTTGAGCAGACCGGCAATATGCGTTAGCTTTGAAGAACACGGTTTGCATATGTGTCGAGCGTATTGTCGCGCGCATTTGGTCGGCGGCGCTGGAGCGCCGAGGTCCACGAGGGACGGATCGCGGAAGCCTTTGTTTGCGGTGCGATCGTCTCTGACTTCGCGCGGCACCGCGCTCTGTCACCGCAGCATTTGGCGACCTGGCGCAAGGCTTGTGCGACGACTTGTTTGCGTTGTCGGGACACATCGAGCAGCCTATGGCGAGAAAGGCCGGCTTGAGCAGTCGCGATCAAGACTGGACAACACTTGGAGCTCGCACAAGAACGCGTCGCGCCATTGTTGATCGACGACCAATGGAACGCGCTATGGCTGTAGCCGCTTCCACGGGCCGGAGAGCTGGCTCTGGAAATCTGGACAGGGCGATAAGTGGAATTTCTGCCTGACGGCGGGCAAGATTGTCCCGTGAATCAGGAGAGACGATGAGCAGACGAGTCCGCCGGCACCACGCACCGGCATTCAAGGCCAAGGTAGCGTTACCGCGATCAAGGGCGAGATGGCGCTGGCCCAGCTGGCTGAGCATTTCGACGTGCACCCGAACCAGATCACGCAGTGGAAGTCCCAGCTTCAGGAAGCGGCGGCCGAGGTATTTGGTGCTGGCGGCGGCAACAGAACGAGCGAGCCGGCGGTAGACGTGAAAACGCTGCACGCCAAGATCGGGGAGCTGACGCTGGAGAACGATTTATAGAAGGCGCGCTCAGCAAAGCCGGCCTGCTGAGCCAAAGCGATGTGCTGTGGGGAAGCATGAGCCCAAGCGGCGGTGACCTGCTGTCAACTGGCAGGGTGACGTAGCCCGCAGGTAAAGGGAATTGAGGTGAAACCGTTACACCGAGATGGTTCCCGAGGCTGAGTATCGGAAGGTTGAGGAACACGAACCGGTTTATCCGCGTCTGTGGGCTGAAATGTCGCCTCCGCCTACACGGTTTAACAGGCGGAATGCTGAATGGTGTCGATGGAAATGTAGCCGGAGACACTCGAACGCGAGCGTAGATGTATGGCGTCTTGCGTGGGCCGAGGGGGAGAACATAGCCAGACCGAGGCAACGGCATCGACTTGCGGCAAGCAAGGGAAAAGACTGCGACCGGCAATCTCACCGATACGCTGGAGTCCGACATATGAACGAGGGAAGGCATGAGCGGAATGACAAGGGAGTTGACTCCAATGTCCGTCATGCTGGCAGAGCTTCCGTAGTAGTCCGAGGCCGGGAAAGCCGGCCACATGGCGAAGGGGAGCAGCTTGAGTTGCTTGGAGTGCACGTGATCTGACCCAACGAGGTGAAGACCTTTGATAATCAGTGAAATGCAGCACAAGCTCGCGACATGGGCCTCAGCCGATCAAACCCGTCGGTTTGATCGATTGCTCAGGCTCATCACCGACAGGAATTGGCTTGCCGAAGCGGCCCGGATCGTACTTGCGTCGAGCGGCGCGGGCACACCGGGCCTTGACGGAATGGACAAGCGACGTCTTGCAGCTCATCTGGAGCATCATCTGGAGCGGCTGCGCGTGGCCTTGCTGGACGGCAGCTATCGACCGACGCCAGTCAAGCGAATCCATATCCCGAAGGCCAATGGCAAGCTGAGACCATTGGGTATACCGATCCTGCTGGACCGCATCGTCCAGCGGGCGATGCTGATGGCCATGGAGCCGATCTGGGAGAGCGACTTCCACTCCGGCTCCTACGGCTTCCGTCCTGAACGCAGTGTTCATCATGCGGTTCGCACAGTTAGGATGCAGTTGCAGGATGGCTCTGACTCGAAGGGCCGCTGGATCATCGAAGGCGATCTGGCGAGCTACTTCGACACCGTCCATCATCGGCTGCTCCTGAAATGCGTGCGTCGTCGCATCAGGGATCTGCGATTCATCGATCTGCTTTGGCGAATCCTCAAAGCCGGTCACGTTGACCGTGGCTTGTTCTCCGCAGCGAGTGAAGGCGTTCCGCAAGGTGGCGTTCTGTCGCCGCTCCTGTCCAACATCATGCTCCATGAGTTTGACCGCTGGCTGGAGGCGAAATACCTGAACAAGAAAGCGAGGAAAGATCGCTGGGCGTGGAACTTCGGCATTCAACAGGGGCGTCCGATCACGGTTCGAGAGAACCGTGAGTGGAAACCTGCCGTAGCCTATTGTCGCTATGCCGATGACTTCGTCGTCATTGTCAAAGGGACGAAGGCCCATGCCGAGGCCATCCGCGAGGAATGCCGTGCCTTTCTGGAAGGCAAGCTGAAGTTGACGCTGAATATGGACAAAACCCATATCACCCACGTCAATGACGGCTTCGTCTTTCTGGGGCACCGGATCATTCGCAAGCGGGGATCACACGGACGAATGGCGGTCGTCACGACCATACCCAAAGAGAAGGCCAAGGCATTTACTCACAAAGTGTCGAAGGCCCTCTCCGGTGAGCATGATCTTGCCAAGGTCGACATGGTGGACCGCCTGAACCGCCAATTGCGGGGCTGGGCGGCGTTCTACAAATACACGGACTTCACCGCGACCACGTTCCGACACATCGATCACGTTGTGTTCTGGAAAATGGCGCATTGGCTGGCGAGGAAGTACCGGAGTCGCATCAAACCACTGATGCGGAATTGGTACCGACCGCCGGCCGCTGGGCAAGCCAAGACCTGGTTTGTCCACGGGGTCAGTGAACGAGGCCATCATGTCGGGAAAGCACTGCATCGATTGGTGTCCAGTCCAAAGGGGCAGTTCCGATGGAGAACTCCGGAGGCAAATCCCTACATCTTCAGGGATGAGCCCCGGAAGACCATCACCTCGCGATATCGAGATGTCGCAATGGCCATGGGCCAGACTTGAGTGGAGAGCCGTATGCGCTGAAAGGTGCCCGTACGGTTCGGGGAGGAGAAGCGCCTATGCGCTTCTTACTCCATCCCCGATGGCGCGCGGCTTCGTCTATCTCGCGGCGGTGCTTGTTTGGTTCAGCCGCCGGGTGCTGTCGTGGCGCGTCTCGATCACGATGGAAGCCGCATTCTGCATCGAGACGCTGGAGGACGCTATCGCTTGCCACGGTAAGCGGGAAATCTTCAATACCGATGACCTTGCCCCCCAAGTTTTACCCAGTCCTGAGTTCGCCCCGGCTGTTGGATTTGCCCGGTTGGGCGGTGGCAGCGGCGCGAGCTGGCGCGGAGCCCTCGGCATAGCGCAGCGCCAGCTCCCGGCGCGGGTGGCAGGTGAAGGCGAACTCGGACGGCGTCTTCCATCTGAGCTGCGGGTGTGGTAGTGCCTCGTTGTAATCGGTCCGCCAGCATCGGAGCGCGACGCGGGCCTGGGCCAACGACGTGAACAGCGTCTCGTTCAATAGTTCATCGCGCAACCGGCCGTTGAAGTTTCGATGAAGGCATTCTGCATGGGCTTGCCCGGCGCGATGTAGTGCCATGCCACGCGGCTCTGATCAGCCCATGTCAGGATGGCGTTGCTGGTGAGCTCGCTGCCGTTGTCGCTAACCACCATCTTCGGCTTGCCGGGCTCCATCACCAGCCTGTCCAGCTCCCGCGCCACCCGGGTGCCCGAGAGCGAGGTGTAGGCTACCAGCGCCAGGCACTCGCGGGTGCAGTCGTCGACCACGGTGAGGATACGGAAGCGGCGACCATCGGTGAGCTGATCCGATGCGAAGTCGAGCGACCAGCGGTCGTTCGGCGCCATCGGCAACGTCATCGGCGCCCGGGTCCCGATCGCCCCTTGCGGCCGCCACGACGACGCACCGCAAGCTTCTCTTCGCGGTAGAGCCGGAACAGCTTCTTGTGGTTGATCACATAGCCCTACCGCTTGAGCAGAACGTGGAGGCGCCGATAGCCAAAGCGCGGCGCTCCTGCGCGATCACCCTCATGCGTTGGCGAAGGCCGGCATCGTCCGCCCGGATCGTCTGGTATCTCATGGTCATGCGACGGCAGCCGATGACTTTACACGCCCGCAGTTCGCTCATCCCGAAGGCTCCACGGAGATGGGCGACAGCTTTCCGCTTGGCCGCTTGCGTCACCATTAATGGGATGGTCCGCACCGTCCTCCTCCCTCAT
>NZ_JADYVW010000020.1:0-108165 GCF_020194135.1 Bradyrhizobium sp. BRP23 | reverse complement strand
GCTCCCTCTCCCGCTTGGGGGGGGGGGTTGGGGAGGGGGTCTCTCCTCGATCGAGGACCCCAGAGAAGAGAGCCCCCACCCGCCGCGCTCTGGCGCGCAATTGCGCTGCCGAGCGCGTCGCCCTCCCCGCAAGTGGGAGAGGTGCAGCGAGTCCTTGGCGACACTCGATCCGATAAGACTAAACATTCGATCCGTGGATCGCATCGATCACGGCGTCCGTGACCTCCTTCGTGGTCGCCTTGCCTCCGACATCCGGCGTCAGCACGCCCGCGGCGCAGACACGCTCGACGGCGGCCATCAGCCGTAAGGCGGCATCCTTCTCGCCGAGATGCTCGAGCATCTGCGCGCCGGTCCAGAACGTCGCGACCGGGTTGGCGATGCCCTTGCCGGTGATGTCGAACGCCGAGCCGTGGATCGGCTCGAACATCGAGGGGAAGCGGCGCTGCGGATCGATGTTTCCGGTCGGGGCGACGCCGAGGCTTCCCGCCAGCGCGCCGGCGAGATCGGAGAGGATGTCGGCGTGGAGATTGGTTGCGACGATGGTGTCGAGGCTCTTCGGATGCAGCGTCATGCGCACCGTCATGGCGTCGACCAGCATCTTGTCCCAGGTCACGTCAGGGAATTCGCCGGCGACCTCGGCCGCGATCTCGTCCCACATCACCATGCCGTGGCGCTGCGCGTTCGACTTGGTCACGACGGTCAGCAGCTTGCGCGGGCGCGACCGCGCGAGCTGGAACGCATAGCGCATGATCCGCGTGACGCCGACGCGGGTGAAGACGGCGACTTCGGTGCCGACCTCTTCCGGCAGGCCCTTGTGGGCGCGGCCGCCCATGCCGGCATATTCGCCTTCCGAGTTCTCGCGCACGATCACCCAGTCGAGATCGCCGACGCCGACATTGCGCAGCGGCGAGGCGACGCCCGGCAGGATCTTGGTCGGCCGCACATTGGCGTATTGGTCAAAACCCTGGCAGATCGGCAGGCGCAGGCCCCACAGCGTGATGTGGTCGGGCACGTCGGGGGCGCCGACCGCGCCGAAATAGATCGCGTCGAACTTCTTCAGCTCGCTGAGGCCGTCCGCCGGCATCATCACGCCGTGCTTCTTGTAATAATCCGAGCCCCAGTCGAACGTCTTGACGTTGAAGGCGAGATCGCCGCTGCGTTTTGCGAGAGCCTCCAGCACGCGGACGCCGGCCGAGATCACCTCGGGGCCGATGCCGTCGGCGGGGATGGCTGCGATCGAATGGGTGCGCATGGGAAGGCTCCGTTTGAGAGACCGCGCCGGCATATCCGGCCGTCGGCGTCGCTGGCGAATCTAGACGGGAGTGCCGGGCAAACTCAATCGGCGCTGGTTTATACAAAAAAATGATATAATCATCGGGAGGTCGCCACGGCGTCATGGCCGGGCTTGACCCGGCCATCCACGCCTTTCCCCGCGGCCCAAGAACGTGGATGCCCAGGACAAGCCCGGGCATGACGACCTCGCGCAAGTCTCAAGCGCGGTCGGGCGAGGCGAGAGGACGGCGAATGGAATTGCATCAGCTCCGATGCTTCGTGGCGACGGCCGAGCAGCTGCATTTCGGCCGCGCGGCGCAGCAGCTTCAGATGCTGCCCTCCGCGCTCGGCCGGCAGATCCGGCTGCTGGAGGAAGACCTGGGCACTCGGCTGTTCGCGCGGACCACGCGCGTGGTGTCGCTCACCGAGGACGGCACGACGCTGCTGCGCGATGCCCGCACCATCCTCGCCAAGGTCGAGGCGGTCGAGAGCAACCTGCGCAATCGCTCGCGCGCGGGGACCGCGCGGCGGCTGCGGGTCGGTGCTATCGACAGCGCGGCGGCCGGACTGTTGCCGCCGCTCCTGCGCGATTTCCGCGTCAGGCATCCTGACATCGCGGTGCAGCTCCTCGAAGACAAGACTGTCCGGCTGCTGCCGAGGATTTTGACCGGCGCGCTCGATCTCGCCTTCGTCCGTCCGCCTGACCGGCCGGACAAGCGGCTCGAATTCCGCGACCTGCTCCAGGAGAGCGCGATCGTTGCGTTCCCGCGGCGGCACGCGCTGGCCGGGCGCAAAGCGATCACGCTGGCGGATATCGCCGACGAGGCGATGCTGGTGCCGGACCGGCGCTCGCGGCCGCACAGCCACGACCTCACCATAAAGCTGTTCGAACAGGCCGGCCTGACGCCGCGCATCGTTCAGGTCGCCGACGAGAAGCAGACCATCATCAACCTCGTGGCAACGAAGCTCGGGGTCGCGATCGTGCCGCGCTGGACCGCACGGATGGCGGTGACCGGTGTGCGCTTCGTGCCGCTTCGACTGAGGCAGAGCGGGCCGGTGGGCCGGTTGCCGCTTGCCGCCGCCTGGCTGCGCGGCTCGCGCGATCCGGCCCGCGATGCCATGCTGGCGGTTCTGGAAGCCCGCCTGCGCAGCTATGCGCGGGAGGCGTGAGCGGCTATGACATCGGCCAAGACAGAGGCCAGGACAGAGGGATGGTGATGACGGATCAGACCGCTTCAGGCGAATTGCGGGTGGCCATTGCCGGGCTGGGCTCGATCGGCACCAAGATCGCGACCGCGCTCGATCAGGGCATCGAGGGCCTGTCGCTCGCGGCCGTGGCCGTGCGGGATCCCGCCAAGCATCAAGCCTTCATCGACGGCTTGCGTCGCCCACCGACAATCCTGCCGCTCGACCAGCTCGGCAAGGCCGCCGACATCGTCGTCGAATGCGCGCCGAGCAGCCAGCTGCGTGCGATCGTCGAGCCTGCGGTGAAGCGCGGCAAGGCCGCGGTCGTGGTCAGCGTCGGCGGCTTGCTCGACAATTTCGATCTGGTCGATCTCGCCCGCGCCAATGGCGGCCGTATCCTGGTGCCGACCGGCGCGCTGATCGGCCTCGATGCCGTCAACGCCGCCGCAATCGGCACCATCCATTCCGTGAAGATGGTGACCCGCAAGCCGATCGACGGCTTGAAGGGCGCGCCGTTCATCGTTCAGAACAACATCGACATCGACAATCTGCGCGAACCGCTGAAGCTGTTCGAGGGCAGCGCGCGCGAAGCGGCAAAGGGCTTTCCGGCCAACGTCAATGTCGCCGTTGCGTTGTCGCTCGCGGGCATCGGGCCCGATCGCACCGAGATCCAGGTTTGGGCCGACCCGACCGTGACGCGCAACGTTCACCGCATCGAGGTCGAGGCGGACTCAGCGCGCTTCTCGATGGGCATCGAGAACATCCCGTCCGAGAATCCCAAGACCGGCCTGATCACCGCGTTGTCGGTGATCGCGCTGCTCCGCAAGCAGCGCGCCACGCTGTGCGTGGGGACGTGAGCTCCTACGCCCCCGTCACGCGCCAGATCACGTTGCCGACGTCGTCGGCCATCAGTAGCGATTTCCTGTCGGGACCGATCGCGACGCCGACCGGGCGGCCGTAGGATTCCTTCTCGTCCGGCGACAGGAAGCCCGACAGGATGTCGCGCGAGGGGCCGGACGGCTTGCCGTTCGCGAACGGGATGAACACCAGCTTGTAGCCGGACAGCTTGCTGCGATTCCACGAGCCGTGCTGGCCGATCACCATGCCGTCGCCGAAGCCGGGCAGGGTGCCTGCGGGCATCCAGCACAGGCCGAGCGAAGCGGTGTGGCCACCGAGCGCATAGTCCGGTTGAATTGCCTTGGCAACCATCGCCGGATCCTGCGGCACGCGGTCGTCCACCGTCTTGCCCCAGTAGCAATAGGGCCAGCCGTAGAAGCCGCCGTCGCGCACGGAGGTGAGATAGTCGGGCGGCGTCTCGTCGCCGAGGCCGTCGCGCTCGTTGACGACGGTCCAGAGCACCTCCGTATTCGGCTCCCAGGCAAGGCCCACGGGATTGCGCAGGCCGGCCGCAAAGATGCGAGGCGTGCCGGCGACGAGATCGAGCTCGTAGACCGCGGCGCGACCTTGCTCGACCTCCATGCCCATCTCGGCGATGTTGCTGAGCGAGCCGACGCCGGCATAGAGCTTCTTGCCGTCGGGACTGGCGAGCAGGCTGCGCGTCCAGTGGCCGGCGGGCTTGAATGTCGTCAGCCGCTTGCCCGGTGCTGTGATGCGGTCGGCGTCGGCAACGTAAGGAAAAGCCATCACGCCGTCGGTGTTGCCGACGTAGAAAGTGTCGCCGACCAGTGCCATGCCGAACGGCTGGCTGAGGTTCTCCATGAACGCGCCGCGAATCTCCGCAACGCCGTCGCAGTCCTTGTCGCGCAACAGCGTGATGCGGTTGGCGGAGACGCCGAGCGCGGCGGCGCGCCGCATCGTCGCCTGCATCGCATAGTGGAACACGCTGCGCGGGGCGCCCGCGATCTGCGTTGCCTCCGCGATCAGCACGTCGCCATTGGGCAGCACCTCGATCCAGCGCGGATGGTCGAGACCGGTCGCGAACGCATCGACCTTGAGCCCGGGTGCAGCGATCGGCTTCTGTCCGTCGCGCCAGCCGCGTGCGGTCGGCATCTTCAAGGTGGGGATCGCGCCTTGCGGTTTCGCTTCGGGAATGGCGGGCTTTTCGCCCCAGGCCGGCGCGGGCTCGGTGCCCGTCATCTTGCGCCATTGCAGCGCGATGCCGCCGATGAAGGCGACGAACTGCGCGAAGATGCTGGAAAACGTCATGACAAGCCCCCGGTTGCGCGCGCATCCAACTGGCTGACGGGGCCGACGTCAACCTGTGCGGAGCTCAGCAGGGGCCTATTCCCGTGGAATGGCAGCCGATCGAATTTGCATGGGACAGGTCGCGGCGTCGGCCCGAAGATCAACGGCCGATCTGCCGCTCCAGCCGTCGTGCCACGCGAAAATCATCCAAGTGACGGATGTTCGGCGCCAGCGCCGCTTCCCTGGAGAGCAGATGATAGACCCGCGCCACCGTGCGCTGCTTCTGCTTCGTACGCCCGGGGGGCAGCGCTCGCGCCTTGCGGACGGCGGCGATCGCGTGTGCGCGAAAATAATCATAGGCGTCCGACATGGCTCGATGCTCTGCGGCCGTTGACAGATGTCGAGGGCTAACGGACCAGCGGAGGTGTGGTTCCTTGGCGAGTCGGATCGTGCACTCGTGCCCCGGACGCAGCGCAGCGCGTCCGGACAGGAGAGTGACGCCCTCACCGCGGCGACGTGAACGGAATGATCATCGGAACGCGGCGGCAATAGGCGCCATAAGCGTGTTCGCCGAGCTCCTTGGACAGGAACACCTCTTCCATCCGGCCCTTCTGCCACATGCCGAGCGAGATCAGGATCGCGCCGAGGATCGTCGTCACCAAGCCGATCGCAACGCCGGTGACCAGCATCCCGAAGATCAGTCCGGTGTAGATGGGGTGGCGCACCAAGCCATACGGCCCGGTGTCGATGACGCGGTGGTCTTCCTTCTGGGTGATGGTGTTGGACCAGAATTTTCCGAGATGCAGCCGCCCCCACCATGCGAAAGCGATGCCGGCGACGGAGAGGACCGCAGCGATGATGATGCCGGTGTTGCCGAGCACCCAAAGCGGCTTCCAGCCCATGGCTTCCGCAATGAACGGCGTGTACAGGATGCCGCCAACCAGGATCGGCAGGCGATAGCGCTGCGACTCCAGCGTCATGACCTGCTTCTTGGTCTGCCCCTGCCAGAACGAGGCGCCGACCCAGCTGACCAGAAAAGCGAGCCAGATCAGGGCGAGCAGTTGCGTCGGCCAGGTCGTGGTCCAGCCACCCCAGGCGACAGAGAGAAGCTTGCTGAAATCGAAAGACATGAAGGTTCTTTGCGTTTGAAGCGGCGTCAGCTCGCACGCGAGGACAGCGCGTGATGCTTGAGGGCGCCGGAGGGCTGCTGGCCGTTGCGGGCGAGCAGGTGGGTGATGGTTTCGCGCAAGACGGGCTCGATCGGACGCGGCGAATAGCCGAGTTCGGTACGGGCTTTGCCGATCGAAAGATCGCTCGCGGCGAGCGCGATCCGCACGCCCTCGGCGGTGCCGTTGGGCGGCCGGCGCGTGATGTGGTCGGCGATGTATTCGAGCATGATCGCGGAGAGCTCGGCGATCTTGCCGGGTACGACGACGGGAAATTGCCGGCGTCCGCTCATCGTCGACATCATGCGCAGGATGTCGCCGAGCGGGACGCAGTCGCCGCCGAGGATGTAGCGCTGCCCGAGGCGGCCGCGTTCCATGGTCAGGACCAGGCCCATGGCGACGTCGCGGACGTCGACCAGATTGACCAGGAAGTTGAGGTGCGGCTGCACCTTCTTCTGCAGGAAGTACCAGAGCATCGCGGTCGGCGGTGTCAGATGTTGGTCGGCGGCGCCGATCGGCATGGTCGGCGTGCCGATCACCAGCGGGAAGCCCGCTTCTGCCGCTTTGGCGGCATGATGCTCGGCGAGCGATTTCGACCGGGTGTAGGCGCCGGGCATTGCCTCGGCCGGCTGCAGCGCCTCTTCGGCGGGAACGCCCTTGAGGTCGGAATAGGGGAACAGGATCGATTCGGTCGAGCAATGCAGGAAGCGCGAGACGCCGCGCTTCATCGCCGCCGCCAGCACGATCTCGGTGCCGCGGCAATTGACCTCGTGAAAGTCCTGCTTGTTGGCGACCCACATGCCGGGCAGGCCGGCGAGGTGATAGACCTGATCGCAACCGGCGATCGCCGCATCGACCGCGGTACAGTCCAGCACCGAGCCGTGGACGTGCTCGACATCCGCGTTCGCCGCGCTCGGCACACGGACATCGAGAACGCGGACCCGCTGCCCACGGGCGCGGAGCGCTTCTACGAGGTGATGTCCGATGAAGCCACTGCCACCGGTAACCAGGACGAGAGCCATGCAGAAGGTTGCTGTTTCGCTTCGAGCGTTATCGGGTTGAAAGGGAATTGGCCGGAAGAGGCGCCAGAATCGCGGCAAGGTCGCGACGGAAACCCAGTGCAATGAATAATTTTGCCATGACGAACATCGGTCCAAGCAAAAGATGCGAGGGGAACGTGAACAACGAGGCCTCGCGCCCCTCAAAAACCTTGTGGCCGATGGCCTGTGCGGCGAGGCCGAGCACCACCAGCGTGGCGAAAATCGCCCACATCGTCGCGGTGCCGACTTGCGCCGCGATGGTCGTCGCAACCGAAAACAGCACGACGGAGACGGCCAGAATGCCGAGCCCGAGCGCCGCGTCGAGCAGCAGCCAATAAATCAAGACCGGAACAGCCAGGACCACCGCCAGGCTGACGTTGAATCCGAACAGCGGAAGCTTGACCAGCGTCAGCGGCAGCACGGCGCCGGTGAACAGCAGCAGGATGCCGACCACATGCATCGCCGTGTTGCGGGGATCGCGATGGTACTCGACATAAACGGCAAGTTGGCGCTGGAAAAAGCCACCCATTTCGGTCTCATGCAGCACGGGGTCGGGAAGGGCGAATAGAGGCTATAGCACTGGACCGAGCGGTGCACAAACCGGCACTTTTGTCGCGTGAAACCGTGCGCGCGCGCCCGGGACAGGCTGCAAAATAATCCGCACTTCAAGGGGTTCCGTCAGCCGCGGAGCCGCCTTCGCTCAGCGCTTCTTGGCGGGCTTTTTCGCCGCAGGCGCTGGCGTCGCAGCCGGACGCGTCTCTTCCGGCAGCTTGGCATAAGTCAGGATCTGCAACTGGCCGTTGACGGCGGAGGTCGGCTTGGCCCGATCGAGAAACTGCTCCTCGCCGAGGCCGATCGGATGCAGCCGCTTGGTCGAGATCTTGAAGGTGTTCACCAGGACGTCACGGATTGCATCGGCCCGGCGCTGACTCAGGATCGCATTGGCCTCGCGCGTCTTCGAATTGGATTCGACGTGGCCGACGATCAGGAAAGTGTAGGGCAGCAGCGAGGAATGAACCAGCGCGTCCGCAATGCGGCCAACGGTCTGGTAGGACGCCGGCTGGATGATCGGCGTGTCGGCGTCGAACTGGATCTGCGCATTGAAGGCGGGCAGCTTGGCGAGCTCCGGCGCGATCAGCGGCCGGTTCACCGGCCCCGGATCGTTCTTGATCCTGGTCTTGGCGCGCTCCATCACCTGCTGCTTCAGCGCGGGCAGGTCAACCTCGGCGGCCTCTTCGAAATGGTTCAGCTTCGCGACAATGTCGTCGCGGGTCGGCGCCGCCGTCTGCGCGCCGGCGGGGCCCGCGAGCAAAGCGAGACCCAGCGCCAAGCCCAGTCCTGCGGTAGCGAGCCCGGTCGCGCGCATCAGCGATACCCCGCGTCGTCAACGGCCTTCAGGCAGTTGTTGCTGATGCCCTTGGGCGTCGAGACCAGGCACGGGATCGACTTGCTGGTCTCCTTGGTCGAGCCGCCGCAGACCTTGACGATCTCGCGCTGGCAGGCGTTCGCTACCGTCACGCGCGCGGCGACGCGCTTCTGGATGGCGTCGAACACGCCGAGATAGTCGCTCGTGCATTGCGGCGAGAGCACGTCGCGATTGCGCGACAGGCATTCCTTCAGCCGGTTCGAATCCGGGTTGACGCCGCGGCAATTGGCGACGATTTCCGCCCCGCAGCTCGCCGCCAGCTTGCCGATCGAATCGCCAAAGCTCATGGTCTCCGCCGCCGCAAGCGACGGCATCCCCAATGCAAGCACGATCAATGTGACGGAGCCCCGGACCATGGGTTGCATCTGATACGGGGAAGTTCGCGGCGGTCAAGGGGCGTTCGGGCGAGAACTGTCGAGAGTTGCGCAGTGCGGCGAACAGTCCTCACTCGGCCTCAGCGAGGGGCGGCCAGTCGACCAGGGCGACGGTATGGTTCCTGAGGTCCTCGGCAACCTCGGGATCGGCCTTGAGCTCGTCCAGCGTCCGCGGCGGGGGCAGCTGGCGCCCGTCCGCGGTCAGCTCCTGCGCATAGAATGCGAGCGCCTCGGGCGCATTCTCCAGGGCCTCCTCGACGTCGTCGCCGCCGGAGATGCAACCGGGCAGGTCCGGAAACCACAAGCTCACGGTTTCGTCCGGGTCGGCATCCTCGATGATGGCAACGTACTGAGCCATATATCGGGTCTCACGCCCGCTGCACGAAACTGTCCACGACCTTCTTCTCGCCGGCCTTGTCGAAGGCGATGGTGAGCTTGTTGCCGTCGATCTTGGTGACGCGGCCATAGCCGAATTTCTGGTGGAAGACGCGGTCTTCCAGCGAGAATTCGGACGTCGTGCCGGTCGATTTGGCGACCAGCTCGCCTTCGATCGTCAAGGGCCCGCGCCGGCGCGAGGCGAAGCTGCCGAAATCGGGACCGGATGACGAGGAGGTCGAGAATGTCGCGGCCTCTTCCTCGAAGCCGCCGCTTCGGCCGCCGCCATTGCGACTGCCGCCGCGATTCCGGTTCGCCTGCGCGCGCTGCCAGCCTGGGGTCGAATAGCTGGAGCCGAACGCCTCCATGTCGTCGAAGCGCGAGGCGCCGTAGCCGCCGCTGCCGCCCCATCCAGAGCCGCCCTTGGACTCCGTGATCTCGACATTGGCCGCCGGCAATTCGTCGAGGAAGCGCGACGGGATCGTGGTCGACCAGGTGCCATGGATCCGGCGATTGGTCGCGAAATAGATCTTTGCGCGGCGGCGGGCGCGGGTCAGACCGACATGGCCGAGCCGGCGCTCTTCTTCCAGGCCGGCGCGGCCCTGTTCGTCCAAGGTGCGCTGGCTCGGGAACAGGCCTTCCTCCCAGCCGGGCAGGAACACGTTGTCGAATTCGAGCCCCTTGGCCGAATGCAGCGTCATCAGCGACACCGCGTCGTCCTCGGCGCCACCCTCGCGGTCCATCACCAGCGAGATGTGCTCCAGGAACCCTTGCAGGTTCTCGAACTCCTCCATCGAGCGCACCAGCTCTTTCAGGTTCTCCAGCCGGCCCGCGGCGTCCGCCGAGCGGTCCTTCTGCCACATCTCGGTATAGCCGCTCTCGTCGAGCACGATCTGGGCGAGATCGGTGTGCGCGGTGACCTCGCGCTGCGCGCGCCAGCGCTCGAATTGGGCGATGAGATCGCGAAGCGAGCCGCGCGCCTTCGGCTTCAGCTCGTCGGTCTCGACCACCGCGCGCGCCGCCTCGAACAGGGGAATGCGGCGCTTGCGGGCGTGATCGTGCAGCATCTGCACGGTGGCATCGCCAAGCCCGCGCTTCGGCGTATTGACGATACGCTCGAAGGCGAGATCGTCGGCCGGCGAATTGATGACGCGCAAATAGGCCAGCGCGTCGCGGATTTCGGCGCGCTCGTAGAAGCGCGGGCCGCCGATGACGCGATAGGGCAGGCCCAGCGTGACGAAACGGTCCTCGAATTCGCGCATCTGGTAGGAGGCGCGCACGAGGATGGCGATCTCGTTGAGCTTCTCGCCCTGGCGCTGCAGCTGCTCGATCTCCTCGCCGATGCCGCGGGCTTCCTCTTCCGAATCCCATGAGCCCGTGACGGTGACCTTCTCGCCGTCCTGATCCTCGGTGCGCAGCGTCTTGCCGAGCCGGCCTTCATTGTGCGCGATCAGGTGCGAGGCGGCGGCGAGGATGTGGCCGGTGGAGCGGTAATTGCGCTCCAGGCGGATGACCTTGGCGCCCGGGAAATCGTGCTCGAAGCGCAGGATGTTGTCGACCTCGGCACCGCGCCAGCCGTAGATCGACTGGTCGTCGTCACCGACGCAGCAGATATTTTTGGTCTTCTCCTTCTCCCCGCTTTCGGGGAGAAGGCCGGGATGAGGGGGAGTCTCCACGAGCTCGGTGCTTGGAGAGGCCCCCTCACCCGCATCGCTTCGCGATGCCACCTCTCCCCGCAAGCGGGGAGAGGTGGAAGAAGGCGCCTGCGACAGCAGCCGCAGCCAAAGATATTGCGCGACGTTCGTATCCTGGTACTCGTCGACCAGGATGAACTTGAAGCGCTGCTGGTACTGCCTGAGGATATCAGGGTGCTCGCGGAAGATGCGGATGTTCTCGAGCAGGAGATCGCCGAAATCGGCCGCGTTCAGGATCTTCAGCCGCTCCTGGTAGCTCGCATAGAGCTTGCCGCCCTTACCATTGGCGAACATCGCGGCTTCGCCCGACGGTACCTGTGAAGGCATCAGGCCGCGGTTCTTCCAGCCGTCGATCAGGCCGGCCAGCATCCGCGCCGGCCAGCGTTTCTCGTCGATGTTCTCGGCCTGCAGCAGCTGCTTGAGCAGCCGGACCTGGTCGTCGACGTCGAGCACGGTGAAGTTCGACTTGAGCTGCGCCAGCTCGGCATGGATGCGCAGGATGCGGCCGCCGATGGAGTGGAAGGTGCCGAGCCATGGCATGCCTTCGACGGCGTGGCCGAGCATTTGGCCGAGCCGGTGCTTCATCTCGCGCGCGGCCTTATTGGTGAAGGTCACCGACAGGATCTCGGCCGGGCGGGCGCGGCCCTGGCTCAAGATGTGCGCGATGCGCGTGGTCAGGACGCGGGTCTTGCCGGTGCCGGCGCCGGCCAGCACCAGGACCGGGCCATCCAGCGTCTCCACTGCCTCGCGCTGCTCCGGATTGAGCCCGGCGAGGTATTTCGGGCCCACCGAGGCGCGCGCACGCGCGGCGATGCCGCCGGCTGCGGGCTGGTGGTCGGGTACGGCTGTGATCTTGCTCGGCTCGGTCATGCGAATCATCGGCCCCACGATGGCACCGCGGGGTGGTGGAAGGGAGCCTTCTTAACAGGGATTGGTGCCTATATGGGGCGCCGGGCCGGGTTTTCCACGTGCGCGGCAGGCCGATTTGTTCCAGCTGAGCCAGCGAATTTCGCTCCCGCCGGGACCGGAACTATCGTTCTCGCGTCGAGATTGTCAGGACAGGTGGCGCGGCCAGCCGCGTCGATCGCAGACACATCAAGACGAGGGTTTGACCATGCTAGGCTGGGTTGTGACGTTTCTGGTTATCGCACTGATCGCCGGCATCCTGGGCTTCGGCGGCGTCGCCGGCGCTTCGATCGAGATCGCCAAGATCATCTTCTTCATCGCAGTCGTTCTGTTCCTGGTCTCGGCCGTCGTCGGCCTCGCCCGCGGCCGCAACAGAATATAGCTGCGATGTTCACCTCTCTCCGACGGGGAGAGGTGAACCACAGGCGGCAGACGGCGCCTGAGCCACTAACGCTTCGAGGGCATCGCCACGCTCCGGCCGATGCCCTCGGGTCGCGTCAAGGCGCTGTGGGACTTGGCAACTCCAGCAATGCGCTGCTGGATGTCGGTCGGAAAAGGCGCGACGCGCCGCGCATTCATGTCCATGTGCAGTGACATGTTCTCGGACGTCGCCGACAGCCAGCCCTCGGTGCCGTGCCGCATCTCCTCGAATGTGTGCAGCCGCTTTTCATCGGCGTCGAGCAGCCAGACTAAGATCTGCACGGGATCGCCGAGATGGATCTCCCGCAAATAGCGCACGTGGCATTCGGCGGTGAAGGTCGAGCCGTGGCGCTCTGTCTTGTAGACCGGGCCAATCCCGAGCTCGAGCCAGAACTCGTCGATCGCCCGATCGAACATCACGTTGTAATAGGCCATGTTGAGATGGCCGTTATAGTCGATCCATTGCGGCTCGACCTGCATGATCGAGGAGCGAAACGGCTCTGCGTTCGGCGCTGTGGCGGCAATCTCCGGCATGTGTCCTTCCCAAGCTATGCGTCCGGTCCCTTGACTTGACCGGTTATATGTCCTTTGCCACGGTCTCTTCTCGTCGGGAGGAATTCCGTGGGTACGACCATCACCAATAATCCGCCGCGGCCGGAGCCGAAAGCCCTCGCAAGCGCGCTGGAGCAGCTTGCCGCGCGCTTCGGCAACCGCCTCATCACCTCGCAGGCCGTGCGCGAGCAGCACGGCCATACCACCACCTGGATACCCAACCAGCCGCCCGACGGCGTGGTGATGGCGCAGGAGACCGCCGACATCCAGGACGTGGTGCGGATCTGCGCCAGACATCGCGTGCCCGTCATTCCCTTCGGCACCGGCACCTCGCTGGAGGGGCAGGTCAACGCGCCCGCGGGCGGCATCTCGATCGACCTGCGCGACATGAACAAGGTGCTCGCGGTGCATGCCGAAGACCTCGACTGCGTGATCCAGCCCGGCGTCACCCGCAAGGCGCTCAACGAGCATCTGCGTGACCAGGGCCTGTTCTTCCCGATCGATCCCGGCGCGGATGCCTCGCTCGGCGGCATGGCCTCGACCCGCGCCTCCGGCACCAATGCGGTGCGCTACGGCACCATGCGCGACAGCGTTCTGGCGCTGAAAGTGGTGCGCGGCGACGGCGAGATCATCACCACGGGCACGCGCGCCAAGAAATCGTCCGCCGGCTACGATCTCACGCATCTGTTCGTCGGCGCCGAAGGCACGCTCGGCATCATCTCGGAATTGACGATCCGCCTTCGCGGCATCCCCGAGACGATCGCGGCCGGTGCGGTGTCGTTCGAGACCGTGCACGGCGCCTGCCAGGCCGTGATCCTGGCGATCCAGACCGGCATTCCCGTCGCGCGCATCGAGCTGCTCAATGCCGCGCAGGTCAAGGCCTGCAACGCCTATTCCAAGCTGACGCTGCCGGAGACGCCGCTGCTGCTGATGGAATTCCACGGCAGCGAGATCGAGGTCGCCGAGCAATCCAAGGCGTTCGGCGAGATCGCGAGGGACTGCGGCGGGGGCGATTTCTCCTGGACCACTAAGCCGGAGGACCGCACCAAGCTGTGGCAGGCGCGGCACGATGCTTATTGGTCGGTGAAGGCGCTGCGGCCCGGCGACAGCATCGGCGTGGTCGCGACCGACGTCTGCGTGCCGATCTCGCGGCTCGCCGACTGCGTCAGCGAGACCGAGGAGGATCTCAAGCGCCTCAATTTGCTGTCGCCGATCGTCGGCCATGTCGGTGACGGCAATTTCCACTGCTCGCTGGTGTGCGACACCAACGACGCCAACGAGATGGCGCGCGGCGAGGAGTTCATGCATCGTCTGGTCGAGCGTGCGCAGGCCATGGACGGCACCTGCACCGGCGAACACGGCATCGGCCAAGGCAAGCAGAAATATCTCGAGGCCGAGCTCGGCCCCGAGGCGCTCGATGCGATGCGGGCGCTGAAGCAGGCACTCGATCCGCTCAACATCTTCAATCCCGGCAAGATCGTGCCGGAGGCATAAGGCGGCGCCCTCCGGAACCGGGAACTTTCGGCAATCCTGCCGGTTCCAATTCCCGCCAATTTCCGATGCTCAATGGCAGGGCTTTGCGCGGGAGGGTGCGATGGTGCGACCGGTCATGGGAATTGCCGCGGTGGCCTTTGCCTGCATGCTTGCGGGGGCCGCGTTCGCGAAGGGCGGACACGGCGGCGGCCATGGAGGTGGGCATGGCGGCGGGCGCGGCGGCGGTCACCACGGCGGCCATTTCCGCGGCCACGGCGGCGGGCATGCGCATGGCGGGCATCATCGCGCCACGCGGTTCACAACCGGCGCCCGGCGTGGCGGCCCGAGCTTCGGCCAGATCCGCAATGCCGCGATACGGCCGGCGAACTTCCGCAACGCCTGGAACGCCAGCGCCTTCCGCAACGGCCGGCTGATCAGCAATCCGGCGGCCCGCGCGCAGATTGCCGCGGCGGCGGCACTCGCCGGCTGGAGCGGTGCAAGCAGCGGATGGTGGCAACATCCCGGCGGCGGCTACGGCTGGGTCGGGCCGCTGTTCTGGCCGTTCGCCTATAACGATCTCTACGATTACACGATCTGGGGCGACGGGCTCGGCTTCTGGGGCTACGGCTATCCGGACATCTATGCCGGCATTTTCGGCCCCTATGGCTATGATCGGCTATCGGCTTATCTGCCACAGCAGCCGCAGGGACGGCGGCGGGCGCGCAGCGCGCCGCTCGATCAGCTCTGCGGCAGCGATCGCCGCGCCATCGTCGGCCTGCCGATCGATCAGATCGCAGCCGCGGTGCAGCCGACGAACGCGCAAGGCGCTGCTCTCGATGCGCTCGGCAACGCCTCGGTCGACGCGGCAGCGTTGATCCGCACCTCCTGTCCGACGCAGGCCGCGGCGACGGCGCCCGGCCGGCTCGCCGCCATGCAGCAGCGGGTCGAGGCGATGCAGAAGGCCGTCGATTTGGTTCAGCCTGCGCTGGACCAGTTCTATGGTTCGCTCAACGACGAGCAGAAGGCGCGCTTCAATGCGCTTGCCGACGATCAACGTCGTGCCGCGGCATCGAACAATGCGGGCGGATCGTCGGTGCAGACTTGCAGCCCGTCCGCCGCGTTCGATTGGCCCGGCGCCACGATCGAAGAACGGCTTCGTCCGAACGACACTCAGCGCGCGGCACTCCAGGTGCTCCAGGACACCAGCGCCAAAGTTAGCACGTCGCTCAAGGCGTCCTGCGAGCCCAATGAGGTGATGACGCCTCCGGCCCGCATGGCCGCGATCCGCAAGCGCCTCGATGTCATGCTGGACGGAATCAAGTCGGTCCGGGCGGCGCTCGATGATTTCTACGCCACGCTCAACGACGAGCAGAAGGCGCAGTTCGAGGCGATCGGCCCGCGCCGCATGTCCTGAACGCCGTGAGCAATTGAAGACCATTGGTGGGGCAATGAAGTGGTTCGCGAGGCGAGAGCCGGCAGACGTCTGGGACGAGCCGATCGGGGGGCCGCTCGGCGACATCGACGCAGCCGACCGGATTCGCAACATCTGCCAGGCTGCGCGGGCGATTGCCGAAGCCGCCGGCGCTTCGGCGCCGACCAGCACGCGCGAGCGCTATGAGCGCGCAGCCCGCGCTGCCATGGAGATCGCGATGAAGATCTCCGACGATCTGATGCGCGACGACGCCGTGCGCCGCATCGTGGATCTCTGCATGAAGGCTGAGGACATCAAGACGGCGCAGATCTTGTCGCGTGCGATCCAGGCAGGCTGGATTCGAGAAGCCGTGCTCCGGGACCATCCGGCTCTGTCGCAATGAGTTCGGCTCGCGCGATTGGCGCGAGCCGAATGTTGCTGGTGACGGACCGGCTCAGTATCTGCGGTAGCCACCGCTGTTATGGTCGCCGCCGCGGCCGCCCATTCCCATGCCGAGGCCGATCCCCACGCCGATGCCGATGCCCTGCATCACGGCCTCCGGCGGCGGGCCGCGATCCGGCGGCGGCGCGCGCTCGTAGACCACTTGCTCGGACGGCGGCCGTCGCTTGGGCGGCGTCTCGACCACCTTGCGCTTCGGCGGGGTCTCGTCGACGCGCTTCTTGATCACGGGCGGGACCGGCGTTGCCGGGGTCGCGGGCGTCGAGCACGGGCAGGTCGGCGCCATCGCGACCGCGACGGGCGTCGCCGCGGCGGCCACGGGCACGGTGTAGTTGCGGTTCTGCACGCGCAGCAGCAGCCGGCGCGCGGTTGCCGCGAGATCGCTGTTGTCCCAGTTCGCGAGGTATGCCTCGAACGAGGCGCGGGTGTTGATCGCGGTGGCACGCTCCCACGCCAGCATCTGGCGACGCCGCTCCAGCACGGTGCGGACGCGCGGCGTACGGGTGTCCTGGGCGTACAGCTCGATATAGGCCTGATACGCCTCCACGGTGTCCTCGGTGATCACGAGCTCATAGGCGACCATGGCAGGCTTGCCCTGCAACGTCTTGCGCCAGTCCGCGACGCTGCGCGTGCCGCCGGCGAGCGCCATGGCGGATGCTCCGGGAAGAGCAGGGGCACTGCCGCCGCTCTCGCCGAAGAACCTGAAATCGGTGGTCAGCGAGGAGCTTTCCCAGGGAATCTGCCGGCCGTCGGTCGACTGCGCCACCGCGACACGGATGCGCTTGAACATCTCCTCGATCGGCAGGTTCGGCTGCTTGGCGACCGTCAGCACGGCCGTCGTGTAGGGGCTGTCGAGGCCGTTGCCGTCCTCGGCCTCGGCGCCGGGCGAGGTCGAATAGGAGATGAATGAGCCGGGCGCGCCGGCCTTGGTGTCGACGATCGCAAGGCCATGGCCGGCTCCGCGGAGCGCGGGGAACGGGTTGTTGCGGCAGGCATCGAGCATGAAGATGCGCGCCCGCGTCGGCAGCGCGCCGAGCGTGTTGAGCATGTCGTTCAGCCGCACGCCCTGCAGCGGGATGTCGGCCTCGCGCTTGGGATCGAGATCGACAGGAACCAGATAGTTCTCGCCGTCGATCTGAAGGCCGTGGCCGGCATAGAACACCAGCGCGACGGTGTCGGGGCCGCTGGCACTGACCTTGCCGGCGAAGTCCGAGATCGCGGCGCGCATCTCGGTCTGCGCCAGATTGGCCGCCGTGGTGACGGTGAAGCCCGCGCTGCCGAGCAGCTCCGTCATGCCCTTGGCGTCGTTGGCGGCGTTCGGCAGCTCCGGCACGGTGCGATAGGCCGATTGGCCGATCACCAGCGCAAGCCGCGCTTCGGCGGCCGCGTCCGTGGGCGTCACCAACTGGGTGAGTGCGAGAAGACCGGACGCAAGAACCAAATTCGAAAAGACTGGACGGCGCATGATGTCACCTCCAACGGCAATGCGCACGATGATGGCACTATTTCTAAGTCCGCGCCATGAGGGCGTCTGTGCGCTGGATCACTCAAGGGCCGCGGCAAAATGGGGCAGGGTATCTGCCGCAGCCGTCCCTGTGCTAGACCTTTCGACCGCGCTGCCGCGGGCATTCTGCCAGTGAGGGAGGCTTGTCGTGAAGGTTCTGCTCGCGCACACCCCGGAGATGCGGCGCAATTATTACGGCGATCGCAGCCTGAACGGCCTGCGGGCGGCCGCCGAGGTGATCCTGCACGAGAAGGATGAGCCGCTGGACGCCGCCGGCCTGGTGCGCGCAGCCAAAGACGCCGACATCATCGTCGCCGACCGCATGACCGAAGGGCGCGGCGAGATCTTTGCGCAATTGCCGCGTCTGCGGGCCTTCGTCCGCTGCGCCGTCGACATCCGCAATGTCGCCGTGGATGCGGCCTCGCAAGCCGGCGTGCTCGTGACCCGCGCCGGGCCCGGCTTCGTGCAGGCCGTGGCCGAGCTCGCGCTCGGCTTCATGGTCGATCTCTCCCGCGGCGTGTCGCGGACCACCGCAGATTACCAGGCAGGCCGCAAGCCGGAAGCACGGATGGGCCGCCAACTCGCCGGCAGCCGGATCGGCATCATCGGCTACGGCAGCATCGGGCGCTACCTCGCCGAGATCGCAAAAGTGCTGCGCATGGAGGTATTGGTCTCCGATCCCTTCGTAACCGTCAGCGATGCCGCGATCCGGCAGGTCGATCTCGACGAGCTCCTCGCCGCATCGGACTATGTCGTCTGCCTCGCCATCGCCAACGAGCAGACCGAAAACCTGATCGGGGAGGCGGCGCTGGCGCGCATGCAGAAGCACGCCGTCTTCATCAATCTCTCGCGCGGCAATCTGGTCGACGAGGCCGCATTGGCAGGCGCGCTGCGTGAGGGCCGCATCGCCGGCGCCGCCATGGATGTCGGCCGCGCGCCGGACCAGATGCCGACGCCCGATCTTGCCAAGCTGCCGAATGTCATCGCGACGCCCCATGTCGGCGGGCTGACGCCGCAGGCCATCGAATACCAGTCGCTGGAGACCGTGCGACAGGTCGAGACCATCGCGAGGGGAGAAATCCCGCAAGGCGCCGTCAACGCCGATCGCTGGACGCGGCGGCCGTGAAGGGTCTTAGAGCCGGTCCACCGCCTTGAACGTCCCGTCCTTCTGGATCACGGTCAGGAACACCTTCGGCGGCGTGTCGAGCATGCGTGTGCCGACGGTGACGATGCTGCCGCTGATGTCGAAACGGCCGGTATCGTTGATGGCGCGCAGCAGGCTGGCGCGGGTCGGATTGGGGCCGGCCTTTTCCAGCGCCGCGGCCGCAAGCCGGCCGGACAGATAGCCTTCCAGCGACACGAAATCCGGTGTCAGCGTCGGGTCGAACGCCTTCTGGGCCGCCTGGTAGTCGGCGACGAGCTTGAGCGAGCGGTCCCAGGGAAACGGCACCACCTGCGAGACGATGACGCCGTCGCCCTCAGGGCCGAGTTCCGCGGCGAGCGCAACGGCGCCGACGAAGGAGATGTTGACGAAGGTTGGACGAGCGCCGCCGCGGCGGGCGAGCTTGATGAACTCCGCGCACGGACCATAGGTCCCGACCATGACGATGGCTTCTGGGTCGGCGCGCTTGATCATGCGCCAGGCCTGGCCGACCGCGCGGGTGTTGCGCTCGTAAGTGCCCTCGGCGGCGAGCTCGAGCCCGCGCTTGGCGAGCGCCCGCTTCACGCCGACAAGCCCGTCGCGGCCGAAGGAATCGTCCTGGTAGAAGATGCCGATGCGGGTGAACTTGCGATCCTCGGTGAGATGCTTGATCCAGGCTTCCGCCTCCGCGCCGTAGCTGGCGCGGATGTTGACGACGTTCGGAAGCTCGAGATCGCGCAGGAACTCGGCGCCGGTGAACGGGCCGATGAAGGGCACGTTCCTGGAGCTGGTGATCGGTATCGTCGCCATCGCGGTCGGCGTGCCGACCGCACCGATCAGCGCGAACACCTTGTCGTCGTTGATCAAATGCAGCGTCTGCGCCACCGAACGGTCGGGGTCGTAGCCGTCGTCGCGGCTGATGAGCTGGAGCTTGCGGCCGTGAATGCCGCCCTTGGCATTGACCTCGGTGAATGCGGCGACGATGCCTTGCCGCATGCGCTGTCCCAGCGCGGAGGACGGGCCTTCCAGCGCCGCGGCCTGGCCGAACAGGATTGCATCCTCTCTGATGCCGGCCTCGTTGCCCCTCGCAACCAGCGTGGTCGCGGCCAGAAGCGCGATGGTCAGAACGACGGATCTCGCTGATCGAATTCGATGCATCGGGAGGCTTGCCGGATCCTTGAAAGAAACCTTGCGCAACATAGCCTTGCGAGGCTGAATAGCTCGCTAAGCGCCACGGCGCAGAGAGGCCGTATTACACCGGGGAAAACCGGCAACTTATGTCGAGAAAGCCGGGATCGCTCGTGCACTTCGTTAACTAATTTCCGCATTGCGGTACGACTGGTTTCCGAAATTGTGCACTTCTTAACCGCCGTCTTGTTCCGATAGCGGCACCGGCACCTCAACCAGAGGTTCGGTTCGTCGCGGACAGGGGACGGCGGCTTCAAGATGGGCGGTCGCGATCAGAACGATCAGGATCGGAGACGTAGAGGCGGATGGTGGCGTGCCGCGCCGCTGCTCGGGCTCTATCGTCCTGCGCTCGTCGCGGTCGGCGTTGGCCTGCTGTTCTCGATCGTGGGCGCTGCCGCCGTCGCGCGGTGGGAAGATCGCGTCAACAGGATCGAGTTCGAGAACGCAGCCGAGACCCAGGCGATCGTCCTGCAGAACGGCATGAACGAGTACATATCGAGACTTCTCGCGCTGCGCACGTTGTTCGAATCGACCAACGAAGAAGTCACCCGCAGCGAATTCGAGACCTTCAGCGCCCGCCTGTTCGAGCGTCACCCCGGCATGCTGCGCATCTCCTGGTTGCCGCGGATCAACCGCAAGGAGCGCGCGGATTACGAGGCCGCGGCGATCCGGGGCGGTGTGTCGAGCTATCACATCAAGGCGCTGCAGGGCGAGAGCTTCGTCATCGCGCCGCAGAGTGACGAATATTTTCCGGTGTTCTACTCGACGCAGCCGAAGACCTCGTCGGTTTACGGCATGGACTACACGACCGTTCCGGAGCGACGGGCGGTGCTGGAGCGCGCGCGCGACAACGATCGCGTCGCAGCCATGCGCACGCGCCTGTTCGGGCCGAAGGACAGCGACCGGCCGTCCTATGTCCTCGTCGTCGTTCCCGTCTACGCCAAGGGAACCTCGCGCGAGGAGATCGCGGACCGGCGCCGCAATATCGCCGGCGTCGTGGTCGGCGTCTTCGACCTGCCGCTGCTGATCCAGTCTATCCGCGTGACCACCGGAGCCAGCCCCGCGGTCAGCATGACGGTCTTCCCGCCGTACACGGCGCAGATCGTCAGCCTCGAGCAGATGCTGCCGGATTATGCGTCGGCCGCCTCGGCGCTGCGGTCGATGCGGGACATCGCGCGGACCCTGCACTGGTCGGGCAGTCTCAAGATCGGCGACACCGATTGGCAGGTGCGGGCGGTTCCGACCGCCGGCGGTCCGCTGGCGACGACTTACGACCGCGCGGTTGCGGTCCTCGTCGTCGGCATGCTGCTGACGCTGTCGCTGTCGACCTATCTGATGCTCGCCAGCCGCAATTCGCGGCGGCTGTCGCTGGCGAACCGGCGCGTGCTCGAGCTTGCCCAGACCGACATCCTCACGGGATTGCCGAACCGCGCCTTTTTCCTCACCCGGCTCGACGAGATGAACGGCAAGTTGAGCGTGAGGGGCGAGCCCTTCGCGATCCTGATGCTCGACCTCGATCGCTTCAAGAACGTCAACGATTCCCTCGGCCACGCGGCCGGCGATGCGCTGCTGCGCCAGGTGGCGCAGCGGCTGAAATCCGCGCTGCGCGCCAACGACGTGCTGGCGCGGCTCGGCGGCGACGAATTTGCCATCATCCAGCAAGCCGGCGAGGACCAGCGCGCCTGCTCGACCGATCTGGCGGCGCGGATCGCCAAGCTCGTGAGCGAGCCGTTCCTGCTGCCCGGACACCGCGTCGAGATCGGCACCAGCATCGGCATCGCAATTGCACCGGATCATGGCAGCGATCAGGAGCAGCTCCTGAAGAAAGCGGATCTCGCGCTCTATCGCTCGAAATCGGCCGGCCGCAACTGCTTCACTGTTTATGATGAGGCGATGTCGGCCGAGCTGGAGGCCCGCAATACGCTGGAAGGAGATCTGCGCGACGCCATCGCGCGCTGCCAGCTGGAGGTGCACTATCAGCCGTTCGTCGACGCCCTCAGCGGCGAACGACGCGGCTTCGAGGCGCTGGTGCGCTGGCGGCATCCGACGCGCGGCCTGATCCCTCCGGACCAGTTCATTGCGCTTGCGGAGGAGACCGGGCTGATCGTGCCGCTCGGCGAATTCGTGCTGCGGCGCGCCTGCGCGGACGCAGCCGGCTGGCCTGCCGATCTCATGATCGCCGTCAATCTTTCGCCGATCCAGTTCAAGGAAGCCGAGCTGTTCGACATGATCTGCGCGGCGCTCGCCGATTCCGGCCTGCCGCCGCAGCGGCTCGAGATCGAGATCACGGAATCCGTGCTGCTGGAGCGCGGCAGCGAGAATCATGCCTTCATGGAGCGGCTGAAGCAGCTCGGGGTCGAGCTCGCGCTCGATGATTTCGGCACCGGCTATTCCTCGCTCAGCTACCTGACCGCGTTCCCGTTCGACAAGATCAAGATCGACAAGTCGTTCATTCGCAATCTGACGCAGCAGCCGCGCTCTTCCGCCATCATCTCCTCGATCGTGACGCTGGCGCGCGGACTGGACATGTCGGTCACGGCCGAAGGCGTCGAGACGCGCGAGGAGTTCGACCGGCTGAAGGCGCTCGGCGTCAATTTCGCGCAAGGCTATCTGTTCGGCCGGCCGCATCCGATCGAGCGGATCCTGTTCGACGCGCCGGTCAAATCATCACGGCTCGACGCCGCCTGAGCGCGCCGCTCAAGCAGTATTTAGGTCGTCATGCCCGGGCATAGCCGTCCGAAGGACGGCGTCGCTTCCGCTCGCCTATGTCCCGGGCATCCACGTTCTCCGTCCTGCGTCGCAAGACGTGGATGGCCGGGACAAGCCCGGCCATGACGTTGCGGGAGCGTCTGCGCCCCGCTCAAGAGGCATGCGCGAAAAGCGCTTGACCCGGACATCCCCGGATGGTCCGAAGAACCGTCTAGGGATGAAACAAGCACACAACATGCGGCTTCCGTTCTTCTACGGCTGGATCGTGGTCGCCGTGACCTTCGTCACCATGGCGATCGGCGTCAACGCGCGCACCGCCTTTTCGCTGTTCTTTCCACCCATCATCTCCGAGTTCGGCTGGGAGCGCGGCGTCACGGCGGGCGCCTTCTCCTTCGGCTTCGTTGTGTCGGGCGTGGTCAGCCCGCTGATCGGCCGCCTGATGGACCGCGCGGGTCCGCGGGCGGTGATGGAGCTCGGGGTCGTGCTGATGGGCGGCGGCCTTTTGCTCGCGCCGCTGACCAGCGCGCCGTGGCACCTCTATGTCACCATCGGTGTCATGGTCGGTGCCGGCAGCGTCTGTCTCGGCTATTCCGGCCAGTCGCTGTTCCTGCCGAACTGGTTCATCCGCAAGCGCGGCTTCGCCATCGGCATCGCTTTCGCCGGCGTCGGTATCGGCTCGGTGACGCTGCTGCCATGGGTGCAGCACATGATCGAGCAGACCGGCTGGCGCACCGCCTGCACCGCGATGGGCCTGCTCGTCCTGATCGCGCTGGCGCCGATCAACCTGCTGCTGCACAAGCGCCCGGAGGACATCGGGCTCCAGCCGGACGGCGATGCCGCCCCCGCCGCAGGCGCGGCAAGCCCGGTCTCCAACGTCGTCGATCACGTCTGGGTCAACACCGACTGGACGCTGCGGCGCGCCGTCGCGACCGCGCGGTTCTGGTGGATCGGGCTCGGCTATTTCTGCGGCCTGTACATCTGGTATGCGGTGCAGGTGCACCAGACCAAATTCCTGCTCGATGTCGGCTTCAGCCCCGGCGTTGCGGTGTGGGCGCTCGGAATGGTCAGCCTGCTCGGCATTCCCGGCCAGATCGTGCTGGGGCACGTCTCCGACCGCATCGGCAGGGAGTGGGTGTGGGCGATCAGTTGTGCGGGTTTCGTCATCTGCTTCGCCGCGCTGATCGCGCTGAAATATCAGGCTTCGCTCTGGCTGGTTTATCTGATGGTGTTCACGCAAGGCGCGCTCGGCTACGGTCTCACCTCGATCATGGGCGCGGTGGTGTTCGAGATCTTCCAGGGCAGGCACCAGGGCAGCATCTTCGGCACGATCATGCTCGCGGCGCTGGCGGGCGGTGCGGCCGGACCGTGGCTGACCGGTGTCCTCTATGATCGCGCCAGCGACTACACGCTCGCTTTCGCCCTCGCCATGGTCGTGAGCGGGGTGTCGGCGCTTGCGATCTGGCGGGCGGCGCCGGGCAAGGTGAGGGCCGTGGCCGGCCGGCTGCACAAGCTCAAAACGGCATCCGAATAGGTCCGGTACGCTTCAAGATACCTTCGGCGTTTTCGCGAAGCGTTAATCATGCCGCGTCTTGGCGCAGCGCGCCGGAATTGCAAAAACGTCTTGGACACCATCGGAGCGTTAACCTCTCGCCGATTGCCGCATTTCCCGATGCCGCTGGTCCAGACGATGCCCGCCTCCGATCACCTTGCGACTGAAATTCCTGACGTGCTGCGCGCCGCGCTCGAACGCGCCGACGATGGCATCGTCATCGTCGATGAGGCGCATCGCATCACCCACTTCAACCCCGCCGCGGAACGGATCTGGAAGCTCGCCGCCGCCGAGGTGCTCGGCCGCGATGCCGCCGTCCTCACCCTCAAATGCCTAAGCGCCGGTGCGACCGCGGATTTCCGCGAGGAGATCAGCCTCGTGCGGCACGACGGCAGCCGTATCAAGGCGCAGATCGCGATGTCGTCGGCGACGGTCGACGGCGCGACCCATCACATCGTGTTGGCGCGCGACGTCACCCTCGATGCCGAACGCCGCGCCAGGATCGCACTTCTCCACGCGGTCTCCGACCAGACCAACCGCGTGGTGATCATCACCGACGTCGAGCAGAACATCGTCTACGTCAATTCCGCGTTCACGGCGCTGTTCGGCTATACCAGCGAGGAGGCCGAAGGCCGCCGCGCCGGTGAGCTCATTGCCGGCCGCCACACCGATCGCAAGGCGATTGCGAAGCTCGTCAAGCGGCTGATGCATGGCGGTCAGCGCGACGAGGCCGAGGTGCTCGTCTACGACAAGGATGGTGAGGAGATCTGGGTCTCTGCCCGGATCGACGCCTTCCGCGACAAGAAAGGCCGGGTCAAGCACATCTTTGCGCTGCTCGAGGACATCACCGAATCCCGGCAGCTGCGCTCGCTGCAGCAACTGATCATGGCGGCGCTCGCCGACGAGGCGCCGATCACCGAGATTGCCGATCGGCTGTGCCGCCGCGTCGAGCAGATCGCGCCCGGCGTCGTCTGCTCGCTGCTGCACGTCGATGCCGCCGGCTTGCTCCATCCGCTGGGCGGCCCGAGCTTGCCCGAGGACTATTCCCGTTCGCTCGACGGCATCGCGATCGGTCCCGAGGTCGGCACGTGCGGAACCGGAGCCTTCTACGGCATTCCGGTTCTGGTCGCCGACATCGATGCCGATCCGCGCTGGCAGCCCTACAAGGCGCGGCCGCTCGAAGTGGGCTTGCGCGCCTGCTGGTCGACGCCGATCAAGGCCAAGGACGGTCGGGTCATCGGCACCTTCGGCTTCTATTATCGCGAGCCGCGGGCGCCGAGCCGATGGCACCGCCAGATCGTCGACGCCTGCGTCAACCTCGGCGCGTTCGCGATCGAGCGCAAGGAGGCGCGCGCCGAAATCGCGCGGCTCGCCTATCACGACATGCTCACCGGCCTGCCGAACCGCGCGCAGCTGCGCCACCTGATCACGACCGCGATCAATGCCTGTCCGACCGGAGGCCATGTCGCGCTCGCCTTCCTTGACGTCGATCATTTCAAGGACGTCAACGACACGCTCGGCCACGCCGCCGGCGACGAGCTCTTGATCCTGCTCGCGCAGCGCCTGCGCGAGCAGATCGGTCCCGACGACATGCTGGGACGGCTCGGCGGCGACGAGTTCGTCATCCTGCTGCCGCAACGCAATGCCGAGGCCGCTGAGCGCATCGCGGCCGGGATCGCCGAGGCCCTGTCCGCACCGTTGCGGCTCGGATCGAAGCTGATGCCGATGTCCGCCAGCATCGGAATCAGCCTCTATCCCGATCACGCCACCGACATCGACACATTGATGCAGCAGGCGGACGCCGCCATGTACATGGCCAAGCAGGCCGGACGCTCGACGCATCGCCTCTTCAGTGCCGAGATGAACGTGCTCGCGGAGCAGCGGCTGGCGCTGATCGCGGCGTTGCGCCGCGCCGTCGCGGAAGCTGTGCTGAGCCTCAGCTACCAGCCGCAGATCCGCAGCTGCGACGGCGCGATCCACGGCGTCGAGGCGCTCGCGCGCTGGCGCGATGCCGTGCTCGGCGACGTCTCGCCGGCAAAGTTCATCCCGCTCGCCGAGGAATGCGGGCTGATCGAGCAGATCGGCATGTGGTCCGTGCGCGAGGCCTGCCGTCAGATGGCGAGCTGGCGCCGCGCCGGGCTCAACATCCCCTGCGTCTCGGTCAATCTGTCGCCGATCAATTTCCGCAACGTCACGCTGGCCGCGCGGCTCAAGGACATCCTGGCCGAGCACGATCTGCCGCCGGATGCGCTGATGCTGGAGATCACCGAAGGCGCGTTCATGCAGGACGGAGCCGCGGCGCTGGAGACGATGAACGCGATCCGCGAGCTCGGCGTCGGCCTCTCGGTGGACGATTTCGGCACCGGCTATTCCAGCCTCAGCCGGCTAGCGCATCTGCCGATCCGCGAGCTCAAGATCGATCGCAGTTTCATGCGCGACATCGAGCAGGACGCGGGCGCGCTCGCGATCGCCACCGCCGTGGTCCGCGTCGGCCAGGGCCTCGGCATGAGCGTGGTCGCCGAGGGGGTTGAGACCGAGGGGCAGCGCAACACGCTGGCCGAGCTCGGCTGCGACATCGTCCAGGGCTTCCTTTACGCGCCGCCCCTGCCGCCGGTCGCCTTCGAGCGCTGGCTGATCGAGCATTGCGCCGAGCAGGCGAGGGCGATGCTGGGGCGGCTTGACCTTGTCGCGGACAAGGTTGCCGTGAAGCAGTCGGCGTAGCCGCCTTTGAGCGGTAGGAACGCATCAGCGACCGGCGGCAGAACGGGCTTCGCTAGAGCATCGAAAGCACGACAATGCCTTCCTCGAGCTCTCCTGAAGCCAGGCGCGCCCGCGCCATGCGCTCGAACTCCGTGCGATGCTTCTGTAGATAGCTGAAGGCCTGCTTCTGCGTGTTGAATGTCGTTGCAAGCCGGCACATCTGCCGATTTGCGCCGGACGCGAGAAAGAATGTGATGGTTCCGTGATCTGGCTTTATGCGAGGCACGATCTGCACTCTCCGGCATGGGATCGGCACTTCAGATTTCGCAGGCGGCGTTGAAGACGGCTATCGCGCCAACTTCCTTGTCCGCTTCTTGAGCTTGGGCGCCGGCAAAGTCGATCGAAGAGCTTCATCGGCCGCTTCCCTCGCCTGGCGCGCCTCTCGGAGCCGCGCCATGTTCTTGCGAACCTCGATGGCTTGCCTTTCCACGTCCGCCAATGCCCGCGCGCCCTCTTCGGCGGCCAGGCGCTTGCGATCGGAACGTGTAATGCTTTCGGGTGACGGCTCTGCCGGCTTCTTGCTGCTCATCGTTCACCCGGATCCGCAAAGACTAAACCCGCTCAATCCAGGGATTGAGCGGGCAAAGCGACCGTTTCAGTACATCCGTGAAACGGCGCAACGATCTCAAGCCAGCGAGAGGTTCTCGGCGCTGACTTTGCCTCGCATCTTGTCGGTCTTGATCTCGAAGTTGACCTGTTGGCCTTCGCCGAGACCGGCAAGCCCAGCCCTTTCAACGGCGCTGATGTGAACGAACACGTCGTTGCCACCGTCGTTTGGCTGGATGAAACCGAAGCCCTTTTGGCCGTTGAACCACTTGACCGTACCTGTCGTCATTTTCTTCTCCAAAGCGCGCGAGCGCATCCCGCGCGACAATCGCGCGGTTACCTTCAACTTCGTCGATGTCTTTGGAAAAGGAGCCCGCGGGCGCATTCAACAAGGCACAGCGGCTAATCGAACGACTTCAATATATACGAGTTTCATGCATTTGCAAGGAGCGAAGCCAGTTTGTTTGTTGCGAGGCCATTCTTCTGTTCCGATCGCGGCGCTTTGCTGTGTCGGTCGATCTGCGAGCAAGGCGTTATCGATTGACCGAACAGGTCTGCTGACGATCAGCCTATCGGCGCAGCTGCGCCGCCCGCGCCGCTAGGCTGAGGCCAATCCCGTCCTCCGCCGCAAATCCGTGATCGCGCGCAGAAAGCTGTCGGCGGGTGTCGTCTCGGGGTCGATCAGCCGGTGCAGGCGAAAGCCGTCTTCCAGCGCGAGCACGACGGAGGCGATCCAGGGCGGGTTCAGATTGACGTTGCGCCCGTTGCTCTTCGATGTCGCTTCGATGATGTCGGCAACCAGCCTGCGCCGCGCGCGCAGGCGTTTGGCAAGTTCCGGGCGGCGCTTTTCGGCCCGCGCCACGAACAGGATCATCTCCATGTGCAGCAGGGGCGAGCGGCCGAGCGGATCCTGGCGGCTGCGGTCCATCGTCTTCAACGCCGCGATGAAGTCGTCGAGATTGTCGTGCTGCGCCAGGATGTCCATGTTGCGCCGGATCGACTGCGCGACATGGTCCTCGAGCATGGCGATGATCAATTCGTCCTTGCTCTTGAAGTTCGAATAGAACGCGCCGCGGGTGAAGCCCGCCGCCGCCGCGATCGCCTCGATGCTGGCGCCGCCGATGCCGTCCGCCTCGAACACGCGCGCGGCCGCCTCGAACAGCGCCTCGCGTGTGTCGTCCCTGGTCGGCCTGGTTCTCACCCTTGACATCGGCGCAGCTTAGGGCAGAATGCAACTCGATACAACAATGTATCGAGTTGATAATTTACAGGGATGGTTACGCCGGGCGATGGGGCAGCCTTGCGTATGCGTGTCGTGCGGCAACCGATCCGAGGTCACCATGAACGAGCAAGTGCAACCCGCTGGCGGACCGCTGTTCAACCCGCTCTCGCCGGATTTCATCCGCGATCCCTATCCGCACTATGAACGGCTGCGCACGGTCGATCCGATCCACGTGACGCCTTTCGGCCAGTACGTCGCCAGCCGGCACGCCGAGGTCAGTCTCGTGCTGCGTGACAAGCGCTTCGGCAAGGATTTCGTCGAGCGCACCACGCGCCGCTACGGCCCGGAGATCATGAAGGAGCCGGTGTTTCGCAGCATGAGCTACTGGATGCTGCAAGCCGATCCGCCGGACCACACCCGCCTGCGCGGCCTGGTCGTGAAGGCCTTCACCGCCCGCCGGGTCGAGGACATGCGGCCGCGGATCCAGGAGATCGTCGACCAGGCGATCGATGCCGTGATCGAGCGCGGCCACATGGACCTGATCGAGGATTTCGCCTTCCGCCTGCCCGTCACCATCATCTGCGACATGCTCGGCATCCCCGAGGAGCATCGCGAAGTGTTCTACAAGAGCTCGCGCGACGGCGGACGGCTGCTCGACCCCGTGCCGCTCTCGCCGGAGGAGATCCGCCAGGGCAACGCCGCCAACTTGATGGCGCAGATGTATTTCCAGCAGCTGTTCGAGCTGCGCCGCAAGAATCCCGGCGACGACCTCATCACCCAGCTGGTGCAGGCCGAGGAGGACGGCAACAAGCTCACCAACGAGGAGCTGACCGCCAACATCATCCTGCTGTTCGGCGCAGGCCACGAGACCACGGTCAACCTGATCGGCAACGGCCTGCTCGCGCTCCACCGCAACCCGGATCAGCTTGCGCTCCTGAAAGCGAAACCGGAGCTGATGACGAACGCGATCGAGGAGTTCCTGCGCTATGATTCCTCGGTGCAGATGACCGGGCGCGTCACGCTGGAGGAGATCGAGGACCTCGGCGGCGTGACGATCCCCAAGGGCGAGACCGTGCTGTGCCTGCTCGGCTCGGCCAACCGCGATGGCGCGGTCTACCCCGACAGGCCCGACCGGCTGGACGTCACCCGGGCGAACGTCAAGCCGCTGTCGTTCGGCGGCGGCATCCATTTCTGCCTGGGGGCCCAATTGGCGCGGATCGAGGCCGAGATCGCCATCGCCACGCTGCTGCGGCGGCTGCCGGATTTGCGCATCGACGACATCGAGACCCCGGAATGGCGGCCGACCTTCGTGCTGCGCGGGCTAAAGCGGCTGCCGGCGAGCTGGTGAGGGGGCTTGCGCGTTAACCTCCGCGCGCAACAGTCGCTGTGACTTCGCCATACTTCCCCCTATATAAGGGGCTGTTCCGGCGCGCCTGAGGCTCTCAGCTTCGGCCCAGGCCGGTTTGGCCGAGGGGAGACCCGTGCAGACGACGCTGCTCGGATTGGCGATTGCCTTCATCATTGCGCTGCTGGCCGCGCTGATCGGGCCCTACTACATCGACTGGAACCAGTTCAGGCCCCAGTTCGAGGCGGAGGCCGGCAAGATCATCGGCGTGCCGGTGCGGGTGGCGGGCGAGCTCGATGCGCGGCTGTTGCCGGCGCCGACGCTGCGGCTGCGCGGCGTCACCTTCGGCGGCAACAACGATCTCGGCCGCCTGCGCGCCGACAAGCTCGATGTCGAGTTCAGCCTCGGCTCCCTGATGCGCGGCGAATGGCGCGCCACCGAGCTTTCGGTCGGCGGCATGGCGGTCGATCTTGGTCTGGACGCGCGCGGACGGGTCGATTTGCCCTCCACCGCGAGCGGCACCTTCAACCTGGCCTCCCTCGCCATCGAGCGGCTGAACCTCACCGGCCGCATCGCCTTGCACGATGCCGCCAGCCGCTCGACGCTGGAATTGAACGATATCGCCTTCTCCGGCGATGTGCGCTCGCTCGCAGGCTCGGTGCGGGGCGACGGCAGCTTCACCGCGCGCGGCGTGCGCTACCCGTTCCGCGTCTCCTCCGGCCCCAGCGCCGACGGCAGCGCCACCCGTCTCCACCTCAACATCGATCCCGGCGAGCGCGCCATCCTCGCCGATCTTGAGGGCGTGCTCGCCTTCGACAATCGCCAGCCGAAATTCGAGGGCGCGCTGACCCTCGCCGTGCCCGCGGCCAGGAAGGCGGGCGAGGCGGGACCGACGCCCTGGAAGCTGGCGACCAGGCTCAAGGCCGATCCGGCCGGCGCGAAATTCGAGCAGATCGACGCGAGCTTCGGCCCGGAGGACACCGCGCTGAAGCTCGGCGGCGTCGGCGATCTCAGGTTTGGCGCATCGCCCTTGCTGCGCGCGGTGCTGTCGGCGCGGCAGGTCGATGCCGACAGGCTGACTGCGAAGGACGATGCCGATCCGCAGCGCGTCCTGCCGGCGCTGCGCGCAGGGCTGGCGGCGATCCCGCAGGTGCCAATCCCTGCCCAGATCGAGTTCAATGCCGATCAGATCATGCTCGGCGGCCGTCCGCTTCAGAACATCGCGACCGAGCTTGCGACCGACGGCCGGTCCTGGATCTTCCGGCGGCTCGAGCTGCGCGCGCCCGGCATGACGCAGGTCTCGCTCAATGGCGCGGCTCCCGGCGCCGACAGTTTCAGCGGCCGGCTCAGCGTCGAATCCTCCGATCCCGACACGCTGGTGGCCTGGCTGCAGGGCCGCAGCGAGATCACCCGCCGCAGCACGCGGCCGCTGCGTCTCGCCGGCGACGTCACCATCGCCGCCAATCATCTGGCCATCGACAGGCTGAAGGCCGACATCGACGGCGGCGCCGTCGAAGGCCGCATCGTCTTCGTGCAGACAGGCGCAAGCAAGGGCTCGCGGATCGATGCGGACCTCAGGGCCGACCGGCTCGACCTCGATGCCGCCGCGAGCTTCGTGCGCGCGCTGGCGGGGCCGCAAGGCGAATGGCCGGAAGAGGCAAAGCTCTCGCTCGATATTGGCCGCGCGATCTCCGCCGGCCAGGAGCTGCGGCCGTTCGCAGCCAGGCTCGCCTACAGCCCGGCGTCGCTGTCGCTGGAGCAGCTGCGCTTCGGCCAGGGCGGCGGCGTGACCTCGGAGGCGAGCGGCAGCTTCGACCGCACCAAGACGACCGGCAAGCTCGCGCTGAAATCCTCGGCCAATTCGCTGCGCGAGCTCACCGCGCTGGTCGAGCCGTTCGCGCCCGCGCTGCGCGCGCGCCTCGATGCGCTCCCGTCCTTGCCCGGCGCGACCCGTCTCAAGCTCGATCTCAGCCTCGACAAGAACGCCGAGCATGCCGATCGCAGCAATGCCCGCTTCGTGCTCGACCTCGACGCACCGCAGCTCAAGACCACGGCGACCCTGGCCGCGCAGACGCCGGCGGCCGCCATCGGCGGTATCGACCTCGAACGCCTGCGCAACAGCGACTTCACGCTGGACGCGAAAGTGGCGGCGCCGCAGGCCGGCGCCTTGTTGGCACTGCTGGGGCTCGACCGCATCGTGGCCGCGGGCGAGGGCGCCTCGCAATTCGAAGGACGGTTGAGCGGAGCCTGGCGCCGTCCCTCGCAATTGAACGCAAAGCTCAGCGGCGGCGGGCTCGATGCCGACGCGCAAGGCAGCGTCGAATGGTCGGAGTCCAAACCGTCCGAACCCAAATCGTTCGAGCCCAAATCGTTCGAACCGAAGGCGAGCGTGAACCTGCGCGTGCGCAACGCCAATCTGGCGCCGCTGCTCGGGACCAGCCCGGCCGGCACGTCGGCGCAGAACGTCAGCCTGTCCTCCCGCGTCACGCTCTCCGGCAATCGCCTGACCTTCGGCGATCTCGACGGCAATGCCGCGGGCTCGCATCTGCGCGGCCATGTTTCGGTGACGCTCGATCAGGACAAGAGCATCGACGGCGAGGTCGGTCTCGACTCGCTCGATCTGGCGCCGGCGCTCGCAATCGCCGTCGGCGCAGCCGGTCGTGAGTCCGGCGAGCCGCTCAGCGCAGGATTGGTCAGCGGCTGGCGCGGCCGCATCGCCTTCCAGGCCTTGCGCGGAACGTTGCCCGGCGGCATCGAGCTGCGCCCCTTCGGCGGCACGATCCGGAGCGACGGCCAGTCGCTCGCATTCGATGCGCTCAAGGGCGGCGTCGGCGGCGGCGACATGTCCGCAAGCCTGGACGCGCGCAATGGCGCGGGTGGGCTTGCGCTGAACGCGCGCATCGAGCTCAGCAACGTCGATGCGGCGGCGCTGCGCTATCGCGACCTTGCCCTGCCCAAGGGGCGCGCCTCGGTGCAGATGGCGCTGACCAGCCAGGGCCGCAGCGTCGCGGCCTTGACCGGTGCGCTCGCCGGCAACGGCACGGTGACGCTCGAATCCGCCGAGATCGCCGGCCTCAATCCGCGTGCGTTCGAGATCGCCATCCGCGCCAGCGACGGCGGCCAGGTCAATGACGACAACCGGCTGCGGCAGCTCGTCGAGCCCGCGCTGTCGGCGGGGCGCATCGCGGTGCCCTCGGCGCAGATTCCGTTCACGATCCGCGACGGCCGCCTGCGCATCGGCGCAACGCCGCTGGAAGCGAAGAACGCCCGCGCTATCGTCTCCGGCGGCTACGACATTCCGGCGGACCAGGCCGACATCCGCGCCAGCCTGACGCCGATCATGACGGGGCTTTCCGGCGCCCCGCCCGAGATCCAGCTGTTTGCGGCAGGCCCGCCCGACAGGCTGAGCCGTACCATCGACCTCGCACCGCTGTCGTCATGGCTTGCGGTGCGCACGATCGATCGCGAGACGCGGCGGCTCGACGCCATCGAGCGCGGCGAGCCGCCGCCGGCCACCGCTGCGCTGCCGACGCTGGTGTCCCCGGAGATAGCGACCGAGCAGGCGCCACCCAACGTGCCGCTGCCGGGCCAGGACCCGCGCCGCGCGCCGGCAAAGCCCAGGGTGGCGCCGACCCCGAAAGCTCCGCAGGCCGCGCCCGCCGCGCCAAGCCCCTCACTGACAAGCCCTTCACTGACGAGCCCGCCGCTCGCGAGCCAGCAGCTCGCGCCGCTCCCTCCGGCCATCGACGTGAAGCCCGCCCCGGGCCCGCCGCCCGCCAAGCCCAGGCCGAAGCCGCCGCTGGTGCTGACGCCGCAGCATCCGTAGACGGCGCTATCTAAAGCGCTCCGTTGCCGATGCTCGTCATGCCCGGGCTTGTCCCGGGCATCCACGTTCTTTGTGCCATGCGGCAAGGCGTGATGGCCGGGACAAGCCCGGCCATGACGCGGAGAGGTTTCAGTGCCCAAAGCTTCTCGGCTCTTGCACAACAGTAAATCCATTCCCTCGCATTTGAACGAATTTTCGTCGGCAAAACTGATTTGCCGACTTTACTGAATTCTCGCGTTTCATCTCTAGCGTGGGTTCCCAGAGGAATTCGGCGTCGCGCCGCGAGCGGCGGGACGGCTCGCCAACGGGCTGCCAAGAACTGGGGTGATCGAGATGAACGGGGCGAAATCGCTTCTGCAGGATCTGGACGACGCGATCGCGCGCGGCACCGACGAAAGCCGGTCACGCGCATTATGGCATGCGACCGACATCCTGATCACCGGCCGCTACAGCGACGACGAGATCAGCATGTTCGGCGAGGTGATCGGCCGGCTCGCCGACGAGATCGAGGTGGCTGCGCGCGCGCAGCTCTCCGAAGTGATGTCGGCCTGCGATCACGCCCCGCTCAACGTCATCGAAAGGCTCGCCCTCGACGACGAGATCGCGGTGGCCGGTCCCGTGCTGCGCGATTCCAACCGCATCGACGAGAAGATGCTGGTCCAGAGCGCCATGACCAAGGGCCAGGCGCATCTGCTGGCGATCTCGCAGCGCCAGTCGATCGGCGAAGCCGTGACCGACGTGCTGGTCAAGCGCGGCAACCAGGAGGTCGTGACTTCGGTCGCCAGGAACGAGGGCGCGCGCTTCTCCGGCTCGGGTCTCTTGCACATGGTCCGCCGCGCCGAGGGCGATTCGATCCTTGCCGAGCAGCTCGGCCTGCGCAAGGACGTGCCGCGTCACATCTTCCAGCAGCTGATCGCGAAAGCCTCCGAAGACGTCCGCCGCCGCCTCGAGACCGAGCGGCCCGAGATGATGTCGCAGATCCAGAGCTCGGTCACCGAGGTCACCGGCGATCTCCAGTCCAAGTTCGGCCCGTCCTCGCGCAGCTATTTCGTCGCCAAGCGCGTGGTCACGACGCAGTATCGCCAGGGCAATCTCAACCAGGACTCGATCTCGAACTATGCCCGCCAGCATCGCTTCGACGAGGTGCAGATCGGCCTGTCGCTGCTGTCGGCGCTGCCGGTCGACGTGATCGAGCGCGCGCTGATGGACCGCAACCGCGAGATGATCCTGGTGCTGTGCAAGGCGCTCGACTTCTCCTGGGACACGACGATGTCGCTGTTGTTCCTCGGCGCCAAGGATCATCTGATCACGGCGCGCGAGCTCCAGGACAACGAGCGCGAGTACGGCCGGCTCAAGATCGAGACGTCGCGCAGCATTCTGAAGTTCTACCAGTCGCGCAAGACCGGCGCGGGTGCCGATGCGGGCCGTCAGCCCGAACTTCAAGTCCACTGACAGGTCCACTGAGGAGAGGGGAGTACCTGCAATGTTACCTCAATTCGGCACCGCCGTTCGCAAGAAGAATCTCGCCAATGCCGGCGCCACCGATCTCGGCGGCGCAGCTCCGGACAAGGCCTCGGTGGACGCCGCCTGGCTCGTGCTGGAAGCCGCCAACGACCTCGGCGACCACGCCGCGGTGGACGCCTGCCGCCGCGTCATCGACGCCGAGCTGAACGGCACGGCGGCCCGCAGCGCGGATGTCGATCTCGTGCTGGGATATTTTCGGTAAGGCTCCGGGGATCGCGCGCAGACTGGCGCGCAGCGTAATCCACGATTGCTCTCAGCAGGAGTTCGAGCGTTTGGAGCCTGCATCGCGCCGAAGACCTGACTTCGCCGCGGCCAGGGCTGCGGCGAGCTCGTCGATGTGATAGGGCTTGGGCAGGATCTCGATACCCGCGCTCTCCGCTTCATGGACCGAGGCTTCGGCATATCCGCTGGTCAGCAATATCGGTATGTCGCTTCGTCTCTTCCTGACCTCGCGCGCAAGCTCGACCCCGTTCATGCCGCCCGGCATCATGATGTCGGAGAAGATCAGATCGATGGGACGGCCGTCCGCCAGGGCACCGAGCGCTGCTGCGGCACTGGAAGCGCGTGTGACCTCGTAGCCGAGCTGACCGAGCATCTCGCTGACCAGCGCGGCAACCTCGTTATCGTCCTCCACCAGCAGGATCTGCCCCTGATTGCTCTTTTTCGGGCGCACCCTGGTGAGGTCGATGAGGTGTCGCTCGTCGGAGGGAGTCTCGAAGGATCGCGGCAGGTACAGCTCGATGCTCGTGCCTCGGCCGACCTTCGATTGAATTCGCACCGTGCCCCGCGACTGCGTCGCAAATCCATGGACCTGTGCGAGCCCTAGTCCAGACCCCTTGCCGACGTCTTTGGTCGTGAAGAACGGCTCGAACACCCGCGACATGATCTCCGGGGGCATGCCGACACCGGTGTCGACGACGGACAAGCGGACATAGTCGCCGGCGATCTCCCCATCGTTCAGGTCGGGTAGATTTTCGCCGCGCACGATGATCGTGCCGCCATTGGGCATGGCGTCGCGGGCGTTGACGGCCAGGTTGAGAATGACCAGCTCGAGCTCGCCGGGATCGACCTCCACCGGCCAAAGTTGCTCCGGAAAGTCGAATTCGACATGGACGTCGCCCCTGAGACTGCGATCGAGCAGTTCACGCATGCCGCCGATCTGCGCGGCGACGTCGACAGGCTCCGGCCGGAGTTTCTGCCGCCGTGAGAATGCCAGAAGCTGCTTGGTCAGGCTCGCTCCGCGCTGCGCCGCCTGGATCATCCCGTCCATCAGGCGGCGGCGCCGGGTCGGATCGGTCTGGCGTTCGAGCATGTCGAGGCCGCCGGAAATCACCATCAAGAGATTGTTGAAGTCATGCGCGACGCCGCCGGTGAGCTGGCCGATGGCCTCGATCTTCTGAGCCTGCCGAAGCGTTTCCTCCACGCGTGCTCGCTCTTCGATCTCGAGGCGAAGCTGCGTGTTGGCTTCCTCCAGCGCCTTCGTCCGCTCGATCACCAGCTTCTCGAGCTCCTGGGCCGTCTGCTCGCGCGCCTCGAGCAGAGCCCGGATCTCGTATTGACGCCGCCGAGCCCGCAGTGCGGATTGGATGGTGCTGGTCAGCGTGATCGGTTGAACCGGCCGTTCGAGCAGCGAAACGTTGCGCAGAAGCTCGACGATACTGCGTCGCCAGGCGATGACCGAGGGCTGCTCCCGGTGGCTGGTGAGAACGACGAAAGGCAGATCGGACCACGGCGGCTGACCGGCGATCCATTGTGCCAGCGCCGCGGTGTCCTTGCCGAACAATCCTTCCTCGGCAAGAAATACGGTGCCAACGCCTGCCGCCATTTCGGTGACGAGTTCGGCCAAGTCCCGGCAACTGATCGCCTCGAGGTTCGCGTTGCGCAAAAGTTCGGCCGATGCCGGCCCGTCGCGGCCCACCGGGGCGAAGACGAGAACGCGGTGATCGCGCTGCGCGCTCATTCGAGCGGCCCTTCCGGGAGGGCCGTGCCGGTATAGCGCGGATTGCCGGAAAAGATGCCGCTGAATTCAACGAGTGGCGGGCCGAGCTTGATCCCGGTGCCGCCGAGCCGGAATTCGCGGATGCCGTGCTCGTGGCCGCCGCTGCGCTTCTTGACGACCGACAAGGCGCGGCGAACCGTTCCGGCGAACTCGAAATAGCGCAGCATCACGACCGCATCGCTCAGATAGCTGAGGTCGAGCGGCGTATCCATGGGACCGACAAGCCCGTGCTGGGCGAGGATGAGGATGGTGAGCACGCCCTGCTGGGCCAGATAGCTGAGCAGTTCATGCATCTGCAGAACGAGAAAGCGCTCGTCCGGCATCGCGTTCAGATAGCCGTTCAAGCTGTCGATGACGATGATGCGGGCATTGTCGACCTCGACGCTACGGCGAAGCGTTGCCGCGAACTCACCCGGCGACAATTCGGCGGGATCGATCTGCTGAAACCGGATCTTTCCGGAGGCGAGGTGCTCGTCCAGCGGCAGCCCAAGCGTCCTGGCGCGTGCCTCAACCGTTCCGCGTCCTTCATCGAATGCGAAGAACACGGCGTGCTCGCCGCGTTGCGCCGCCGCGATGGCGTAGGTCAGCGCAAGTGACGATTTGCCGACGCCGGCCGAGCCGAGGAAAAGCGCGTTGGTGCCGCGCTCGAGCCCGCCTCCGAGGAGCTGGTCGAGCTCGGGGTTGCCGCTGGACACCATGTCGCCATCGAATGATCTGTGATGCTCGGCCGCGACGAGCCGCGGAAAGATGCGCAGGCCGCCTTGCGCGATCGTAAAATCGTGGAAGCCGCCGCGAAAACGGATGCCGCGCATCTTGATCACGCGAAGCCGCCGCCGCTCGGCACCGTAGTCGATGGCCAGCTGCTCGAGCATCACCACGCCGTGCGCGATCGAATGCAGTTGCAGATCATCCTGGGAGGACGACAGATCGTCGAGCAGAACCACGGTGCAGTTGCGATTGGTGAAGAAGTGCTTGAGGGCCAGAACCTGTCGCCTGTAGCGGAGCGGGTTCTGCGCCAGCAGGCGCAATTCGGACAGGCTGTCGAGCACCACGCGGGTAGGGTTGATCCGTTCGACCTCCTTGAAGATCAGACCTGTGGTCTCGCTCAGCTCCATCTCGGCGGGATGAAAAACCGTCAGCTCCCGCTCGGGATCAAGCGTCGTTTCCGGCGGAACGAGCTCGAAGATATCGACGCCGTCCAGCGACCAGCCATGCCGCTGTGCCACCACTGTGAGCTCGCTCTTGGTCTCGGAGAGCGAAACGTAGAGAACGCGTTCGCCGTCGCGCACGCCCCGAAGAAGGAATTGGAGCGCAATCGTGGTCTTGCCTGTGCCGGGGCGTCCCTCGTAGAGATACATTCGGTTGGGGTCCAAGCCACCGCCGAGGATGTCGTCCAGACCGTCGCTGCCGGTCGAAATTCTCGGCAAATCCTTGAGGTCGCTGCCTGGAGCAGGCGCGGATTGACCGGTCATGACCCCCCCCCTTACGCGTATCTTCCCAAAGCTCTCCATGCGCTCCAAGCGCATGCCGGGAGCCGGATTTGACTGAAAAGGTCCGTCTAAGGAACTCCTAGGCCGGGCATGAGTTCCCGCCCGACTGGCGGTCCGGCGACCGGTTCGTTGCCGCTCAGACTGTGCCGACCCGTGGATGGTGTCGGTTCAAAAATGAACACAAACGGTCCGCTCGCGGTCCATCCCGTTGCTGCCCTCACTGCCGGATGCGGTAGATCACGACGTCCTCGCCGTGACGGTTCGTGCTTCGCTCGAGCTGGTAGTTCGACTTCTCCAGCACGCGCCGCGATGCACCGTTCCCGACATACACAATGCCGATGAGAGACGGCAGTGCGAGCTGTGACAGCCCGAGGTCCGTCAGCGCGGTCGCGATCTCGCTGGCAAATCCTTGGCCCCAGAATTCGCGCTTGAACGCGTAGGCGATCTCGACCTCGTCGACATCGTCCACGAGAATGTGCCGAATGCCCGCCCGTCCGGCGAAGGCCCCGTCCTTCGTTCGCAGCGTCCAGAGTCCGAAGCCGTGCTGGTCCCAATGGGCCATGTTGGTTGCGAGATAGGCCCTCGTGACCTCGGGCGTCCGCACCCCGCCGAGATAGCGGGAGACCTCGGCGTCGCGATGCAGCGCGACGAGGTCGGCGAGGTGATCCTCGCGCAATCGCTCGGCAGTCAGGCGGTCGGTGGTGAAATGGTCCACGGCAACAGATCGCCGCTTCCGAGGCGTGTCGTCGTTCATGCTGCTATCGCTGCGGGCTGATCGTGACATCATGCCCCTGTTTTGCCCGACGGGTCAACGGGCGACGGCCGGATCGTTGCCTTGCGCGTAACTCATTGATTTCACGACCCCCGGTCTACTGTGCATGGGGTTGTTTTCGCGGTTTCGTTTTGGAAGGGCTACCCCGCCCCCAGCGCGACGGCGACGTTGTACGTCACGAGGCTCGCCGCATAGGCCAGCACCAGCATGTAGGCGAAGGTGGCGCCCATCCAGGCCCAGCTGCCGGTCTCGCGCCGGATCACGGCGAGCGTGGAGGCGCATTGCGGGGCGAAGATGTACCAGGCCAGCATCGACAGCGCGGTGGCGAGCGACCATTTTGTCGCCAGCACCTGGCCGATCTGCTCGACCGCTTCACTGCCGCCCTCGATCGCATAGACGGTGCCGAGCGCCGCGACCGCGACCTCGCGCGCCGCCATGCCCGGGATCAGAGCCACCGCGATCTGCCAGTTGAAGCCGACGGGGGCGAGCAGGGGTTCGAGCGCCTTGCCGATCATCGCCGCCAGGCTGAACTCGATGGCCGGCCCGGTCGCGCCCGCGGGCGGCTGCGGGAAGGAGGCCAGGAACCAGATCAGCACCATCATCGAGAAGATCGTGGTGCCGGCGCGCTGCAAGAACATCTTGGCGCGGGTGTAGATGCCGATCACGATGGATTTCAGCCGCGGCATCTTGTAGTCCGGCAGCTCCAACATGAACGGCGCCGGCACAAAGTCGCGCAGCATGAAGAACTTGATCACGAACGAGACCAACAGCGCGCTGATGATGCCGGCGGCATAGAGGCCGAACATCACGAGGCCCTGCAGGTTGATGAAGCCCCAGACGTCTCTGGCCGGGATGAAGGCGGAGATGATCAGCGTATAGACCGGAATGCGCGCCGAGCAGGTCATCAGCGGCGCGATCAGGATCGTGGTCAGCCGGTCGCGCTTGTTGTCGATGACGCGCGTCGCCATGATGCCGGGAATGGCGCAGGCAAAGCTCGACAACAGCGGAATGAAGGCGCGGCCGTGCAGGCCGGCGCCGCCCATGATGCGGTCCATCAGGAACGCCGCGCGCGCCATGTAGCCGAAATCTTCCAGGAGCAGGATGAACAGGAAGATGAGGATGATCTGCGGCAGGAACACGATGACGCTGCCGACGCCGGAGATCACGCCGTTCTGCAGGAAGCTTTGCAGCAAGCCGTCGGGCAGGGTGGCCTGCACCAGCTCGCCGAGCGAGTCGAACCCGGACTTTAGCAGCTCCATCGCCGGCTGCGCCCAGGCGAACACCGCCTGGAACATCACGAACAGGATCAGCGCGAGCACGATCAGCCCGCCGACCGGATGCAGCACGATCGCGTCGATCCGTGCGGTCCAGGTGTCGGGGCGAGCAGGCAGGCTGACGCAGTCGGCGATGATGCGATCGGCCTCGCGTTGGGTGGCGCGCAGCTCGGAGACGCCGAGCGCGCGCCAGCTGTTCTCCACCGGCTCGGCGGCGAGCGCTGCGGAAATCTCGTCGGTCAGCTTGAGCAGGTCGGCCGTGCCGCCCTTGCGCACCGCGATCGAGGTGACCACGGGCACTCCGAGCTCCTTGGCGAGCCGCTTGACGTCGACCGTGATGCCGCGGCGGCTTGCGATGTCGAACATGTTGAGCACGAGGATCATCGGCCGCCCGGTGCGCTTCAGCTCCAGCAGCAGGCGGATGGTCAGGCGCAGATTGGTGGAATCGGCGACGCACAGCACGAGATCGGGCAGGGTCTCGCCGGAGGCCTTGCCGAGCACGAAGTCGCGGGTGATCTCTTCGTCCGGGCTGCGGCCGCGCAGCGAATAGGTGCCGGGCAGGTCGACCACGGAGACCTGGCGGCCGAGCGGGGTGACGAAGAAGCCTTCCTTGCGCTCGACCGTGACGCCGGGATAGTTCGCGACCTTCTGCCGGCTGCCGGTCAGCGCGTTGAACAGCGAGGTCTTGCCGCTGTTGGGCGTGCCGACCAGGGCGAGATGCAGCAGCGGTGCTTCCATGGGATCAAGGGCCTGCGGGGCAGATTGCGGTCGCGCGTCAGGCGACGATGATGGCCATGGCTTCGCGACGGCGGACCGCGATCGTGGTGCTATCGACCCGCACCGCGATCGGATCGCGCCCGACCAACCCCTCATGCAGGATCTCGACCCGGGCGCCCTCGACGAAGCCGAGTTCGATCAGGCGGCTCTCGAGCTCGACGTCCGAAAGCGCCGAGCCAGCCTCTTTGGCGGCAAGGTGTTGGATGACGCCGGTATAGCCGCGCTGGGCCAGACCCAGCGGCATGTGCGAACGCGTATCAGTGGTATCGGTCATGCCCTGTATTTTCAACGCCGGGCATTGAGGTCAAGCGTGCCCGCGCGCCGAAGATGCACCTTAGAGCGATTTTAAAGTGCAGAGGCCGGGGCGCCGTCGCGGGCGCCCCCGACGGCTACTGGGCCGGGACCTTGTCCGGCTGGGCGGCCATGGCGCGGCTCTTGAAGTAGTCCAGGACGAACAGACGGATCGCCGACGACAGATTGCCCTGCTGGCGGTTGTTGTCGATCTCGCCGACCAGCTCGGACAACGTCATGTTGCGCAGGCCGGAAATCTCTTTCATGCCGTTCCAGAACGCCTCTTCCAGGCTGACGCTGGTCTTGTGGCCGGCGACGACGATCGATCGTTTCACGACCGGCGACTTCATGGCTGCTCCTCGCGATCGATCCGGTGCTGGTCCAGATTCTCCTTGGCCTGGTCCGCCCGCTTCGCCTCGGACGACCGTTCCGCCTTCGTGCGCCCGAACTTCGCCCGGTTGGCGTCCGCCTGCTTCGCCGAGGCTTCCCGCTCGACGCGCTTCCTGAAACGATTCAGGTTGATGACGTTCCCCATGCCGCGTCTCCATCATCCGCTCCTCTTCAGGCAGGATGAAACATTCAGAAACAGGGCGCCACATTGCGCCGCAGAAGACTTGATCGCCATTCGCTCGTCCTCGTCAATCGGCCCTTGGGCCATCAAACGATGAATTTCGCCCCGTCGAGGGCAGTGGAGCTGCGTAACACGCCGCCCCGCCGCAACATTGACGGTAATCAAATCCCGCCCCCAAAACCGCATATTTTTGGGCGCCGAGCGTCCGTATCATTACGGATGGCTATCGGAATTCGGAATCATCCCGGGCTGATCATCTTCTCAGCGCGCACCAGGCGGTCGAACTCGTCGGCCGAGACGAAGCCGAGCCGCAGCGCCTCCTCCTTCAGCGTGGTGCCGTTGGCGTGCGCCGTCTTGGCCACCTTGGCGGCGTTGTCGTAGCCGATCTTCGGAGCCAGCGCCGTCACCAGCATCAGCGAGCGCTGCATCAGCTCCTTGATGCGCTTCTCGTCGGCGCGGATGCCGCTGACGCAATGCTCGGTGAAGGAGCGCGCGGCATCCGCCATCAGGCGGATCGAATGCAGCATGTTGTAGGCCAGCACCGGCTTGTAGACGTTGAGCTCGAAATGACCCTGGCTGCCGGCGACCGTGATCGCGGTGTGATTGCCGAACACTTGGCAGCACACCATAGTCATCGCCTCGCACTGGGTCGGGTTGACCTTGCCCGGCATGATCGAGGAGCCGGGCTCGTTCTCCGGCAGGATCAATTCGCCGAGGCCCGAGCGCGGGCCGGAGCCGAGCAGGCGGATGTCATTGGCGATCTTGAACAGGCCGGTCGCGACCGAATTGATGGCGCCGTGCGCCAGCACATAGGCATCGTTCGAGGCCAGCGCCTCGAATTTGTTGGCGGCGCTGGTGAAGGGGAGCTTCGTAATCCCGGCAACGTGCTTTGCGAACAGCTTGGCAAAGCGCGGCTTCGAGTTGAGGCCGGTGCCGACGGCTGTGCCGCCCTGCGCCAGCGGATAGAGGTCCTTCACCGCGATCTTGAGCCGGGCGATGCCGCTTTCGACCTGCGCGGCATAGCCGGAGAATTCCTGACCGAGCGTCAGCGGCGTCGCATCCTGGGTATGGGTGCGGCCGATCTTCACGATCTTCGAAAACTCCCTCTCCTTCTTGCGCAGAGCGCGCAGCAGCTCGCCGAGGGCAGGGACGAGATCGGCATTGATGCGGCTTGCCGCCGCGATGTGCATTGCGGTCGGGAAGGAGTCGTTCGACGACTGGCTCATGTTGACGTGATCGTTGGGATGCACCGGCTTCTTGGCGCCGAGCTCGCCGCCGAGCAGCTCGTTGGCGCGGTTGGCAATCACCTCGTTGAGGTTCATGTTGCTCTGGGTGCCCGAGCCGGTCTGCCACACGACAAGCGGAAAATGGTCGTCAAGTCTGCCTTCGATCACCTCGCGCGCAGCGCGGATGATGGCGTTGGCACGGCGCCGATCGAGCAGGCCGAGCTCGAGATTGGACTGCGCGGCGGCGAGCTTGACCATGCCGAGTGCATGCACGAGTGAGATCGGCATGCGGTCGGTGCCGATGCGGAAATTCTGGCGCGAGCGCTCGGTCTGCGCCCCCCAATAGCGGTCGGCGGCGACCTCGATGGGACCGAAGCTGTCGGTCTCGGTGCGGGTTGCGGGGTGGTCAGTCTTCGAGCGGGACGCTTTGGCCATGAGCACATCCATTCTGCCGCGCGAAACGCCGCGCGGCCTGTTCATGTGCTCTTCTATATAGACAGTTGGCCGGGCGCGATGGCTCTGCGCCCAACCTAGATCATTTCTTGCGGAAACGATCGAGCCGCACGACCTCGGCGCCGCCCTGGCTCGGCGGCGGCGGCTCGTCGGCAGCTTCCGGCTTCTCCGCGGCAGGTGTCGGGACCGATACGGCCGATGGCGCGGGCGCTGCCGGCAGATTGTCCGGCGCGACCTCGGCGACGTCGGAGGTGTCGAACTGGAGGCCGAACTTCACGGACGGATCGAGGAAGCTCTTGATGGCACTGAACGGCACCACGAGCCGCTCCGGAATGCCGCCAAAGGACAGGCCGACCTCGAAACGGTCCTCGAGCACGGTCAGGTCCCAGAACTGGTGCTGGAGGATGATCGTCATCTCCTCCGGATATTGTGCGAGCAGCCGCGGCGACAGCTTCACGCCTTCGGCCTTGGACACGAAGGTGATGAAGAAATGATGCTCGCCCGGCAGGCCATGGGCTGCGGCATCGGTCAGCACCTTCCGCAGCACGCCGCGCAGCGCATCGCGGGCCAGCACATCGTATCGGATATGATCGGTCGCCATGGTGGTCCTGTTGCATCCAAGCAGCCGAACCCTGCCGATCCGACTCGCCAAGTCGCAATAGTACCGCGCCTGACGGGCGAGCAGGAGTCCCCGCCGGGGAAGAATCAAAGAGTAAAGTGGAGGCTTCTGTTGCCAGGTGCCTCCGAACCCCGCCTAGCGGAGCTTAACCCGCTAGGACTTTAGAGTGGTCTTTCAAACTGCGTTACGCAGCCTGAGCAACCGGAGCAAAGTTGTCGTTGGCAACTATTGCAGTAGCCCGATAACGGCGGAACAATACCGGGAAAAAGTACGCCCTTTACGCCCTCGTCGATCCTATTTCGCCCCCGCCAAAGCCCAGCTTCGGGGCACGCCCGATGGTGGGCTTTGGTGGAGGCGCCGGGTACCGCCCCCGGGTCCGAATGGTTTATTGCGACGACCGTTTATTTCCATAGCCGGCGAACCGGCACCCCCAATATAGGGGGCAAAGCTTTCGAAAAACAGAGGGTTGGAGGCGCGATCCCGCGGTTCCCTTTGGATAGGCTTCGGAGTGCCGGGCCTATCGCGGCTCTGGCCTTTGCCAGAGGTCGCCAGCCCGATGTGCCGAATCCTTGCGCATCTCCTGCCCGGCAGTCCCGATCGTTGCGGCCATGCGCATGATGACGCTGCTGCTCCAGCGAACGGACAATGTCAGTCTCAGCGACGTTCAATTTCCTGCGGCGGAAAGTAGCAGCGTGACGAGCCGCAAGCCGACTAGGCGCTGATCTCCACTTCGGCCCGATCTCGCTCTTCGCCGTCGCCGCTGCGCCGGCAGTGCGCGAGACCCACTGCACCGCGGTTGAGGCGAAGCACCAGAGGCCGACCAGGACACCGGTCCGACCTCGCAGGACTTGCCAGGTCCGAACGCTTATCGTGACGTTAATCGGGCCGATCCAGCAATTGCTGCACTGCGTCTGACCGCGATGGTTGCAGTGGTCGCGTCCATCTCGCGCATCAATCCCCTCTGGCTTTTGCTTGCCGCGGCGTGTTGGGTTTTGCTGGCATTGTCTGATGAAAATCGCTAGGCAGTGATCCGGGCGGGTATCCAGTTCCAGCCGATTTAGAACAACAGTGCTCGTGACTTACAGGTCGCGGAGGAGACAGGCATGGCCGACACGATGGGCCACTCAGCGACGGCCACCCGAAACACCCGGGTGGCGCTCGGCTTTTGTCTGCTGGCGATTGCGCCGCAGATTTTCGAATTGATCTGGTCGATCGGGACGATTTTCGGCTGGGGGACCGGCCGCGGTCCGGCGGCGGTCGTCACCGGTCATGCGACGGCGCTGCTGGCCGGCGCGCCGAGCGCCCTCTTCGGATCATTCGGCGGCGGCGCAAAGAAGATGTCGTCCGAGGTGCTGCTGGCGCTGATCTATTCCTATCCGCTGTTTGCGGTGGCGATCCTCACGCTGTTTATGACCATCCGCTCGGCGCAAGATTATGTCGGCGGCGTCGTGCTGATGGCCGTTGCCCTGTTTGCGCTGTGGGCATCGAGCGATTTGCAGGGCATGCGTGGCTTCTCCTTCGGTGCGGGCACTGCGCCACGTATGTTCGGCGGGCTGCTGGTTGCCCTGTCTGCCGGCATCGCCTTGACCGGCCTGATCACGGCGGGACCGGCGCTTGCGCATTATTCCTGGCGCGGGCCGCTGTTCGTGGTGGCGGCGATCCTGTTCTTCGCCCTGTCGATCCGGTCCCTCGGTCTCGTTGTCACGGCCTTCTCGAGCTTCATGATCGCGGCGACGGGCTCGCACGAGACGCGCTGGCTGGAAGCGGTGATCGTCGGCGCCTGCCTGACGGTCGGCTGCGCAATCCTGTTTCCCTATGTGCTCGGGCTGCCGATGCCGATGTATCCGCGTTTCCTGATCCAGTGAGGGCGTGATGGATATCTTTGCCAATCTTGCTCACGGCTTCGCCGTCGCGTTCACCCCGATCAACCTGTTGATGTGCCTGATCGGCGCCCTGGTCGGAACGCTGGTCGGCGTTCTCCCTGGCATCGGCACCATCGCCACCGTCGCGATGCTGCTGCCGATCACTTTCGGGCTGCCGCCGGTCGGCGCGCTGATCATGCTCGCCGGCATCTATTACGGCGCGCAATATGGCGGCTCGACCACGTCGATCCTGGTCAACATACCCGGTGAGGCGACATCGGTCGTGACCGCCATCGACGGTCACCAGATGGCCAAGCAGGGCCGCGCCGGTCCGGCGCTCGCGATCGCCGCGATCGGCTCGTTCTTCGCCGGCTGCGTTGCGACCATCCTGATCGCACTGCTCGGCGCACCGCTGACGAAACTCGCGCTGGCGTTCGGCCCGGCCGAATATTTCTCGCTGATGGTGCTCGGCCTGATCTTCGCGGTGGTGCTGGCCAAGGGCTCGGTGCTGAAGGCGATTGCGATGATCGTGTTCGGACTGCTGCTCTCAATGGTCGGTTCGGACATCGAGACCGGCGCCTCGCGCATGGCCTTTAACATTCCCGAGCTCGCCGACGGTCTCGGCTTTGCGACCGTGGCGATGGGCGTATTCGGCTTTGCCGAGATCATCCGCAACCTTGACCACGGCGCCGAGATGAACCGCGATCTGGTGCAGCAGAAGATCACCGGACTGATGCCCACCAGGAAGGACCTCGGCGATGCGACGCCGCCGATCCTGCGCGGCACCGTGCTCGGCTCGATCCTCGGCATCCTGCCCGGCGGCGGCGCGGTGATCGCGTCCTTCGCGGCCTACACGCTCGAGAAGAAGCTCTCAAAGACCCCGTCCCGGTTCGGCCGCGGCGCGATCGAGGGCGTGGCGGGGCCGGAGAGTGCCAACAATGCCGCGGCACAGACCTCGTTCATTCCGCTGCTCACCCTCGGCATCCCGCCGAACGCTGTGATGGCGCTGATGGTGGGCGCGATGACCATCCACGGCATCGTGCCCGGTCCGCAGGTGATGCAGAAGCAGCCGGATCTGGTCTGGGGCATGATCGCTTCGATGTGGATCGGCAATCTGATGCTGATCATCATCAACCTGCCGCTGGTCGGAATCTGGGTGCGGCTGTTGCGCGTGCCCTATCGGCTGATGTTCCCCTCGATCGTGATCTTCTGCGCGATCGGCATCTATTCGGTGAACAACGCGCCGGTCGACGTCATCCTCGCGGGCGTCTTCGGTCTCGTCGGCTATTGGCTGATCAAGCACGATTTCGAGCCGGCGCCGTTGCTGCTCGGCATGGTGCTAGGACCGCTGATGGAGGAGAACCTGCGCCGGGCGCTGCTGATCTCGCGTGGCGACTGGAGCGTGTTCCTGACGCGCCCGTTGTCGGCGGTGCTGCTTGCGGTCGCGGCAAGCCTGCTCGTCCTTACGGTGCTACCTGTATTGCGCGCCAAGCGCGACGAGGTGTTCACCGAGTCCGAGAACTGAGGTCGTGCGCGCCGAGTCGGCTCGGTCCTGCGTCGGCGCGCCGCATTCGGAAGTCGAATCGACTTGTGTTACGGCTTTGTGAAATGGAAATGCCGGCCTTTGGGCCGGCATTTTATTGTGTCCAAAGGGAGGATCGCCATGACGTTCATTCGCGCGCTTACAGGCGCATGTGCAGCAGCGATAGCATCGCTGGGCGCCTTCATCGCAGCGGCTGAGGCGCAGACCTATCCGACGCGCAACATTACCGTGATCGTCCCGTTCGCAGCCGGCGGGCCGACTGACGTGATCTCACGCATCGTCACCGGGCACATGGCGCAAACGCTGGGGCAGAGCATCATCATCGAGAACGTGGTCGGTGCCGGCGGCACCACCGCCACGACGCGTGCCGCGCGTGCGGCCAACGATGGCTATACGCTGATCACCGGGCATATGGGCACGCATGCCGCCTCCGTGCCGCTCTATCCGAAGCTGGCCTATCACCCCGAGAAGGACTTCGAGCCGATCGCATTGCTGGCCGGCACGCCGATTCTGATCCTGGCGCGCAAGGACTTTCCGCCGAAGGATCTCAAGGAGTTCGTCACCTATGTGAAGGCGAATGCCGAGAAGGTGAATGCCGCGCATGCAGGCGTCGGTTCGGTTTCGCACGTCTCGTGCGAACTCCTCCACTCCATCCTCGACATCAAGCCCGTCGGCGTGCCGTTCAACGGCACGGGACCTGCGATGAACGCGCTGGTGGCGGGTCAGGTCGACTACATGTGCGACCAGATCGTCAACGCCGTCCCGCAGATCAATGCCGGCACCATCAAGGCCTATGCGATCGCCACGGCCGAACGAAACCCGTCGCTGCCGAACGTGCCGACCACGGCGGAAGCCGGCCTGCCGGCATTCCAGGCTCAGGCTTGGAACGCGATGTTCGCGCCCAAGGGAACCTCGCCCGCGATCGTGGCAAGCGTGAACGCCGCCGCCGTCAAGGCGCTCGACGACGAGACGGTGAAGAAGCGCCTGCTCGAGCTCGGCAGCGTCATCCCCGCGCCGAAGGACCGAACCCAGGAGGCGCTGGCGACCCTCGTCAAGAGCGAGATCGCGAAGTGGAGCCCGGTGCTCAAGCCGGCGAATTAAGCGAAGGCGATCAAGGCGCTAGGCGAGGGGCGGAACGCTGAGTTCCGCCCCTTGCTGTTTGTGCCGGGAACACTCACTTTTCCGGGTATAATCGACGGCGACAGCGAATCGCCGCTGTCGTAGCGCGGGGGGTGTCGTTAAGTTCGCCGCCTCCCCAAAGGCTCAGTCGCAACATGCACCAGTATCAGGACCTGCTCGAGCGGATTCTTTCCGACGGCGCCGAGAAGACCGACCGGACCGGCACCGGCACGCTCTCGGTGTTCGGCCACCAGATGCGCTTCAATTTGTCGGCCGGCTTCCCGATGCTGACGACCAAGCGGCTGCCGCTGAAGGCGATCGTGCATGAACTGCTCTGGTTCCTGAAGGGCGACACCAACATCAAATATCTGCGCGACAACGGCGTCACCATTTGGGACGAGTGGGCGGACGCCAATGGCGATCTCGGCCCGGTCTACGGCCATCAATGGCGCTCCTGGCCCACGGCCGACGGGCGCAGCATCGACCAGATCGCCAATGTCATCGACATGATCAAGCGCACGCCTGATTCCCGCCGCCTGATCGTCACCGCCTGGAATCCGGCCGACGTCGAGAAGATGGCGCTGCCGCCCTGCCACCTGCTGTTCCAGTTCTATGTCGCGAACGGCAAGCTGTCCTGCCAGCTCTATCAGCGGTCGGCCGACGTGTTTCTCGGCGTGCCCTTCAACATCGCCTCTTACGCGCTGCTCACCATGATGGTCGCGCAGGTCACAGGCCTGAAGCCCGGCGACTTCGTGCACTCGCTCGGCGACACTCATCTCTATTCCAACCATCTGGTGCAGGCGAGGCTGCAGCTCAGCCGCGCGCCGCGCGCGCTGCCGGTGATGCGGATCAATCCTGAGGTAAAGGACATCTTCTCTTTCCGCTACGAAGACTTCGAGCTCGTCGGCTACGATCCGCATCCGCACATCAAGGCGGAAGTGGCGGTCTAGCGCCCTATGTCGCTCACCATCCGCCGTGCACGGCCCGAGGAAGCCGGGCTCGTTCTCTCCTTCATCCGCGAGCTCGCCGAGTACGAAAAGCTGTCGCACGAGGTCGAAGCGACCGAGGCTGACATCGCCGACGCGCTGTTCGGCGAGAGGCCGCAGCTCTATTGCGCGATCGCGGAGTGGAACCGTGAGCCGGTCGGCTTCGCGGTGTGGTTTCTCAATTTCTCCACCTTCAGCGGCCGTCACGGCATCTATCTCGAAGATCTCTATGTGCGGCCGTCGCATCGGGGCAAGGGCCTCGGCAAGGCGCTGCTGGCCTATCTCGCCAGGGAATGCGTCGACAGCGGCTGGTCGCGCCTGCAATGGGCGGTCCTCGACTGGAACGCACCCTCGATCGCGTTCTACAAATCGATCGGCGCGGTCATGATGGACGACTGGACGCTGTGCCGGGTCACCGGGCCTGCGCTGACCCAGCTTGCCGGGAGCTCTGCCTGATGGAGATCGTCTTCGTCGTCGCCATCGCGGAGAATGGCGTCATCGGCGCGGGCAATGCGATGCCGTGGCGATTGAAGTCCGATATGGCGCGCTTCAAGGCGCTGACGATCGGCAAGCCTGTGATCATGGGCCGCAAGACCTTCGAGACCCTGCGCCGGCCGCTGCCGGGCCGCACCAATATCGTGGTCACGCGCGATCCGGCCTATCGCGCCAATGGCGCCATCGTCACGACATCGCCAGCGGATGCGGAGGCAGTCGCGCGCGGCGACGCTCTGCGGCGTTCGATCACTGAGATCGCGGTGATCGGCGGCGCCGAGATCTACCGGCAATGGCTCGGTCGTGCCGATCGTCTCGAGATCACCGAAGTGCACGCGCGCCCCGAAGGGGACACGCGTTTCGACATCGACAAGGCGGAATGGAACGAGGTCGAACGCATCCGCCATCCGGCCGGCCCCGACGACAGCGCCGACCTGTCCTATGTGACATATCGTCGGCGGCGCGGCCATTAACCGCTTTTGCCAATGTTTACATTGACTTTTTCGTGCCCGAGCATAGCTCGGAAGACGGTCAGGGCTGCGTTGTAAGGGACTTGCCTGTCCCCTATAAAGCCGGACCGGACAAAGCGGGCGGTGGCAATTCCACCCTGCCGAGGAGAACGTCGAATGCCGTGGAAGAATCAGGGCGGTGGCCCGTGGGGCTCGGGTCCAAAGGGACCGTGGGGCTCAGGCCCGCAACCGGTCGGGCCGAGGCCGCCGGATCTGGAAGACCTTCTGCGGCGCGGCCAGGACCGCCTCCAACAGATCATGCCGGGCGGTTATTTCTCCGGCATCGGCATCACGCTGATCATCCTGCTGATCGTCGCATTCTGGCTGCTGTCGGGCTTCTTCCGCGTGCAGTCCGAAGAGCTCGGCGTGGTGATGCGTTTCGGCAAGCACGTCCGCACCGTGCAGCCGGGTCTGAACTATCATCTGCCTTATCCGATCGAGACCGTGCTGCTGCCGAAGGCGCTGCGCGTCAACACCACCTCGATCGGCATGACGGTGATCGAGGATCCGGCGCGGCGCGGCCGCTCCATTCGGGACGTGCCGGAAGAGAGCCTGATGCTGACCGGCGACGAGAACATCGTCGACGTTGATTTCACCGTGCTCTGGCGCATCAAGCCGGACGGTGTCGGTGATTTCCTCTTCAACATCCAGAACCCCGAGGGTACCGTGAAGGCGGTCGCCGAGAGTGCGATGCGCGAGGTGATCGGCCGGTCTCAGATCCAGCCGATCCTAACCGGAGCGCGCAACGTCACAGAGCAGAACGTGCACGAGCTGATCCAGAGGACTTTGGACAGCTATGGTGCAGGCATTCAGATCACCCAGGTGCAGATGCAGAAGGTCGATCCGCCCGCGCAGGTGATCGACGCCTTCCGCGACGTCCAGGCGGCCCGCGCCAATCAGGAGCAGCTGCAGAACGAAGCGCAGACCTATGCCAACCAGGTTGTCCCCCAGGCGCGTGGACGCGCGGCCAAGATCCAGCAGGATGCCGAAGGTTACAGGGAACAGGCTGTCGCCGAGGCCAAGGGCCAGAGCGCGCGGTTCCTGAAGGTTTACGAGGAATACAAGAAGGCGCCCGACGTGACGCGTGAACGGATTTACCTGGAGACGATGGAGCGCGTGCTCGGCGGGGCTGACAAGCTCGTCTATGATGGTGGCCCCTCGGGCCAGGGCGTCGTGCCCTATCTGCCGCTTCCCGAACTGGCGCCAAAGCGGACACCTACGACTGGTCCGCAGTCGAGCGGAGGCACCCGATGAAGTCTCCAGTCACAGGTTTTGTCACGCTGCTCGCCCTCCTGTTCGTCGTGATCGTCGGCTATATGTCGTTGTTTACCGTGCAGCAGACCGAGCAGACGATCGTGCTCCAGTTCGGCAGGCCGGTCGACGTCGTCACCGCGCCCGGCCTGCACTTCAAGGCGCCCTGGAACTCGGTGATCAACATCGACAAGCGGATTCTCGATCTGGAGAACCCGTCGCAGGAGGCGATCGCCTCCGACCAGAAGCGGCTCGTGGTCGACGCCTTCGCGCGCTACCGCATCAAGGACGCACTGCGCTTCTATCAGAGCGTCGGCTCGATCCAGGCCGCCAACATCCAGCTCACCACGCTCCTGAACGCGGCGCTGCGCCGCGTGCTCGGCGAGGTGACCTTCATCAACGTGGTGCGCGACGACCGCGAGAAGCTGATGCTGCGCATTCGCGACCAGCTCGACCGCGAGGCCGATGGCTACGGCATTCAGGTCGTCGACGTCCGGATCCGCCGCGCCGACCTGCCGGAGCAGAACAGCCAGGCGGTCTACCTGCGCATGAAGACCGAGCGTGAGCGCGAGGCCGCCGAGTTCCGGGCACAGGGTGGGCAGAAGGCCCAGGAGATCAGGTCCAGGGCCGACCGCGAGGCGACCGTCATCATCGCTGAGGCCAATTCGCAGGCTGAGCAGACCCGTGGTGCGGGCGATGCCGAACGCAACCGCCTGTTTGCAGAAGCCTACGGCAAGGACGCCGACTTCTTCGCCTTCTACCGGTCGATGACGGCCTATGAGAACGGGTTGCGTGCGAACGATACCCGCTTCCTGCTCCGGCCGGAGTCGGATTTCTTCCGGTACTTCGGTAGCCCCTCAGGCAGGACGCCAACCGAGACGCAGGCGAAGCCGTAAGCCAGACAAAGGGCGGCGGATTTCGCCGCCCTTCGTCCAGACAAGAACAGCATAGCGGGAGGTTCCATTCCGATGAGGTCCATTGCGTTCGCCGACTTCCTCATCGGCCTAGGCATCCTGTTCGTCCTCGAAGGCTTGATGTTCGCGGCCAGTCCAAACTGGATGCGCAAAGCCATGAAAAGCGCCATCGCCACGCCGGACAGCATCCTGCGGGCGGTCGGGATCGGCTCGGCCGTGGCCGGCCTGGTCCTGATCTGGGTTATGCGGCGCCCGATTTAGGCCTTCGGCCCAACGCCAAAGTGAAGGCGCCAGACTGGTTTTCGCCGTATTATCGGGCTCTTGAGGCCCGATAAGCTCCGCGCTTGCGCCGCGCCCCCGTTCGAGCGCAGTCTGGCGCCGAATCCCTTTCGCCTGGAGATCACAATGACCGCTGCCACCAATGCCCCGTCCTGCTCGCGCCGCCGCGCGCGATTTGGTGTTCGACTTGGGCTGGTTGCGCTCGCCATCGGTGCTTGCAGCGCGTTCGGCGCGCCGGCCCATGCGCGTGGACCGGATGGCATCGCCGACGTCGCCGAGAAGGTGATCGACGCGGTCGTCAACATCTCGACCTCGCAGAACGTCGAAGCCAAGGGCGGGGGCAGCAACTCGATGCCGCAGCTGCCGCCCGGTTCACCCTTCGAAGAGTTCTTCGACGATTTCTTCAAGAACCGCCGAGGGCCCGGCGGCGGCAGCAAGGGCGGCGAGAACAGCGCGCCGCGCAAGACCAATTCGCTCGGAAGCGGTTTCATCATCGACACCGCGGGCGTCGTCGTCACCAACAACCACGTCATTGCGGACGCCGACGAGATCCACGTCATCCTCAACGACGGCACCAAGATCAAGGCCGAGCTGGTCGGCGTCGACAAGAAGACCGATCTCGCTGTGCTCAGGATCAAGCCGACGAAGCCGCTGGTCGCGGTCAAGTTCGGCGACAGCGACAAGCTGCGCCTCGGCGACTGGGTGGTCGCAATCGGCAATCCCTTCAGCCTGGGAGGCACGGTGACTGCCGGCATCGTCTCGGCCAAGAACCGTGACATCTCCTCCGGGCCGTACGACAGCTACATCCAGACCGACGCATCCATCAACCGCGGCAATTCCGGCGGCCCGCTGTTCAATCTCGACGGCGACGTCATCGGCGTCAACACGCTGATCATCTCGCCGTCCGGCGGCTCCATTGGCATCGGCTTTGCCGTGCCGTCGAAGACGGTGGTGGGCGTCGTCGACCAGCTCCGCCAGTTCGGCGAGCTGCGCCGCGGCTGGCTCGGCGTGCGCATCCAGAGCGTCACCGACGAGATCGCCGAAAGCCTCAACATCAAGCCCGCGCGGGGCGCGCTGGTCGCCGGTGTCGACGACAAGGGCCCGGCCAAGCCCGCCGGCATCGAGCCCGGCGACGTCGTCGTCAAGTTCGACGGCAAGGACGTCAAGGACCCGAAGGATCTGTCCCGCGTCGTCGCCGACACCGCGGTCGGCAAGGAGGTCGACGTCGTCATCATCCGCAAGGGCAAGGAAGAGATCAAGAAGGTCACGCTCGGCCGCCTCCAGGATCCCGACAAGGTGCAGGCCGCGGTGAAGACCGACGAGCCGGCGCCGGAGAAGCCGGTGACGCAGAAAGCGCTGGGCCTCGATCTTGCTACGCTGAGCAAGGATCTGCGCACGCGCTACAAGATCAAGGACAGCGTCAAGGGCGTGGTCGTCACCAATGTCGACACCAATTCGGACGCCGCCGATAAGCGTCTGTCCGCCGGCGACGTCATCGTCGAGGTGGCGCAGGAGGCGGTGTCGAGCGGCGCCGACATCCAGAAGCGGGTCGACCAGCTCAAGAAGGATGGCAAGAAATCGGTGCTGCTGCTGGTCTCGAACGGCGAGGGCGAGCTGCGGTTCGTCGCGCTGAGCGTGCAGTAGTGGGCGCTGTTCGCGCCACATTCAACTGTCATGCCCCGCGAAGGCGGGGCATCCAGTACGCCGCGGCTTCTCGGTTCTAGTTCGCTGTCTCTGGAATACTGGATCGCCCGCCTTCGCGGGCGATGACAGCGAGAGGGGAGGCTTTACCCCTCCACGAACTCTTCGCGCCGATACCCCTGCGCATAGAGCAGCGCGGTGAGATCGCCGTGATCGATCCGCGCGGCCGCGGTGGCAGCCACCGCCGGCTTGGCGTGATAGGCCACGCCCAGACCCGCGGCCTGGATCATCGCGAGATCGTTGGCGCCGTCGCCGACCACGACCGAGTCGATGTCGTCGAGATCGAACGATTCCATCAGGTCCACCAAGGTCGCGAGCTTCGCCGCGCGGCCCAGGATCGGCTCCTTCACTTCCCCGGTGAACTTGCCGTCGCGCACGACGAGCTCGTTGGCGCGGTTCTCCTGGAAACCTATCTTGGCGGCGACCGCGCTCGTGAATAGCGTAAAGCCGCCAGAGACGAGGCAGGTATAGGCGCCGTTCGCGCGCATGGTGGCGACCAGCTCGCGGCCGCCCGGCGTCAGCGTGATGCGCTTGGCCAGGACTTCGTCGACCGCGCTGGCGGGCAGGTCCTTGAGCAGCGCGACGCGCTCGCGCAGCGCCGGCTCGAACTCGATCTCGCCGCGCATCGCACGCTCGGTGATGGCAGCGACATGCGCCTTGACCCCGACGAAATCGGCGAGCTCGTCGATGCATTCCTGGCCGATCATGGTGGAATCCATGTCGGCGAGAAAAAGCTTCTTGCGCCGGAAGCCGACAGGCTGCACGACGATGTCGATGGGCAAATCGCCGCGGAGCTCGCGGAGCCGCTGCTCGATGGCGTTGCGGTCGCCTTCGAGGTTACTGTCCGCGCCGAAGGGGATGTCGACCGCAATCCCGTCGAACAGCCAGTGCGCGGGCGCCGCCTGCGGCAGCACGGCGCGGGCGCCATCGACGATGGTCGAGTCGAGCGCGGGATTGTCAGGGTTGCAGATCAGCGTGGCGACGAGGGACATTTGAGGTTTTCGTGAGCGAGGGGTATTCGAGCAAGGCCGTGCTTATCGCAGGCCCGACCGCCAGCGGCAAGTCGGCGCTGGCGCTGGAGCTTGCGCGTGCCGCCGGCGGCGTCGTCATCAATGCCGATTCCATGCAGGTCTATCGTGACCTCCGCATCATCACGGCGCGGCCGACCGCGGCGGACGAGGCGCTCGTGCCGCATCGTCTCTATGGCCACGTCGATGCCGCCGTGAATTTCTCGGCCGGTGCCTGGGTAAGCGATGCGGCGAAGGCGCTCGACGAGGCGAGGGCGCAGCGACAGCTGCCGATCTTCATCGGCGGCACCGGGCTCTATTTCAAGGCGCTGACCACAGGTCTCTCCGCGGTGCCGCCGATCCCCGCCGAGCTGCGCGAGGATGTGCGCGCGCGGCTGGAACGGAACGGCGTCGAAGCGCTGCACGCGGAACTCGCAGTCCGCGATCCGCGCGCGGCCGAGCGATTGAACCTGCGCGACCGCACCCGCATCGCCCGCGCGCTCGAGGTGATCGAGGCAACCGGCCGTTCGCTGCTCGATTGGCAGCGGGAGGGACAGCCACCGCTGCTGCCCAAGGACAGATTTCGCGCGGTCTTCCTCGCGCCCGAGCGTGACGAGCTCTATGCCCGCATCGATGCCCGTTTCGATGCCATGCTGGGCGCCGGCGCGCTCGAGGAGGTCGAGCGGCTCGCCGCCAGGCATCTTGATCCGCTGCTGCCGGCCATGAAGGCCCACGGCGTGCCATCCTTGATCCGGCACCTGCGCGGCGAGCTCAGCCTGGAGGAGGCCGCCAGCATTGGCCGCGCCGATACCCGCCATTACGCCAAGCGGCAATTCACTTGGTTCCGGCACCAGCTGCCGGACTTCGAATGGGTGAGGCCGGAGCAAGCGAGCGGATGGCTCGCCGCGGCCGTGCCGGCGGAACGGCGCACCGACTGACGCGCTTTTGTGCCGGGTTCCCGAATTTACCTCTCGCCGAACCCGGGGAACACCGCTACACTGCCGAAATCGCGCGGGAACGGCCGCATTGCCTTGACATCCAAGGTTTGGCCGCTATGTTTCGCGCAACCTTTGGGAAGCCGAGCGCCGCCATGCGTAACATTATTACCAAACTCCTTATCGCCGTCGTACCCAGGCACACCGCCGGGGGTGGCTAGCTGCCATCCACATGACAGGCGGTGTGCATGGGCCCTCTTCGGGGCCTTTTTTATTTCCCGAACCCGACACGAATGAAGCCGCTGACAACAGCGCATCCGGAGCAAGCCAATGAGCGACAAGAGCCACGATCCGAACCAGATGACCGGCGCCGCGATGATCGTCCGCGCACTCATCGATCACGGCGTGACCGACATTTTCGGCTATCCCGGCGGCGCGGTGCTTCCGATCTATGACGAGATCTTCCAGCAGAGCGAGGTCCAGCACATCCTGGTCCGCCACGAACAGGGCGCGGGCCATGCCGCCGAGGGCTATGCGCGTTCCACCGGCAAGCCGGGCGTTGCGCTCGTGACCTCCGGCCCCGGCGCCACCAACATGGTGACGCCGCTGACGGATGCGCTGATGGACTCCATTCCGCTGGTCTGTATCTCCGGCCAGGTGCCGACGCATCTGATCGGCAACGACGCGTTCCAGGAATGCGACACCGTCGGTATCACGCGTCCCTGCACCAAGCACAATTGGCTGGTGCGCGACGTCAACGATCTCGCCAAGGTGCTGCATGAGGCCTTCTACGTCGCCACCTCGGGCCGTCCGGGCCCGGTGCTGGTCGACGTTCCCAAGGACGTGCAGTTCGCCACCGGCACCTACCATCCCCCGCGCAAGTCCGACGTGCACCGCTCTTACGCGCCGCGCGTGAAGGGCGATGCGACGCAGATCCGCAAGGCGGTCTCGCTGCTCGCGAACGCCAAGCGTCCCGTGATCTACAGCGGCGGCGGCGTCATCAATTCCGGCTCCGAGGCGACCCAGCTGTTGCGCGAGCTGGTTGAGGTCACCGGCTTCCCGATCACCTCGACGCTGATGGGCCTCGGCGCCTATCCGGCGTCGGGCAAGAACTGGCTCGGCATGCTCGGCATGCACGGCACCTATGAGGCCAACATGACCATGCATGATTGCGACGTCATGCTGTGCGTCGGCGCGCGCTTCGACGACCGCATCACCGGCCGCGTCGATGCGTTTTCGCCCGGCTCGAAGAAGATCCACATCGACATCGATCCGTCCTCGATCAACAAGAACATCCGCGTCGACGTGCCGATCATCGGCGATTGCGGCAACGTCCTCGGCGACATCCTCCAGGTGTTCAAGGCGGAGGCGAAGAAGCCCGACATCAAGTCGTGGTGGCAGCAGATTGCGCAATGGCGCGCCCGCAACTCGCTCTATTACAAGAAGAGCAGCGACGTCATCCTGCCGCAACACGCGATCCAGGCCTTGTTCGAGCAGACGCGCGGCAAGGATACCTACATCACGACCGAGGTCGGCCAGCATCAGATGTGGGCGGCGCAGTTCTACGGCTTCGAGGAGCCGCATCGCTGGATGACCTCGGGCGGTCTCGGCACCATGGGCTACGGCCTGCCGGCCGCGGTCGGCGTTCAGGTGGCCCATCCCGACAGCCTCGTCATCGACATTGCCGGCGATGCCTCGGTGCAGATGACGATGCAGGAGATGTCGACGGCGGTTCAGTACGAGCTGCCGATCAAGATCTTCATCCTGAACAACCAGTACATGGGCATGGTGCGCCAGTGGCAGCAGCTGTTGCACGGCAACCGGTTGTCGCATTCCTATTCCGAAGCGCTGCCGGATTTCGTCAAGCTCGCGGAGGCCTACGGCGCCGTCGGGCTTCAGGTGCACAAGCCGGCCGATCTCGATGGCGCCATCAAGGAGATGATCTCGGTCAAGCGCCCGGTGCTGTTCGACTGCCGCGTCGCGGCGCTCGAAAACTGCTTCCCGATGATCCCCTCCGGCAAGGCCCACAACGAGATGCTGCTGCCGGAGCAGGCCAACGACGAGGCGACTGCGAAGGCATTCGCCGGCGGCAAGGCGTTGGTGTGACGCCATGTTCGACCTGAACGAACTCGAGCGCGCACATGCGATCGTGGGGCAGGCGGTGCCGGCGACGCCGGCGCATGCTTGGCCGTTGCTCAGCCGCCGGCTCGGCACCGCGGTCGTGGTCAAGCACGAGAACCACACGCCGACCGGCGCCTTCAAGGTGCGTGGCGGCCTGGTCTATCTCGATCGGCTGAAGCGAGAGCGGCCGAACGTGCCGGGCATCATCTCGGCCACCCGCGGCAATCATGGCCAGAGTCTTGCTTTCGCGGCGCGGCGTCACGGCGTGCCCGCCGTGATCTATGTGCCAAAAGGCAATTCGGTTGAGAAGAACCATGCCATGCGCGCGTTCGGCGCCGATCTGGTCGAGCACGGCGACGATTTCCAGCTGGCGCGCGAAGAAGCCGGGCGCCGCGCGCAGTTCGAAGGCCTGCACATGGTGCCGTCGTTCCACCCTGACCTCGTGCTGGGGGTGGCGACCTACGCACTGGAACTGTTCCGCGCGGTGCCCGATCTCGACGTGCTCTACGTTCCGATCGGGCAGGGCTCCGGTATCAGCGCCTGCATCCTGGTGCGCGACTTGCTGGGCCTGAAGACGGAGATCATCGGTGTGCAATCGACCGAGGCGCCGTCATATGCACTTTCGTTCGCGGCCGGCAAGGTCGTAACGACCGAGACCAGTGATACGCTGGCCGATGGCGTGGCGACACGCTTTCCGGACGCGGAAGCTGTTGCGCTTGTTTGCAAGGGCGCCTCGCGCATCGTCCAGGTTACGGACGATGAGATCGCGCTCGCGATCCGCGCCTATTGGACTGACACGCACAATCTCGCCGAAGGCGCCGGTGCTGCCGCGCTGGCGGCGGCGCTGCAGGAAAAGAGCAAGCTGAAGGGCAAGCGCGTCGGTCTCGTGCTGTCCGGCGGCAATATCGATTTCGATCTGTTCCGCCGTTGGGTCGGGACGGATGCGCCGGCGACGGCGTGACGGAGAGACAGAGGGGACGACAATGAACCAGCCCGCATCCGCCTATTTCATCGAGGACCGTCACGATCCCAACGAGACGCATACGCTTGCGGTGCTCGTGCAGAACGAGCCAGGCGTGCTCGCGCGCGTCATCGGCCTGTTCTCGGGGCGCGGCTACAACATCGAGAGCCTCACGGTCTCGGAGACCGAGGCCCAGAAGCACCTGTCGCGCATCACCATCGTCACCACGGGCACGCCGATGGTGATCGCGCAGATCAAGAACCAGCTCGACCGCATGATCCCGGTGTACCAGGTCGTCGACATGACCCAGACCAAGCGCTCGATCGAGCGCGAGTTGGCGATGGTCAAGGTGCGCGGGCAGGGCGAGCATCGGGTCGAGGCGCTCAGGCTGGCGGACGCGTTCCGCGCCCGTGTGATCGACGCCACCACCGAGAGCTTTGTGTTCGAGATCACAGGCAATACGGACAAGATCAATCAATATATCGATCTGATGCGCCCGCTCGGCCTCGTCGAGGTGTCGCGCACGGGTGTTGCCGCGATAGGTCGCGGGCCTGAAGGGATGTGAGCCATGTTGGCGCGCGACTGGTACTACAACGAGCGGAACCGGATGGGGATCGAGCCCGCTGTGGCCTCGATCTACGACAACCATGACGATGCCGATCTGCGCGCGCGCGCCGCGCTGAAGATGCTCGGGGTCCAGCGCGGCTGGCGCATCGCCGATATCGGCTGCGGCAACGGCGTGCTCGCCACCGAAGCGGCGTTGATGGGGGCCGACGTCGACGCCATCGACATTTCCCCGGCCATGCTGGCGCTCGCCGAGATCTACGCCCGCGACCGCAAGGCGCCCGTGCGCACCCAATCCGCCGGCCTGCTCAGCTTCGCCTACCGGCCGGAATCCTACGATCTCATCGTCAGCGAGTTCACGCTGCACCACCTGCCGGATTTCTGGAAGGCGGTGGCGATGTCGCGGATTTTTCGCGCCCTCAAGCCCGGGGCGACATTTTATCTCCGCGACATCGTTTACTCATCGATGCCCGACGCGATCGAGCGTGACGTCGAGCAATGGGCCGACTTCCAGATCAAGAACCACGATTTCTCCCGCGAGGGCGTGGTGACTCACATGCGCGATGAATATTCCACCTTCGGCTGGGTGATGGAGCGGATGCTGACCGACGTCGGCTTCACCCTGGTCGCGGCCGACTACCACGCGCCGATGCACGGCACGTATCTGCTGCGGAAACCGAAAGCCGGCGAGCAAGGCTAGACCAGAACAACAAACAGGGCTGCGAGACAAAGCAGAACCGGAAACAACAATGAAGCCGGCCGACATCCTCATCGCCGTCATGGTGGCGATCATCTGGGGGCTTGCCTTCGTGGCGAGCCGGATCGCGCTCGACGAGCTGTCGCCGGAGCTGATGACGGCGTTGCGCTTCACCATCGCCGCGGTGCCGTGCCTGTTCATTTCCAAGCCGAAGGTCGCCTGGTCACTGCTGATCGCGATCAGCTTCACGCTGTTCCTCGGCCAGTTCCTGTCTCAGGCTTACGGTATCGCCCACGGCGTGCCGGTGGGTTTGACCTCCGTCGTGGTGCAGAGCCAGGCGCTGTTCACGATCGGCTTTGCCGTGCTCGCGTTCGGTGAGCGGCCGACGCCGGTGCAGACCCTGGGGATCGTCGTTGCCGCGGCGGGCCTTTTGATGATCTGCGGCACCGTCGGCTATGATTTCAGCGTCGGCGCCTTCGCGGTTCTGATGGTCTCGCCGCTCAGCTTCGCCATCGGCAATCTGTTGCTGCGCGGTGCCCGCGGCGTGCCGATGTTCGATCTCTTCGCCTGGCTCTGCCTCGCCTCGGCCGTGCCGCTGTTCGTGCTGGCGCTGATCGCCAACGGTCCGGCGCCGACCTGGACGTCGCTGACGCACATGTCGCTCACATCGGCGCTCTGCATGCTGATGCTCGGCGGCATTTCCACCAGCATCGCCTATTGGCTATGGGGCCGCCTCTTGCGCGACTATCCGGCTGCACAAGTGGTGCCGTTCGCACTGCTGGTGCCGTTCGTGGGCTCGGCGGCCTCCAGCATCGTGTTCGGCGAACGGTTCGGGCCGCTGCGCCTCGCCGGCATGCTGACCGTGATCTTTGGGATCGCCGTGATGGTGCTGGCGAAGCGCCCGCAAGTTCTACCGAAGACTGCGTGAGGGTGATGATGACCTACTCGCTGCTCTACGCCTTCCTCGTCTTCATGGTCGTGATGTATTTCACGCCCGGGCCGAACAACATCATGCTGCTGTCCTCCGGCCTGACCTACGGCTTCCGGCGCACCATCCCGCACATCGTCGGCATCGTGCTCGGTTTCGCCTTCATGGTCGCCGCGGTCGGCCTCGGGCTCGGCTCCGTGTTCCTGGCCTATCCGATCCTCCAGACCATCCTGAAATATGCCGGTGCCGCCTATCTGATCTATCTCGCCGCTGTGATCGCCATGGCCGGTCCGGCCAAGCCGGGCGAGGAGAATGGCCGCGGCCCCATGACCTTCTGGGGCGCGGCCATGTTCCAGTGGATCAATGCCAAGGGTTGGGTGATCGTGATCGGCACCATCACTGCCTATGCGGCGATCGCCCAATTCCCGCTCAACATCGCCATTCAGACCGTGATCAGCCTCGTCGTCGGCACGGTCTCGACGGTAGTCTGGGCGCTATTCGGTACCGCATTGCGGCCGGTTCTGACTTCCGAGCGGCTGGTCCGCGCCTTCAACATCCTGATGGCGATCCTGCTGCTGGCCTCCCTCTACCCCGTTTTCATGGATGCATGATGTCGCGGATTTCCATGCAGAAACGGGTTTCCCTCAGGGCTGAAAATGCTCTAGACAGCCCCCGAAATCCGCAAATTTCACCCTTCGGACACTGACCATTGGCCGATTTCGGCCCTGAACGAGGAAACGACCTATGCGTGTTTATTACGATCGCGACGCCGACCTGAACCTGATCAAGGGCAAGAAGGTCGCCATCGTCGGCTACGGCAGCCAGGGTCACGCCCATGCGCTCAACCTGAAGGATTCCGGCGTAAAGGAAGTCGCCATTGCGCTGCGCAAGGGTTCGGCTTCGGCGAAGAAGGCGGAAGCCGCCGGCTTCAAGGTGCTGGAAGTTGCGGAAGCTGCCAAATGGGCCGACCTCGTCATGATGCTGACCCCGGACGAGCTCCAGGGCGACATCTACCGCGAGCACTTGCACGACAACATGAAGAAGGGCGCTGCCCTGGTGTTCGCGCACGGCCTCAACGTTCACTTCAACCTGCTCGATCCGCGTGCCGACCTCGACGTGCTGATGATCGCGCCGAAGGGCCCCGGCCACACTGTGCGCTCGGAATATCAGCGCGGCGGCGGCGTGCCCTGCCTGATCGCAATTGCGAAGGACGTCTCGGGCAATGCCCATGACCTTGGCCTGTCCTACGCCTCCGCGATCGGCGGCGGCCGCGCCGGCATCATCGAGACCACGTTCAAGGAAGAGTGCGAGACCGACCTGTTCGGCGAGCAGGTCGTGCTGTGCGGCGGCCTGGTCGAGCTGATCAAGGGCGGCTACGAGACCCTGGTCGAAGCCGGCTACGCGCCGGAGATGGCCTACTTCGAGTGCCTGCACGAAGTGAAGCTGATCGTCGACCTGATCTATGAAGGCGGCATCGCCAACATGAACTACTCGATCTCCAACACCGCCGAGTACGGCGAGTACGTCACCGGCCCGCGCATCATCACCGACGAGACCAAGAAGGAGATGCGCAAGGTTCTGGCCGACATCCAGGGCGGTAAGTTCGCCCGCGACTGGATGCTCGAGAACAAGGTCAACCAGACCTCGTTCAAGGCGACCCGTGCCAAGCTCGCCGAGCACCCGATCGAGGAAGTCGGCGCGAAGCTGCGCGACATGATGCCCTGGATCAAGAAGGGCGCGCTGGTCGACAAGAGCAAGAACTGACGTCTGCGCCGTCATTCCGGGTTCGCGCTCAGCGCGCGCCCCGGAATGACGAGCGAAATTCAAGCTTCGCTCGCCAAGCCAAATCTTGGACCTTGGCGGCTATGGTCGAGCGAGATCGCAAACAGCGGTCTCGCTCTTTTCGTCTCGGCGAGACATCGCTCGCTCATTCTTTCCGCGGCCTGAAGCGCAGTTGAGCGGCTCGGCTGCTGCCAAATACGGCGTCGCATCAGCTCGCCGGGACGGTCTGCCCACGCGGATCGCAGGCCATCGCAATCATGCGCAGCGCCAGCACGATGAGCAGCGGAAGCAGGAAGGCGGCATAGAGCGGCATCGTCGGCACGCGCTTGCCGAACGAGACCATGAACTGGAGCCAGAGGTAATAGCCGCCCACAAGGTGCAGGGCCCGCCAGGCGCGCGGGCCGATCAGTGCGGCGGTGCGGTCGAACGATGTCGCGCCCATTGCGATGATGAAGCCGTAGCCGATGCCGCCGAAGACGTAGGAGGCTGCCGAGGTGGCCTCGGCAAATCCGGCCGGATCCATCCCGGCAAACGTCATGATCGCCACCGCGTGGATGGCGTGGGAGGCCGCGAAGCTAAGGCCCAGATAGCGGCGGTTGCGCTTCTGCCAGCGCGTCCAGGCATTGGGCCACAGCCGCGCCAGCGCCGCGGCGCTGAACGCGAGGCAGAACAACAGGAGCGAGCTTCGCGCCGTGAAGCGGATCACCATCCGAACGCCCTCGACCTCGAACTGCCGCATCGAGGCGATCCATAGGCTGAGTGCGACGAGGCTCACGCAGAGAACGGCCAGCAGGCGCCAGCCTTCGAGCCAGCTTCGACGTTCGGACATGGCGATCTCCTCTCTATGTAATCATCGATTACATTTGGCGTTGAAGGCGCCGTCAACGGTGTAATCATTGCTTACATTCACGTTCGGGTGAGGCTAGAAAGATCCATGCCTGTCCATCAGCCGTCCAAGCCGCGCGCCCGCCGCCCTGCCACCGAAGCCCGGCCGTACCATCACGGCGACCTCCGCCGCGTGTTGATCGATGCTGCGCTGCAACTCGCAGCGGAAGGCGCCGAAGTCTCGGTGCGGGAGGCCGCGCGCCGGGCCGCGGTGTCGCCGGGGGCGCCGTTCCGACACTTTCCCAACCGCGATGCGCTCATGGCGGCCGCGGCCGAGGAGGCGCAGCGGCGCTTTCGCGCCGAGATCGATGCGGCGCTGCGCGAGGCTCCGGCCGCCGACCCGCTCGCCCGCTTCCGCGCCTTCGGTCTCGCCTATTTGCGTTGGGCCATGCGCAATCCCGCGCATTTCGAGATCATCTCGACCGGGCGCTATTTTGCCCATGGCAGCTCGCCGGACCTGACACGAGACAACGCCGAGCTGATCGCGCTAACGGAGCAGATGCTGGTCGACGCGGCAGAGCAAGGCCTGCTGCGGTCGGCCGACCTCAAGCGTATCCAGGTCGCCGGGCGCGCCCTCGTCTACGGTTTCGCTCGGATGAATCTCGACGGCCATTTCCCGCGCTGGGGCGTCGGGGAGGGCGAGATCGAGCGGATGGCGGAGGGGGTGATCGACCTGTTCATCGCAGGTATCGCAAAGCCCTAGCGGGCCAGCGGCTCTGGTCGATGCCGTACGGCGCAGCCCGCTAACATTAAGCGAAGGTCGGACCGCGCCGCGCGTTGCCTCTCCTTGATCATTCCGTTACAGTTTTATGACACGGTGCAGGCTTCCGGCTGCTCCGGACGCCCTGGCTGTTTTTGGGTCGGCCAGCCAGGCTTGGCATCACCGCGCCGGACCAGAAGTTGCGTGTCGTCGATGGCGTCCGCGCCCAATCCAGGTCCTTCTGCCACGACGGCCGTGCTGGCGAGCGTCGCCGCGCTCGGCATCTGGCGGCTGCTCGCGGTTGCAGCGCCGCATCTGGCGGCACTCGCCCTGATGTACGAGACCGAGACCGATTTCGGCTCGCGCCTGTCCTTCGCGCTGGCCTGGGGCATCCTCAACTTCTTCTGGATCACGCTGCTGCGTCGCCCCGCGCTGTCGGGTGCGCTGTCGCTGACCATGGTGGTCGTGCTGGTGCTGCTGTCGCGGCTCAAGCACGACGTCGTGCAGATGACGGTCAACTTCATCGACCTGATGATGATCGACCGCGACTCCGTCGCGTTCCTGTTCACGATCTTCCCGAACTTACGCTGGTCGGTGATCCTGGCCGGTCTGGTCACGCTGCCGCTGATGTATGCGCTGTGGTGGCTCGATCCGTTCCGCATCCGCCGCCTGCCGGCGCTCGCCTGCAAGCTCGCCTGCCTTGCCGCCCTGGTCTGCTATTCGCTCTATCACCCGGACGAGGCCTGGCGCGGCTATTACGACGACGGCTATCTCTCGAAATTCTTCCGCTCGGGCGTCACGGCCGTCTCCGATTTTGCGCAATACGGCTTCATGGAGGCGTCTGCTTCGACCGGCGAGCGGCTCAACATGCCGCTGGTCGATGCCTGCCACCCGGCTGGCCGCCGGCCCAACATCATCATGATCCATGATGAATCGAGCTTCGACATCCGCGCCGCCCAGGGCATCAAGGTGCCGCCGCGCTATGGCGACTATTTCAAATCGTGGGACGGCAAGCAGCGCACGTTCCTCGCCGAGAGCAATGGCGGGCCGAGCTGGTTCACCGAGTATAACGTGCTCGCAGGGCTTTCCTCGCGTTCATTCGGCCGCTTCGCCTATTTCGTCACGCGCATCGCCTCGAACCGGGTCGAGCGCGGCCTGCCGCTGGCGCTGCGCCGCTGCGGCTATGACACGCTGTCGCTCTATCCCGCCCATGGCGGCTTCATGGGCGCGCGCAGCTTCCAGATGACGACGGGAATCGAGCGCTTCCTCGATTCCAAGGATCTGGGCGCCAAGGGTGTCGAGCCCGACAGCTTCTTCTACGACAAGGCGCTTCAGCTGATCGGCCAGCAGCCGCCGAACAAGCCGCTGTTCGCCTTCATCTATCTCGGTGCCAACCACTTCCCCTGGGAGACCCGCTTCCGTCCCGATCTGCTGCCGAATTGGCGCGCGCCGGGCAATGTGCCGTCCATCGATGAATATCTGCGCCGCCAGACTATGAGCGCCGAACAGTACAAGGCGTTCGTTGCCGGTTTGAAGAAGACCTTTCCCGGCGAGCCATTCCTGATCGTGCGCTACGGCGATCATCAGCCGGAGTTTGCGGCTGCCATCCTCGAGCCCGGGCTCGACGAGGGCGCCATCGGCAAGAAGCTCGACGCCTACGATCCGCGCCTCTACGCGACCTATTATGCCATCGACGCCATCAATTTCGAACCGGTCGGAAGCCAGGCCGTGATGGACACGATTGACGGTCCCTATCTGCCGCTGGTGGTTCAGGAAGCCGCCGGCATCCCGCTCGACCCGTCCTTTGCCGAGCAGAAGGAGATCATGCTCCGCTGCAAAGGCATCTTTTACGGCTGCAAGGATGGCGCCGAGGCGCGGCGGCTGAACCGGCTGCTGATCGACGCGGGGATGATCCGGGGGCTGTAGCCTCTCGCTTGGATCGCGGACGCAACTCTTCGACCGTCACCCCTGAGGTGCTCATCAAGCGGCGGCGGACCTACTGTTTGATCTTCTCCCACAACCACTTCGCCACAGCATCGGGCGATGAATTCGCATCATTGCCGCTGGCGCGCAGGTTCGCCTCGCGCATGGTGGCGATGTCGATCTTGCCGAGCAATGGCTTGAGCGCCGCCTGCAGTCGCTCGTCTCCGGCGCGCTTCGGCGCAAGCAGCAGGATGGCGTCATAGGGCGGGATCGCGCGTTTGGGGTCGTCGAGCTCCGTGAGCTCGTATTTGGCGATCAAGCCGTCGCTGGTGTAGCCGGCGATGACGTCGACCTCGCCGCTGGCGACGGCCGCATACATGAAGTCCGGTTGCATCTGGCGCTGGGCGCGGAACTGCAGCCCATAGGCCTTCTGCAGGGCAGCCCATTCGGGGCGTGAGAAAAACTCGTAGTCGCCGGCAATCGACAGCGTGGCCGAATGTGCGGCGAGATCTGCGACGGTTCGGATGCCGAGCGCATCGGCGCGTCGTCTTGGCATCACCAGCGCATAGGCGTTCTCGAAGCCGAGCTCGCCGAGCAGGATAATGTTGTCCTTGGCGAGCGCCGTCTTCAACTCCGCCACCAGTTCTGCGCGCGGCTTGATGTCGGTGCGATGCAGCTGGTTGGCCCAGAGCGTACCGGAATAGTCGACATAGAGATCGATGTCGCCGGCCTTCAGCGCCCCGAAGATCACGCTGGAGCCGAGGCCGGAGCGCGCGGTCGCCGCGAGGCCCGCCGCCTGGAGGCGGTCCCTCATCAACGCCGACAGGACATATTGTTCGGCGAAGGTCTTGGCGCCGACCACGTAGCCTGACGACGAGCGCCCCATGGTCGGCACCAGCGTTGCTGCGACTAGCGCCGCGATTCCGAGCGCCCCGAGGCCGCTGCGCACGCGGCTGCGGCGGCGCAGGCCGTTCTCGATCAGGCCGAGCAGCTGGTCGACCGCAAGCGCGAGCAGGGCGGAAGCCACGCAGCCAAACAGCACGAACACCCAGTTCTGGGTCTGGAGGCCGGCAAAAATGTAATTGCCGAGGCTGGTTTGCCCGATCGGCGTCGACAGCGTCGCGGTGCCGATCACCCACACCGCCGCGGTGCGGATGCCGGCCATCATCACCGGCAGCGCGAGCGGCAGCTCGACGATCAGCAACGATTGCCGCGCGGTCATGCCGACGCCCTCGGCAGCCTCGATCAGCGCGGGATCGATGCCGTTGAGGCCGGTGATGCCGTTGCGCAGCACCGGCAGCATCGAATAGAGCGCCAGCGCCAGCATCGCCGGCAGGAAGCCAAACGCCGAAAAGGATATTCCGAACCAGGCCAGCGTGACGGATGCAGCCAGCAGCAGCAGCGGATAGAACAGCGCGAGCAGCGCCAGCCCGGGTACGGTCTGCACGATGCTGGCCAACGCGAGCAGGATGCTGCGTGGCGCCGGACGATTGCGCGTCAAGATCGCCAGCGGCAAGCTCACGGCGAGGCCAAGCGCGAGGGCGGCGAGGCTCACCCGCACATGATTGCCGAGGTAGTCCGGCAGATGCGACAGCGCCTCGCCCCAGCGCGGATCGGTGAAGAGGCTCATGCCGCACCGCCCACCGGCAGCAACGCATTCAGTCGCTCGACCTGGCGCCGCGGGGTACGCAACAGTTCGAGCACGTAATCGTCGCTGCTGCTCGAGAGCTCCGCAGCCGTACCCTGCGCGAGCAATCGTCCCCCGCGCATCACCGCGATGCGGTCGGCGAGCAGGATCGCCTCGGTCATGTCATGGGTGATCATCACGGTGGTCAGGCCGAGCTTGCGGTGCAGCGCGCGATAGTCGTCGCCGAGCGCATCGCGGGTGAGGGGATCGAGCGCGCCGAACGGCTCGTCCATAAGCACGATGCGGGGCCTTGCCGCGAGCGCCCGCGCCACGCCGACGCGCTGGCGCTCGCCGCCGGAGAGCGCCTCGGGCAGCCGGTCGCGATGCGTTGCGCGGTCGAGCTGCACCAGCTCCAGCAGCTCGTCCACGCGGCCCGCAACGGCCGCAGCCGGCTCGCCGAGCAGCTTCGGCGTGATGCCGATATTGTCGGCGACGCTCAGATGCGGAAACAGCCCGCCGCTCTGGAAGACGTAGCCGACCCGGCGCCGAAGCGCGACCGGATCGACATTCTGCACGTCCTCGCCTTCGACGGTGATGGTGCCGCTATCGGCCTCGATCAGCCGGTTGGCGAGCCGCAGCAGCGTGGTCTTGCCCGAGCCCGAGCCGCCGACGATCGCCACAAACTCGCCCGCCGCGATGTCGAGCGACACGTTATCGACGGCTGCAAGGGAGCCGAAGCGCTTGGTGACGTGCTGGTAGCTGATCGCCAGCTTGGAAGACATCGTGGGAGAGCTCTCTTTTCTCTTACCCTCCCCGAGGGGGAGGGTCGATCGCGCGCAGCGCGAGCGGGGTGGGGTGATCTGTCGACGCGGGCAGTATTCGACGCGGAGAAACCGTCACCCCACCCCGGTTCGCATTCCGCTTCGCTTCATGCGCACCGACCCTCCCCCTCCAGGGGAGGGTGAGAGCACGGCAAGTCCCCATGCGTAGCACGCTTGGCGGCTTGATTGAACTTGGCCGCACGAGCGGCTAAGGCATCGGCCTGAGTTGGAGGAAGCACATGACGACGCCCACGGCAGTGGCGCTGGAAGATGCCAAGGTTGCGTTCCGGCTGGGGGACGGCCGGGTCTATACGGCGGTGGAGAAGGCCCATCTCGCGGTGGCACAGGGCGAGTTTGTCGCCATTGTCGGGCCCACAGGGTGCGGAAAATCGACGCTGCTCAACGTCGCGGCGGGCCTGCTCAAGCCCGCCGCGGGCAGCGTCAGGATTTTCGACCAGCCATTGGCGGGGCTGAATCGGGATGCCGGCTATTTGTTCCAGGCTGATGCGCTGTTCCCCTGGATGACTGCGCTCGACAATGTCGCGATCGGACTCGAGGTCAAGGGCACGCCGCGCGCTGAAGCCTTGTCGCAGGCGCAGAAATGGTTGACCGCCGTCGGCCTCGGCGCCTTCGCGAACCGCTATCCGCACATGCTTTCGGGCGGCCAGCGCAAGCGCGTGGCGCTGGCGCAGGTGCTGATCCGCGATCCGAAGATCCTGTTGATGGATGAGCCGTTCGGGCCGCTCGATGCGCAGACGCGCCAGGTCATGGGCAATCTGCTGCTCGATCTGTGGAGTGCCGACCGCAAGGCCGTGCTGTTCGTCACCCACGATCTCGAAGAGGCCATCGCGCTCGCCGACCGCGTCGTGATCATGTCGGCGGGGCCGTCCTCGCGCATCATCGGTGACTGGCGCGTCGGCCTGGCCCGCCCGCGCGACATTTTCGAGGTGCGCCTCGACAAGGAATTCCATGCGCTCCATCGCGAGATCTGGAGCGTGCTGAAGGATGAGGTGATGAAGGGGTACGCACAGTCCACTCAGGCGGCGGAGGTGGTCTGATGTCGCGCACGACGCTGTTTGCGCTGCAGATCCTGGTCGCTGTCGTCGGCTTGGTGCTGTGGCAGGTGCTGTCGACCGTTCCCGTGTTCGGCAAGATCCTGCTGCCGCCGTTCTTCTTTTCCAACCCGTTGGACGTGTTCAGCCAGATCGTGAAATGGTTCGCCTCCGGCGTGATCTGGAAGCACCTCGGCATCACGCTCGCGGAATCAATCCTCGCCTTCGTGATCGGATCGCTTGGCGGCGTCCTGGTCGGCTTCTGGTTCGCGCGCCAGCCGCTGGTCGCCGCGGTGTTCGACCCCTATGTGAAGATGGTCAACGCCCTGCCGCGTGTCGTGCTGGCGCCGATCTTCGCGCTGTGGCTCGGGCTCGGCATCTGGTCCAAGGTCGCGCTCGGCGTCACCCTGGTGTTCTTCATTGTCTTCTTCAACGTCTATCAGGGCGTCAAAGAGGTCAGCCGGACCGTGCTCGACAATGGCCGCATGCTCGGCATGAGCGAGCGGCAGCTGATGCAGCATGTCTATTGGCCGTCGGCGCTGTCGTGGATGTTCTCGTCGCTTCATACCTCCGTCGGCTTCGCCGTGGTCGGCGCGGTGGTCGGCGAATATCTGGGATCGGCGGCCGGGCTCGGCTATCTGATCCAGCAGGCCGAGGGCATCTTCGATGTCGCCGGCGTGTTCGCCGGCATGTTCGTGCTGTCGGCCTTCGTCATCCTGATCGATTTCGGCGTCACCTTGGTGGAGCGGCGCCTCCTGGTGTGGCGGCCGGCCGCGTCGGACGGGCGGGGGTAGGAAGCAGGTCTATTTTGATCGCGTCGATGCGATCGCGGACGTGTGTTGGGCGTACTAGCTGCGCCGAGGGGCTGATGGCCAGCCCGCTCAGGCGGAGCTTCTCAAGCCAGGCCCGCTGCTCTATGGTGCCGCCGGCCGAACGGAGGAAACCAATGAAGAACACGATTGCCAGGCTCGCCGGCGCACTGCTCGCGCTGACGCTCACCACCTCGCTTGCCGCGGCGCAAAGCAAGGTCACCATCGCGGTCGGCGGCGGCTCCTGCCTGTGCTATCTGCCGACGGTATTGGCCAAGCAGCTCGGCGAATACGAGAAGGCCGGCGTCAGTGTCGAGCTCGTCGACCTCAAGGGCGGCTCGGATGCGCTCAAAGCCGTGCTCGGCGGCAGCGCCGACGTGGTCTCCGGCTATTTCGACCATTGCGTCAATCTCGCCGCCAAGAAGCAGGAGCTGCAATCCTTCGTGGTCTATGACCGCTATCCCGGCCTCGTCCTGGTGGTCGCGCCCTCGCGCACCAACGACATCAAGTCGGTCAAGGATCTCGCCGGCAAGAAGGTCGGCGTCAGTGCGCCCGGCTCCTCCACCGACTTCTTCCTGAAATACATGCTCAAGAAGAACGGGCTCGATCCCACCAGCGTCGCCGTGATCGGGGTGGGCCTCGGCGCCACTGCGGTGGCCGCAATGGAGCAGGGCCAGATCGACGCGGCAGTGATGCTCGATCCGTCCGTGACCGTGCTGCAGGGCAGCCACAAGGATCTGCGTATCCTCTCGGACACCCGTACCCAGAAGGATACGCTGGAGACGTTCGGCGGCGAATATCCGGGCGGCGCGCTGTATTCGACCGTGGCCTGGATCAACGGCCATGAGAAGGAGGCGCAGGCGCTCACCAATGCGATCCTCGCCACGCTCGCCTGGATCCATTCGCATACGCCGGAGGAGATCATGGCGAAGATGCCCGAGCAAACCGTCGGCAAGAACAAGGACCTCTATCTTGCCGCACTGAAGAATACGATCCCGATGTATTCCGAGACCGGCAAGATGGACCCGAAGGGCGCCGACGCCGTGCTTGCAGTGTTCAGCGTCGGCTCGCCCGAGGTGGCGAACGCCAAGATCGACGTCAGCAAGACCTTCACCAACAAATTCGTCGAGCAGGCCAAGAAGACAACGGGGAGCGCCAAATAGCCGACGCCATGGCGTGGTATCAGGCGTCATGACGTCACCGGTCATACATCGCGTCGCGACGCTCGATCTTGCGGTGCGGCCGATCGTGTGGCCGTTCGCCGAGGAACGGCGCGCCGAGATCGCGGCGCATTTCGCCGAGAAGCAGCGCGAGCGGCCGAAAATCTGGAACGGCCGCGTCCTGCTCGGGCGTGACGCCGTGTTCAACGACGGTCACCTGACGGCGACCTATTTCGAGACGGATTTCGCAAGCTTCCTCGCCTGGCGCGACTGGGGCTTTCCCGACAAGGCCGTGTTCAACGGCTTCGGCATGGGCGCGCTGCGCGCCTCCGACGGCGCCTTCATCATGGGCGAGATGGCGCCCCACACCGCCAATGCGGGCCGCATTTATTTCCCCTCGGGAACGCCGGATCTCGACGATGTCAGGGACGGCGCGCTCGACATTCCCGGCAGCGTCGTCCGCGAGGTCGGCGAGGAGACCGGCCTGACCGCGGCCGATTATCGGATCCAGCCCGGCTGGCATTGCGTGGTTACCGGCCCCACGATCGCAATGTTGCAGGTCATCAACCTGGACATGCCGGGCGATGCGGCCCGCGCCAGGATCGAAGCCAACCTTGCGCGCGAGATCGAGCCGGAGCTGTCCGCCATTCATCTCGTGCGCGGGACCAGCGATCTCAGGCCGTCCATGCCGCGATTTGTCACGGCCTTCGTCGAGCAGCAGTTCGCAGCGCGCTGATGCGCGAGGCTTGACATCGCCGCGCGCAGCCCATGTGATGGGCCGAAGAATTGCACCAAGAATGCAATGCACAAATCGTCCAGGGAGGTTTTGATGCGCCTGCGCATGGCTGCCCGCTTGGTACGTGGGCTGTTGGTCGCGATATCAGCGACGGGCTTGGCGGTGTCTGCCGCGGCCCAAGACAAGGCTCAAGAGAAAAAGCTCAAGATCGGCGTCATCTACGATCTGACCGGCCCGCTCGCCGGCGGCGGTTCGGAGCTGCAATATACCGGCGCAAGGATCATGCTGGATCAGTACAGCGCGAAAGACGTCGAAGGCTACAAGATCGAGGCGATCTATGCCGATGCTCAGAGCAAACCGGATATCGCCATCAATGAAGCGATCCGTTTGATCGAGCAGGAAAAGGTCGACATGCTGCTCGGCTTCTTCTCCTCGGCGCAATGCGTGCCAGTGGCAGCGCGGGTCGAGCAGCTGAAGAAGTTCATGTGGATCACGACCTGCATTTCGTCGGCGGTGCTGGAGAACAAGAACTACAAATACGTGTTTCGCCCGCAGGCCTCCGGCGACCAGTTCGGCATGATGACGATGGACTTCATCGCGCAGAATGCGAAGGAAAAGCTGGGCAAGGACCCGAAGGACCTGCGGGTCGCCATCATCCACGAGGACGGCGCCTACGGCGTCGACGTTGCCAAAGGCAACGAGGCCGGTGCCAAGAAGGCCGGTTTCAACATCGTGCTCAGAGAGGGCTATTCGGCGACGGCCCCGGATCTGTCTGCGTTGGTCACCAAGCTGAAGCGGGCCAAGCCGGATGTGGTGTTCCATACCGGCTATAATCCCGACATCACCCTGTTGCTCCGGCAAGCCCGCGAACAAGGGCTGAAGTTCGGCGCACTGGTAGGACATGGCGCCGGCTACGGGGTCTATGAGAAGCTGAAGGAAGGCCTGGGCGCCGACGTAAACTATGTCTTCAACACCGATCCGATCTCGATCTGGCTCGCCAACCAGAAGAGCATGGATCCGAAGCTGCCGCCGATCATCAAGGCGGTCGGCGAGGAGTTCGACAAGCGCAAGCCGGGTGTCGCCATCCGTTCGGCCCATGTCGGCATGGCTGCGTCCAACACCTATTTGTTCCTGAACGACGTGCTGCCGCGAGCGATCAAGAAGTATGGCGGCGTAGATCCCGACTCCCTGCGCAAGGCAGCACTGGACACCGACATACCCGAAGGCGGCACCATGCTCGGCTTCGGCGTCAAATTCCACGGCGAGGGTTCGCCAATGGCCGGCCAGAACGAGCGCTCGTTCCCGGTCGTGATCCAATACGTCGACGACAAGTCCTATGTGGTGTGGCCCAAGAGCCAAGCGCAGCGCGAGGCCGTGCTGCCGCTGCCCAAGGGCACCACCTATAGCAACCAATAGCGGGGTTCTGCGGTGTTGGAAGTCAGCGGATTGGTGAAGCGGTTTGGCGGCTTCACCGCCGTGAACAACGTCTCGTTCCGGGTCGATCAGGGTGAGATCCTCGGCCTGATCGGTCCCAACGGCTCGGGCAAGAGCACGATCTTCAACATGCTGTCCGGCACGCTGGCGCCGACCTCCGGATCGATCCTGTTCGCCGGGCACGAGATTGCGGGCCTTGCGCCGCACCGGATCATCAACAGCGGCATCGGGCGGACCTTCCAGATCCCGCGGCCGTTCCGCCGCCTCAGCATTTTCGAGAACGTCGCGCTTGCCGGCTTCTACGGCCAGGGCCGCCACAGCCGCGCCAAGGCGGAGGAGGCGGCCGAGCGGTCGCTGGCGATGGTCGGCCTGCCGACCGATCGCCATGCTAGTGTCGATGGGCTTGGCGCAGCGGGGCTGAAGAAGCTGGAGCTGGCGAAGGCGCTCGCCACCGCGCCAAAGCTATTGCTCGCCGACGAGAGCCTCGGCGGTCTCGACGAGGCCGAGATGGACCAGGCTGCGGACATGCTGCGCAACATCCGCGACGAGCTCGGCATCACCATCATCTGGGTCGAGCACATCATGGGCGTCCTGATGCGCGTGGTCGACCGCGTCATGGTGCTCGATCACGGCGAGAAGATCTCGGAAGGCCTGCCGAGCGCGGTCGCGGGCGATCCGCGCGTCATCGAGGTCTATCTCGGCACCGACGCCGAGACCACGCAGGCCGCGGCCGCCGAAGCGCGCCGCCGCGCAGGGGGCTAGGTGATGCTGGAGCTTCGCGGCCTCAATGCCGGCTATGGCACCTTCCAGGCGCTGTTCGACGTCAACCTCGACGTGAAGGCCGGCGAAGCCGTCGGCGTGATCGGCCCGAACGGTGCCGGCAAGACCACCCTGATGCGCGTCATCTCCGGCCTGATCCGTCCCTCGCGCGGATCGATCAGGATGGAGGGCGTCGACCTCGTCGCGACACCGTCGCACAAGATCGTCAGCCTCGGCATTGCGCATGTGCCGGAGAACCGGCGGCTGTTTCCGCAGCTCACGGTCGACGACAATCTCAAGATGGGTGCCTTCATGAAGGAGGCGCGGGACCACTACGCCGAGCGGCTGGAGGTGGTGTTCGACCTGTTCCCCCGCCTGAAGGAACGCCGTCACCAGATGGCCGGAACCATGTCCGGCGGCGAGCAGCAGATGTGCGCCATCGGCCGCGCGATGATGTCCAATCCGAAACTGTTGCTGCTCGACGAACCCTCGGCGGGGCTCGCGCCGGTGGTGGTGCAGCAGGTGTTCGAGCTGGTGAAGCGGATCCGCGCCAGCGGGCTGACGGTGCTGATCGTCGAGCAGAACGTGCAGCAGGTGCTGAAGGTGGTCGATCGCGCCTATCTGATCGAGGCGGGCACGATCCGCGCGTCCGGCACCTCGGCCGAGATGCTGGCGAGCGACACGGTCAAGGAAGCTTATCTCGGGGTGTGAGGGGCATGCAGGCGTTCCTGGACGTATTCGACATCTACCTGCTGGAGGCCGTCATCAACGGCATCTTGCTCGGCGGCGTGCTGGCGCTGCTTGCGCTCGGGCTCAACCTGATCTTCGGCGTCATCGACGTGACCTGGATCTGCTACGCCGAGCTCGTCATGATCGGCATGTACGGCATGTATTTCATGGTGCAGTATTACGGCGTCAGCTATTTCGTCGCTGCCCCGCTCACTATCATGCTGGTCGCCGTGCTTGGTGCGGCGCTGCACTACCTCGTCATTGCGCCGCTGCTGACCGCGCCACCGATCAATCAGCTGCTCGCGACCGGCGGGGTGCTGTTCGTGCTGCAGAGCTTTGCCACCGTTGCCTTCGGCATCGACTTCCGAAATCTCGGCATCCGCCTGCCGGTGCTCGCCTTCGGCGACATGAATTTCAGCTACGCACGACTGCTTTCGTTCGCCGCCGCGCTGGTCGGCATGGTCGCGGTCTATCTGTTCATGACGCGCACCTTCACCGGCACTGCGATCCGCGCCATCTCACAGGACCGCCAGATCATGGCGCTGATGGGCGTCGACACCAAGCGGATCTACTTGATCACGTCGGCGCTCGGCGGCGCGCTCGCCGGCCTCGCCGCCTGCCTCTTGGTGCTGCAATACGACGTGCATCCCTTCGTCGGTCTGTCCTTCGGGCCAATCACCTTCCTGATCTGCGTGCTCGGCGGCCTCGGCAATTTCATCGGCGGCTTCATCGCCGCCTTCGTGTTCGCCGAGATCATCTCGCTCGGGGGCCTGTTCTCCGACCTCGAATGGGGCTATGTGCTGGCCTTCGCGTTCTTCATCGTCATGATGTTCATCCGGCCCGCGGGCCTGCTTGCGAGGCGCCGATGATGGGGCAGGGGCGGCTTGCTGCATGGGGCGTGGGGCTGGCGGCGCTGGTCGCGCTGCCCTTCGTCTATCGCGATCCCTATCATCTGCACATCCTGGTGCTGATCCTGATCTGGTCGTTCGCCTATACGTCCTGGTCGATGATGGGGAGGTTCGGCCTCGTGTCGCTCGGCCATGGCGGCTTCATGGGGATCGGCGCTTACGTTACCGCGCTGTTGTGGAATCACGCAGGATTGTCGCCCTGGATCGGCATTCCCATCAGCATGGCGGCGGCCGGTGCGCTGGCGATGATCGTCGGCTATCCCTGCTTTCGCTTTCGTATCACCGGGCATTATTTCGTGCTGGTGACGCTGGCGCTGTCAGGCATCGTGCTCCAGGTCATCACCGCGACGCGCGACTATACCGGCGGCTCGCTCGGCTATACCCCGAACCGCGCGTCCGGCAACAGGCTGCTGGCGCTGCAATTCGACGACAAGACCACCTGGTACCTGATCGCGCTTGCGGTCTGGCTGTTCGGCATCGTGGTCTGGCACTGGGTCGACCGCAGCATGGCGCGTTATGCGCTGGAGGCGATCTCCGAGGACGAGGATGCCGCCGCCGCGGCCGGCGTCGACGTCACCGCCGAGAAGCTGAAGATCACGCTGCTCAGCGCGCTGATGACGGCGCTGGCGGGCGCGATCTACTGCCAGTACCAGATGTTCATCACGCCCGACACGGTCAGCGGCATCGCAGTCTCGCTGCAGATGGTGTTCGCCGCGATCGTCGGCGGGCTGTTCGTCTCGCTAGGTCCGACCGTCGGCGCCATCATCACCATCCTGCTGGCGGAAACGCTGCGCATCGGTTTCGGCACCAAGGCGGTCGGCTGGGATAATCTCGTCTACGGCGTGCTGCTCGTGCTTTTCATCATATTCCTTCCCAAGGGCATCCTTGGTAGCTTGCTCGACCGATTGAAGTTGCAACGCAAGGTGCCCCGCGCTCATGAGCAAAAAGCCGTCCAAGTCGCTCGCCCAGGAGCTTGACCGCTACATCACGCCGTTTCGCTACGATGGCTCGGGCAAGTTTCACCTCAAGGACCACAAATCCGACGAGAGGGGCGATCTCGACAAGGAGAAGGCGCTCGCGATCCTCGATGCCAACAAGAAGCGGCTGATCGCGTTTCAGGAGAAGCTCTACGCGCAGGACCGCTGGTCGCTCCTGATCGTATTCCAGGCGATGGACGCCGGCGGCAAGGATTCTGCGATCAAGGCGATCTTCGAGGGCATCAATCCGCAGGGCTGCGAGGTCACGGCCTTCAAGGCGCCGAGCAGCAAGGAGCTCGACCACGACTTCCTCTGGCGTCATGCAGTCGCGCTGCCCGAGCGCGGCCATATCGGCATCTTCAACCGCTCGCATTACGAGGAATGCCTGGTGACGCGCGTACACCCGGAGATTCTCGCCAAGCAGAAGCTGCCGCCAAGGCTCGTCACCAAGAACATCTGGAAGGAGCGGTTCGAGGACATCTCCGCCTTCGAGCGCTATCTCTGCCGCAACGGCACCGTGGTGCTGAAGTTCTTTCTCAACCTGTCCAAGGAAGAACAGCGCGAGCGTTTCCTCGCGCGGCTGGACGATCCGGCCAAGCAGTGGAAGTTCTCCATGGACGACATCAGGGAGCGCGCGCTGTGGCCGCGCTACCAGGCGGTCTACCAGGACATCGTCCGGCACACGGCGACGTCCCATGCGCCCTGGTATGTCGTGCCCGCCGACCACAAATGGTTCGCCCGCGTCGTGATCGGCTCGGTGATCAATGCCGAGCTGGAAAAGCTCGACCTGCGCTTCCCCCGTGCCGACAAGGCCTCGCTGGAGGAGTTCAAGCAGGTGCGCAAGGCGCTGGAGAAAGAAGGCACGGGAGGCAAGAGGCAAGCAAAGTGACAGCCGGCGGGACCACGAACTGCAAGAACGTCAACTTCGCGCTCCAGGGCGGCGGTGCGCACGGCGCCTTCGTGTGGGGCGTGCTCGACCAGGTGCTCGAGGACGGCAGGCTCGCGATCGAGGCGATCAGCGCGACCAGTGCCGGCGCGATGAATGCGGTGGCGATGGCCTCGGGCATGGCGCACGGAGGCGCGGAGGCCGCGCGGGAGAGCCTGCACGCATTCTGGTACGAAGTCTCGCGCATGGATATGGCGTACGATCTGATGTCGCCGCTGAACCAGTGGATCCAGGCCCTGAAGCTGCCGCCGGAATATCATCCGGTCCATGCCTTCATCCATACGCTGACGCATACGCTGCCGCCGAACCTGCTCAATCCCTTTCATTTCAATCCGCTCCGCGCGCTGCTGCAGCGCGTGATCGATTTCGACCGGCTCAATTCCTCGCCCGAGGCGCCGCAGCTGTTTCTGAACGCCACCAACGTCCGCACCGGCAAGATCAAGGTGTTTCAGAGCCCGCTGCTCACGGCGGACACCGTGCTCGCCTCGGCATGCCTGCCGCCCTATTTTCAGGCTGTCGAGATCGATGGCGAGCATTACTGGGACGGCGGCTATCTCGGCAATCCCGCGATCTATCCGTTGATCTACCGCAAGGGCAGCCACGACGTCGTCATCGTGCAGGTGACGGCGATCCGGCGCGACGAGCTGCCGGCCAGTGCCGCCGATGTCCTCCACCGCATCAACGAGATCAGCTTCAATTCGTCCTTGATGCGCGAGATGCGCGCGATCGCTTTCGCCACCCGGCTGATCGACGACGGCGAGCTCGACAGCAACAAGCATAGCCGCATGTACATGCATTGGATCGGCAACGACGCGCTGATGTCGCAGCTCGGCACGGCCACGCAGTTCCACCCCGAATGGAGCCTGTTGTGCCGCCTGCGCGATGAGGGCCGCGCGGCGGCGCGCAACTGGCTGGCGCGAAACTTCGACCAGATCGGAAAGGCCTCGACGGTCGACCTGGCGGAGATGTTTCTCTAGTTGGCCGGGTGGCCATCGACCAAAAGTGCGAAAACAACCCCATGCACAGTAGCTGGGCATAGCGGAATCAATGGCTTATCGGCTCCCATCATCCGCGATGCGGATTTCACGAAATTCGTTTGCATCGTCGGGCAAAACAGGGGCATGATGTCACCATGCCGGCTGCCTTCGGAAATCCCTCACTTCGCGCGGAAGCGATTTGCACGGCGGAACTCGGATCGTCAAATGTGATCGTCAGATCATTGATCCCGCTTGACAGTTTTGCGACGCAGGAGGAGCATCATAGCGGTCGCAAACAAGCGACGCGCAACGTCCACCTCATGAGCAAGGGGAGGTCTATGACACCACCTCCGCAAATCCAGCCGCGTTAATTGCGATGGAGCTCGTTCGGACTATCGCATAGCGGCGGAAACCGCGAACGGCACGCCGGGACAAGGTTTAGCGGGCTGCATCAGTGAGGCAAAGCCCCTACCTTCCCGGCGCTGTATTTTGATCGTGTCGGATGGCCGTGAAGGCCGCCGCACCAATTTTTTTTGACACCCCGCTCGTCTCAATCCTGCTGGTTGATCCGCAAACGGGTCTTTGCGCGCACTGACGGAGACATCAGCTCCCGATCCTGCATTGCGGCAAATGCCAAGAGAATGTCGTCCCAAAGGCCAACTTCCGACACAGGCTGGGGGCGAATAGCGCCGATCCGACATGACGGATGTGCTTCGGCGGTGACGGCCACGCTACCTGCGAGCACATTCACTTTTCCAGGGAATCTGCGTGTCGCAAAAGCTTGTCCCGGCGCTTCTCGCCGCTCTTTTCCTTGCAATCTCTTCTCTCTCCTGCGCCCGCGCCGATGCGCCGTCCGCGAACGGTGCCGCGGCGCTATCGCCTGACGAGGCGAAGCGTGCGTTGGACACGCTTCAGGACGACAAGAAGCGCGCGCAGATGATCGATACGCTCCGTGCAATCGCCAACGCGTCTGGTTCGCAACAGGCCGCGCCGCAGCCGAATTCGCCGATCCCGCTTTCGGCCGACGGCCTCGGTGCGCAGCTCATGCTGACGGTCTCGGAGGAGATCGGCGAAATCTCGCGTGAGATCGCCGGCATCGCGCGGACGCTCACGCACTTTCCGGCGTTCTACTACTGGATCGTGCGCACCGCGAACGATCCCGCGGCTTACAATCTTCTGCTCGAGATCGCCTGGAAGCTTGCGCTGGTGCTCGGCTGCGCCCTCTTGGCCGAATGGGTGATCTTCCGCCTGATCCGCCGGCCGGTCGCGTTCCTGGAGGGACGCGTGCCGCAAACCGCGCGCCTGCCGGCACCCGCGTTGCCGCTTGCCGATCCGCCATCGTCAGTCGCCGACGTTACGCCTGCACCTGAAATGCAGGAGCGACGTCACAGCCTTGCGCGGGTCTGGCAGATCATGCTGCGCCTGCCCTTCGTGTTCGGCCGTTTCGTGCTCGAGCTGCTTCCCGTGCTCGTCTTCGTCGGCGTCGCCACCGCGCTGCTCGGGACGGAGATTGGAGAACCGACAACCGTCCGCCTCGTGATCCTCGCCGTCGTCAACGCCTATGCGTTCTCGCGCGGGCTCATCTGCCTGGTCCGGGCGCTGGCGGGGCCGTTCGGCTTGTTTCCGGTGCGCGCGGAGACCGCCGCCTATGTCGAGATCTGGGCACGCCGCATCGTCGGCGTCGGCGTCTCCGGCATCGCCTTTGCCAATGTGGCGCTGCTGCTCGGCCTGCACCGCGCCGGCTACGCCGCGCTGCTGCGCATGGTGATGCTGGTCGTGCACCTCTTCATCGCCGTCATCGTCCTGCAATGCCGCCGCCAGGTCGCCGATGCCATCCGCGCCCCGGCCGAGCGGCAGGGGATCGCGGCTCGTTTGCGCAACCGCGTCGCCGGCGGCTGGCACTATCTTGCCATCGCGCTCGACCTCGCGCTCTGGGCGGTGTGGGCGCTCAACATCCGCAACGGCTATTCGCTGCTGCTGCAATATTTCGTCGGCACCATCGCAGTGGCGCTGGTCGCACGTGTCGTCATCATGCTGACGCTGAGCCTGATCGATCGCGGTTTCCGCATCAAGCCGGAGATCCTCCAGCGCTTTCCCGGCCTCGAGATCCGTGCCAACCGCTATCTGCCGCTGCTCCGCAGGATCGTATCCGGCGTGATCGCCTTCATCGGTTTCGTGGCGGTGCTCGAGGTCTGGGGCGTGGACGCGATCGTCTGGTTCTATGGCGGCCAGATCGGCAGCCGGCTGATCTCGGCCGTGGTGACCATTGGCCTTGCCGTGCTCATCGCCGCGGCGATCTGGGAAGCCAGCAATGCGCTCCTAGACCGCCAGATCAATACGCTGTCGCGGGACGGGCACTATGCCCGCGCCGCGCGGTTGCGCACCTTCCAGCCGATGCTGCGCACAGGGCTGCTCTGCCTGATCGCGACAATCGTCGGCCTCACCGCGCTCAGCGAGATCGGCGTCAACGTCGCGCCGCTGCTGGCGGGCGCCGGCATCGTCGGCATTGCGATCGGCTTCGGCTCGCAGAAGCTGGTGCAGGATCTCATCACCGGCCTGTTCCTGCTGCTGGAGAATACGGTGCAGGTCGGCGACAGCGTCAGCGTGTCGGGGTTGTCGGGCGTCGTCGAGAACGTCTCGATCCGCACCATCCGTCTGCGCGCGGGCGACGGCGCCGTGCACATCGTGCCGTTCAGCGCAGTCACGACCATCACCAATGCCAGCCGCGGCGCCGGCAATGCTTCGGTCAGCGTCAACGTCGCCTACAAGGAAGACACCGACCGCGCCGGCCAGATCCTCAAGGACATCGTCGATGAGATGCGCCGTGAAGCGGACTTCCGCGCGCTCATCCGCGGCGACCTCGAGCTGTGGGGCGTCGACAAAGTCGATGGCGCGATGGTGTCGATCGTCGGGCAGATCCGCTGCACCGAGGCCGGCCGCTGGCCGGTCCAGCGCGAATTCAACCGCCGCATGAAGCTGCGCTTCCAGCAGAACGGGATCGAGGTCGCATCGCCGGTGCAGACCATCCTGATGCACATCGCGCCGCCGGCGGACAGCGCTGCCAATCTGACGCCCCGGCGGGCGGCGGGATAAGCAGTCCCAAATTCCGGCCTGCCTTTATTTGGGTCCGCCAACGCGCGCCCCGGTTGGCGCGTTAAACCTTTTCGCGCGCAAGTGCCAGGCGTTTGCAAAATCTGCTGCGGTGCGAGATCACGATCGCGGCCGGAGTCTCCTTGATCTCGATTGAACGCTGGCCGACAATGGTCGTGGTTCAATAAGAAACTCCTTGGGGGAATCGTGAATAGACCTGCTCGGGTCAGCGCCCATTCGACATCATCCGACACCGCGCACGGCATGACGCTGCTGCGCGACCCCCTGCTCAACAAGGGCACGGCCTTCACGGAAGCAGAGCGCGCCGCACTCGGCTTGCGCGGCCTGTTGCCGCCCTGCGTGCTGACGATGGAGACCCAGGCTCAGCGCGTGCTCACCAATCTGCGCACGCTGCCGACGGACCTGGAAAAATACGTTGCCCTGAACGCGCTGCATGACCGCAACGAGGCGCTGTTCTTCCGCGTCGTCGTCGACAATATCGACGAGATCCAGCCGATCATCTACACCCCGACGGTCGGGCTTGCCTGCCAGAAATACGGCCTGATCTTCCAGCGGCCGCGTGGCATGTTCATCTCCTCGCGCGACCGCGGCCAGATCGCGGAGATCCTGAAGAACTGGCCCTACCAGGCCAGGCTGATCGTTGTCACCGACGGCGAGCGCATTTTGGGACTTGGCGATCTCGGTGCCAACGGAATGGGCATCCCGGTCGGCAAGCTATCGCTCTATTCGGCCTGCGCCGGCGTGCATCCGGAAGCGTGCTTGCCGATCGTGCTCGATGTCGGCACCAACAACGAAGAGCTGTTGAACGATCCCTATTATCTCGGCCTGCGCGAGCGGCGGTTGACGGGCGAGGCCTATGACAGCTTCGTCGACGAGTTCATGCAAGCCGCGCGCAAGACGTTCCCGGGCGTGCTGATCCAGTTCGAGGACTTCGCCAATCATTCGGCGTTCAAGCTGCTGCACAAATATCGCGACGAGGCTTGCGTCTTCAACGACGACATCCAGGGCACCGCGGCGGTGGCGCTCGCCGGCCTGTTCTCGGCTCTGCGCATCTCCGGCGGCAAGCTGAAGGATCAGAAGATCCTGTTCCTCGGCGCGGGCGAGGCGGCGACCGGCATCGCCGACCTCGTGGTCTCCGCCATGATGGCGGAAGGCGCGTCCGAGGCGGACGCGCTTCGCCGCAACTGGCTGGTGGATTCCCGCGGTCTCGTCGTCAGCGGCCGTGAAGGCCTTTCTGGCCATAAGCTCCGCTATGCCCATGCCGGTCAGGCGCCGATCGCCGACTTCCTCACCGCCATCAAGACGCTGAAGCCGACGGCGATCATCGGCGTCGCCGCGGTCGGCGGCGCCTTCACGCCCGACGTGCTCAAGGCGATGGCCGAGCTCAACGAGCAGCCGATCGTGTTCGCGCTCTCCAACCCGACCTCGAAAGCCGAGTGCTCGGCGGAGGATGCCTATCGCTACACGGAGGGACGCGCGCTGTTCGCCTGCGGCAGTCCGTATGATCCGGTCAAGCTCAACGGCCGCAGCTTCGTGCCGCGCCAGGGCAACAATTCCTACATCTTCCCGGGCGTCGGCCTCGGCGTCATCGCCAGCCGCTCGCGCCTCGTGACCGATGAGATGTTCATGGCGGCGGCCCACGCGCTCGCCGATTGCGTCGGCAAGGAGGACCTCGCTCAGGGCAGCCTCTATCCGGCACTGCCGCGTATCCGCGAGGTCTCCGTGCGCATCGCGGCGGCGGTTGCGGATGTGGCCTATCAACGCGCGCTCGCCGACGGACCCGCGCCCAATGACGTGAAGGCTCTGGTCCAGTCGCAGATGTACGAGCCGAAGTACTAGAGATCGGGCCGCGCCGAAACCCGCGGCTCGCGGGCCGTATCGGGCTGATCCTTCGCCGATCTGTCCCGATTCTGAACAGGTCACTGTGGTGGAATCGCCACAGCTGGCGCGAAACGAAGGCGGCCCCAGAGCCGCTTTTGTTCCGACAAGGTTCTGCCCTCATTGCCCACCGAAACTTGGGGTTGTTCGGAGGGCGCATCATGTCTCGCATTGCAAGTGCCGAAACTGCCCGGATGTCGCTGGCGAGCTCGAGCCGGTTATTGCTCGCGGTCTTGGGCGCCGCATCGCTCGCTGCCTGCTCGCAATCGCCGGTCGGCCGTCAGAAAGCCGATCTCGCCGGAACGACCCGGCAAGCCGCGGTCGAGCGCCCGCACCGGGTGGCGGCGCTGCATCCACGCCCGATCAGCCGGGCGCGCGTCCCCGCCCGCGACGCAAAGCAAACCGCTTCGCACGGCATCGCCAGCTTCTATTCGGATACGCAGACCGCGAGTGGCGAGAAGTTCGACAGGAACGAATTGACCGCGGCGCATCCCACCCTGCCGTTCGGCACCAAGCTGCGCGTTACCGAGACCTCCTCCGGCCGTTTCGTTACGGTCAGGGTCAACGATCGCGGGCCCTTCGTGCGCGGACGCGTGGTCGACATCTCGCCGTCGGCCGCCGAGGCGCTCGGCATGGTCGACAAGGGCATTACCAATGTCAGGCTCGAAGTCGTGCAATAGGGCGCCACGCGTCGCGACCGTGCGGGCGCGCTTAACCGGCTGTTAGCGGCTTCTCAAGCACCATAGCTGTCCGCACAATTCGGGGCTTTGGGGGAGGCGACGCTTGAACACGATCCAGCATCTCGAAGATCAGGCTGCGCGCGCCGAGCGGCTCGCCAAACGGATCACGGATACGCTGACGATCGAAAAGCTGCTGACCTTCGCGGGCGAACGCCGCCGCGAGATCGAGGTCATCGCCGGCAAACGCCGCCGCAACTAATGCGCGATGCGATCAGGTTTGATTGCTACAAGGGAGGTGCACTCCCTCTCCCGCAAGCGCAGGGCTATCGGATATGACTTGTGGCGGCGGCCTGCGCGCACGCCTCGTCCTTCGAGACGGCGCTGACGCGCCTCCTCAGGATGAGGCTAATCAGCATCAGTGCTCGTTGAAACTGCTGCCGCGCACTCCGCCCTCATCCTGAGGAGCCCGCCCAAAGCGGGCGTCTCGAAGGATGGCCGCAGAGAAAAACTCCCAAATGCGATAGTCATTCCCGCAAGCAGGGAGGGAGCGCACCTCCGTCCTTTTCGGCAAGTGAGCTTCATTTCATCGCGCTTTGGGAATGGCTTTCGATGAAGTCGCTGAGATAATCGGGGAGCTCTATTCCATAGATGTCGCAGCGTGCGCGGATCTCGCCGGCGACGTCGCACGAGATATCCTTCATCCAGTGCTCGAGCGTGTTGAACGAGATCACCTTGATCGGGTCATTGAAGCAGCCGGCGACGAGCTCGCCGATCGTGGTGTCGAGATCGCTGCGCTCGATGCGGATTTCTGTCGCCTCGTCACGGCGATCAACCACCACGAACAGGGTCTGGTCCGCTCCGTAAGGCACGATCGGTGATGATACGCCGGCGTCAAACATCTCGAGGCGCTCACGTCATTGCTTTGATCCCTGACAACGGGAAGAACCGGAAGAAGGTTCCTGCTCGCACGCTTGTGAAGGGCGTCAGAGAAATTCTCTCAAGCGCGACAGCTCGAGGACGTGTTCGGGGGAGAGGATCTCGGTGACGAGCGGCGGCTGCGCTACGGTGCGGATCTCGTAGAGGTGCCGGGTCGTCGCCGGTTTCTGCATGAAAGCCGAGATGCAATCGTCGAGCGTGCCTTCGATGAGCTGGTAGGGCTCCCGGTCAGGCTGGCGCTGATTGGCAAGTGATGGCCATTTATGCAGCACCGCAAGCGCGCCGAAATTGACCTTTGAATCCCCGACCACGTCCCCCATCGCCCTGCCTCACGCAAAACACGACCCCAGCACACGTGCTCGCGTGCCGGGGCCGATACACCTATCGCTGCACTCAATGCCACAGACACCGAACGCGGCAGCCGGGAAAAGGTTCCCGGCCGCCTCGTGGCTGAATCAGCTCGCGGCGGCCGCGATCTCGTGCCGCGGGCTGGCGTGACCATCTCCTTGACCGTCACTGCTGCCGACCTTGGGCGGCAGTCCGGCGAAGCGCCGCAAGGCTTCCGCCATCTGCACCCGTCCCGACACGCCTGTGATCACCACGTCCACCATCGCAAAGGACGAGTGGAAGTGGCCGCGCGCCTTCAATTGCTCGACCGGCACGCCCGCTGCGGCCATTGCCTCGGCATAGGCGATGCCCTCGTCGCGCAGCGGATCGAACTCGCAGGTGACCACGAGGGCCGGCGGCAGGCCGGCAACCTTGCCGCGCAGCGGGGCGACCCGCGGGTCGGTGCGGTCCGCCGGCGAGCAATAGAGGTCCCAGAACCAGTACATCAGCGAGCGCGTCAAGAAGTAGGCGGTCCCATTTTCGTTGTAGGAGGGCCGATCGAAGCTGCAGTCGGTGACCGGGCAGACCAGAAGCTGGCCGGCGATGGCTGGCCCGCCGCGGTCGCGCGCGAGCTGGCAGGTGACGGCGGCGATGTTGCCGCCGGCGCTCCAGCCTGCAACCAGCACCGGGCCCGGTCTGCCGCCGAGCTCGGCGGCGTGCTCGGCGATCCAGCGCGTGGCCGCATAGCCGTCCTCGGCCGCGGTCGGGAAGCGATGCTCCGGTGCGTGGCGATAGCCGACGCTGACGAACATCATGCCGGTCCGCCGCACCATGTCGCGGCAGAACGGCTCGTCCGATTGCTCGTCGCCAAGCACCCAGCCGCCGCCGTGGAAATAGACCACGACCGGATGCGGTCCCGGCGTTGCCGGCTTGTAGACGCGGTAGGGCAACGCACCGTCGGCGACGGGCAGGGTGCCGTCGACGATCTCGCCGATCGGCCGCCCCGCAGGCCGGCCCTTGTTGAACTCGTTGACGAAGGCGCGGGCGCCGAGCGCGCCCATCGACTCGATCGGCGGCAGGTTGAGCGAGGCGAGCAGGTTCAGCACCAGCCGCACGTCCGGCTGCAGGCGCACCACCTCGCCGTCATTGCATTGGACGGCGCCATCGGGGCCGGTGAGCTTGAAGCCGAGCATGCCGCGGCTGACCACCTCATCGCAGATGCTGCGATAAGGGCCGACGCCGCCGGTATAGGGCATCAGCCCCTGCACCTTGCCGGGCACGTTGGCGCCGGTGTACCAGGTGTTGGCGAGCCGGTGCAGCGTCAGCATCGAGCAGTCGGCCATGTGCCTGTTCCAGCCGGCCTGCGCCGTCTCGGTCGGCTCGATCGTGGTGAAGCCGGCATCGCGCAGCGACGCAAGGCGATCGACCACCCAGTCGACATGCTGCTCGATAGACACCGCCATGTTCGACAGCACCGACGGGCTTCCGGGTCCGGTGATCATGAAGAAGTTCGGGAAGCCCTCGACCGTGAGGCCGAGATAGGTCTGCGGTCCCTGCGCCCAGACATCGGACAGCGACTTGCCACCGCGCCCGGTGATCGGATGCACGGCACGGATCGCGCCGGTCATGGCGTCGAAGCCGGTTGCGAAGACGATGACGTCGACGTCGAAGCTGCGGCCGTTCGTGGAAATGCCGCTCGCGGTGATCGCCTTGATCGGCTCCTTGCGCAGATTGACCAGCGTGACGTTCGGCCGGTTGTAGGTTGCGTAATAATTGGTCTCGAGGCAGGGGCGCTTTGCGCCGAAAGGATGGTCGTCCGGCATCAGCGCCGCGGCGGTCTCGGGATCCTTGACGGCGACGCGGATCTTCTCGCGGATCAGGTCCTGGACGATCTTGTTGCCGTCGACGTCTACGGCCTGGTCGGCCCAGAGCTGCGTCAGGATGTGGACGAGGTCGCCGGCCGCCCAGGCGCGCTCGAACCGCTCGCGACGCTCGGCATCGCTCAATTGCCAACTCACGACCGTCTGCTGCGGGTAGGGCACGCCGGCCATCGACTGCCGCGCCTGCTCGCGATAGGCCGCGCGGTCGCTCTGCAACAGGCTCATGCGGTCCGCGGGCGCAGGGCCGTTATGCGCCGGCAACGCGAAATTCGGTGTGCGCTGGAACACCGTCAGATGCGCAGCCTGCTCGGCGATCACAGGGATCGACTGGATCGCCGAGGAGCCCGTGCCGATCACGGCGACGCGTTTTCCGGTGAGATCGACGCCGTCATGCGGCCAGCGCCCGGTGAAATAGACCTCGCCCTTGAAGTCCTTGACGCCGTCGATCTCCGGCGGCTTTGGCGCGGAGAGGCAACCGGTCGCCATGATGTAATGGCGGCAGGAGACGGGTGGCCCATTGTCAGTGGTGATGAGCCAGCGCTCCGACGCTTCGTCCCATCTGGCTTCGGTGACCTTGGTCTTGAAACGGATATCGCGGCGCAGATCGTAGCGATCGGCGACGAAGCCGAGGTAACGCAGGATCTCGGGCTGGGTCGCGTATTTCTCCGACCAAGTCCAGGCGGTCTCGAGCTCCGGATCGAACGTGTAGCTGTAATCGATGGTCTGGATGTCGCAGCGCGCGCCCGGATAGCGGTTCCAATACCAGGTGCCGCCGACATCGCCGGCCTCGTCGAGCCCGACTGCCGAGAACCCCGTCTTGCGCAGGCGATGGAGAAGGTAGAGGCCGGCAAATCCGGCGCCGACCACGGCAACATCGACCTGCTGAGCGGTTCCGCGCCCATCGGAAGCACGTGTGGCAACCATTGCGTCAGGCATGGTATTCCTCCCGGATGTCTTGTTTTGGCGGCAGGCTATCGCCGCAGGCTCAGCTTGTCATTACAGCGAGTGCAATCTTAGGGTGGTCGTTTGCGGCGGCTTCGTGACCGCGCGAAGGTTGCGGCACCACACGCACCGCGATGCACCATGGCCGTGATCGCCCGGGGTAATCAGCCATCGTCCTTCTGTGTATGCTTGCGCTTACAAGCCACGCGTACCGCCCGGGCGTCATGACAGAGTTGAGTGAGCGAACCAGAGCGAACATGGACGTCGTCCTCGAGCAGACGTGCCGGCAACTGCCGCATGGCGGCGATCACGACAGCCGCAGGTTCATCGCCGAGCGCCTGATCGAGGCGGCACGGGCGGGCCACTCCACCCTGGGCGAGCTCGGCATCGTCGCGCGCCACGCGCTCGCGGAGCTGATTGGCAAAGGCGGTTAGGCTCAAGGCGCGCGAGGGTTGCCTCGCCGACGGCTTCGGACATAACCTGCCAAAACCCTTCATCGAGATCGTTGCGAAGATGCGGGCCCTGCTTGCATTCGTTGCGGCTATTGCAGTCCTGTGTGGCGCCGGCCCGGCCCTCGCCCAGTCGGTCGGGCAGTTTCCATTCGCGCTGACGCGTGAAGGGCAGATGCTCGGCGCCGTGGAAGGCGAGGTGGCCTCGTTCAAGGGGCTGGCTTACGCGGCGCCGCCGCTCGGCGCGCTGCGCTGGCAACCGCCGCAGCCGACGACCGAAAGCTCGGAGATGCGCACCGCCTACGAATACGGCGCGCCGTGCCTTCAGCCGGCGCTGCCGGCGGCGAGCGAGGATTGCCTGACGCTGAACGTGTTTCGTCCTTTCGGGGTCGACGGCCCGTTGCCGGTGATGGTGTTCATCCATGGCGGCGCGTTCGTCACGGGCACCGCGAACGATGCGCTGTTCGTTGGCGCCAAGCTGGCGCAGGCGGGCCTCATCGTGGTCACCGTGAATTATCGCCTCGGCGCGCTCGGCTGGCTCTCGCATCCCGCGCTGTCGGACGCCGGCTCCGGCAATTTCGGCCTGATGGACCAGATCGCCGCGCTGCACTGGGTGCACGACAATATCGCGGCGTTCGGCGGCGATCCTGATAACGTCACGTTGTTCGGCAGCGATGCAGGCGCGACATCGATTGCGCTGCTGATGCTGTCCGCGCAAGCGCGCAATCTGTTCCACAAGGCCATTCTGCAATCGGTGCCCGGCCGCGCGCGCCTGCGTTCGGCGGAAGAGGCGGAGGCCATCGGCCGGCTCTTCGTGGCCGCGCTTTCGCCGAAGACGGATCTGCGCGCGGTCGAGCCGCGGCGCCTGCTGGCCGCCGAGAAACAATTGCTGGAGACATCGCCGCACAGCTTTGCACCGATGATGGATGGACGTCTCGCGACCGAGGACCTCGCCGCGGGCTTTGCGGCCGGACGCCAGAGCCGCATTCCCCTGATCATCGGCTCGAACGAGGACGAGACCGGCCTGGAGAACGAGACCGCGATCAAGGGGGAGCTTGCGCCGCCGGGCGCGGGCGACGGCGAATTGCGCAAGCTCTATCCCGATCTCACCAGACCTTCGGATCTCGCGGCAAGAATCTACACCGACAAGGTCTTTTCCGAGCCGGTGCGGCTGCTGGCACGTCTGCACGCGGCAGGCGGCGCGCCGACCTTTCGCTACCGCTTCGCCTATGTGCCGGAGGCCAGGCGCGCCAATCCGGACGTCGGCCACGGGCGCGAGCTGCAGTTCATCTTCGGTACGGAAGGCGTGCCCGGTGCGGGCATCCTGTCGCGGCGCGACCGCGAGGTCGCAGGCCGCATGCGCGCCTATTGGATAAACTTCGCCCGAAGTGGCGATCCCAATGGTCCCGACCTACATGGTCCCGACCTGCCACGCTGGGACGCAGCCAGCGGCGATCGCCTGCTGCTGATCACGAACGACGGCATCGCGAGCGGCGACGATCCGATCGCGGATCGTCTCGACCGGCTCGCAAATGAGGGCAGGAGATGAAGCGGATTTAAGCCGCGAGCTCGACGCGCGGCGCCGGGCTGAGCCGGTCTTCCTCCAGATAATCCATCGCGCCGTCCTTCTCGACGGCATAGAACTGCTGGCCATCCCGCGACTTGAAGGCGGCGCGGACGACACCGCGGCGGCCCTTGTCACTGTTGACGACGTCCCCCAGCGCAAACTTCCTCATCGTACGTCTCACTTGTCTTCAGGCCGACTGCTTCGGCCCAGCGGGGATTCTGGGCGGCAAATCGTTAACGACTTGCTAACCATGCCGCTTTGCCTATGCTCATCGCCGATCGTGCGGACCGCTCGCACGTGCCTGTTGTCAACGAGACGAGCCGATGACGCGACTTCCGACCCTGTTCCTGTCGCATGGCGGCGGCCCCTGGCCCTTCATGGAGGACAGGCGGGTGCAATATGCCAAGACCGCCGAGGCGTTCGCGAACTTGCCGCAGCTTCTGCCCGAGAGGCCGAAGGCCGTGCTGGTCATCACCGGGCATTGGGAAGCCGACGCCTTCACGGTGTCGACCTCGCCGCATCCACCGATGGTCTACGATTATTACGGTTTCCCCGAGCATACCTACCACATCAAATATCCGGCGCCGGGCAAGCCCGAGCTTGCCGCGCAAGTGAAGGCGCTGCTCACGCATGCCGGCCTCGATTGCCGCGAAGATCCCGACCAGGGTTTCGATCACGGCACGTTCGTTCCGCTCGGGCTGATGTATCCGAATGCCGACATGCCGATCGTGCTGCTGTCGCTGAAGTCCAGCTATGACGCGGCCGAGCACGTCAAGGTGGGGCAGGCGATCGCATCCTTGCGCGACGAAGGCATCCTGATCGTCGGCAGCGGCCTGACCTATCACAACATGCGCGGCTTCAACCGTCCGGAGTCCAAGCCCGTCTCGTATGATTTCGAGGCCTATCTGAACGAGGCGATCAGCAACCCCGATGCGGCGCGCCGCAATGCCATGCTGGTCGATTGGGAGAATGCGCCGAGCGCACGCCTTGCACATCCGCGCGAGGACCATCTGCTGCCGCTGATGGTGGCGGCCGGTGCTGCGGGAAGCGACGTCGGACGGCGCGTCTTCGTCGACGAGGTCGCGCATGTGGCGATGGCCTCGTATGTGTTTGGATGAATTCTTCTACCCTCTCCCCTTGTGGGAGAGGGTGGATCGCCGCGAAGCGGCGAGACGGGTGAGGGGTCTCTCTCCGCCGGAATCTCGCGCAATGAACTCGTGGAGCGAACCCCTCATCCGGCGCTTCGCGCCACCTTCTCCCACAAGGGGAGAAGGAAGAGGAGCGTCGCAACTTCACCCGTATCTCAGCTTCATCACCAGGATGCCGCCGGCGAGCAGCATGGTGACGGCGTTCGAGGCGATCAGGGGGCCATCGCCCGAGAGCAGGCCGTAGATGAGCCAGAGCGCGAGGCCCAGCACCATCACCAGGAACATGCCGAGCGAGATATCGCCGGTGGAGCGGGTCTTCCATACCTTGATGGCTTGTGGCGCGTAAGCGACGGTGGTGCAGGTGGCGGCGGCAAAGCCGATCAGCTTGATCATGAGCGGGTCCATGCGCGCTCTATAGCATGGATTCGACGACGGTCACGCTTCGGGCGGCAGTCTGCGCGCGCCTCGTCCTTCGAGACGGCGCTTGCGCGCCTCCTTAGGATGAGGCTCAGCAGGACCGAACTTGTTGCCGCGTTCTCCGTCCTCATACTGAGGAGCCCGCTGGAGGCGGGCGTCTCGAAGGATAGGCTACGAAAGCCACTATCAAACGCGACCGGCTTGCAGACTCACGCGCGCGCCTCCATGAGGCTGCGGTACAGCGAGGCATAGTCGCCGGCGCGATTACGCCAGGAGACGTCGGTCGCAAGGCCGCTGCGTTGCAGGCGGCGCCAGGTCAGCTTGTCGTGGAAGGCGGTGTTGGCCTTGCGCAGCGTGCCGGCGAGGGCATCCGCCGTCACGGGGGCGAATTTGAAGCCGGTGGCATCGTGGCCGGACGCGTCGGCCTCGCCGATATCGACGATGGTGTCTTCGAGGCCGCCGACGCGCGAGACGATCGGCACGGCGCCATAGCGCAGCGCGCAGAGCTGGGTTAGGCCGCACGGCTCGAAGCGGGACGGCACGATCAGCGCGTCCGAGCCGGCCTGGATCAGGTGCGCCAGGATTTCGTCATAGCCGATCACGACGCCGATCCGGCTTGGATTGGCGCGGGCCGCGGCCTGGTAGCCATCCTGCAGATCGCGGTCGCCGCTGCCGAGCAGCGCGAGCTGCATGCCTTCCCGCAGGATGGTCGGGATGGCCTCCATCAGGAGATCGAGCCCCTTCTGCCACGACAGCCGGCTGATGACGCCGAGCAGCGGCGCTTCGTCCGAGGAATCGAGGTTGAACTGCTGCTGCAGCACCGCCTTGTTCGCGGCCCGGAAGGTCAGGTCTTCCGCGCCGAAGCGGTAGGCGATGTGGGGATCGGTTTGCGGATTCCAGACCTCGGTGTCGATGCCGTTGAGGATGCCGCTCAGCACGTTGGATCGTTCACGAAGCAGGCCGCCGAGGCCCATGCCGCCTTCGTCGCTCTGGATTTCCTTCGCGTAGGTCGGCGATACCGTGGTGATACGATCGGCAAGGCTCAAGCCGGCCTTCAAGAAGCTGATGCCGCCGAAATATTCCAGTTCGTTGACGTTGAAGGCATGCCAGGGCAGGCCGATCGATCCGATCAGCTCAGGGGCGAACTTGCCCTGGTAGGCCATGTTGTGGATGGTCATCACGGTGCCGGGCCGTGGACGATTGTCGTAGTGCAGATAGGCCGGCGCGAGCCCCGCCTGCCAATCGTGGGCGTGCACGACATCGGGCACGAAGGCCGGCACGAGGCCGTGGCCGATATCGGCCGCCACGCGCGACAGCGCGGCGAAGCGCACGCCGTTGTCTGCCCAGTCGACGCCGTCAGTGGTGACATAGGGGTTGCCTGGCCGCGCATAGAGATGCGGCACGTCCAGCACGAACAGATCGAGCCCGGCATGCGAGCCCGCCAGCAGCCGGCCGGGGCCGCCGAAATAATCCGGCCAGCGCCGCAGTTCCTCTGTGCCGGACAAAAGGCGCATCACGTCGGGATAGCCCGGCAGCAAGGTGCGCATCTCGACGCCATGGGCCTTCAGCGCAACCGGGAGCGCGCCGGCGACGTCTGCGAGGCCGCCGGTCTTGACGAGGGGATAGACTTCAGAGGCGACCGCGAGGACGCGAACAGGCGTCATGTATTGAGCCTGTCGATCATCGGCTGGGTGATCAGCGAGATGCCCTGCTCGGTGGTGCGGAAGCGCTTTCCGTCGAACTCGGGATCCTCGCCGACGACGAGCCCTTCCGGGATCTCGACGCCGCGGTCGATCACGACGTTCCTCAAGCGGGCGCCGCGGCCGACACTCACGTAAGGCATGATCACGGCATTCTCGACATTGGCGTAGGAGTTGATGCGCACGCCGGTGAACAGCAGCGAGCGGCGCAGCGACGCGCCGGAGATGATGCAGCCGCCGGAGACCAGCGAGCTCACCGCCTGGCCGCGCCGGCTCTCCTCGTCATGGACGAATTTCGCCGGCGGCGTGATCTCAGCATAGGACCAGATCGGCCAGGCGCGGTCGAACAGGTCGAGCTCGGGCACCACGTCGGTGAGGTCGATATTGGCGGCCCAATAGGCGTCGACCGTGCCGACGTCGCGCCAATAGGCGCGAGTGTCGCTGCCGGAGCGGACGCAGGAGGTCGAGTACTGGTGCGCCATCGCGCGGCCGTTCTTGACCAGGTAGGGAATGATGTCCTTGCCGAAATCGTGGTTCGAGTTCGGGTCCTCGGCATCGCGCTTGAGCTGATCGAACAGGAATTTCGCGTCGAACACGTAGATGCCCATGCTGGCGAGCGAGACGTCCGGCTTGCCCGGCATCGGCGGCGGATCCTTCGGCTTCTCCAGGAACTCCTGGATCCAGCCGTTCTCGTCGATATGCATGATGCCGAAACCGGAAGATTCGGTCCGCGGCATTTCCAGGCAGCCGACGGTGACGTCGGCGCCGCTCTCGACGTGCTGGCGCAGCATCACCTCGTAGTCCATTTTGTAGATGTGGTCTCCGGCCAGCACGACGATGAAGCGGCAGGCGTGGGATTCGATGATGTCGATGTTCTGGTACACCGCGTCCGCCGTGCCGACATACCACATGCTCTCGGAGACGCGCTGGCTGGCGGGCAGGATGTCAAAACTCTCGTTGCGTTCGGGGCGGAAGAAGTTCCAGCCCATCTGAAGGTGCCGGATCAGGCTGTGCGCTTTGTATTGGGTCGCCACCGCGATACGGCGGATGCCGGAGTTCACCGCGTTCGACAGCGCGAAATCGATGATGCGGGACTTTCCGCCGAAATAGACCGCCGGCTTGGCGCGGCGGTCGGTCAGCTCCAGCAGGCGGCTGCCGCGTCCTCCGGCCAGGACAAACGCCAGCGCCTGACGGGCAAGCGGCTCGGGTCTCGCGGCACTCATGTGATCCTCCCACAACTCTGGCGCTCGCGAGAAGCCTCCCGGCCGCGCACATTGGAACCGATAGTAATGGCACGAATAGTAAATCGTGAAGGTGGTTGTTGGTTGCGAATGCACGGGAAGCTTAATGCCTTGCCGGGGTGATCGGGCCTCAGCCACCGTCGCGCGGCTGTCACAGGCGATGACGTCGCCGGGCACCGGTTGATCAGAACGGAGGCAAGCGTCTTGTGCGGTGCACGCAAACTCCAGGCTTTGAAATTCAACGCTTTGACTTGGCGCAAGGATGTCCGATCATGACGCTGCGATCCTTTTTCCAAGCGAAAGGTCAGACAGGGAGTAGGACGATGAGGATCTGGAAGACGGCGATTGCCTGTTCATTGGCCGGGGTGGTCATGGTGGCCCAGATCGGGCAGGCCACGGCGGCCCCGATGCCGACCAACGTTGCGACGATGAAGGCTGCGGCCGGTGACAATGTCACACCGGTGCATTGGCGCGGCAGCGGCTGGGGCTTTGCCCTGGGCGGTCTCGCAGCCGGCGCGCTCATCGGCGGCGCCATCGCCGCGGGGTCTCCTTACGGCTACGGCTATTATGGCCGGCCCTATTATGGCGGCTACGGCTATGGATATCCGGGCTACGGCTATGGTTACGCCCCCGCCTATTACGGCGGCTACGGCTACGCACCGGTCTATCCGCGATATTATCGGCCGTACCGTCCGTATTACAGCTATGGCTATTACCGGCCGTACCGGGTTTATCACCGCCCGTTTGGTGTCTACCGTCCCTACTACCGCGGCTACTGGTGAGACCGCGCGGCTAGAATGACAGCCACACGATCAGGCTCATGCATGCAACATGCATGAGCAGGATCGCGGCGAGATGCAATGGGCCTGGCCTGAGGCGAAGCCTGCGCATTCGGCGGCCCTTTGCCATGTTGGATTTTCCTGTGGCCGTGAACATGGTGCTCTCCCTCCCCCGCTTGCGGGGGAGGGTCGGGGAGAGGCTGTTTCCGCGAGCGCGAACCCCCCAGAGGAGAAAGCCCTCACCCGGCGCGTTGCGCCGACCTCTCCCGCAAGCGGGAGAGGTAAAGCGGGCACCGCGGCTCCGTTCGAAGGTCATATCGTTTAGTTCGATCCCGCGGCCGCAGCCGTGAAGCTGCGGTCGACGGCTTTGCTGACGTCGAGCTTCTTCGGCAGGATGCCGTAGCGCGTCGCGCGGTCGGAGGCTTCCTGCACCTCCTTGACCACGTTCTCGTCGATCACGATCGGGCCGGTGCGCTGCGCGGTGTAGGCCGACAGCAGCACGTCCTCGGGCAGCTTGGTCAATTCGGCCGTGTTCTTGGCGTATTCGGCGACATGGTCCAGCGACCACAGTCGCGCCTTGTTCAAGCGCTGCACCAGATCCTGCACCGCCGCGCGCTTGGTGGCGATGGCGTTGTCGGAGGCGACGATGAAGGTGATGGTCGGCGTCAGCCCTTCGCCGTTGGCGATGACGCGAGCCTTGTCCTTCAACGTCGCGAACGAGACGTAGGGCTCCCACACCGCCCAGGCGTCGATAGAGCCGGCGAGCAGCGCGATCTTGGCATCGACCGGGCCGAGCGGCGCGAAGGTCGCATCCTCCAGCTTGATCGCTGCCTTCTCCAGTGTCGCATCGATCAGGAACTGGCCCCAGCCGCCGCGTGTGCCGGCGAGCCGCTTGCCCTTGAGGTCGGCCGCCGATTTGATCGGCGAATCCTGACGCACCAGGATAGCCTGCGTCTTCGCATCCGAGCGCGTGCCGCCGATCGCCTTGATCGGCGCGCCCGCGGCATAGACCGAGAGGAACGAGAGATCGCCGGTGTAGCCGACGTCGAGCGCGCCGGCATTGAGCGCTTCGAGGATCGGCGCGGCCGCGGGGAATTCCGACCATTCGATTCTGTAAGGCAGGTCCTTCGCATAGCCGGAGATTTCGAGCAGCGAGCGATTGCCGCCCTTCTGGTCGCCGACGCGCAGCACGACAATGTCGGCGGCGAGCGATGCGGCAGCGGTCGATAGCGTGATGGCGGCGGCGAGCAGCGAGGTGGCGAGCCGGCGTGTGATGGAATGGTCGTGAGAGTTGATGCTCATTGGATCCGTCTTGTTGCGTTGCTCACGATGCGTGAGCGAACGGTGCAGCGAGACGATCAAGTCTATGAGCGCGCGGTGCGCCGTCAATGAAATGGCCAACCGTATTGTGCGTGCTTCAGGCAATGACGTTTCAGCGGGCCGGCGCTTTCGAGAATGCGCAGCGTGCGCGGCAGACGCTGCACAGGGATGCAGCAGGCGATGGAGTCGCGGTTGACCCTGCGTGCCTATGCATCTGCGAAAATCCTTTCATCGCTTGCCCATTCGCGGATGGAGAGAATGTCTTCCCTTCGCGCAACATTCGAAAATCCATTTCATTGACGATGCCGCGAACGCGCCGCATGATTTGCGCATCGCATCAACACGGCGCGCCAAGCGCCGACGGAACAATTTTCTCTTAGACGCAGCTCCGCACGGAACATGCGCAACGCGACCCGTTGCGTACACGGCGGAGCCGTGCCAGCGCAGGAGCCAGGCCGATGAACAACGATAACCAGCGCAGCGGGTCGAAACTCGACCGGCGCCACCTGCTTCAGGCAGGGCTTGCGGCGGCCTTCGCAGCGCCGCTCGGCGCGCTGGGTGCGCAGGCCTTCGCACCGCGCGCCATCGCGCCGGGTGTCGACTTCCCCGAGTTTCCGCTGTGCCGCACGGCCTCTGACGCACCCGCGCTCACTGGCGCGCCGCGCAAGCTGAAGCTGTCGTGGAATGCCGGCGCCGTCTGCCTCGCGCCGGTGCCGGTCGCGATCGAGCACGGCTTCTTCAAGAAGCATAATCTCGACGTCGAGCTCGTCAACTATTCCGGCTCGACCGACCAGCTGCTCGAGGCCATCGCGACAGGCAAAAGCGATGCCGGTCTCGGCATGGCACTGCGCTGGCTGAAGCCGCTGGAGCAGGGTTTTGACGTCAAGATCGCCGCGGGCACCCATGGCGGCTGCATGCGGGTGCTGTCGCGCACCGATTCCGGCGTCTCGAAGCTGACCGACCTCAAGGGCAAGATCGTCGCGGTCGGCGATCTCGCCGGTCCCGACAAGAACTTCTTCTCGATCCAATTGGCCAAACTCGGCATCGATCCGGTGAAGGACGTCGACTGGCGCGCCTATCCCGGCAATCTGCTCAACGTTGCCGTGGAGAAGGGCGAGGTGCAGGCGTTCCTGTCGTCCGATCCGCTCGCCTATCTCTGGCTCAAGGACACACAGTACAAGGAGGTCGCCTCAAATCTCGATGGGGAGTACCGCGAGAAGAGCTGCTGCATCCTCGGCCTGCGCGGCTCGCTCGTGCGCGAAGAGCCTCAAGTCGCGCGCGCCATCACCCAGGCGCTGCTCGATGCTGCGATGTTCACCGCGCAGAATGCGACGCTCGCGGCGAAATCGTTCCAGCCCTATGCGCCGAAGGCGGCGACGCTCGCCGATATCGAGGGCATGGTGCGCTACCACACCCACCATCATCATCCCGTCGGCGAGATCTTGAAGCGCGAGCTCAAGGCCTACGCCGACGACCTCAAGAGCGTGCAGGTCTTCAAGCAGAGCACCGACACCGCCAAATTCGCGGAGCGCATCTATGTCGACGTATTCGCTGTCTGACGGCCTTGCCTCGGGCGCGCCGCGCACCTCGCGCGTGCCGCTGCTGGCGAGCTGGATCCGGGAGTCCGGCGCCGGCGTTCTCGCCAGCGTCGCCTGGATCGCCCTCGGCCTGTCCTGCCTGTGGTGGCAGGATGTCGGCGATTGGTCGCGCACGCATTCACTCGGCATCGCCGCCTTCATCATCGCGGCGCTCGCGCTGTTCGGCACCGTCGGGGCCGACTATCTGGGATCGGCAGGACAGGCGCTGCACAAGCGCGCGCCATGGCTGGTCGCGCTCGGGGTGTTCCTGACGGTGTGGGAGGTCGCGACGGCAAAATTCGCCTGGCTGCCGCTGCCGTTCTTCCCGCCGCCGCAGGCGATCATCGAGGTCTATACCGACGATCTGCCGAAGCTGCTCGACAGCGTCCTTGCCTCGATCAAGCTCCAGCTCGGCGGCTATCTGATCGGCGCCACGATTGGCTTTCTAACCGGCGTCTCGATCGGCTGGTCGCGCGCGGTCGGATATTGGGTGCATCCGGTGCTGCGCTTCATCGGCCCACTGCCGGCGACCGCCTGGCTGCCGATCGCCTTCTTCACCTTTCCGTCGAGCTGGAGCGCCTCGACCTTCCTGATCGCGCTGGCAACGGGCTTCCCGGTTACCGTGCTGACCTGGTCGGGCGTCGCGAGCGTCAGCAACGCCTATTACGACGTCGCGCGCACGCTGGGGGCAAAGCCTTCGTTCCTGGTGCTGAAGGTCGCGATCCCGGCCGCGTTGCCGCACGTCTTCGTCGGCCTGTTCATGGGGCTCGGCTCGTCCTTTGCCGTGCTCGTCGTCGCCGAGATGATCGGCGTTAAGGCCGGGCTCGGCTGGTACCTGCAATGGGCGCAGGGCTGGGCCGCCTACGCCAACATGTATGCAGCGCTGATCGTGATGTCGCTGCTCTGCTCCGGCGCGATCACGCTGCTGTTTGCGATCCGCGATCGCCTCCTGGTCTGGCAGAAGGGGACCGTCAAATGGTAGCCACAGCTCTCGCCGAAGCGGTCACGCATCCGGCCACCGGCGCCGCGCTCGATATCGAGCAGGTCAGCCACGCCTTCGACATCGACGGGACCGAGCTGCCGGTGCTGAGCGACGTCAGCATCTCGGTCGAGCCCGGCGAGTTCGTCGCGCTGCTCGGCCCGTCCGGCTGCGGCAAGTCGACCTTGCTGCGGCTGATCGCCGGCCTCGACAAGCCGAAGGCGGGAAGGCTGCGGGAGGACGAGGAGCGCATCAGGAACCCGCATCCCTCGCGCGTCGTCGTGTTCCAGGATCCGACCCTGTTTCCCTGGCGGTCGGTCTGGGACAATGTCGCCCTGGGCCTTGAGGCCCAGGGCATTTTGAGGAGCCAGCGCCAGCGCGTCGATGACGCGCTTGACCTCGTCGGGCTTTCGCCGTTCCGCAACGCCTATCCGCACCAGCTCTCCGGCGGCATGGCGCAGCGCGTCGCGCTGGCGCGGGCGCTGGTCAACGATCCCAAGATCCTGATCCTGGATGAGCCCCTGGGGAAACTGGACTCGCTGACCCGCATCACCATGCAGGCCGAGCTCGTCGCGCTCTGGCAGCGCAAGGGGTTCACCACACTGCTGGTGACGCATGATGCGGAGGAGGCGCTGGTGCTCGCCAACCGCGTCATCGTGTTCAGCGATCGTCCCGCGCGGGTGAAGGCCGATATCCGCGTCGATCGTCCGTATCCGCGCCATCGCGGCGATCCGTATTTGGCTGAGCTGCGCCGCCAGATCCTCGGGCTGTTGGGGCTGGACGCCACATGGTGACCTCCATAGCCAAGGGCCGCACGGCTCACAGCGAGCCCGACTACATCGCCCGCGCCGCGACGCTTGCCACAAGCTTTGCGGCGCGCGCGGCCGAGCACGACCGGCTCGGCAGCTTTCCCTTCGAGAATTTTCGCGAGCTCTCGGAGGCAGGCTTGCTGTCTCTGACGGTGCCGGCGGTTCATGGCGGCGCCGGTGCCGGCGCGCGCTATGCCGCGCGCGTGCTCGGCATTCTCGGCAAGGCCGATCCGTCGACCGCGCTGGTGCTGTCGATGCACTACATCAATCATCTCGTGATGGCGCGCAGTCCGAACTGGCCGGCGCGACTGTCGCGCAAGCTCGCGCGCGAAAGTGTTGAGGGCATCGCCCTTATCAATGCCCTGCGCGTGGAGCCGGAGCTCGGCTCGCCTGCGCGTGGAGGGTTGCCGGCGACGATCGCGCGGCGCACCGAAACCGGCTGGCGCCTCTCCGGCCACAAGATCTACTCGACGGGATCGCCGATCCTGAAATGGTACCTGGTCTGGGCGCGCACCGACGAGGCGGAGCCGCGCGTCGGCCAGTTCCTGGTGCCGGCGGGCCTGCCGGGCACGCGCATCGTCCAGACCTGGGACCATCACGGCCTGCGCGCCAGCGGCAGCCACGACGTCATCTTCGACGACGTCGTGGTCCCGCTCGACGCCGAGGTCGATTTGCGCAAGCCGGCGGACTGGCGCACGCTCGACGTTACGCAGCAGACTGTGCACACCGTCTTCATCGCCGCGATCTACGACGGCGTTGCCCGCGCCGCGCGCGACTGGCTGATCAATTTCCTGAAGCAGCGCGTGCCTGCCAGCCTCGGCGCGCCGCTGGCGACCTTAGCCCGCGCGCAGGAGATCGTCGGGGCCATCGAGGCGCGGCTTGCGGTCAACGCACGTTTGATCGACACGGCTGCCCGCGACTTCGACGATGGCGTCGATCTCTCTGCCGGTGAATCCAACGTCATCAAGCTGACCGTGACCAACAACGCCGTTGCCGTCGTCGAGGACGCGCTGTCGTTGACCGGTAACCACGGGCTCAGCCGCGCCAATCCGCTGGAGCGGCATTATCGCGACGTGCTGTGCGGCCGCGTGCACACGCCGCAGGATGATTCCACGCGCATCGGCCTCGGCCGCCTCGCACTCGGCCTCTAGGGATCAACAGGGAGACGATCATGTCGATCGAGTTCATCGGCTTCATCAGCAACAACAATTCGTCCGAGACCATCGTCCGGGAAGGACCGGTGCTCAATCCGACCCATATCGAGACGGTGGCGAAGGCGCATGAGAATGCCGGCTTCGACCGCGCGCTGCTGGCGTTTCATTCGACCTCGCCCGATGCGCTCCAGGTCGCCCAGCACGTACTCAATCACACCGAGAGGCTCAACGTGCTCATCGCGCAGCGGCCCGGCTTTACCGCCCCGACATTGCTGGCGCGGCAGTTCGCCGTGCTCGACCAGTTTTCCCGCGGCCGCGTCGCGCTCCATGTCATCACCGGCGGCAACGCCACCGAACTGCGGCAAGACGGCAACACGCTCGACGACAAGGACGAGCGCTATGCCCGCACCTCTGAATTCCTCGACGTGCTCAAGCTGCAATGGAGCAGCGACAAGCCGTTCAGCTACAAGGGCAGGTACTACCAGGTCGAGAACGCCTTCTCGCAGGTGAAGCCGTATCGCCCCGAAGGCATCCGCGTCTATTTCGGCGGCGCCTCGGATGCGGCGATCGACGTCGCTGGCAAGCATGCCGACACCTTTGCGCTGTGGGGCGAATCCTACGCGCAGGTGCGCGATATCACCTCGCGCGTGCACAACGCCGCGGTGCGGCAGGGGCGGCCGACGCCGCGCTTCAGCCTGTCGGTGCGGCCGATCATTGCACCGACCGAGAAGCAGGCCTGGGAGAAGGCGGAGGAAATTCTCGCGCGCGCCACCGCGCTCCAGGACAAGACCGGCTATCGCAAGCCCGCTGACGGGCATGCCACCGCCGGCGCACGGCGCCTGCTCGCGCTTGCCGATCAGGGCAGCCGCATCGACAAGCGGCTCTGGACCGAGATCGCAAAGCTGACCGGCGCCAACAGCAACACCACGGCACTGGTCGGCACGCCCGAGCAGGTTGCGGAGGTCTTCGGTGACTATTACGATCTCGGCATCAGCCATTTCCTAATCCGCGGCTTCGATCCGCTGATCGATAGCATCGAATACGGCCGGGAGCTGATCCCGCTGACACGCGAGCTGGTCGCCAAGCGCCAGGCCGTTCGCGGCGAGGCCGCAGAATGATCCGCCTCATGTTGGCCGGCGCGCTGCTGTTCGCTTCGTTCGAAGTCGCAGCTGCGCAAACCACGCTCCGTGTCGGGGACCAGAAGGGCAATGCGCAGGCCGTGATGGAAGCGGCCGGCGTGCTCAAGGATGTGCCCTACAAGATCGAGTGGAGGGAGTTTCCGGCGGCCGCGCCGCTTCTGGAAGCGCTCAGCGCCGGCGCGATCGAGACCGGCCTCGTTGGCGATGCGCCCTTCACCTTCGCCGCCGCGTCGGGCGCGCCGGTGAAGGCGATCGCTGCTATCCGGCAGACGCGCGAGGGGCTCGCCATCCTCGTGCCCGAGAATTCGCCGATCAAGAGCTTTGCCGATCTCCGGGGTAAGAAGATCGCGACCGGCCGCGGCTCGATCGGCCATCAGCTGATCCTTGCTGCGCTGGAGAAGAACGGCTGGAGCGCGAACGACGTCCAGATCGCGTTCCTGGCGCCGTCCGACGCCAAGATCGCCTACACGCAAGGCTCGGTCGATGCATGGTCGACCTGGGAGCCGTATGTGAGCCAGGAGGAGGTGCTGTTCAAGTCGCGGCGCGTCATCACCTCGGAAGGGCTGACGCCGGGGCTGAGCTTCCAGGTAGCGCGGCCCGACGCGATCAGGGACAAGCGCGCCGAGCTGACCGATTTCATCCGCCGCCTCACCGCGGCGCGGGCCTGGTCGCTAAACAATATCGACAGCTATGCCGCGACCTGGGGCAGGTTGATGAACATCCCCACCGCCGTGCCGCAGAACTGGCTGTCACGCGCCAAGATCAGGATCGCGCCGATCGATGACGGCGTGGTCAAAGACGAGCAGGCGACGATCGACCTCTATTTCCGCTGGGGCCTGATCAAGCAGAAGCTGGATGCCGCGGAGATCGTCGATCGCTCGTTCACGGACGCGATCGCGAAGGTGGGGTTGTAGCCTTTACGCAACTCTCGTGTCCCGGACGCGCTGCAGCGTGAAACGCTGCTGCGCTGAGCCGGCCCCATGGCGCACCGATTGCGTTTGGTTAGATGGGCCCCGGCTCAGCAGCGCACCACTTCGTGATGCGCTGCGTCCGGGGCACGAGACCTCTCAAGCGCTCAAGCATCCGTGAAGCAGGAAGACAACTTCCAACTTGATCGCGTTCCTCGAAACAATCCTCCTGCCCATAGCGCTCGCGACAACACCCTTATTGCTATTTGCACCGCAGCTCTTGCGGCACGGCGCACTCCCGCAAAGATCAATCCGACGACCACATCGGGAGACCGGCCATGGGCCTGCAAGAAACAAGAATCGAATCGCTTCCCTTCGTCACTGCCGAACTCAACTATCTCGCACCGATCGACGGCAAGCCCCGTACCTACGCGTTCGATCCGCCGCCGGGTGAGCCCAAGAGCACTTCGCTGCCGGAGCCGCACAAGGTGCCGATCTTCGATGCGCGGCTGATCGCGCAGAACTTCTCGCTGGATCGAGAGGGTTTTGCGTTGGTGCGTCACCCGACGCAGGTGAAGGACTTCTACAACGAGGACGAGGTGAGGGCGGTCTATTATCCCGCCGTGGAAGCCTTTCTGCGCGCGACGCTGAAGGCCGACCGTGTCGTCATCTTCGACCACACTGTGCGCAAGCGTGTCGCGGGCGCGCCTGATATGCGCGACGGCGGCCCGCGTCAGCCGGCCACGCGCGTCCATGTCGACCAGACCATCGCGTCCGGCACCAACCGCGTCCGCGAGCATCTGCCTGATGAAGCCGACGAGCTGCTGAAGGGGCGCGTGCAGGTGATCAATCTGTGGCGGCCGATCCGCGGTCCCTTGCGGGATTCACCGCTCGCCATGGCCGACGGCACCACGGTCAAGCCGGAAGACCTCGTCGCTTCCGACCTGATCTATCCCAACCGCCGCGGCGAGACCTATTCGGTGAAATACAATCCGAACCACCGCTGGTTCTATTTCCCGGAGATGACGCCGGATGAGGCGCTGCTGCTGAAGTGCTACGATTCCGCAACCGACGGCCGGACCCGTTTCGGGCCGCATACCGCATTCGTCGATCCGACCACGCCGGCCGATGCTGCGCCCCGCGAGAGCATCGAAGTCCGCACGCTGGTGTTCCACCGGCAGTAACAACGTGTGATGGCCCTGCCGGGTCCATGCATCATGGGCGCGGGCGTCGTTCAGGTCTCGGTGGATTAGGCGTCCGAGCGCGCTATAGTGCCGCCCAATGCAAAGGGGGCGCTATGACAAGGATCAGGGTAGGACTCGTCGGCTGCGGCTTCGTGTCGGAGCTGCACATGTATGCGTTCCGGCGCGTCTATGGCGTTGACGTCGAGGTCGCGGCGGTTGCTTCCCGCGGCGACAAGGTTGTCGCGTTTGCCGGGCATCACAATATCCCGCGTGTTTACCGCAGCTTCGCCGAGCTGATCGCCGACCGCGATCTCGACGTCGTCGACATCTGCACCCCGCCCAATCTTCACGCCGAGATGATCGTCGCCGCCATGCAGTCCGGCAAGCACGTCATCTGCGAAAAGCCGTTCGCCGGCTATTTCGGCCGCGAAGGCGATCAGCAGCCGATCGGCAAGCACGTGCCGAAGGCGCTGATGTATGAACGCGTGATCGAAGAGATGGACAGGACGCGGGCCGCGATCGAGCGCACGGGCAAGCTCTTCATGTATGCCGAGGACTGGATCTACGCGCCGGCCGTAACCAAGACCGCCGAGATCATCAAGGCGACCAAGGACAAGATTCTGTTCATGAAGGGCGAGGAGAGCCATTCCGGCTCGCACGCCGCGCATGCCGCGCAATGGGCGATGACCGGCGGCGGCTCGCTGATCCGCATGGGCTGCCATCCCCTCTCGGCCGTGCTGTATCTGAAGCAGGTCGAAGCCAAGGCGCGCGGCGAGCGCATCCATGTGGCCAGCGTCACCGGCGATGTCGGCAACGTCACCGCCGGGCTCAAGCCGGAGGAGCGCAGCTACATCAAGGCCAATCCCGTCGATGTCGAGGACTGGGGCACGCTCACCGCCACTTTCTCGGACGGCACCAAGGCGACGGTGTTCTCCGGCGACATGATCATGGGCGGCGTGCGCAATCTGATCGAGACCTATACGAGCGGCGGCTCGCTGTTTGCCAACATCACGCCCAACAATCATCTGATGAGCTATCAGACCAGCGAGGAGAAGCTCGCTTCCGTCTACATCACCGAGAAGGTCGACCGCAAAACCGGCTGGCAATATGTCTGCCTCGAGGAGGAATGGACGCGCGGCTATTTGCAGGAGATCCAGGACTTCATGGAATGCGTCGCGACGGGCCGCCAGCCGCTGTCGGACCTCGCGCTGGCCTATGAGACGATCAAGGTGAACTACGCAGGATATTGGGCGGCGGAGGAG
>NZ_JADYVW010000002.1:0-731918 GCF_020194135.1 Bradyrhizobium sp. BRP23 | reverse complement strand
GCTCCGCCTGCACCTCCTGCCCCCCCTGCGCCGCCGGCTCCGCCAGCACCACCTGCGCCGCCTGCTCCTCCCGCCCCGCCTAGTTGAGCCATTGCCTGCCTCCTTATGAAAACAAGTCGGTATGAGGTTAGTCAGCCTGTCGTCGGTAGTCCTGCCACTTCGAGGCAGCGAGCCCAGTGCCTGCCTGTTTCGAGATGCGCATTGGGGAGGCGCCCGATGTATCGATCTAGGGTCAAATGCGGCTCGAGCTCGCACATCTTGCCCAAGGCTTCGCGGGCCTCCGCGACCCGTCCCTGCGAAACGAGTGCGATAGCGAGGACCCGCCACGTAGACGGATGCATGCGATTGAGAATGAGAGATGAGCGCGCGAGCTCTTCCGCCTCGTCGTATCGATGCGCCGATAGAAGCGCCGTGGCGCCCAGGGACTCGAAATAATACCGCTGCGGATCGAGCGGGGAGAGTTTCAGAGCGCGCCGCGTTGCGTCCACGGCTGCCTCGCCGTCGCCTTTGAAGGCGTCGACGGTGCCCCGGTAGAGCCAGCCCAACGCGTGGCTGGGGTTGGCATCGACGGCCTGCTCGCACCGCTTTCGGGCAGCGTCCAGGTCCTTCAACATGTGACAATAGACGAAGCCTTCGGTCGCAAGCGCAAGCGCGTCGGACGGGTCACGGTCGAGCGCCGCGCGAGTGGCGCTCAAGGCCTCGGCGGCCTCGCGTTTGCGGTCCTCGGACCAGCCGCGCGTCATGCGCAGGATGTACCAGTTGGCGAGCCAGGCGCGCGGGGCAGCTATTCGGCCGTGGCGATTGATCAGTTCCTCCAGCACCGTCCGGGTCTGGAGAAACTCCTCCCTGCTCGACCGGTGCATCAGGCGGATGCTGCCAAGCAGCAGCGAGTAGCTTTCTAGCGTCGGTAACGGCTGGGTCAGGATATGCTCGACCTCGGCATCGAAGACCGACAGATGCACTGCAGCGGCGATGCGGTGAGCCAGTTCGCTCTCCGGCTGCAGCAGATCGCCGATATTGCCGCTCAGGCGGTCGGTCCAGACGACTTGATTGGTTCGCGCCGCGGACAGCTCCGCCGTCACCAGAATCCGGTCCGCATCGACCACATAGCTGCCGCTGAGAATGTAGGTGGCACCGAGATGCGCCGATACTTCCGCCACATCGCTGACCCTGCCGCGAAATATGTTGGTCGACAGACGCGAGATCACCTTGAGGTTCGCCGATCTGGAGAGGCACCAGATCACGCTGTCCGCGATCAGGTTACCAACGTCGAGATGCTCCTCCGCGTCCTTGCGCGCGTCGAAGGGGATGACGGCGATCGTCGGCTCCATGGGAGTTCCATAGTCTCGCCGAGCTGCGAGGCTTGGGTGTGGACTGGCCGGACCAACGCGGTAGGCGCGAACCGGCTTGTCAAAGTGCTTGAGGATACAGTCGCCCAAATCTTCGCACAGCGCATCCACTCCGTGCGTCAGCTCGTCGCGCGCCGCAGCGCTGCCAATCGTCTCCCCCGGACTGGCCAGGCTGGCAAGAGCTGTCGCCAGTTGCTCATGCGCGGCCTCGCTGGCGATGGTTTCACCGGGACCGGCAAGAGTTGCGAGCCGGGCTGCGAGGTTGATGCCGGTGCCATAGATGTCAGTGCCGTCACTCCAGGCGGTGGAGGAGTTGATCCCCGCACGAAGCTGGAAGTGTTGATCTTCAGGCCGCCCGGTGTTCTGAACGGCGATACTCCGGTGCATTTCGGCGGCGGCATTGACGGCGTCACGCACGGATTCGAAGCGGGCCATGAGCCCGTCTCCGAGGCTCTTCACGAGGCCGCCGCGATAACGCGGCAGAATTTGGCCGGTGGCAAGTTGGACGAAGTCGGTCCATCGACGCACCGCGGACGCCTCATGCTCCCGCATCAGACGCACGGACTCGACGAGGTCGACCAAGAGGACCACGGTGTCCTGCTGCACGAGGCCCATTGCTCGTCTCTCCGAAGCCCGGCCTCCGCTGACCGGGCTCTCAGGTGAATGGCCCTTAAGGCCGGTACTGCTTCACTACCTTGATGTTGACCGGACCTTGCCCGGCAGTTGCGAACTCAGCGCACGCACGTCCTCATCGAGCGCACGTCAATCCATACTGCGCAGCTGGCCGCTCGGTTATGAACCAGATCACGATTTGCGAAACGCCCGCGTGGGTCGCACTCGCGACAACTCAAAATGAAAACGCAAACTTCTTCTCGTCATGCGCGAAGTCACGTTCACTCACTGCTAATGCGGGCAGGTCTCGACCTCGACCGTGACGTGGCTGAGGCCCTTCAGCCCGGCGAGCCGCCGCTTGTAGACGGCCGGCTGCTTCGGCTTGTCCGACACCACCGAGAGCAGCACGGCACAATGGCCGGGGCCGACCTGCCAGAGATGCAGGTCGGTGACGCGATCCTCACCGACCTCCATGCGGGCGCGGATCACCCGCTCCAGCTTCTCGTCGGCGCGCACGTCGAGCAGCACCGCACCCGATGATTTGATCAGGCCGAATGCCCAGCTCGCGATCACGGCGCTGCCGATCAGACCCACCGCCGGGTCGGCCCAGACCCAGCCGGAATACATGGCAAGGCCGAGCGCTGCGATCGCCAGCACCGAGGTTGCGGCATCGGTCATGACATGGACATAGGCCGCGCGGAGGTTGTTGTCGTGCTGATGGTGGTGATGATCGCGCTCGTGGTCATGCTCGGCGTGGTCATCATGCGCATGGCCATGGCCGTGGTGATGATCGTGGCTGTCGCGCAGCAGCCACACGCTGGCGAGATTGACGCCCAAGCCGAGAGCAGCCACGGCCATGGCCTCGCCGTAGACGATCGGCACCGGATTGATCAAGCGCAGCACGCTCTCATAGGCGATCTCGACCGCGATCAGGCCGAGGATGATCGCGCTGGCGAAGGCGGCAAGATCGCCGAACTTGCCGGTGCCGAAGGTGAAATGCGCATTCCCCAGATGCCGCCGCGCGAAGCGATAGGCGAAGGCGGCAATGCCGAGCGCCGCCGCATGGGTGCCCATGTGCCAGCCGTCGGCGAGCAGCGCCATCGAACCGAACAGCGAGCCGGCGACGATCTCGCCGACCATCATGACCAGCGTCAGCACGACCACGAACCAGGTGCGGCGCTCGTTGTCGTCGTGCTTCTCGCCCAGGAAGGCGTGGTCATGGGTCCATTGTTCGATGGAATGGGAATGCATCGAATTCTCCAGAAGATTCAGCTCTGTTGGCCTCCAATATAGACGGCAGGCACCAATTTTCTAAGGACCAATCGTCCCGCGGATTGACAGTGCTTCTTAGTTTCGCTGTAATCTGCGCCATGGGGATTTGAGCGATCTCCCCACGAGGCGACAGGCCCAAGCATCGCGTCCCGTTTGGTTCTCGAGGACGCATCATGTCTACATTCACGACCATCTCATCCGACAAAATGGCACGGCTGATCGGCACGGCGAATGCGCCTGTTCTGATCGATGTGCGCACCGAGCAGGATTTCGCCGCCGACCGGCGGCTGATTCCCGGCTCCATCAAGCTCGGCCACGACAACGTGGCGGACTGGGGCGGCGCCTTCGCCGGCCGCCGCGCCGTAGTCTCCTGCCTCCGCGGCGAGAAGCTCGCGCAAGGCACCGCGGCCTGGTTACGCCAGCTCGGCGCGCAGGCCGAAACGCTGGAGGGCGGCTTCGAGGGCTGGAAGGCGGCCCAGCTGCCGCTGGTCGACGCCCGCAAGCTGCCGCCGCGGGATGCCAAGGGGCGCACCGTCTGGGTGACGCGGGCGCGGCCGAAGGTCGACCGCATCGCCTGCCCGTGGCTGATCCGCCGCTTCGTCGATCCGGACGCAGTGTTCCTCTATGTCGCGCCGTCCGAGGTGGTCGCCGTCGGCGAGCGGTTCGGCGCAGCGCCCTTCGACATCGAGAACGTGTTCTGGAGCCACCGCGGCGAGCTCTGCACCTTCGACGTGATGATCGAGGAGTTCGGCATCGCGACTCCGCCCCTGCTGCGCCTCGCGACGCTGGTGCGCGGCGCCGACACCGCGCGACCCGACCTCGCGCCGGAGGCGCCCGGCCTGCTCGCGGCCTCGCTCGGGCTGTCGCGCATGTATGACGACGACCTCGAGCAGCTCGAGGCCGGCATGCTGCTCTATGATGCCTTCTACCGCTGGTGCCGCGACGCCACCACCGAGACTCACAACTGGCCGACCAACAAGGTGAAGGCGTAATGGACGTTCGCGCCGATCAAGCGGGAGCTGGTGCCGGTCACGGCATCAGCTTCAACGAAGCTTTCCGCGTCTGGCTCCGTGTCGCCTGCCTGAGCTTTGGCGGGCCCGCGGGCCAGATCGCGGTGATGCACCGCATCCTGGTCGAGGAGAAGAAGTGGATCTCCGAAGGCCGTTTCCTGCACGCACTGAACTATTGCATGCTGCTGCCGGGACCTGAGGCGCAGCAGCTCGCGACCTATGTCGGCTGGCTGATGCATCGCACCGCCGGCGGGCTGATGGCGGGCGGGCTGTTCATCCTGCCCGGCATCATCGCCATCATGGGCCTCAGCTACATCTATGCCGCCTTCGGCAATGTCAGCTTCGTCGAGGCGCTGTTCTTCGGGCTCAAGGCGGCCGTGCTCGCCGTCGTCGTCGAGGCGGTAGTGCGCGTCGGCAAGCGCGCGCTGAAGAACCGCATCATGATCGCGCTCGCAGGCATCGCCTTCGTCGCGATCTTCTTCTTCGCGGTCCCCTTCCCGATCATCATCATCGCCGCTGGCCTCATCGGTTATGCCGGCGCCCGAAGCGGCCGTCCGGAATTCGCGCCGGCCGGTCACGGCCATGGCGGCGGCGCAGCGATCGACAGCATGCTCGGCGAGGCCGTACCGGATCACGTCCGCCCCGACACGGCGCGCGCGATCCGCGTCGGTGCATTGTGGCTGGCGCTTTGGCTGGTGCCGGTGATAGCGCTGCTGATCGCCTTCGGCCAGGCCAACGTATTCAGCCAGATCGCGCTGTTCTTCTCGAAGATGGCGCTGGTCACGTTCGGCGGCGCCTATGCGGTGCTGGCCTATGTCGCCCAGCAGGCGGTCGAGCATTATCATTGGCTCAAGCCGCATGAGATGCTCGACGGTCTCGGCATGGCCGAGACCACGCCGGGCCCGCTGATCATGGTGCTGCAATTCGTGGGCTTCATGGCGGCCTATCGCGACCCCAGCGGCCTGTCGCCGATGCTCGCGGCCACGCTCGGCGGCCTGCTCGCGACCTGGGTCACCTTCACGCCCTGCTTCCTCTGGATCTTCGTCGGTGCGCCCTATATCGAGCGCCTGCGCGGCAACGCGGGCCTCGCCGGCGCGCTCAGCGCGATCACCGCCGCCGTGGTCGGCGTGATCCTCAACCTGTCGATTTGGTTCGCGCTGCACATCCTGTTCCGCGAGACCGTGCCGGTGCATGCGTTTCCGCTGAACTTCGACATGCCGGTGCTGAGGAGCGTCGACGTGCCGGCGCTGGTGCTGGCGATCGCGGCGGCCACCGCGATCTTCCGGTTCAAGCTCGGCATGCTGACGGTGCTGGCGGGCAGCTGCGCGGCGGGCGTGGCGTTGCGGATGGCCGGGGTGATCTGATGCCAGGGACGTGACTAATCGTGAGTCCAGGATGAGTTGGAACGCCGCGGCCGAACGCCACCTAGGCAGGGGGCGTTTGGAGAAACAGCGATGCGTTTCCTTCTGGTTTTCAGTTTTCTGATCACCTTGGTCGGCGCTGCCGACGCCGCACAGGCGCGTCATCCACACCGGCGGCACGCGATTGTCCATTCCGGTCAGGGTATGGTCCCGTCCGGTCCAGCTTCGGGCTTCGTCTACGCGCCGCCGCCGGAAACCTCAGCTTATCCTGGCGCCACTGAACCTTATTTCGGCGCTTCTCAAGGTTATGCGCCCGGCGAAAAGGAGCGGTTTCTCCGCAGCTTGTTCAGTCCATAGACCCGTTCCACCTTGGGCCGGCTCGCTGATGCCGCGGGAAAGCTGCTGAGTCGAACCCTGCAGCCTTCCCTTATTCACGTCGTAAGCGCCGACGTTTGTTAGCGTCGGGTTGGATCGTTTGTGCCGCCCGGGCGGATGGTCTGAGGACCGCCCTGGCCGGAACCTGCGCCACTGCCGCCGCCGGAGCCTACGCTGGATCCCGTCGAACTGCCGGTACCTGCATCGCCCGCTCCTGTTCCACCCGCCGCGCCGCTCGTTCCGCCGCTGGTTCCTCCGGCCCCGGCGCTAGCGCCCGCACCCGCGCCGCCCGCTCCACCTGCGCCTGCCCCGCCTCCGGCACCTCCGCCCGCCTGCGCATGGGCGAACCCGATCGACGCGCCAGCAAGCAACGCACACATGGCTACTGAGAAGATTGTCTTTCGCATTGTTCAAACTCCGATTGACGATGACATGCCAATCGAAGCCGCGCGCAAACGTTCCTGATGATATTCGTCGGAGGCTTTCAACATTGGTAGGAACGATGTCGCGCAACGTTGAATTGAGTCTAGGTCCCGCCACTCGCCCATCTTCCGCGACGCAGGCATGACTCAACACAATGCGTCTTGAATCCCGGCTGCCGGCTACCGCATCATCATCCGCGCGATCGCTTCCCCGATCACCACCGTCGTGAAGTGCGTGTTGGCGCGGCAATCGGACGGCATGATCGAGGCGTCGGCGACACGCAGGCCGCCGATCCCTTTCACGGTGCCGTCGGGGTTGACCACGCCATCCGGGTCGTCCAAGCCGCTCATACGGCAGCTTCCGGCGGCATGCTGGATGTCGCCCGTCTCGCGGCGCAGCACCGCTTCGAGCTCGTGATCGGGCAGGCTGGCGGCCTGCGGCAGCGTCAGATCCGTGTCAGCGAGCCTGATCCAGTCGGCGATGCCTGACAGCGCCGGCTGCGATGTGATGACCGCGAGGCGTTTCACCGCATCGATCATGCGTAGCATGTCGCGCGGATCGGCCAGCATGTTCTCCTCGACGACCGGATCGATTGCAGGATCGGTCGAGGCCAGCTTGAGCGTCCCGCGCGAATAGGCGTTGAACAGCCCCGCGCCGATCGCTCCGGGGTTCCCGATGCCGCGATGATTGAAGGCGATCAGGATCATGTCGCGCTTGCCGCCATTGGCGAGGCCCGAGGAATAGGTCACGCAGCAATTGGTGTGGCGCGTATCGGGATCAGTAGGGCGAAGCTCCTCCCGGAGCTGTATGGTGGCGCGAAACAGCGGGTGATCGAAGAAATGGCGGCCGACCGGCAGATCGCGCTCGACCGCGATCCCCATCGCCTTCAACTCCTCAGCCGGCCCGATGCCCGAGCGCAGCAGGATCGCCGGACTGTGGATGGCGCCGGCGCACAGCACGATCTGACGTGCGCTGATCTCGTCGGTGCCCTGCCCCTGGATATGGACGCGGACACCCGTTGCCCGTCCGTCGCTGATCAGCACACGATCGACCAGCGCATGCCCGCGGATCTCCAGATTGGCGCGCCCGCGCGCGGGCTCGAGATAGCCCTCGTTGGTGGTGATGCGGCGCAAGTCGCGGCTGTTGATGGGGTAGCACGCAACGCCCTCGCCGTCCGGACCATTGACGTCGGCGCACCAGGGATAGCCGCTCGCAAGTGCCGCATCGCGCAAGCCGCGGTCGATCGGACCCCACTTTTGCAAAGGCGCGCGGTAGACCGGCAGTGGCCCGCCGCGGCCGTGGCCCTCGACATCGCCGAATTCCAGATCGTCCTCGATCACCGAAAACAGCGGCATCACCTCTTTCGCCGACCAGCCGGTGCAGCCATTGGCCGCCCATTCGTCGAACGCATCGGCAACGCCGCGGATCGCGATCTGGCCGTTCATCATCGACGAGCCGCCGAGCCCCTTGCCGCGCCAGTAGAAGCGCGGCTCCTGCCCAGCGACGCGGCGCGTCAGAAGATCCGGCCATTGCCATTTCTCCTGGTACTCGCGCTTGTGGATGATCGGGATTGGATTCGGCGTCCTCACCTCCCAGGGCGCCTCGTCGGCGCGCCAATCGAGCCCCGCTTCGAGCAGCAGGACCCGCCGTGCGGGATCTTCGGAGAGCCGTGCGGCCACGGCGGCGCCGGCGGAGCCGCCGCCGACAACAATGACATCGTGCATCGCGCTACTTCTCAACGTTCCAGAACACCGGGATGGCGGACGGTATCAGACCGCGCAAAGTCGCGCGATAGGCGGCCGGCTGCGCGAACTGGCCCCACGGGATTCCGGGCGCCTGATCGTACATGACCGCCTGGATCTCGCCCGCGATCTTCTTCCGGTCCGCCTCGGCCGGCGCCTTGGCGAAGGCTTCCATCAGAGGGGTGATACGCGCATCGCATTGCCAGCCGGTGAAGTCGGCACAGTTGAAGGCGACCATGACATTGGTCAGCGGCGAGCCGAGATCAAAGCCGCCGGCGTGAACGCCATAGACGCTCCAGCCCTCCTTCTTGGCGCGGCGCGCCAGCACGCTCGCCCAGTCCATCACCTGCAGATCGACATTGAAGCCGGCCGCCTTCAGCCGCTCGGCGAGCACCTGCGCCGAAACGCGCGGGGCTTCGAGGTCGTTGGCCTGCATCACGACGACGGGCTCGCCGGCATATTTGGTCGCCTTCAGCGCAGCCTTCGCCGCTTCGATCGAGGGCTTGGCCGCCGCTTCCGTGCCGGCCTTGCTCTCGTATGTGGTGCCGCAGGTGAAGTAGGTCGCGCAAGGCGTGGCGTATTTGGCGTCGAGCCCGAGCGCATCCAGCACTTCGCGCTGGTCGACCAGCTTCCACAGCACGCGGCGGATTTCCGGATCATCGAACGGCTTCGAGGCCGCGTTGAGACGGTAGGCGCCGGCGAACATGTTGCCGCCGGTGAAGTTGACGAGCTTGACGCGCGTGTTCTTCTCCAGCTGCGGCAGCAGATCGAACGGCGCGTACTGCAGGAAATCGATTTCGCCGGCCTGCAGCGCAGAGGCGGCAGTCGCACCATCGGGAATGACGCGGACCTCGAGCGTGTCGACATTGACGCGCTTGCCGCCGGCCAGGAAGTCCGCGGGCTCGGGACGCGGCACATAGTCGCCGAACTTCTTCAGGATCATGCGGTCGCCGGTGCGGTGGTCGGCCTTGCTGTAGACGAACGGGCCGGAGCCGACGATCTCGGTGATGCGCTGGTCGCCGGGCGTCTTCGCGATGCGCTCGGGCATCATGAAAGCGACCGGGCTGACGGGATTGCCGAGCGCGTCGATGACGAGGCCGGACGGCTCCTTCAGCGTCAGCACGAAGGTTTTCGCATCGACCGGCTCGAGCGAAGCCGTGATCGCGAAAATGCGGCGGCCGAGTGCGCTGCGGGTGCCCCAGCGACGCAGCGAGGCCACGCAATCGGCTGCCGTGACGGGCTGGCCGTCGTGCCATTTCAGGCCGTCGCGCAGCGTGAACGTATAGGTCAAGCCATCGGGCGAGACTTTCCAGTCCTGCACCATTTGCGGCTTGATGTCGCCCTTGGCATCCTTCGCAAACAGCGTGTCGAACACCATGTAGCCGAACGTGCGCGAAATATAGGCCGTGGAGAAATGCGGATCGAGCGTGACAATCTCCGCCTCGAGCACCGCGACGAGATTGCCCGCCGCATGCGCGGGCGCCGCCACCAGCGCAAGGCCGAACAGCGCGGGAATGAAAGTCTTCAGTTTGAGCATTGGGGTGTTTTTGCCTTTTGACCAGCCGTTTGCGTTCAGCAGGAAAAAGCAATGTTCGTGCCCACACGTATGCGCTCATAGCTAGCTGCCACGCGTTTGCAGGATGCACATACTTAGAGTTGGAGAGCGAGGCTGTCGCAGCTCGTCATTGCGAGCGCAGCGAAGCAATCCAGAGTCTTTCCGCGGTGGGATTCTGGATTGCTTCGCTGCGCTCGCAATGACGGTGGAGAAGCAGAGAGCACAACACGCGCTGTCGCCCGCCCGGCTTGACCGGGCGACCCAGTATTCCAGAGACAGCTGATGGATACGGAGAAGCCGCGGCGTCCTGGATGCCCCGCCCCCGTGCGCAATTGCGCACTAGGCGGGGCATGACAGCGTCGTTGTGGCGACAGTTGGGGCCAGTGCCCTACCCGATCACCCGACCGAACTTGTTCGACTTCGGGAAACCCTTCGGCGGCAGGCGGCCGGCGTCGGCGCGGGTGCCGTGCCACTCGGCGAGCTCCTTCATGGTCGCCGAGAATTCGCGTCCTGCGGAGTCCTTCCAGGTCAGGCCCGCCTTGGCGTCGAATACCGCAACGTCGGACAGGCCGCCGTCCTTGTATTTCTGCAGGCGCACGCCGCGGCCGCGGGCCATCTCCGGCACCTGGTCGAGCGGGAAGACCAGCATCTTGCGGTTCTCGCCGATGACGGCGACGGTGTCGCCCGTCACCTCGGTGATCGCGCGGGCCTCGTTCGGCATGTCCACGTTGAGGACCTGCTTGCCCTTCTTGGTGGTGCCAACGCAATCGTCCTCGTTGACCACAAAACCCTGGCCCTCGTGGCTGGCGACCAGGAATTTGCGGCCGCCCTTGTTGACGAACAGCGCGACGGGCGCGGCCTCCTGCTCGAGGTCGATGAACAATCGGATCGGCTCGCCATGGCCGCGGCCGCCCGGCAGCTTGGCGACGTCGAGCGAGTAGAACTTGCCGTTGGTGGCGAACAGCAGCAGCTTCGAGGTCGTCTCGGCGAAGAAGGCGAAGCCGAGCTTGTCGTCCTGCTTGAAGGCAAGGCCCGAGAGATCCTCGACATGCCCCTTCATGGTGCGGATCCAGCCCTTGTCGGAGACGACCACCGTCACCGGCTCGCGCTCGACGAAGGCCTCCTCGATCGCGGCGAGATCGTGCTCGGGCGCATCCGCGAAGGTGGTGCGACGCTTGCCGAGCGGTGTCTTCGGTCCGAACATGTCGCGGACCTTGCCGACCTGCTCGCCGACCTTCTTCCACTGCTCGGCTTCGGAGGCGAGCACCGCATTGATGCCCTTGAGCTCGGCGCGGAGGTTCTTGTCCTCGGTGCGGATCTCCATCTCCTCGAGCTTGCGCAAGGAGCGCAGGCGCATGTTGAGGATGGCTTCCGCCTGCACCTCGGTGAGCTTGAACGCCTTCATCAGCTCAGGCTTCGGCTCGTCCTCGGTGCGGATGATCCTGATCACCTTGTCGATGTTCAGGTATGCGATCAGGAAGCCGCCGAGCACTTCCAGCCGGTGCTCGATCTGCGCCTTGCGGTAGTTGCTGCGGCGGATCAGCACGTCGCGCAGATGGTCGAGCCATTCGCGCAAGCACTCCGCGAGCCCCACGACCTTGGGGATGCGCCCCTTGATCAGGACGTTGAGGTTCAGCGGAATCTTGTTTTCGAGCTCGGTGAGGCGGAACAGCGATTCCATCATCAGCGCCGGATCGACGTTCTTCGACTTCGGCTCGATCACGATGCGGACGTCTTCGGCCGATTCGTCCCTGATGTCGCCGACCAGCGGCAGCTTCTTCTGGTCCAGCAGCTCGGCGACCTTCTCGATCAGACGCGACTTCTGCACCAGGAACGGAATCTCGGTGACGACGACGGCCCAGGTGCCGCGTGCGCCCTCCTCCTGCGTCCACCGCGCTCGGACGCGGAACGAGCCGCGGCCGGTGGTGTAGGCTTCCGCAATCGCCTGCTTGGAATCGACGATGATGCCGCCGGTCGGGAAATCCGGGCCCTTGACCCACTTGAGCAGTGCCTTCGACTTTGCGTCGGGCTTCTCGATCAGGTGCAGCGCGGCATCGCACAGCTCGGCGGCGTTGTGCGGCGGGATCGAGGTCGCCATGCCGACCGCGATGCCCTGCGCGCCGTTGGCGAGCAGGTTCGGGAAGCCGCCCGGCAGCACGATGGGCTCTTTCGACTGGCCGTCGTAGTTGGCGCGGAATTCGACCCCGTCCTCGTCGATGCCCTCGAGCAGAAGCCGCGCGACGTCGGTCATGCGCGCTTCGGTGTAGCGGTAGGCGGCGGGGTTATCGCCGTCGATATTGCCGAAATTGCCTTGGCCGTCGACCAGCGGATATCGTGAGGAGAAATCCTGCGCGAGGCGGACCATGGCGTCGTAGATCGCCTGGTCGCCGTGCGGATGGAACGAGCCCATCACGTCGCCGACGATCTTGGCCGACTTCTTGAAGGCCGTGCCGGGGTCGAGCCTGAGCAGGCGCATGCCGTAGAGGATGCGCCGGTGCACCGGCTTCAGGCCGTCGCGCGCGTCCGGCAGCGCACGGTGCATGATGGTGGAGAGGGCATAAGCGAGATAGCGCTCTTCCAGCGCCTCACGCAGCGGCACCTCGTGGATTTCAGCCGGTTCTTCCGGCGGAACGATTCGTTTTCCCATGCCGCCCGGTTAAACCGTGGAAGCGAATCGGGCAAGGATCGAATGGTTCCCTGTGGGCGACGTACTAACCTGCCCAGCCGGCTGTGACGGTCTGGGTTGGGGCTGGACCAGGTGTTTGCGCAGGCGCCGGCGCATTGGTCAGGCAACGGCGGGCGGCCTCGATCTCGGCGTCGGTCGCGCCCCGCGACCGCGCCCATGTCTCTGCAGCGGCAGCGGAATATTTCGCCACATAGTACCGCACCACCGTGCACGAGGCCCGGCGAAACGCCCCGGGCTGCGGCTCGCCAGCCATGGCGTCGGGAGCGAACGCAAGCAGCGTCGCGGACAAGGCGAATCCCCTGATCAACATTTGGGCTGTCCCCCGATGTGGAACCTCAAGCCCCAAGTCCGCGCGGGCCGATTTCGTTCCAGGGAACTGCATGCTGCTGGGCAAGGCTGGGCAGCTATTACGTCATTGCGCCGGGATCGCCGCCCTCGCCTGCTGCCGCATCAGGGCGTTGATGAAGCCGGCTCGCGCATCGGAATGGCCTTGGCCACGCGGCTCCAGCACGTGGCGGAGCAGGAACAGGCCGGTGATCCGAAAACCGTCCTGGAGATCCTGCTCGGTGAGATCGCCCGCGGTTTCGCCCTGGCGCAGGAACGGCGGCAGCCGCAACAGCCGGTCGCGCCACGGCTCGCCCGCGCTACGCGATACCGCGCCGCCTGATTTCGGGGAGACATAGATCAGGTCCGTGGTCTCGCCGGTCACCGCGCAATTGTCCAGCGCCAGGCCGAAACCCAGCTCGGCGAGCATCGCCAGCTCGAAATGGATCAGGTGCACGGCCGCGCTGCCGATGTCGTCGAAATCGTCGAGCGAATGCTCGAGCAGCGCAAAGATGTCCTCATGCGGATCGCGCTCCGGCAGCAGCCGCGCGACGGAGGCGAGATGGGTGACGCCGTAGACGCCGTGGGACGATGCCAGCAGCGTTGCCGCGCGCAGCTTCAATCCCTCGATTGCGTAGGTGCCCAGATGCTCGTCGAGCCGCGCCCGCCACACCGCACTGACGCTGTTCCCCGGCTGCAGCAGCGGCCGCATCCGCGAGCCGGCGCCACCGCGGACGAGGCCGAGATGCCGGCCATGCGCGCGCGTCAACAGCTCGACAATGGCGCTGGACTCGCCATGCCGCCGCACCCCCAGCACGATGCCTTCGTCGGACCATTCCATAGGGGAAGTGTAGCGGATTCCGGCGTTCAATCGTAGGGCGGATTAGCCGAAGGCGTAACCCGCCAATCGCCCGTGCACGTCAAAGGTGGATTACGCTTCGCTAATCCACCCTACGGCGCCTCACGCGTTGAACCAGTCCCGCGCGTCGCCGCTGAAGGAGAAATACAGGCCCATCGTCGTCAGCGCGCAGGAGACGATCTCGATGGCGCTGTCGAGCTCCAGGCCCTTCTCGCCGATGATCTGGCCGAGCGAGATCACCGACAACACGAGGGCCGCCGCCAGCACCCAGCGTGGCCAGTTCTTGCGATGATGCGCGGCCAGCCGGACGAAATAGAGCAGCAGGAGGATCATGCCGCCGGCGAGCAGCGTCCCGGTCATGATCATCTGCTCGGTCACCGCGGCATTGGGCGTGCGGTCCTGCACGGCGACCGAGACGGCGTCCAGCATCAACGATGCATAGAGCAGCGCTTCGAAGCGCTGGACGTTGGTGGGTAGGCTCATCGAATGCCGATCTTTTCTTGGTTATTCTTTTGGGAAGTCCAGGCCCATCTCGCGATAGCGATCGGGATCGTCGCCCCAGTTCTCGCGCACCTTGACGAACAGGAACAGGTGCACCGGCACGTCCAGAATCTGCATCAGCTCTTTCCGCGAGTCGGCGCCGATCGACTTGATGGTGGCGCCGCCCTTGCCGAGCACGATCTTGCGCTGGCTTTCGCGCTCGACGTAGATCGTCTGCTCGATCCGCACAGACTTGTCCTTGCGCTCCTCCCACTTGTCGGTCTCGACCGTGGACTGGTAGGGCAATTCCTGGTGCAGCTTCTGATAGATCTTCTCGCGGGTGATCTCGGCAGCCAGCTGCCGCATCGGCGCGTCCGACATCTGGTCCTCGGGGTAGAGGAACGGACCCGGCGGCACCATGTCCGCGAGCGTCTTGCGGATGTCGTCGACGCCATCGCCCGAGATCGCCGAGATCATGAAGGTCCTTGCGAACGCCATGCGCTCGTTGGCGGCCCGCGCCAGCGCCAGCAGCTTCTCGCGCTGGACCAGGTCGACCTTGTTGATGACGAGAATCTTGTCGTGATTGACGCTGGCGGCCTTGGCGAGGATCGCCTCCGCCTCCTCGTCGATGCCCGTTTTGGCATCGAGCAGCACGCAGACCAGATCGGCATCATGCGCCCCGCTCCAGGCGGTCGAGACCATGGCGCGGTCGAGCCGGCGCTTGGGCGAGAAGATGCCGGGCGTGTCGACAAGGATAATTTGCGCGTTGTTCTCGATGACGATACCGCGGATCAGCGCGCGCGTGGTTTGCACCTTGCGCGAGACGATCGTGACCTTGGCGCCGACCAGCGCGTTGACCAGCGTCGACTTGCCGACATTCGGCGCGCCGATCAGCGCGACGAAGCCGCAGCGCGTCGCGCCGGGTGCCCCGCCGCTTGCTTCAACCGTCATTGCTGCCGCCGACGCCTTCGCGTTCGATCATCACTGAGGCTGCCACTTTCTCTGCCGCGCGCTTGCTGCCGCCGACACCCTCGGCCGGGGCCAGGCCCGGCAGATCGACGGCGACACGGAACTGCGGATCGTGATGCGGGCCAGTGCGCTCGACCTCGCGATAGACAGGCGTCGGCAGTCCCTTGCCTTGCGCCCATTCCTGCAGCACGGTCTTGGGATCGCGCAAGGGCCGGCGCGGCTTGTGCATCCGCTCGGTCCAGTTGCGCTTGACGAATTCGGCTGCCGCCGCATGGCCGCCGTCGAGGTAGATGGCGCCGATCACGGCCTCGCAGATGTCGCCGAGGATGGATTTGCGCAGGCGGGCATCGGCACTGGAGCCGACCGAGCCCAGCTTGATGTCGTCGACGAGACCGAGCGACTTGGCGACGTCCGCGCAGCTCTCCTTGCGCACGAGCTCGGCAAGCCGCTTGGACAGCTCGCCCTCATCGGCGTTCGGGAAGGCGTGATAGAGCATGTCGGAGACGACGAGCCCGAGCACGTGGTCGCCGAGGAATTCCAGCCGCTGATAGCTGTCGCCTCGCTTGCGCCCGGACTTCAGGGCCGAGACATGCGTGATCGCCTGCATCAGCATATTTGGATCGGCGAAGCTGTGGCCGATCCGCGCCTCGAGCGCCGCGTTGGCATTCGTGCCCTTGGCCTTGCTGCTCCGCGGCCGTTTCTTCTTGGCAGGCGCCTTCGCCGCAGCATCGCCCTCGGGAGCGGCTTGCACCTCGGTCGGTTGGATCGCGATGTCCTTGGCTTCGTCTTTCATCGGACGATTTTGAAGAACCGATTCCAGCGCACCGCCCACGGCCAGCGCCAGAGCATCCAGGCGTGCTCGCCTTCAGCGATGGAGAAGAAGATCATCTGGGCGCGGCCGATCAAGTGCTCCTGCGGGACGTAGCCGACCTGGCCGAGAAAGCGGCTATCGGTGGAGTTGTCGCGGTTGTCACCCATCATGAAGAAGTGGCCGGCCGGGACGGTGTAGACGTTGGTGTTGTCCATGTAGCCGTTGTCGGCGCAGTCCAGCGTCTCATAGGACACGCCGTTCGGCAGCGTCTCCTTCCAGCGCTTCACCCGGGAGATGCCGCCGCCTTCCGAGCCGCAAGGGTCCTCGCCGACATATTCGCTCATGCGCTGCCGCTCGACGGGCGTATCGTTGATGTAGAGCAGCCCGTCCCGCATCTGGACACGGTCGCCGGGAAGGCCGATCACGCGCTTGATGTAGTCGGTGGAATCGTCCTTCGGCAGGCGAAACACGACGATGTCGCCACGAGCGGGGTCCGAGCCCCAGATCCGTCCCGAGAACAGCGGCGGCGAGAATGGAATCGAGTAATGGCTGTAGCCGTAGGAATATTTCGAGACGAACAGATAGTCGCCGACCAGCAGCGTCGCCTTCATCGAGCCGGACGGGATGTTGAAGGGCTGAAACAGGAAGGTGCGGATCACGAGCGCGATCAGGAGAGCATGAATGACGACTCGGATCGTTTCGCCGACGCCGCTCTCAGTTTTCGTTCCCGAAGTCACGCTCATTGCTCTCTCAATTCCGGCCGGCGATCATAGAGCGCCCTCCTCCCGCGAACGGCCCACCGGTTCGCGGCGCAAGGAGATTGTCCTGATTCTGATAGTGAGGGCCAATTCCGGCGTAAAGCCGAATTCGCCCAGGCTGATTTGCGTTCGCGGACTTTTAGACGGTTGTCGGAGGCCACGCAATCAAGGATCGCATCAAAACTGATTAAGATATTGATTTATAAAGAAAATCACAAAACGCCCGAGCCGCGGTCAAGGTTTCGGCAGCGGGACGGCGGAAATGACGACAAAAGCCTGCGCCAGCGGCCAGTCGTCGGTGATCGAAAGGTCGATCCGCGCCTCGAACCCCTCCGGTGTCAGGGCCTGGAGCCGGGCCAGCGCGCCGCCGGTCAGCTGCATGGTCGGCCGCCCGCCCGGCAGGTTGACCACCCCCATGTCGCGCCACCAGACGCCGCGCCTGATGCCGGTGCCGAGTGCCTTGGAGCAGGCCTCCTTGGCGGCGAAGCGCTTGGCGTAGGTCGCCACCACCATCTTCTCGTTCTTGGCGCGCCGTTCCGCCTTGGCACGCTCGGCCGCGGTGAAGATGCGGTCGAGAAAACGCTCGCCGTGGCGCTCGATCACCTTGGCGACGCGGGTGATGTCGATCAGGTCGGAGCCGATGCCGATGATCATGCCCGGCTCCGGCCACGATCCATCGCCGCGCGCATGCTGCGCACGGTCTCGGCCAGCCCCACGAACAGCGCCTCGCCGATCATGTAATAGCCGATGTTCAGCTCCATGATTTCGGGCAAGCTCGCGATCTTCTCCGCCGTCGCATAGTCCAGCCCGTGGCCGGCGTGAACCTCGAGTCCCGCGTCCTTCGCCAGCTTCACCCCGGCCACGATCCGCTGCCATTCAGCCTCGGCCTTGTCAGTGTGGCCATCGACGACGGCATCGCACCAGGCACCGGTGTGGATCTCGATCACAGGGGCGCGCAGCCGTGCCGCCATCTCGATCTGGGCGGGATCGGCCGCAATGAACAGCGAGACGCGGATGCCGGCCTCGCTCAGCCGCGCGATATAGGGCGCGAGCGCGCTGCGCTGGCCGACCACGTCCAACCCGCCTTCGGTCGTTACCTCCTGGCGCCGCTCCGGCACCAGGCACACCGCGTGCGGCTTGGTGGCGAGCGAGATCCGCATCATGTCGTCCGTCGCGGCCATCTCGAAATTGAGCGGCTTGGAGATCTCCGCCTTCAGGCGCGCCATGTCCTCGTCGCGGATGTGCCGGCGGTCCTCGCGCAAATGTGCGGTGATGCCGTCGGCGCCGGCCTCGATCGCGAGCAGCGCGGCGCGCACCGGATCGGGATGGCGGCCGCCGCGCGCGTTACGCACGGTTGCGACGTGATCGATATTGACGCCGAGGCGGAGCGGAGGTGCGGGCATTTCAGAACTCGCGAAATCAGAGGGAACGGCGCATGCGAGATGCGCCTATCCATTAACACGTTCGACTTTGGCGACGACCGCCTTCGCGCGCAGCTGGGCCAGGATCGCGCTGAGGTGCTTCAAGTCGTAGACTTCGAGATCGATTGTCGTCTCCGTGAAATCGGGCGAGCGGCGCTGCATGCTGATGTTGTCGATGTTGCCGTCGTGCTCGGCGATCACGGTCGCGATCTGCGCCAGCGCGCCGGGCTCATTGACGTTCTCGACCTTGATGCGGGCCGGGAAGCGCTGCGGCGCGGAATCCTCGATGTCCCAGCGGACGTCGAGCCAGCGCTCCGGCTCCTCCTCGAAATCCTTCAGGGCCGGCGCCTGGATCGGATAGATCGTGATGCCCTCGCCCGGCGTGACGATGCCGACAATGCGATCGCCGGGGACGGCGCCGCCGTTCGGCGCGAACTTCACCGGAAGGTCGGAATTGATGCCGCGGATCGGGATCGCGACCGGGCTGCGCGACTGTTCGGAGACCCCCTTCTCCTTGAGCTTGGCGGCAAGGCCCTTCTTGACGCCGTAGCGCGCGATGCGCTCCTCCTTGTAATCCGGGTACATCGCACGCGCGACATGGGAGGCCTTGATCTCGCCGCGCCCGACCGCCGCCATGACGTCCTCGATCGATGTGCGCGCGAGCCGCGGCAGCGCGCCCTTGAGCTTGTCGTCGGCGTATTCAATCTTGGCGCGCTCGAACAGGCGCTCGACGATGCGCCGGCCGAGCCCGACATATTGGTCGCGCACCGCGGTGCGCGTGGCGCGGCGGATCGCGGCACGCGCCTTGCCGGTGACGGCGAGCGTTTCCCAGGCCGAGGGCGGCGCGGACTGCGCCTCCGAGGTCAGCACCTCGACCTCGTCGCCGTTCTGAAGCTCCGAGGACAGCGGCGCGAATTTGCCGTTGATCTTGCAGCCCACCGCGCTGTTGCCGACGTCGGTATGCACCGCATAGGCGAAGTCGATCACGTTGGCATGGCGCGGCAGCGCGATCAGCTTGCCCTTCGGGGTGAAGCAGAACACCTGGTCGTGGAACAGCTCGAGCTTGGTGTGCTCGAGGAATTCCTCCGGGTTCGCGCTTTCCGAGAGGATGCCGATGGTGTGGCGCAGCCAGGCGAACGCGTTGGACTCGCGCTTGAGGAATTCGGTCGGCGAACCCACGCCCTCCTTGTAGAAGACATGCGCGGCGATGCCGCGCTCGGCGATCTGGTCCATCGCCTCGGTGCGGATCTGCAGCTCGACGCGCTGGTTGCCGGGGCCGATCACCGTGGTGTGGATCGAGCGGTAGTCGTTCTGCTTCGGCGTCGAGATATAGTCCTTGAAACGTCCGGGCACGACCGGCCAGGTGGTGTGGACGATCCCGAGCGCACGATAGCAGGCCTCGACGTCGCTGACGACGAGGCGGAAGCCGAAGATGTCGGACAATTGCTCGAAGCCGACCGACTTGCGCTCCATCTTGGTCCAGATCGAGAACGGCTTCTTGCGCCGGCCATAGACTCGCGCCCCCAAGCCCCGGTGGCGCAGATTGTTGGAGAGCTGGTCCTCGATCTCGCCGATCAGGTTGCGGTTGCGCTCAGCCAGCGCGTCGAGCCGCTGCATCACCACCGAATAGGCTTCGGGATCGAGGGTGCGGAAGGACAGATCCTCCAGCTCCTCGCGCATTTCCTGCATGCCCATGCGCCCCGCCAGCGGCGCATAGATGTCGAGCGTCTCCTCGGCGATGCGCCGGCGCGATTCCGTCGGCACGAAGTCCAGCGTGCGCATGTTGTGCAGACGGTCGGCGAGCTTGACCAGAAGCACGCGGACATCGTCGGCAATGGCCAGCAACAATTTGCGCAGATTCTCGGCCTGCTTAGCCTCCCGCGACACCAGCTCCAGCCGCTTCAGCTTGGTCAGGCCATCGACCAGCGCGCCGATCTCCGAGCCGAAGATCTGATCGATCTCGGCCCGCGTTGCCTCGGTGTCCTCGATCGTGTCGTGCAGCAGCGCGGCCACGATGGTGGCGTCGTCGAGCTTGAGGTCGGTGAGAATCGCAGCCACCTCGAGCGGATGCGAGAAATACGGATCGCCCGAGGCGCGGGTCTGCGAGCCGTGGGCCTTCATGGCGTAGACGTAGGCACGGTTCAGCAGGTCTTCATTGGTGTTGGGATTGTAGGACCTGACGCGCTCGACGAGGTCATATTGACGCATCATCCGGGCGCGAGGCCTGGCGGGGCGCGCGACCGGCGCAGTCGGGGCCACGGCAACCGATTCGGTTGCGGCCTGCATCTGCGTGGATCTGCGGCGCCGATATACCATGCCGTCCTGCCTTCAAACGGGCTTGAACCGGCCCGCTGCATACATCCTAACTCCGATCGCGCTCGTGTCCGATCAATTCAGTGACAGGGCCAAGCACCGACCGCAGCGCTATGGTAACCACGAAAAGGCCAACAAAAGCAAAGGCCCGAACGATCGTTCGGGCCTTTGATATGATCACAAGAAGAAGATGATCGCGATGGAGGAATTACTCGTCTTCCTCGGGCTGCTCCTCGGGAGGCGCGAGGCCTTCCAGGCCCTTCAGCAGCTCCTCCTCGGTCATGCGCTCCACGGCGACCTCGGTGTCGTCGGCATCGACGCTTGCCCCCGCGGAACCGATCAGCGGCACTGTATCCGGCTCGGGCTCGTCCACCTCGACGAACTTCTGCAACGAGTGGACCAGCTCCTCGCGGAGGTCCTCCGGCGAGATCGTCGTCTCGGCAATTTCACGCAAAGACACAACAGGGTTCTTGTCGTTATCGCGGTCAACCGTTAGTTGTGAACCGGATGAAATCATGCGGGCACGGTGGGCGGCCAGCAGGACCAAGTCAAACCGGTTGTCGACCTTGTCGATACAATCTTCTACGGTGACGCGAGCCATGGACTGTCGCTCCGTTGTGGGTGGGACGAAATATGTGGATGATTGGGGCTAGTTATAGGGGCCGGGACGGTTTCGCAAGACCATTTTGTGATTTGGCCTCGCCAAACCGCTCTGCTACCCCCACATTGGGGCTGGGACGGGTGGTTTTCCGGGCTGCCGTTGGGGGCGGCCCCGGGGTGTATGCAAGTCCGCCATAACTATACCTTGATTGCCCCGACTTCTCCGGATTTGCGGTTTCGACGGGTTTCTGCGGCACTCTAGAACTGCGCGGCCTGTTGTCGCCGCGCCAACAAAAAACGATCAATCACGAACGCTACGCGAGCAAACTGAATGTCACCTTCTCCTACCAACAAGATCGCGCTCTTCATCGACGGGGCCAATCTCTACGCGACGGCGAAAACCCTCGGCTTCGACATCGACTACAAGCGCCTGCTGAAGGAGTTTCAGAGCCGCGGGACGTTATTGCGGGCGTTCTATTACACCGCCATCATCGAGGACCAGGAATACTCCTCGATCCGCCCGCTGATCGACTGGCTGGACTACAACGGCTACACGGTCGTCACCAAGGCGACCAAGGAATTCATCGACGCCTCCGGCCGCCGCAAGGTGAAGGGCAACATGGACATCGAGCTCGCCGTCGACGCCATGGAGCTCGCCGAGCACATCGACCAGATGGTGCTGTTCTCGGGTGACGGCGACTTCCGCTCCCTGGTCGAGGCCGTCCAGCGCCGCGGCGTGCGGGTCACGGTGGTCTCCACCATCGCCAGCCAGCCGCCGATGATCGCCGACGAGCTGCGCCGCCAGGCCGACGTCTTCACCGACCTCGTCGAGCTGCAATCCAAGCTCGGCCGCGATCCGTCCGAGCGCCCCGCCCCGCGTGACCGCGGCGAGCGTGGTGAACGCCACCACGCCCCGCAATTCCTCCAGCGCGCGACCACGACGGCGCCGAGGGGCGATGACGACTTCGAGGAGTGAGGCGGCCCGGTCAAGCCGCCAGCCTCTCACAATCGTTCCCGACCGTGACTGCCCGCTCTGCCCGCGCCTGGTCGCCTTCCGCGAGGCGAACCGCGCGCGCGAGCCCTCGTGGCACAATGCGCCGGTTGCGCCCTTCGGCGACATCAAGGCCCGCCTCCTGATCGTGGGCCTCGCCCCGGGAATGCAGGGCGCCAACCGCACGGGGCGGCCGTTCACGGGCGATTATGCCGGCGACCTGCTCTATGCCACGCTGATCGAATACGGCTTTGCGAGGGGCACCTATCAGGCGCGTCCCGACGACGGCCTGAAACTCGTCGACTGCCGGATCGCCAATGCCGTGCATTGCGTGCCGCCGCAGAACAAGCCGCTGCCGATCGAGATCAACACCTGCCGCCAGTTTCTCGTGGCCAATCTGGCGACGATGCCGAAGCTGCGCGCGATCGTCGCGCTCGGGCGAATTGCGCACGACAGCGTGCTCAAGCCGCTGAATTTGAAGGCCTCGCAAGCCCCCTTCGGCCACGGCGCGGTGCATCAGGCCGGCGCGTTCAGGCTCTACGACAGCTATCACTGCTCCCGCTACAACACGAACACCGGCGTGCTGACGCCAGACATGTTCAGATCCGTGTTCGCGAAGGTGAAGGCGGATCTCGATTAGCTAGAGCATGATCCGGAAAAGTGCGTAGCGGTTTTCCGAAAAGATCATGCTCAAACAATAAGCTAAAGCGCGATGACGATTCATCCTAATCGCATCGCGCCTTATTGACGGGATTTGCCTTGAGCCAGGCCAGCACGTCGCCGGCGTTCCGGTCGGGCGGAAACACCGGATAGAACACGTGCGTGATCCTGGCGTCGTCGATAACAAGCGCGAGGCGCTTGATCAGCGTCAGGCCCGCGACCTCCATGGTCGGCAAGTTCAAGGCGCGCGTCAGCGCCAGCTTCTCGTCCGAAAGCACCGGGAACGGCAGATGCAGGCGCGACGCCATCTCGATCTGATAGTCGTTGCTCTGGGTCGAGAGGCCGAACACATGCGCGGCGCCGGCGGCCTTCAGCTCGGCGTAGAGATCGCGAAAGGCGCAGGTCTGGGGCGTGCAGCCGCGCGCTCCGGGGATCATGTCCCAATCGTCGACCAGCGCGATCTTGCCGGGCTCGCCGGTGCGGGGATAGGCGAACACCACGGTGCGGCCGCGCAAAGCCGACAGGGTGACCGATGTGTCGTCGGTCGCGAGCAGGCCAATCGGCGGCAACGTCATGCCTTCGAGATGCGCGGCGGCGCCATCGTCGGAAGGCGCGGGAATCTGGCTCCAGTCGACCTCGAGCAGGTTCCGTTGATTCATCTCGTCATCCCCTCGCCCGCAGCAGCCGGCCCTTCTCCCGGCTCCAGTCGCGCTTCTTCTCGGACTCGCGCTTGTCGTGCAGCTTCTTGCCCTTCGCAACCGCCAGCTGCAGCTTGGCCCGGCCGCGCTCGTTGAAGTAAAGCTTGAGCGGGATCAGCGTCATGCCCTCGCGGTCGACCGCGCCGATCAGCTTGTTGATCTGGCGGCGGTGGAGCAGCAGCTTTCGCGGCCGCTTGGGCTCGTGGTTGAAGCGGTTGCCTTGCAGGTATTCGGGAATGGTGGCGTTGATCAGCCAGATCTCGCCGTTCTTCGAATCGGCATATGATTCCGCGATCGTGCTCTTGCCGTTGCGGATCGACTTGACCTCGGTGCCGGTCAGCGCAATGCCCGCCTCGATCGTGTCCTCGATGGCGTAGTTGAAACGCGCCTTGCGATTTTCCGCCATCACCTTGATCGGACGTTCGTTCTTATCGGCCATGACGGGCAAACCTGATCGAGATGCGCTCGGATTCTAACAGTTCGGATGAAGTGGGCGCGTCACTTCTTCAGGAGATCGCGGATCTCGGTCAGCAACTCGACCTCGGCCGTCGGTTTGGGCGGAGCAGCGGGTGCCGCCTCCTCCCTGCGCTTCAAGGTGTTAATGGCGCGGATCACCAAGAACAGCACGAAGGCGACGATGATGAAGTTGATCGTCAGCGTCAGGAAGCTGCCGTAAGCAAGGACGGCGCCTTGCTTTTTCGCATCCGCCAAGTTGGTGGCGGTGACCGCCTTCGACAAGGGAATGAAGTAGTTCGAGAAGTCGAGGCCACCGGTGACCGCGCCGACGATCGGCATGATGACGTCACCGACCAGCGAGGTGACGATCCCGCCGAAGGCCGCGCCGATGATGACGCCGACCGCGAGATCGACGACGTTGCCCTTCATGGCGAACTCGCGGAACTCCTTGAGCATCCGCGCGCCCTTTTCCTCCACGCTCATGAAAGGCTCCCCCGAACGGTAATGCGTCAGTTGACCAGGCCGGCGTGAACCATCGCGCTGCGCACCGCAACCCGCGTCGGCTCGGACACCGGAACCATCGGCAGCCGCAGCGTCTCGTCCAGCTTGCCGAGCAGCGACATCGCGTGCTTGATCGGCGCCGGATTGCTCTCGATGAAGAGGTTGTTGTGCAGCGGCATCAGCTTGTCGTGGATCGCGAGCGCCGCCTTGGTGTCGCCCTTCTGCCAGGCGGCGTGGAACTCCGAGCACAGGCGCGGCGCGACGTTCGAGGTCACCGAGATGCAGCCATGGCCGCCATGGGCCATGTAGCCGATGATGGTGGCGTCCTCGCCCGAGAGCTGGTTGAAGTCCTCGCCCATCGCCGCGCGCTGCTGCGACACGCGGACCATGCTGGCGGTGGCGTCCTTGACCCCGGCGATGTTCTTCAGCTCCCACAGCCGCTTCATGGTGTCGACCGACATGTCGATCACCGAGCGCGGTGGGATGTTGTAGATGATGATCGGAATGCCGATCGCATCGTTGATCGCCTTGAAGTGCTGGTACATGCCTTCTTGCGTCGGCTTGTTGTAATAGGGCGTGACGATCAGCACGGCGTCCGCGCCCGCCTTTTCGGCGTGCTGGGAGAGCTCGATCGCCTCCTTGGTCGAGTTGGAGCCGGCGCCGGCGATGACGGGCACGCGGCCCTTGGCTTCAGCGATGCACCATTCCACGACCTTCTTGTGCTCGTCATGGCTGAGCGTCGGGCTCTCGCCCGTAGTGCCGACCGGAACGAGGCCATTGGTGCCCTCGGAGATCTGCCAATTGACCAGGGAGCGGAATGCCGCCTCGTCGAGCGAGCCGTTCTTGAACGGGGTGACCAAGGCGGTGAACGACCCTCGGAATTTCGTCTTGGCTGCCATGGACTTCCTCCGTACGCGGCGATCTCTTGAGCAAGCCCCCTTCATATCGGGTCTATCCGGCCGGTAAAAGACCCGGGGTCGGTGCCAGGCTGGGTTTAGGCCGCGATTTTGCCGCGGTGCTGGTGCAAATCGGCCCGAGGTAAGCGGCTGTTGGTATTTTCTCCGCATATTCAAGCAAATTCAGCTAGGTCTTGAGCCACTTCACTGATTCGGGGCGACGAAACGCCGTGACCTCCTTTGCATCTGCCGCGTGGCGATCCCTGAGTATGGCATTGTGCCTGATGGCCGGGCTGTCGATGGACTGCGCCGCATTCGCCAAGTCCAACGAGACGGCCGCGGAGACCAAGGATCCCGCCAAGCCAGCAGCCAAGGACGCCGCGAATGGCTCGGCCAAAGGATCAACCAAGGAAACGGCGAAGGATACGGCCAAGGGAACCGGCAAGGACGCCGCGAAGGCCGCAAGCAAGGGTACGCCTGGCACCCCCGCCAAGGACGCCGCGAAGAAGCCGGACGCCGGCAAGAACGCCAGCAAGGAACCGGCGAAGGACAAGCCCAAAGACAAACCCAAGCCTGCGGCCACCGCTCCCGTTGCCACGGCACCTGCTTCCGCGCCAAAGGCAGCGCCGACTGCGAGCGGCGCGCCGCCCAAGGCAGCCCCCGCCCCGGCCGTGACTGCCACCGTCAAACCAACTGCGCCGGCCCCAGCCAGACCGGCCGCAGCTCCCATACTGGCGCCTGCAACACGCCAGCATGCAGCGCCGCGCAAGCCGGTCATCCCGGCCGCCGTCGCTGCGACATCGTCGACGTCGCAGGCTGACAAGGACACCCTGGAGAGCGTCATCGAGCTCGTGCGTAAGCGCAAGGCCGGCGACGCCACCAATGCCGCGGCCGGCATCTCCGATCCGGTCGCGCGAAAGCTCGCCGAATGGATCATCCTGCGCAGCGAGGACAACGGCGCGACCGTGGAACGCTATCGCGCCTTCCTCTCAGCCAATCCGAGCTGGCCGTCGCAGACCTTCCTGCGCCGGCGGCTCGAGGCCGCGATGTGGGACGACAGGCGCGACGAGTCGGTCGCGTGGTCGTGGTTCGAGAACGAGTCGCCGATCTCCGCCAAGGGACGCTTCACACTCGCCAGGGCGATGCTGGCGCGCGGCGACCGCGCCAATGCCGAGCGGCTGGTGCGGGACGCCTGGCGCGCCGATCCGATGTCGGAGGACACCGAGAACAACGCGCTCGACCAGTTCGGCGCCCTGCTCACGCCGGGCGACCAGAAAGCGCGGATGGACAACCTGCTCTACGGCAGCGAGAACGAGGCGGCGCTACGCGCCGCCAAGCGTCTCGGCGCCGGCTATGTCGCGCTCGCCAAGGCCCGCATCGCCGCGGTCAAGAAAGCGCCGAACGCGCGGGCGCTGCTCGATGCCGTGCCGCGCGAGCTGCACGGCGATCCCGGCTTCATCTTCAGCAAGATCCAGCTGCTGCGCCGCGAGGAGAAGTTCACTGAAGCCGCCCAGCTGATGCTGTCGGCGCCGAAGGATCCGGGTCGCCTCCACAATCTCGATGAATGGTGGATCGAGCGGCGCCTCCTGGCCCGCAAGATGATCGACACCGAGGAATTCCGCAGCGCCTATCTGATCGCGCGCGACGCCGCCCTGCCCTCGCGCGACATCTACAAGACCGAGCAGGAGTTCACCGCCGGCTGGATCGCGCTGCGCTTCCTCAACGATCCCGCGACCGCCGCCCAGCATTTTGCTCGCATCGGCGTCGGCAGCGTCAATCCCACCGCGCTGGCGCGTGCCGGCTATTGGCAGGGCCGCGCTGCCGAGGCGATGGGCCGCCAGCAGGAGGCACGCAATGCCTATGCGCGGGCGGCCGAGCAATCGACCAGCTATTACGGCCAGCTCGCGCGCGCAAAGCTCGGCCTGCCGCAGATCGAGCTCAACAGCCAGCCGCGCGGTCGCGGCGCCGAGCGGCTCGAGATCGTGCGCGCCGCGCAACTGCTCTACGAGCTGGACGAGCGCGAGTTCGCGATACCGCTGCTCGCCGACATGGGCGAGAACGGCGATCCCGAGGCGCTCGCGGGCCTCGGCGAGCTCACCCAGCGCTACAGCGACGCGCGCGGCATGCTGCTGCTCGGCAAGGCCGCGCTCAACCGCGGCCTCCCGTTCGACTTCTACGCCTACCCCGTCAACGGCATCCCTCAGTTCACGCCGATCGGCCCCGAGGTCGAACGCAGCATCATCTATGCGATTGCGCGGCAGGAGAGCGCGTTTAACCCGTCGGTGGTCTCGCCGGCGCAGGCCTACGGGCTGATGCAGGTGACGCCGGATGCCGCCCGCTACGTCTGCAAGCGCCACGGCGCAACCTACGACCTCGCGCGGCTGAAGAACGACTCCGTCTACAACGCCACGCTCGGCTCGGCCGAGCTCGGCGGACTGCTCGAGGATTATCGCGGCTCCTACATCATGACCTTCGCCGCCTACAATGCCGGCCGCGGCAGCGTGAAGAAGTGGGTCGAGCGTTACGGCGATCCGCGCGACCCCAAGGTCGACGCGGTCGACTGGGTCGAGCTGATTCCGTTCTCCGAGACGCGCAACTATGTGCAGCGGATCATGGAAAACCTTCAAGTCTACCGCGCCCGTTTCGGCGGCGGCACCCGCTTGCAGATCGAAGCCGATCTGCGCCGCGGCGCCGTCAGCGTGCAGTAACGGGCGTCGATGGCCCGATAGAATCAGAGCCTGGTTGCTGGGCAGGGCTCGGCAGGATTCGTCGACGGCACCAGCGACCTGACGATAGAATTGGACCAAGCGTTCCCACGCACCGGTTAGCTTATGCCTCACAAAGCTGGGAACGTGTCACGCTGCGCGTGGTCGGTGCGTTCCTGTTCGCAGCCGTGATCTCGTCGGGCCTCGCGACCGGCGGCTCCCCCCTTCGGCAAGAACCGCCATCCTGCCCAGCCACAGGTAACCGGCATCCAGGATCGCTATTGCCTGCAAGAACGGCGTTGGGAGAATCCTGGCAACTGCCAGTTGTCCAATTACAGCCAGTGCATGGCGACCACGTCGGGCACAATCGATGCCTGCGGTCTCAACCCGACCTATGCCTTCAAGGAGTGGAAGGGCCTGAGATGGTAGTTTGATAGCACTTTGCCGACATTCCAGCTTGCGAGCCAACAAGGTCCGCACGTTAGGCGAAGCGCTACGCTCCAAAGAAAAACCCCGGCAGTTTCCTGCCGGGGTTCATGGATCAACCTAGGGTCGATCTTAGAAGTTGCGCTGAGCGCGCAGGAGCATCTGCAGGTTGCCCTGATCCTTCAGCTCGTAGGTGGCTGCGGGCTTGGCAACGGCCAGGTTGGCCGTGTTGGCGCCCGTGACAACGCCAGAGTGCTTCTGGTCGAGCCAGACGTAGCTCACGTCAGCCGTGAAGGCGAGACCCTTGACCGGAGTCCAGACCAAGTTGCCGCCGATAACCGCAAGGTTGAAGTCGGGGTTACAGGTCGAGCCAGCGGCGGGGGCCAGAGCAGCAGCGAAGTTGGCGCAGATCAGAGCCTTGCTTTGATCGCCGTAGCGGAGCGAAGCATAAGCACCGTAGATGCCCGACGCCCAGTTCGGGGACCAGTTGTGGGTATAACCACCGCGGAAGCCCCAGGTCTTGACGGTCTCGATACCGAGACCGGAACCGAACACGCCATCAGCGATACCGGCGAAGCCGATGCTCTGATAAGCGATGCCGCTGCCGCCGTAGATGAAGATGGTCTGCGGGAACAGGCTCTGGAAGTTGTACCGCGAAGCACCGTCGGTATAGACCGCCTGCAAGTTGATCGAGTCACCCGCGCCGGTCGGGATGTTCTTGATCGACAAGGCACCCTGCACCGCCCAGCCCCACTTGTCAGACGGATGACCCGTGAGCTCCGTCGTACCGTAATAAGCCGAGTGGAGTTCGTGCGCCGCCGCCGAGATCTGGAACAGACCCCAAGCCTGATCGACACGAACCTGACCGACGATGTCGGGCATGCGCGTGCCACCCCAATCGTTGACACCGTAGATGCCCTGGATGAAGGCAGCGCCCGCAGCTGCAGTCGTGGCGAAGCCACCCACTGCACCGGCAACGCCCGTCACGCTCGCGTTCCAGAGGTTGGACTGGCCGCCAGCGGCGGTCGTCATATCCTGCAACGCGACCGAACCCGTGATGCCCTGGCCGAAATCAGCCGTGTAGGCGACCTGGTTCACACCGGTGACGTTGTTGCTGCCGCCCGGAAGGAAGTCGGGACCGCCAGCCGGATAGCTCTGCCACGGTGCGTCGAAGATCGAGACGGTGCGGCCGAAGGTGAAACCAGCGAACTGGATGAACGCATGGTAGAGGCCGAGCGAAGCCGAACCGGTCGAGAAGGCAGACGGGGCGCTGCCGGTCACCGACGTGGCATCCCAGCTGAAAACCGTATCGGCGTAGGTGCGGACCACGCCGTACTCGGTTGCCGTGCGGGTATCGATGGTGAAGTCCAAACGAGCGCGGGTCTGGTAGTAGTTGTCCAGACGGTTGTTGGCGCCGCCGGGAGCACCCTGGCCAATGCCGTAGTCGCTGTTCGTGTTAAACAGCATGTCGGCACGCAGATAGCCGCCGAACTTGATGCAGGTGTCGGTGCCCGGGATGTAGTAGAATCCAGCACCGTACAGGGAGCAGATCTTCACGTACTCGACCGCCTTGGCCTTCACGGGGAGATCGGCTGCCTGAGCTCCGCCCACGGCGATCAGACCCGCCGCTGAGCCGAGCAAAAGGCTCTTAACCAACTTCATGTTAAACCTCCAAGTTGCTCTTCAGGGAAGGTCACTGACCGGACGGCCAATTCCCCAACCCCCTCTAAATCACCGCTTTCGGCCCCTTCGCGTCTTCGGACACACCCGCATGAACGCGAGGGACTTAAGCGAATGACCTAAACGGGACGACCTCGGGATGCCCCCCTCCGTCGCTCAGTCACAATTACCGAACGTCCTTGCACACACAACAAGAGAACGCTCCGAAACGGGCCGGTGCAGCGTGTTTTCCAACGGGTGTTGCACAAATAACACGCAGATGTGATCAAACCGCTCTCGTAACGCATTGTTTATATTGATGTTTTCGGAGCGGTTCCAAATGCCATCAAAGTTCCGCACATGAGGCGCCGCGCGCGAGAGCTCGGCTTGAGCCAGCTTTGAGGCGCTCGAATCGTGGAATCAGAAGGAGACTCAATGGGCAGGCATCGACCGCCTCCCCGTCGCGCAATCTGACGCAGGCAGCCTGCAAGTACCTCCGCCGTCCGGGGCTCGCCATCACTCTCTATATGGAAGTCACGCTGGCGGGATAATCGGGCCGGACAGCTCGGCGAGCGAGGACGCAGAGGTGCTAGTCCTTCTTTGCACCTTTGAATTTCCTCGAAAATTCAGCGCCACGCCCTGATCCGAGCGCAAACCCGTCTCGTTTCGCAAATCGCTGGGAATATTCGAGCTAAAACACGCGCTTCCAAATTGACCAGCCCGAGCAAATAGATGCATAAGGCTCGCACCGGAGAGGTGGCCGAGTGGCTGAAGGCAACGCTTTGCTAAAGCGTCATACGGTCTCAAGCTGTATCGAGGGTTCGAATCCCTCCCTCTCCGCCACCCGGCAGCAGAATCCCCGGAAGCAGAATCAAGGTCCCTGCGCGCGTCCAGCGGAAGGCGATGGGCGACGCCGGTGCGAAAGTTCCGCACAAGGATGAGGGCGGCGAGCCCGCGCGATTCGCGCGCTCCTTATATATGTGAGCCCCCACCTAAATGCCGGATCGCCAGACCCGCCAATGCGAGGGCGCTATCAGCACGGCCTCATCGGCCCAAACATTGAACCAGATGCCGCCCTTACGCCGGCATGGAAAGGACCATGGCACAATACCTGTTTTGTGCAGACGCCCGAGTTCCAGGTCGCACTCGTCGGGAGCGATCTGAATCGGCAGCCATCGTCCATTCGTAGCCTGGTTGCTCATGACGTCGGATTCTAGGCGACGCCATGAAGAGGAAACTTGCTCCAGCGCAAGCGCGTCCGCCCGTGCGAATGAGCGCAGGCGGCGCGGCCGTTGTTCTCGCCGGCAAAGGTGACTAGAGTTTTTGCACCATTTCGCCCGAGCACAGACCCCCCTACGTCGGGTCGAGAACCCATTGCATGTCGCAACAAGGCCGCAACAAGGGAGCCTCGGCCCCCTCCTCACTCCATCCGTCAGCTATTCTGGACCAGGCAATTGCGGCGCACCGTTCGGGCAATCTGTCGGAAGCGGAACGGGCCTACACGACCATTCTGAAGGGAAGCAGAACGCATGCCGTCGCGCTCCATATGCTGGGGCTGTTGCACGCCCAGCGCGGCCATTTTGCGGATGCCGAGCCTTTGCTGAAGAAGGCTGCACGCGTCGACCCCGGCAATCCCGACGTTCTTTTCAACTATGCCAACGTGCTGCGCGCGCTGGACAAGCCGGACGATGCGCTCGTCTGGCTTGCGAAAGTAATCGCCCTGGCTCCGAACTTCGCGGACGCGCATCTCAATCGCGGAGCGATCCTCATTGCACGGCAGCAGCTTCGCGACGCCATAGCCGAGTTTGATCGCGCCATTGCGATCGCACCGTCGAGCGCCGCGTTCGCCAACCGAGGCAGCGCGTTGCAGCAGCTTGGTCGACTCGTGGAAGCGCGTGACAGCTACGCCCGCGCCATCGAGCTTGCACCGGCCGACCCACAGAACCATTTCGCGTTGTCTGAGGTTCTTGGCCAGCTGGGGCGAGACGACGAAGCGATCGTGGCTCTGGAACGAACGGTCGCACTTGATAAGACGTTCCCGTTTGCGCTGAGCAACCTCGTTGCTTGCAAGCGGAAGCGCGCCGACTGGAGCAGCTTCGAACGTGAACAGGCCACCATGGAAGACGCTGCCGAGGCAGGCGTGCCGGTCGACCCCTTCACCTTCTTTCATGTCTCCTCATCGCCTGCACGCCAATTGACCTGCGCGAAGGCCTATGTCGCCAAGGTGACCCCCGACGGGGGTGCCGCCAGGCCCGGAACGCCGAGACCGGCGTCCCGGCTCCGGGTCGCGTACATGTCGGCCGATTTTCGCAGTCATGCCACCGCGTATTTGATGGCCGGAATCTTCGAGGCGCACGACCGCGAGCGCTTCGACGTCACCGCCATCTCCCACGGGCCCGACGACGACAGCCAGATGCGCAACCGCTTGAGGGCCGCATTCGAACGTTTTGAAGATGTCAGCGATCTCGCCGACGAGGACGTCGTCAAGCTGATCGGCCAGCTCGAGATCGAGGTTCTCGTCGATCTCGGCGGCTTCACCGCCGGTGCACGGCCGAAAATCATTGCGCGCCGGCCGGCTCCTATCCAGGTCAGCTATCTCGGCTTTCCCGGCACGATGGGCGCCCCCTATCTCGACTATCTCATGGCCGACCGGATCGTCATCCCCGAAGCAGAGCAGACTTATTACGCCGAGAAGGTGATCTATCTTCCCAATAGCTACCAGGCGACCGACGCGAAGCGACCGCTCCCGTCAAATCCACCGAGCCGGAGCCAGCTCGGACTGCCGGACGATGCGTTCGTCTACTGCGCGTTCAACAGAAGCCCCAAGATCACGCCCCCGTTGTTCGGCGTCTGGATGCGGCTGCTCGACAAGACCCCCGGAAGCGTCCTTTGGCTGCTGGATGGCGACCCGGTCGCCACGGAGAATCTGAAGCGTGAAGCCGTTGCGCGGGGGATTGTCGCCGAGAGAATCGTGTTCGCTCCGCGCGTCCCTGCTGAGGAGCATTTGGCGCGCCACCAGGTCGCCGATCTGTTCCTGGACACATTGCCCTACAACGCCCACACCGGGGCCAGCGACGCCCTCTGGGCCGGCTTGCCGGTCCTGACGTGCCTTGGGACCACTTTTGCCGGACGCGTCGCAGCCAGTCTCCTGAACGCCGTAGGCCTTCCCGAGCTGGTGACGCGATCGCTGGAGGAATATGAGGCTTTGGCACTTCGAATCGCGCACGATTCCGAACTTCGCGTCGCGCTCAGGAGCAAGCTGGCGGCGCGCCGGACCACTTGGCCGCTTTTCGATACTGTCCGCATGACGCGGGATATCGAAAAGGCATTCGACGAAATCTGGCGCAGGCATTGCGCGGGCAAAGCGCCGGCCTCGTTTGCCGTGCAAACCTCGACCTGAAGCCGCCTCGGCGCGGTGGCGCCGCCCGGTCAAGGTCCGGTTCCCAAGCGAAGTGACGCTCAGTGCGCGCAGACCCAGGCTCTCGCCTCACGCTGCGCGACGGAGATCTCGGCCTCCGACATCTGCCCGGCGATTTCCTGGCGCAGCGCCACGGCGTCCTTGCGGCCCTTCAGCGCGGCGAGATTGAACCATTTGTGCGCGGCGACGAGATCGACGATGCCGGAGCGGCCGCTCGCCCAATAGATCCCGCGCTCGAACAGCACGTCCGACAGCGCGCTCGCATCGACCGGCGTCGCCGTCTCCAGATCGAAAGTACCCTGAAACATCACGCATCCCCTTTGTTCTTATGCCGCCTCGTCCCCCGAGCGCGGCTCCCGTCCAACCTCTGATGTGCATGACCCGTCACGGGATCGTGCACTGTTCAACTCTTCCCCGTCGCCGTTTGCCGGCTTGTTGGAGGCGATGATGGCGGGCAAATTTGAATGGCAGTTTAAGCATCGCGATGAAGCAGACGTAAACGCGGGCGCGCGCCTCCTCTGCCGAGAATTCAAGAAGTCCATGATTCGCAGGGACTTCTGTCATTCGTCAGATTCGGTTTACCCTGGGATTTCAGGACATCGATAACCATCGCGCGCGGTGGCGCAGGTCATGTGGTTGCTTTTCTTCAACTGGCGTCACCCGCGCCCTCGCTACGCCAAGGCTTCCACGGTATGCGGTCTCGGGCCGCCGAAGCGGCGAAGGTGGCAGGCGGGTGACCGAGTATTCCAGCGGCCGCAATCGTTCCACGACAAGCCGCGCGTGCTGGATCGGCCCGTCGGAGCCGGGCGGCGACACCGCTGGGCGAAACGGCGCGCGATCACGCCACAGGACGCCTTGCCTCTCCAAGCCAAGCGATCAAGCCGGCATGACAGAAGCGCGCTCGGACGCGGCGCGGTCAAATCAACGATGTGAGGGAGAGGAATGCCGGCAATGCCCCGGCTTCAAGGGAACGAGGGCGTCGGCGAACACGTCAGGACCAGATTCCACTTTGGCCCGAAGGCCTGTCGTGAAATTGCGGAGCCCGTTTGAGGAGAACCGCACCGAACGAAGAAAACTCGTTTCTTCTGCCGGACCGCGAAAGAGAACGGTCCGACCGTTGACCTGATGTCTCGCCGACACCCTCTATCGTCGACCAGAACCTCTAGGAGGCGCTGATGACGTGCCGGCTATCTGGAGCCGGCAACTTCAGAAGCGAAGTTACTTCTTCTTCTTCGCGACCTTGCGGGTCTTCTTCGCAGTCTTCTTCACTGCGCTCTTCGCCTTCTTCGCCTTCTTCGCTTTCTTGGCCATGTTGCCCTCCGATGTGTGAGATGGCTTTAATCGCTGCGTGCACTCGGGGATCGAATGCACTTCATCCCGAATACACCAACACGAAGAAAAAAACAGCTTCTCACTTAAAGAAGTGTTGACGCAGCAAGGCGCCTGCGCTTGGCGGGCGCGACGCAGGCGCTTCGTACGACGTGCACTTGCGATCATGCAGAGCGCGCGCATCGCCGACGTTCGCGAACGATGCGATTGCACGAAAACACTATGCAGCAAGTATTTTTTCGCACGCGCGTATCGCGCGCGACCAACGCAGCGATGCGCATCGACAATCGTGCGGTCGCCTCGCAAAGGCGTTTCGCGGACTCTGAGTCGCGATTTTTGGCAACGAAAATATTTTCATGCTTAACGGCGCGGGCGCTCGCCGGAGCGCGTTCAAGCCGCCGTTTCGGGCGAATCGCGCGGCGGCGATTCGCCCCGCCGCATCGCCGTCGATCAGGATGAAGTTTGCCGTCGAGGATGCGCGCGAACGTCGCAGCGAGAACCGAAAGCGAGGTGACGAAACGCGTCCGTCACCTCGTTCGAATGCGTGAGGCTTAGACGCCGAGCTTGGACTTGAGCAGGTCGTTGACGCTCTGCGGGTTGGCCTTGCCGCCGGATGCCTTCATGACCTGGCCGACGAACCAGCCGAGCGATTGCGGCTTGTCCTTCACCTGCGCCGCCTTGTCGGGATTGGCCGCGATGATGTCGTCGACCACCTTTTCGATCGCAGAGAGATCCGTGACCTGCTTCATGCCGCGGCTTTCGACCAGCGCGCGGGGATCGCCACCCTCCTGCCAGACGATTTCGAACAGATCCTTGGCGATCTTGCCCGAGATCGTACCCTCGCCGATCAGGTCGATGATCGCAGCCAGTTGCCCGGCATTGACGGGCGAGGCCGTAATATCCCGGCCTTCTTTGTTGAGACGGCCGAACAGCTCGTTGATCACCCAGTTCGCCGCCATCTTGCCGTCGCGGGCGTGGTTGGCGAGCTTGTCGAGCACCGTCTCGTAGAACAGCGCGCTCTCGCGCTCGGCGACCAGCACGCTCGCATCATAGGCCGAGAGGCCGAAATCGGCGACGAAGCGCGCCTTCTTCTGGTCCGGCAGCTCCGGCAGCTTCGCCTTCAGCGCGTCGACGAAGTCCTGGCTGAACTCCAGCGGCAACAGGTCGGGGTCGGGGAAATAGCGATAGTCGTGCGCCTCCTCCTTCGACCGCATCGAGCGCGTCTCACCCTTGTTGGGATCGAACCGGCGCGTCTCCTGCTCGATCTCGCCCCCGTCCTCCAGGATCTCAATCTGGCGCCGCGCTTCATACTCGATCGCCTGGCCGATGAAGGCGATCGAGTTCATGTTCTTGATCTCGCAGCGGGTGCCGAGCGGCGCGCCGGGCTTGCGCACGGACACGTTGACGTCGGCGCGCAGGGATCCCTTCTCCATGTCACCGTCGCAGGTGCCGAGGTAGCGCATGATCGAGCGCAGCTTGGTCACATAGGCCTTGGCCTGCTCGGCGTCGCGGATATCAGGCTTCGAGACGATCTCCATCAGCGCCACGCCAGAGCGGTTGAAATCGATGTAGGACAGTGACGGCGACCGGTCGTGCAGCATCTTGCCGGGATCCTGCTCCAGATGCAGCCGCTCGATACCTATGGTGGCCGTCTTGCCGCCGTCGAGATCGATGATCACCTCACCCTCGCCCACGATGGGCGATTTGTACTGGCTGATCTGGTAGCCCTGCGGCAGGTCCGGATAGAAATAGTTCTTGCGGTCGAACACCGAGCGCAGGTTGATCTGCGCGTTGAGGCCGAGCCCGGTCCGGACAGCCTGCCTGACGCATTCCTCGTTGATGACCGGCAGCATGCCTGGCATCGCGACGTCGACCAGCGAGACGTGGCTGTTCGGCTCCCCGCCGAAAGCGGTAGACGCGCCCGAGAACAGCTTGGCGTTCGAGGTCACCTGGGCATGGATCTCCATGCCGATGACCATCTCCCAGTCACCCGTTGAGCCCTTGAGAAGCTTGTGCGTGGCCGTGCTCATGTCCTGCTCCCGAGCAGCGTGGCAGCGATCCGCTCCCACTCCGCTTCCAATGAATCCTTTGCCGCCGGCTGGCCGGCCTGGCGGTACCAATAGCCGGCATTGCCGAGATCGCCTTCGACGCGGTGCAAATAGGCATGCACCCAGGCGGCCTCGCGGCTGCTCTCGTCCTGAACGATCGTGTGCGCGCGGTCCCAGTCGCCCTTCGCCGCCCACCAGAGGCCGGCGAGCGGCGCATTCAGGTCCGGCGCGGGCGCCGCGCCACTGATGCTCGCGATGAAATCGGCGACATTCACCACCACCTCGCGGGCGTGAAGCGGCCGGCGGCCTGCTCGATCACCTCGCCGAGCGAGAACAGCGTCTCCTCATCGAACGGACGGCCGATCAATTGCAGCCCGAGCGGCAGGCCCTGCACGTCCTTGCCGGCGGGCACCGCGATGCCGGGCAGGCCCGCCATGTTCACGGTCACCGTGAAGATGTCGTTGAGATACATCTCGACCGGGTCGGCGCCGCCCTTCTCGCCGATGCCGAAGGCCGCCGACGGCGTCGCCGGGGTGAGGATGGCGTCGACGCCTTTGGCGAAGCAGTCCTCAAAATCCTTCTTGATCAGCGTGCGCACCTTCTGCGCGCGCAGGTAATAGGCATCGTAATAGCCGGCCGAGAGCACGTAAGTGCCGATCATGACGCGGCGGCGCACCTCGGCGCCAAATCCCTCCGCACGGGTGTTCTCGTAGAGCTCGATGATGTTCTTACCCTGCTCGCGCAGGCCGTAGCGCACGCCGTCATAGCGCGCCAGGTTGGACGAGGCCTCTGCCGGCGCCACGATGTAATAGGCCGGCAGCGCGTATTTGGTGTGCGGCAGCGACACCTCGACCAGCTCGGCACCGGCCGCCTTCAGCCACGCCGCGCCCTCACTCCACAGTTTCTCGATCTCGGCCGGCATGCCGTCGAGGCGATACTCCCGGGGGATGCCGATCTTCATGCCCTTCACGGACTTGCCGATCGCCGCCTCGTAGTCCGGCACGGGGATATCGACCGACGTCGTGTCCTTGGGATCGTGGCCGGCCATCGAGCGCAGCAGCATCGCGGCATCGCGTACGCTGCGCGCGATAGGGCCCGCCTGGTCGAGCGAGGAGGCAAAGGCGACGATGCCCCAACGCGAGCAGCGGCCATAGGTCGGCTTGATGCCGACGGTCGCGGTGAACGCGGCCGGCTGGCGGATCGAGCCGCCGGTATCAGTCGCGGTCGCGCCCATGCAGAGCAGCGCCGCCACGGCCGAGGCCGAGCCGCCGGACGAGCCGCCCGGCACCAGCGTGGTGTTGCTGCCCTCGCGCCGCCAGGGATTGCCGACGGGGCCGAAGCACGAGGTCTCGTTCGCCGAGCCCATCGCGAACTCGTCATTGTTGAGCTTGCCGAGCATCACCGCGCCGTCGCGCCAGAGCTGCGAGGTGACGGTGGACTCGTAGGTCGGCACGAAATTGCCGAGGATCTTCGAGCACGCCGTGGTGCGCACGCCCCTGGTCGCGAACAGGTCCTTGATGCCGAGCGGGATGCCGGCGAGCGGGCCCGCATCGCCCTTGGCGATCTTGCTGTCCGCCTCGCGCGCCATGGCGCGCGCCTGGTCCGGCGTCTCTATCACGAAGGCGTTGAGCACGCGCGCTTTCTCGATCGCGGAAAGATGCGCATCGGTCAGCTCGAGCGACGTGAAAGTTTTTGCCGCGAGACCCTTGCGGGCCTCGGCGAGCGTCAGCGATATCAAATCGGTCATTTATTGATCGGGCTGCAGAAGAACGGAGACAGGGTCTTGTCGTCGGCCGGGTCGTCCTTTTTGGCGGCGGCTTTCGCGGCCGCCTCGAGCTCGTCGAGCACGGCATTGACGGCGACATTGGGGTCGGCAGCCTTGCCCTGCCGCTCCATCTTGTCGAGGTAGTTCATGTAGGCCTGATAGGCCTTCTCATCGTCGCAAAGCAGGCACATCGGACCTAACCTGTTTATTCAACGACCTTCGGCACCAGGAAGAAGTGACCTTCGGTCGCGGGGGCGTTGGCAACGATATCGTCGGCGATCTCGCCGTCATCGACCACGTCCTGCCGCTTCTTCATCTGCATCGGGGTGACCGAGGTCATGGGATCCACGCCCTCGACATTGACCTCCGAGAGCTGCTCGACGAAAGCGAGCATGGCGTTGAGCTCGCCCTGCAGATGCGGAACCTCGTCCTCGGAAACCGCAATGCGCGCCAGATGCGCGATGCGGCGGACGGTAGCGGCGTCGACGGACATTATATAAGGCCTCTTACGGCAAAACCTATGTGCCGTATAGCAGAGGCCGGTTTTGCGCCGCAACCGGCGCTTCCCCCTATCCGGCGAGGGCCTTCATGCGCCCCAGCGCCGATTTGGCCAGGTCCCGGGTCAATTCGGCGGCGGGAAGCTCGCGGCCCAACGCAACGGCCTGCCCTGCCCAGAGATTGGTGAAATCCACCCTGCCCTGCTTTTCGGCAGCCGCTTTCAGCGGCCCCAGCGCCGTCGCGGCGTGGGGAAACGGCGGCGCATTCGGCGAGATCGGACCGGCCTCGCGCATCAGCCGGTTCTGCACCCCGCGCGCAGGCCGGCCGGTCATGACATTGGTGATGACGGTGGAATCGTCCCGCGCCTCGGCCAGCGCCTTGCGGCCGCCCGCGCTGAGCTTGGATTCCGGGCAGCGCAGATAGGCGCTGCCGATCTGCACGCCGGCGGCACCGAGGGCGAAGGCTGCGGCAATGCCGCGTCCGTCGGCGATGCCGCCCGCCGCGATCACCGGCACCTTCACGGCATCGACGACCTGCGGCACCAGCGCGAAGGTGCCGGGCTGCTCGGCGATCTTGTCGGTCAGGAACATGCCGCGATGGCCGCCCGCCTCGGCACCTTGCGCGATCACGGCATCGACGCCGTGTTCTTCCAGCCAGACCGCCTCCTTCACCGTCGTCGCGGACGAGATGACGAGGCAACCCGCCGCCTTGACGCGCCGCAGCAGCGCTTGCTCCGGCAGGCCGAAATGGAAGCTGACGACCTCCGGCTTCAGCTCCTCGACCACTTCGCAGAACGCTGCATCGAACGGCGCGCGGTTCGCAGCCGCGATCGGCGCGGAGGGATCGAGACTGTGCTCGGAATAGTACCCCGCGAGCCGCTGCTTCCACCGCGCCTCGGCTTCGCGCGTCAACTCGACCGGCGTGTGGCAGAAGAAGTTCATGTTGACCGGCGCCTTGACGCGCTGGCGGATGAGACCAACCTGCTCGCGCGCCTTCTCCGGCGAGATCATCGCACACGGCAGCGACCCCAGCGCCCCGCCCTGCGCAGCCGCAATCACCAGCTCCGCATCCATCACGCCAGCCATCGGCGCCAGCACGATCGGAAATTCGGTCTTGAAGAGATCGATCAGTCGACGGTCAGGCCACATGATGCTTGCCTCGCATTCGCTCTTCCCTCTCCCCTTGTGGGAGAGGGTGGATCGCCGCGATAGCGGCGAGACGGGTGAGGGGTTTGCATCCGCGGAAGCAGACCTCTCAGATTTGACTTCACTCTCCGCGGAAAGAACCCCTCATCCGGCGCTGCGCGCCACCTTCTCCCACAAGGGGAGAAGGAAGAACACCTCTCGCTGAATTCCGGCGTCCTGCCAGCAACTGCTCCGCCTCCGCCGCAATCCGCTCGACGATCTCCGCCGCCGGTGGGATATCATGAATCAACCCAACCGCCTCGCCGGCGATCACGGCCGCGACATCGAAATTGCCCGCCGCCCTTGCTGCCGCATACTCGGAAGCGACTGCGGCAACATTCTGCATCAGCTCGACCTCGCGGCCGATCCAGCGCTTGGCATGATCGTTGAACAGGCACCGCCCGGTAAACGGCGCCGGCCAGACATTGTTGCGGGAGAGATCGAAGAGGATGCCGCGCACGGTCGAACCGGAGTTCGCCGCGCAGATGCGGCGCTTGGCCTCCTCCGCACCGTCGGCCTCCTGGCTGGCATAGAAGCGCGTGCCGAGCAGCACGCCGCTCGCGCCCAGCATCATCATGGCCGCGAGGCCGCGCCCATCCGCGATGCCGCCAGCCGCCACCACTGGAACGCGCCCCGCGACGAGATCGACGATGGCGGGCACGAGATCGACAGTGGTGCGCGAAGCGCCATGACCGCCCGCCTCCGTGCCTTGCGCAATCAGGATGTCAGCACCGGCATCGAGCGCCTGCCGCGCCATCGCTTCGTCCTGCACCTGGCAAATCAGGCGCGCGCCGGCGGACTTGATCTTGGGCGCGAACGGCGCGGGATCGCCGAACGACAACATGATCGCGTCCGGTTTCGCAGCGAGCGCGACATCGAGAAGCTCGGGCTGCTTGGCGAGGCTCCAGGTGATGAAGCCGATCCCGAACGGTGCACTGAGGTCGGCGAGCTTCGCCGTCTCCTGCTCCAGCCAGACCCGCTCGCCATAGCCGCCGCCAAGAATGCCGAACCCGCCAGCGCGGCTCACCGCCGCGACCAGACGGCTGCCGGCAATGACATCCATCGGCGCCAGCAGGATCGGATGCTCGATCCCCAGCAGCGTGGTCAGCGACGTCGTCATCGGCATGGCTCCTCCCCGATCTGGACAGCGAGACTAGGCGCGACTAGCATTCTCGAAAATTGAATTGTTGCGAACGCTGCCATCTCAAAAGCGAAACGACGCCATGGAACTCAGCGATATCAAGACCTTCGCCGCAGTCGCCCGCGCCGGCGGCATCACCCGCGCCGCCGAGGAGCTCAACACCGTGCAGTCGAACGTCACCCAGCGCGTGAAGGCGCTGGAGGCGGAGATCGGCACACCGCTGTTCGAGCGGCACTCGCGCGGCATGACGCTGACCGGTGCCGGCAAGCGCCTCCTCCCCTATGCGCAAAAGATGGCGGCGCTGTCGCGCGAAGCCGTGCTCGCCGCGCGCGATGATGGCGAGCCGAAAGGACCGCTCGCGATCGGCTCGATGGAGACCACGGCAGCCGTGCGATTGCCGCCGCTGCTCGCTGATTTCCACCGCCGCTTCCCTGCCGTGCGTCTTTCCTTGCGCACCGCACCGACCGCCGACCTCGTCGCACTCGTGCTCGACGGCACGCTCGACGGCGCCTTCATCGCCGGGCCCATCGCGCATGACGACCTCACCGCGACGAGCGCGTTCGGCGAAGAGCTGGTGCTGGTCAGCGCGCGCCGCTGGGCCTCGCTCGCCGAGCTGCGCGCCGGCACGCCGGAGTCGGGTCCGACCGCGCTGGTGTTCCGCACCGGCTGCACCTATCGCCAGCGGCTCGAACAGATCTTCGTCGAATTCGGCTGGCCGTCGGCGGCACGCTTCGAGCTCGGCACGCTCGACGGCATGATCGGCTGCGTCGCCGCCGACATGGGCGTGACGCTGCTGCCGCGCGCCGTTGTGGAACGCAGCGCGATGAACGGCGCCGTCGCCGTCCACACGCTGAGCCCGTCACATGCACGTGTCGAGACACTCTTCATCCAGCGCCGCGCCGGACATCAATACAGTGCGCTGAGCGGTTTTGCCGATTGCCTGAAGAAGGACGAGGACGTCATCGCAGCATGACGGAGCGCCAACGTTCCACGCCACGAAATTCGTCACAAATCCATCGCGTTTGAATCGATTCGCGCTGCGCCCTGCCATCGCAGCGCAGCACTTCGAAAAGCTTTGAAGCCCGCGCTTCTTCTACGTTAGGATAAGTGACTGGCCAGCGCGAAACCATAAACGAAGCCAAAACATCGGCAGAAAACATCGGGAGGACTATTGATGCGCAATACGCTCGTGTTGTGCTGCGTCGCTGCGTTGTCGGCGATTTCAGGAACTGCAAGCGCACAGGACTGGACCAAATCGAAATGGGGGCCGAACGACGAGATCGGCGCCGCCAACTACATGACGCCCGAGCTCGTTGTGAAGGCGGCATCGCTGGTGAAGACCGGCAAGACCTACGCCCTCGGCATCCCCGTCACGCCGCAGACGCCCGCCTACCCGCCGCGCACCTTCAAGCTCACCATCGTGCAGCCCGGACAGGCCGGCACCCCGGGTCTCGGTCCGAACAAGGCCACTTACAACGATGACATCCTCGACAGCTGGGTCGGCATCGGCAGTCAGCTCGACGGGCTCGGCCATCTCGGCGTCGAGCACGTCTACTACAACGGCAACAAGCTGGCCGATTTCGCCGATCCCAATGGCTTGAAGAAGCTCGGCATCGAGAAGGTGCCGCCGATGGTCGCCCGCGGCGTGCTGCTCGACATGGCCGCCTATTTCAAGACCGACGTGGTGAAGGAAGGCACCGCCTTCAACGTCAAGGAGATCGAGGAAGCCGCCAAGCAGCAGAACGTCGAGATCCGCCAGGGCGATGTCGTCATCTTCCACACCGGCTGGCTCAGCCTGATCGGCAAGGACGACAAGCGCTACTCGGCCGGCGAGCCCGGCCTCGGCGTCGAAGGCGCGAAGTACCTCGCCGGCAAGGGCGTCGTCGCGGTCGGCGCCGACACCTGGGGGCTCGAGGTGTTGCCGTTCGAAGGCAAGACCGTGTTCGAGGTCCACCAGATTCTGCTCGCGATGAACGGGACCTATATCCTCGAGAACATGGACACGGCGGCGCTCGCGCGCGACAAGGGCTATGAATTCCTGTTCGTGCTGGGCCAGCCGCGCTGGACCGGCGCCGTGCAGGCCATGATTAACCCGATCGCGATCCGCTGAGCTGAAAATCGGGCGAGGAGCCGCTTGCCGCGCGGCAGGCCCCTCGCCCACCCCTTCGTCACCGCGGCCTCAGATGCCACCGCCGCAATGCCACGACGGCCCAGATCGCCTCGACCAGGCCGAACGGCCAGGCGCCTTGCAGGAAGCCATAGGCGGAACCGAGCGCGCAGGACGCCGCGAACAGCAGCACGAACCAGTGGCTGCGATCCTCCAGGGCATAGCAGACCAGCATCGCCGTCACGGCAAACAGGCCGAATAGTGTCAGTGCATCCATGGTTACCAGTTCACCCCGCAGCGCGACGCATGATATGCGCTAAAGCCATGCCGGCTCCTATCCTGCCTCTCATCGATGCTGCAACCCACTGGCCCGCGCGCGGCGCGCTGGTCGGCCTCGATTTGGGCACGAAGACCATCGGCGTTGCGGTATCCGACCCGGACCGGCGGCTGGCGACCGGCGTCGAGACGATCCAGCGCAAGCAGTTCAAGCAGGATGCCGCCAGGCTGCTGGCCATCGCCACCGAGCGCAAGGTGGTCGGCTTCGTGCTGGGCCTGCCCATCAACATGGACGGCAGCGAAGGCCCGCGCGCGCAATCGACCCGCGCCTTCGCGCGCAATCTGGCCGGATTGACCGCGCTGCCCATCGGTCTCTGGGACGAACGTCTTTCGACCGCGGCGGTCGAGCGCGAGCTGATCGGCATGGACGTCAGCCGCGCCAAGCGGGCCGAGGTGATCGACGAGCACGCCGCGATCTTCATCCTGCAAGGCGCACTCGATCGCCTTGCCAATCTACGCACGAGCCCGGGACCGGACTGATCCATGGCCGTCGTCATCGCGGCGCTACTGCCGGTCTTCATCCTGATCGTGCTCGGCATCGTGCTGAAGCGCAGCCTGATGCGCCTCGACACGCAATGGCACGGGTTGGAGCAGCTGACCTATTTCGTGTTGTTTCCGATGCTGCTGATCCAGACCCTGGTAAAAGCCGACCTCTCCAAGGTGCCGGTCGCCGGGGTCGGCGGCGCGCTGCTGCTGTCGGCACTGGCGATGTCGCTGTTGTGCCTCGCATTGCGCCCCGCCCTGTCGCGGCTCGGCATCGACGGCCCCGCCTTCACCTCGATCTTCCAGGGGGCGACGCGCTGGCAGACCTTCGTTGCGCTGTCGATCGCCGCCAATCTGTTCGGCGATGTCGGGCTGGCGCTCGCCTCCGTTGCGATGGTGGCGATCATCCCGCTCGTCAACGTGTTCAGCGTGTCGGTGCTCGCTCGTTACGCATCGCCGGAAAAGCAATCCGGCCGCGCCATCGTCATGACATTGGTGCGCAATCCCTTGATCTGGGCCTGCATTATCGGCCTCACTGTCAATGTCACCCACCTGCCGCTGCCAAGGCTTTGGCATGAGGTTGCAGACGCGCTCGGCAGTTCCTCCCTCGCCATCGGCCTGCTCGTCACAGGCGCGGGACTGCATCTCGAAGGGCTCTTCCGTCCAAGCCTCGGCGCAGCTGTCGGCGTCGTGTTCAAGCTCTTGCTGATGCCCGCGCTCGCGATGGGGCTCGGTCTCTGGTTCGGGCTTTCCGGCAACAGCCTGGCGATCGTGGCGATCTGTTCGGCTGTGCCGACATCGTCCAGCGCCTATGTCCTCGCCCGCCAGATGGGCGGCGACGCCCCGCTGCTGGCGCAGATCATCACGCTGCAGACGATCTTTGCAGCCATTACAATGCCGATCGCGATCGCGCTGGCGGCCTAGCACTCGTCAATTCGAGCGCACCTCTCTGACCTCGTCATTGCGAGGAGCTCTTGCGACGAAGCAATCCAGGCTGCCGCGGCGGAGAGATTATGGATTGCTTCGCTGCGCTCGCAATGACGAAGTTGCGGCCTAGCTCCCCAGCCACATCGTCAGCACCACCGCGGTGAGATTGTTCAGCGCATGCAGCACGATCGTGAGCCACAGCGAGCCGGAGCGGTAGCGCATGTAGCCGAACCACAGGCCGATGGCAAAAACTTCGGCGAGGAAGTACATGTCGTACTGCAGATGGACGATTGTCCACACCAGCGACGACATCAGGATCGCGCCGGGTGCGCGCAGGAAGCTCGCCGACCAGCCACGATAGAGGAAGCCTCGCGCCAGAACCTCTTCCGACATCGGCGCCGCCACCGCGAATGCGGCCAGCAGCAGCAGCGCGGCGCCCTTGTCGCGGCCCGTTTTCAACAGATCGGTCATGAAGCCCGGCGTCGCCTCGCGGCCGAGGGCGCGCGACATCGTCTCCCAGAGCAGCACGATCAGGATGAGGCCGACGGCGCCGAACAGCAGCTGCTTCCAGGACGGCCAATGCAGCGCGAGATAATCGATGAACGAAGCTTTCTTGATGCGAATGGCGAGCCAGACCGCGGCCAGTGTCGCCGGCAAGCCCATGATGACCGAGAGCGCTAGCGTCTGGGGCTCGCGGCCGACGACCTGCAGCGAAGCGAGGTCCATGGGTAGACCACGCTGCGCCGCCAGCAGAAGGACGGCGCCGATCTGCCCGACGAACATCGCAACGAAGATGAAGAGGCCCCACACCGCCGTGCCCCAGAACTTCCAGACACGCGGCGCCGCCGGCGTCGCGGTCAGCGGCGGATGATCGGGATTGAGGGAGTCCATCAGCAGGCTTTCGTTTTGGAGATTCACGGCAGCGCCCGATCCAGCAGCGCGCGCACGTCGGCGCTGTCGAGCTCGACCGCGCCGTACATGCTGGCATGGTTCGTCGCAAGGCGGGTCGCGGCAAACAATTCGGCCTGGCGCGGCGACACGCCATTGAGCGCGGCCGTCGCGGCCAGCAATGCCAGCTTCTCGACCGCAAGCCGCGCGACGCGCTCGCCGTCGGCGCGCCGAAACGTCTTGCCGATGAAGCTGGCCGCCTCGCCCGCCCCCGGCAGCCCCTTGGTCTCGGCCGCCAGCGCTTGCAGCACCGCCGTCGCCGCCTCGCCCTCGCGCGAGAGCGCGCGGATCACGTCGAGGCACATCACGTTGCCCGAGCCCTCCCAGATCGCGTTGACCGGCGACTCCCGATAATGGCGCGCCAGAATGCCGTCCTCGACATAACCGTTGCCGCCGAGGCACTCCATCGCCTCAAACAGGAACGGCGGCGCGCTCTTGCAGGTCCAGTATTTGATCGCGGGCGTGAGCAGCCGCATATAGGCCGCCTCCGCCGCATCGTGCGGCGTGCGGTCGAAGGCGCGGCAGAGCCGCATCACCAGCGCCGTGCTCGCCTCCACATGCAGCGCCATGTCCGACAGCACGGCCTGCATCAGGGGCTGATCGGCCAGATGCTTCTGGAACACGCTGCGATGCCGGGCATGGTGCAGCGCATGCGCAAGCCCCGAGCGCATCAGGCCGACGGAGGCGATCGCGCAATCCTGCCGCGTCAGCTGTACCATCTGGATGATGGTGCGGATGCCCTTGCCCTCCTCGCCGACCCTTTCGGCATAGGCGCCTGTGAATTCGACCTCGGACGAGGCATTGGAGCGGTTGCCGAGCTTGTCCTTCAGCCGCTGGAACTGGACGGCGTTGACCGATCCATCCGGCGCGAAGCGCGGCATGAAGAAACAGGTCAGCCCGCCGTCGGCCTGTGCCAGCACCAGGAACGCATCGCACATCGGCGCCGACATGAACCATTTGTGGCCGGTGATGCGATAGCCGTCCCCGTCGCGCACCGCACGCGTCATGTTGGCGCGCACGTCGGTGCCGCCCTGCTTCTCGGTCATGCCCATGCCGAGCGTCATGCCGCGTTTCTGCCACCACGGCGCAAAGCTCGGATCGTAGCTCTTGGTCGACAACACCGGCATCACGCGCGCGAGCAAGTCAGGCTGCATCGCCAGCGCACCGACGGAGGCGCGCGTCATCGTGATCGGGCAAAGGTGGCCGGTCTCGACTTGCGCAGCCATGTAGAACTTTGCGGCACGAATGACCTCAGTGGCATCGCCCGCAGGTTTTCCGTCCGCCATCCACGTCGAATTGTGCACGCCGGCATGCGCACTGTGCGCCATCAGCTCGTGATAGGCGGGATGAAACTCGACCTGGTCGCGGCGATTGCCTTTGGCATCGAAGCTGCGCAGCTTCGGCGTGTTCTCGTTCGCAAGGCGCCCGCGATCGGCCATTGCTGCCGAGCCCCAATGCCGGCCGAACTCCGACAGTTCCCGCTCCGCCGCTGCGCCGCCATTGGACCTGACCGCCTCGACCAGCGGCCGGTCCACGGCGAAAAGATCGACGTCCTCGAACGGCGGCGACTGGTTGAAGACCTCGTGGGTCGCAAATGTGGGCTGGGTCATTTTGCGTCCTCGGCGCGGAATCAGTTCCGTCGCGGCTGGATCGGGAAATCATAGGCCGCCCCGCCTGCCCCCGGCAGCGAAAAATGCCACCACTCCTTCGAATAGTTCACAAAGCCTTGCCTGGCCATCACAGCCACCAGCCGCTTGCGCCAGGCGCGCTGCTCCGGAGTGATCGATGGTGCCGCAGTGTGCCCCTTCGGGTCGGTACAGTCGTAGCCTGTGCCCATGTCGACGCTGCCCTCGGGCGCCCGCGCCTCGACCGGCGCCGTGCAATCCGCATAGGTCTTGGCTGGATCATATTTGGCAGAATTGTCCGCCCTGAGATCGACCAGCGTGAGATCGAGTGCCGCACCGGTCGAATGCTGCGAGCGGCTCGCAATGTAGCCGAGGCGGAACAGCTCGGTCTTCGGGATCTTCGGATTGTAGCGCCGCTCCGACGCCGTCTCGCGGCCGTTCTGCGACCACTTGACCATGTCGAGCGAGGCCCGCGCCGGCCGGTAGCAGTCGAACATCTTGAGCGAGAGATTTTGCGCCGCCAGCTCCTGCTGCACCGCTTTCAGCCGCAGCCCCACCTCGCGCTTCACCACGCATTCGCCTGCTTGGTAGCCGGCGAGCGGACGGCCGACGAAATTGTTCGACGTGGCGTAACGGATATCCTGGATGATGCTGGGATCGATATCGCGCAGATAGACGAAGTCACCGGGCAAGCTCTGCGCCCGCACGGGAACGAGAAACGATAGTGCGAGCAGCACGACAAGCGCGACGCGCGCCGCGGTTCCGGTCCTTGCGGTCATTGCACCGGATCCGAGTTGACCAGAAGTTTCGTGATCGCGGTGTCCGTATATTTGTTGCCGGCCCAGACATCGTCGATGATGAACTGCATCCAATGGGCCGACACCGGTGGCCGCAACATCAGCAATTGCGCCGACAGCTTGTCGTCGAGAACGAAGGTCTGCGACTCGCCGCCCGAGAACAGCACGCGGATCTGGCGGACCCTGTTGTTCTTGGCGAAGATGTCGCGGCTTTTTTGGTAGCCGTTCTGCACGTGGATCGACTTGACCCGCCGCACGGTTTCGAACTCGATGGTGATCCACTCGCCAACGCCGTTGCCGGATGCGCCCTCGACCCAGGCCGTCCCCGTCGAGGCGTCGAACAAATTCGCTGCGCCGTATGAATTGCCGAATTGCGGCTTCAGCATCGAGCTGACGCAATAGGTCTCGAAGCCGCTGCGGGCGCAGCTTTCGCCTGCCGCGGAGGGACGCGGCGGACGCATGGTGGCGCGCTCCGCGACCGCAGGCCTTGCCAGCGGCTTCACCAGCATGCCCGCCACTTTCGGCGCCCCGTTCGACGATTCCGCATTCCAGAGAAAGATGCGCCCGCCGACCGTCTGGTCGTAATAAGCGGGCGTCTGCTCGTGCGGTGCTGCTTGTCCTCCGGCATCCGTCGCCGTCAGCGCCAGCGCCGCCACGCGCTCGCGCACCTCGACCGCGAGGTCGCCGAGATGCAGCTCGGGCCGCTTGAGCTGCTCGACGAATATCCGCGTGAACACCGAATTGTGCGCCGTATCGTTGCTGCCGAGCTGGTCGAGCGCGGTCTGGCCGATGCCTGCGGAATAGAGCGTGAAGATCCCGCGCGCGGGCCGGGCGTCAGCAAGCCCCCGCGTGTTCCCGATCGAACGTCCCGCGGCGCGCGGAAACGGATTGTCACGGCAGGCATCGATGACGACGAAGGCGACCCGCACTGCCTTGGCCTGAAGCTCCGCGATCACGTCGGGCTCGCCGATCGAGGCCCCGCGCACCCGCGCCTCGGCGCCCTCGTTCACGGTGGGAACGTCGCTCGGCACGAGGTAGTTCACGCCTGCGATCGCAACGCCGTGTCCGGCATAGAAAACGGCGGCGGTATCGCCCGGCTCGAGCCGCGACGTGAAATCCGCAAGCCGGTCGATCATGCCCTGGCGGCCAAGATTGGTCCCGAGCACGATGTCGAACCCGAGCGACCTCAGCGCGTCGGCGACGGTCGTTGCGTCATTGGCGGCCTTCTTCAATTGCCGGTCGGCCGGCAGGTTCGGATAGAGATCGTTGCCGATCACGAGTGCGACGCGTTTTTCGGCCCAAGCCGGTGTCGCAAGGCCAGCCATGCACGCGGTCGCGAGCGCAGCAACATTGCGCGCCAGTCGATTAAAATACCGCGTGCCCGTCATGATCCAGCCCGTGACGCAACCAATGTTGCGAGTCTAGCGCAAAGCGGCTGCCCCGAACACCGGCTGGCGGCGCCGCCTCCGCCGCAAAGCGCCGTGGATAAGTCCGGCGGCGGGATTTGAAGCTTGCTCCCCCCGCCGTCCGCCCCTATAGCTCTGCTTTTAATGACATCGAAATCGACCTTCGTCCTCGGCCACCGGCATTTGCTGGGCATCGAGGGCCTTTCCGCGGCCGACATCAGCGGCCTCCTCGACCTGTCCGAAGAATATGTCGAGCTCAACCGCCAGGTTGACAAAAAGCGCACCGTCCTGCGCGGACGGACGCAGGTGAACCTGTTCTTCGAGGCCTCCACCCGGACCCAATCCTCGTTCGAGCTTGCGGGAAAACGGCTGGGCGCCGACGTCATGAACATGTCGGTCGCCTCCTCGTCCATCAAGAAGGGCGAGACACTGATCGACACCGCGATGACGCTCAATGCGATGCACCCGGACATCCTGGTGATGCGCCATCACGCCTCCGGCGCCGTGGAACTGCTGGCCCGCAAGGTCGACGGTTCCGTGATCAATGCCGGCGACGGCGCGCACGAGCATCCGACCCAGGCGCTGCTCGACGCGCTCACCATCCGCCGCAACAAGGGGCGGATCGAGGGGCTCGTGGTCGCGATCTGCGGCGACGTGATGCATTCGCGCGTCGCCCGCTCCAACATCATCCTGCTTAACACCATGGGCGCCCGCGTCCGCGTCGTCGGGCCCTCCACGCTGCTGCCGCCGGGCATCGAGCGCATGGGCGTCGAGGTCGCGCGCGACATGCGCGAGGGTCTCAACGGCGCCGACATCGTCATGATGCTGCGGCTGCAGCGCGAGCGCATGAACGGCTCCTTCGTGCCCTCGTCGAGCGAATACTTCCACTATTTCGGGCTCGACCAGAAGAAGCTCGCTTACGCCAAGCCGGACGCGCTCGTGATGCATCCCGGCCCCATGAACCGCGGCGTCGAAATCGACACGGCCGTCGCCGACGGTGCGCAATCCCTGATCCGCGAGCAGGTGGAGATGGGCGTCGCCGTGCGCATGGCGGTGCTGGAAGCGCTCGCCCGTAACCTGCCGAACGCGTGATGCCGATGCTGACCGATCGCCGCCCCATCCTGCTGGCCAATGCCCGCGTCGTCGATCCCTCCAGGGATTTCGACGGCGTCGGCGACGTCCTGATCGCGGACGGCAGCATCCGCGAGACCCGCCGCGGCATCGGCGCGGCCGGCGTCCCCGAGGGCACCGACATCGTCAATTGCTCCGGCAAGATCGTCGCACCCGGCCTGATCGACATGCGCGCCTTCGTCGGCGAACCCGGCTTCAGCCACCGCGAGACCTTTGCCACCGCGAGCCAGGCGGCCGCGACCGGCGGCATCACCACCATCATCTGCCAGCCCGACACCTCGCCGGTGATCGACAATTCGGCAACGGTCGACTTCGTGATGCGCCGCGCCCGCGACACCGCGATCGTCAACATCCAGCCGATGGCCGCCCTCACCAAGGGCATGCACGGCCAGGAGATGACCGAGTTCGGCCTGCTCAAAGCCGCTGGCGCCGTCGCCTTCAGCGATGGCGCCAGAAGCGTGACCAATGCGCAGGTGATGCGCCGCGCGCTGACCTATGCGCGCGATTTCGACGCGCTGATCGTGCATTACACCGAGGACCCCGATCTTGTCGGCGAAGGCGTGATGAATGAGGGCGAGTTTGCCTCGCGGCTCGGCCTGATGGGCATCCCGAATGCCGCCGAAGCCGTGATGCTGGAGCGCGATCTGCGCCTCGTCGCCCTCACCGGCGGCCGCTACCACGCGGCGTCGCTGACCTGCATCGATTCCCTCGACATCCTTCAGCGCGCGCGCGATGCCGGGCTCGCCGTCAGCGCCTCGGTCTCGATCAATCATCTGGCGCTGAACGAGAACGACATCGGTCCTTACCGTTCGTTCCTGAAGCTGTCGCCGCCGCTGCGCACCGAGGACGACCGCCGCGCCCTGGTGGCGGCGATCGGCTCCGGTCTGCTCGATGTCATCATGTCCGACCACAATCCGCAGGACGTCGAGGGCAAGCGCCTGCCGTTCGCGGAAGCCGCGCCCGGCGCCGTCGGGCTCGAGACCATGCTGCCGGCCGGCCTGCGGCTGGTGCACAATGGCGAGATCGAGCTGAAGACGCTGATCCGCGCCATGTCGACCCGCCCGGCCGAGCTACTCGGCCTGTCGGGCGGAACCCTGCGCGCCGGCAGCCCCGCGGATGTCATCGTGATCGACCCCGACGTGCCCTGGGTGGTCGATCCCGCCGACCTCAAGTCGCCTTGCAAGAACACCCCGTTCGACGAGGCCCGCTTTACAGGCCGGGTGGTGCGCACCATTGTCGGCGGACGAACGGTATATGAGCATGTCTGACGTGCGGCTTCGTTCGACGTGGAGAATGGGCCTTTGGAGATGCCGCCATGGCACTTGAACCGTTTCTGCCGGTGGCTTTCGTCATCGGCTATCTCCTCGGCTCGATTCCGTTCGGGCTGATCCTGACCAGGCTCGCAGGCACCCAGGATATCCGCTCGATCGGCTCCGGCAGCATCGGCGCCACCAACGTGCTGCGCACCGGACGCAAGAGCCTCGCCGCGGGAACCCTGCTGTTCGACGCGCTCAAGGGCACCGTGGCGGTGGTGATCGCCGGCTACATCGCAGGCCCCTACGCCGCAATGGTAGCCGGGCTCGGCGCTTTCCTCGGCCACCTCTTCCCGGTCTGGCTGAAGTTCAAAGGCGGCAAGGGCGTCGCGGTGTATATCGGCATCCTGCTGGGGCTGTTCTGGCCGGGCGCCGTCGTGTTCTGCCTGCTCTGGCTGGCGACCGCCTTCACCACCCGCTATTCCTCGCTCTCGGCGCTGGTGGCGGCGTTCATCACACCGATGTTCCTCTGGTGGTTCGGTCATCTCGCATTGTCGGCGCTCGCCGCCGTGCTGACCCTGCTGTTGTTCTACGCGCATCGCGAGAACATCAAGCGCCTGCAAGCGGGCAAGGAAAGCCGGATCGGCGAGAAGGCCTAGAGCATGATCCGGAAAAGTGCGTAGCGGTCTTCCGAAAAGATCATGCTCAAACAATAACCTAAAGCGTGATGACGATTCCTAATCGCATCGCGCTTTAGAGCGAATTGGATTCCGGTTCGCGTCGCGACAACGCCTCAAACAAGAATTTGAGGTCGGAAAAAGTACGGATACCGCCGCACCCCTTCCGCATTATATGCCAAATCCTGTTCGCAATTCTCCTGCGAGTCACGGCAGGCTGTAGCGAACTGGTTCCATGCCTGTCATCCTGATACGGGAAACGGCGTTAGGCGGTTGCTCAGAATGAGCGAGAAGATTGTCGGCGTGAATGACGGGATCGGCTCGCTCGGTGCTTCCGGCACTGCAGCAAGCCGGCTGCTCTCGGCGACCAATATCTGGTCCGACGCGCCGCTGCCCGCGCCCGCTGCACGGCCAGCGCCGCAGCCGGAGCCTGCAGTCAAGCCTGACGCTCCGCTCGATGTCGCCGTCGCCAAGGCTGCACCGGTCGCGCCCGCGCGGGCGCGTTCCGAGCAATGGCCGCCGCGAAAGCTTTCGCTGGCGCTGCAGGGCGGCGGCACCTTTGCGGCCTTCACCTGGGGCGTGCTGGAGCGCCTGCTCGAAGAGACCACCATCGAGATCGACACCGTCAGCGGCGCCAGCGCCGGCGCCATCAATGCGCTGCTCCTCGCTTGCGGCCTGGCCGAAGGCGGCCGTGAAGGCGCACGCTCCCGGCTGAACCGGTTCTGGGTCCGGCTGATGCACGAGGCCTCGTTCCGCTCACTGATGCTGATCGGCGGCTTTTCGCCGGCGGGAAGCTCGGTCGCGTTCGGCCCGACCCTGCGCTCCGGGCAGTTCGATCCGTTCGATCTCGATCCGCTGCGGCAGGCGGTCTCCCGCGACATCAATTTTTCCGTCCTGCGCCATGCGCGGTGCCCAAAACTGCTGATCGCGGCGACGCGGATCCGCGACGGGCAGCAGCAGATTTTCGGCAACGAGGCCATCACCGCCGACGTCGCGCTGGCCTCGACCTGCCCTCCGCTGGTCCATTGTGCGGTCGAGATCGATGGCGAGGCCTATTGGGACGGCGGCTTCGGCGGCAATCCGCCGCTGCTGCGCCTGGTGCAGGACACCGCGGCAACGGATCTGCTGCTGGTCCAGGTCACGCCGACGCGCGACAGCTATGTGCCGATCACGCTCGCCGCGATCGACCGCCGGCTCGACCAGATCGCGGCTAACGCCGCGCTCAATGCCGAGATCTCCGCGATCGAATGGGCGCAGTGGCACATGGCCTCTCCGCTGCGGCTCACCAGGATCGCGGCGGAAGACTCCGTTGACGGCCTGGCGCAGCGCTCATCCACCGATCTCGGCCGCGGCTTCATTCGCCTGCTGCACCGGAGCGGTCGCGAGGCCGCGGAGCGTTGGCTTGGACAACGTGCAAGAGCCGGCTCAGCGCCCGCTCAGGCCCGTGCTCCCTCCGAACCTGCGCTAGCGTGATTTCGCCAGCGCGTCCTCCAGGAACCAGGCAGAGGTCAGCGCGACAGGATCATTGCCGAAGCGCGCGATCACCTGCACGCCAACAGGCAGGCCGCCAACCTTCAGCACCGGCACATTGACGCAAGGATTGCCCATCAGCGTCCACAGCCGGTTGTAACGGGGCGAGCCGGTCGAGGCGAGCTCCTTGGCTGGCGCTATGCCCGGCGCCGAATAGGTCAGCAACACGTCGAACCCTTCGAACAGCTCGCCGAGCTCGCGGCGGCCGCGGCGGGCGATGCGGCGCGCATCGTCGTATTCCTTCGATGTCAGTCCGACCGTCTCATCGAGGCTGGCGCGCAGCAGCGGCGCGATCTCGTCGTGACGCTCGGAAAACTCCCAGGCCAGCGCGCGATGCGCCTCGAAGTTCTGGATGATGGGATGGATGCGCCAGGCTTCCTTGACCGCCTCGGGCAGATCGATGATCTGCACGCGGGCGCCGGCCTTCTCGGCCGCCTTGATCGCAGCCAGCAAACCCTCTTCTGCCGCCGGCTCCACGGCTTCGGCAAATTCCTGCCTGACCACGCCGATGCGCGGCGCCTTGGCTGGACCGATGCCGTCGAATTCAGTGCGGCCGGTAATCGCCAGCAATCCGCGCGCGAGATCTTCCGCGCGGCTACCGAACAGGCCGACCGTGTCGAGGGCCCACGAATAGCACTTCACGCCGATGGTCGGCAGCATCCGGAACGATGGTTTTATCGCGGCAGCGCCGCAATAGGCCGCCGGCCGGATCACCGAGCCTCCGGTCTGGGTGCCCAGCGCCAGCGGGATCATGCCGGCGCCGACGGCCGCCGCCGAACCCGCGGACGAGCCGCCGGGCGAATGCGCCGTATTGTGCGGATTGAGCGTCGGCGTCGGATCGCTCGAGGCGAACGCGGTCGTGGTGGTCTTGCCGATGATGGTGGCCCCGGCTCGCTTCAGCATCATCACGACCGGCGCATCGGCGCGCGGCTGCCAGCCGCGATAGATCTCCGAGCCCATCTCGGTCGGCATGTCAGCGGTGTCGATGATGTCCTTGATGCCGACGGCAATGCCGCGCAGCGGGCCCGAGGCTTGCGCTCTCGCGGATTTGTCGTGCCGGACGAAAGCCTGAACGTCCTTCTCCTTGGCTTCGATCGCCGCATGCGACTGGGCGATGGCGGCGTCGGGCGAAAGCTCCCCCGCTTCAATGCGGCGCTGGAGGTCGGCGAGTGAGATCATGACAACATCCTTCTTATTGGCATCGCTTTTAGCATCGCAGCAAGGTCGTGCAAGCGCACGTCCCTGTTGCGCAACGCCCTCTGGTTGTTCCATGCTGTCCCTGCAAGGAGACGCCGTGGACGCCATCAATTCAAGCGTGGAGCTGACCGAGGCTGAGCGGATCGACCGGCTGCGGCTGATCCGTTCCGACAATGTCGGGCCGCGCACCTTCCGCTCGCTGGTCGATCATTTCGGCAGCCCGCGCGCCGCGCTGGAGCGGCTGCCCGATCTCGCCCGCCGCGGCGGCGCGGCGCGATCGGCGCGCATCTGCAGCGCGGATGAAGCAAAGGCCGAGCTCGCCGCGAGCCGCAAGTTCGGCATCGCCTGGCGCGCGCCCGGCGAGGACGGCTATCCGGAGCGGCTGGCGATGATCGACGATGCGCCGCCGCTGCTCGCGGTGCGCGGCGACACCAAATCCCTGATGCGGCCGATGATCGCGATCGTCGGCTCACGCAACGCCTCCGGCGCCGGCCTCAAATTTGCCGGCCAGCTCGCGCGCGAGCTCGGCGAAGCCGGCTTCGTGGTCATCTCCGGGCTCGCCCGCGGCGTCGACCAGGCCGCGCATCGCACCAGCGTCGAGAGCGGCACGATCGCGGTGCTCGCCGGCGGCCACGACTGCATCTATCCGCCCGAGCATGGCGACCTGCTCGCCGCGATCCTCGACCACGCCGGCGCTGCGATCTCCGAAATGCCGCTCGGCCATGAGCCGCGCGCCCGCGACTTTCCCCGGCGCAACCGATTGATCTCGGGCGCTTCGCTCGGCGTCGTCGTGGTCGAGGCGGCGCACCGCTCGGGCTCGCTGATCACGGCACGCATGGCGGCCGAACAGGGCCGCGAAGTGTTCGCCGTCCCGGGCTCGCCGCTCGATCCGCGCGCCGCCGGCACCAACGACCTGATCAAGCAGGGCGCAACGCTCGTCACGGAAGCTGCCGACATCGTCAACGCGGTTCAGCCGATCATGGAGCGGCCGCTGATGCATCCCGTGGGCGAGCCCGACAGCGAGCGGTTCGAGAGCGATCCGCAAAGCCATGATCGCGACCAGATCACCGCCCTGCTCGGCCCGGCCCCTGTTACAATCGACGACCTCGTCCGGATGTCCGGCGCTTCGCCCGCGATCGTGCGCACCGTGCTGCTGGAGCTCGAGCTCGCCGGCAAGCTCGAACGCCACGGCGGCGGGATGGTGTCGCTGGTTTAGCCTCCCCAGGTGTCATTCCGGGGCGCGACGAAGTCGCGAGCCCGGAATCCATTCATCCACTTGATCTGTGGCCAAATGGATTCCGGGCTCCCTCGCTTCGCTCAGGCCCCGGAATGACGGGATGAACTATCGAGGCGCAACGCTAGCCGTCGTTACGCTGGTCGAACTTCGTGCGCGCGGCCTCGATCTGATCCAGATGGTCCTTCGCCCATTTGCCGAGCGCCTCGACGGGGCGCGACAGGCCGCGGCCGAGATCGGTCAGCTCATAGTCCACCCGCGGCGGGATGGTCGGAAAGATCGTGCGCGTAACGAGGCCGTCGCGCTCGAGGCCGCGCAGCGTCAGGGTCAACATCCGCTGCGAGATGCCGTTGATCATGCGCTTGAGCTCGTTGAAGCGCTTTGGCCCGTCGCTCAGCATCATGATGACGAACACGCTCCATTTGTCGCCGACGCGGGACAGCACGGAGGCGACCCCACGGCAGTCCGCATGGTTGGGATCCGGCATGGGCCTGGTATCCAGTCTCGGATTTGGCCGCGGCGGTGCGGGCAACTCGGTGTGCGCAGGTTTCAATGATGTGCCCATGGCTCAAAAAAGTGCGTTCTTGCGGGGATTTCGATAGTCACACATGTAGCGCTGGTTACAAACTTATACCAGGGTGACCCCACATGAAACTCCTCCATGTCGACTCCAGCGTGCTCGGCCCCCACTCCGTCAGCCGGCAGGTTTCCGCCGCCATCGTCGACCGGCTCCGGCAGGCGACGCCCTCGCTTCAAGTCGTCTACCGCGACCTGACCCAGACACCGCTAGCCCACCTCTCCGGCTCGCACCTCGCCGCCGCGCAAGGCGCCGCCACGCCGGCGGAGCTTGGGCCCGACCTTGCCGCAAGCGCCGCGGCGCTGGAGGAGTTCCTGGCCGCCGACATCGTCGTGATCGGCGCGCCCATGTACAATTTCACTATTCCGAGCCAGCTCAAGGCCTGGATCGACCGCATCCTGGTGGCGGGAAAAACTTTCAAGTACGGCGCGGCCGGGCCGGAGGGGCTCGCCGGCGGCAAGCGGGTGATCGTGGCCATCTCGCGCGGCGGCCACTACGGCGCAGAGACGCCTTACGCAGCCGGCGAGCATCTCGAAACCTACCTGCGCTGGGTGTTCGGCTTCATGGGTATCACCAGCGTCGAATTCATCCCGGCCGACGGTATCCAACTCGGGCCGGAGCACCGCGAGAAGGCGATCGCTGGTGCGCTCCAATCGGCAACAAGCCTGAGCGCAGCCTAGCCGTGGCTAACACTTCGGGCGCAACGCGAATGTTGCGCCCGAGCAGGTTCGCTTGATTTGATCAGCCGCGATAGATCGGCGCGCCGCTCGGCGAGGCCACCGCGCCGCCATCGACGAAAATCTCCTGGCCCTGCACATGCGCGGAATCGTCGGAGGCGAGGAACAGCACCGTCTTCGCCACGTGATCCGTTTCACCGATGCGGCCGAGCGGCGTCGACAGTGCGATCCGCTTCTCGAACGCCTTCTCGGCTTCCGGCGTCGCGGTCGCAGGCCCCCAGATCGGGGTGCGGATCGCACCCGGCGCGACCACGTTGACGCGGATGCCGCGCGGCGACAGTTCTGAAGCCATGATCCGCGCCATCGCCCGCACGCCGGCCTTCGCCGCGCCATAGGCCGAGTAGCCGGGAATGCCGAGCACCGAGATTACCGAGCCGTTGAGGATGATCGAGGCGTTGTCGTTGAGATGGGGCAGCGCGGATTGAACGGTGAAGAACACGCCGGTCAGATTGGTGCTGATCACCTTTTCGAATATCTCTGGTGTCGCCGATCCCAGCGGTGTGCCGCCGGCGATGCCGGCATTGGCGAACACGATGTCGAACCTGCCGAATTTCTCCGCGCCCTGCTTGATTGCAGCTTCCGTCGCCGCGATGTCCGTCGCGTCGGCTGGCAGCGCGAGCGCGTTCGGCCCGAGCTCCTTGGCGGCCGCCGCCAGCGTCTCCTTGTTGCGCCCGGTGATCACCACCTTGGCGCCTTCGGCCACGAACAGTTTTGCCGTTGCCAGCCCGATGCCGCTATTGCCGCCGGTGATCAGCGCCGTCTTGTCCTTCAGTCTCACGCTCGCCTCCAGTAGTTGCATGATGAAACTAAGTTGCCATCTAGGCTATTTGGTTTTATGATGCAACCACACAAGCGCGTGATCGGCGCTGGCGGCGTGTGAATGCGAAAGGACGAACGATGGTGAAACGGACGAGCTTCGAGGGTGATGCCTGCCCGATCGCGCGGTCGCTGGAGGCGCTCGGCGACTGGTGGTCGCTCTTGATCATCCGCGAGGCGCTGTTCGGCGTCCGCCGCTTCGGCGAGTTTCAGAACAAGCTCGGCATGGCCAAGAACATTCTGGCGGCGCGGCTGCGATCGCTGCTCGACCACGGCATTCTCGAAACCGCCCCCGCCTCCGACGGCAGTGCCTATCAGGAATATGTGCTGACGCCGAAGGGCCGCGGCACTTTCCCGATCCTGGTCGCGCTGCGGCAGTGGAGCGAGGAGTTCGACGACCGTCCCGAGGAGATTGCGACGATGCTGGTCGATCGCGAGAAGGGCCGTCCGGTGAAGAAGCTGGAAATGCGTGCCGATGATGGGCGGCTGCTCAGCCCGGCCGACACCACGCTAAAGCCGCGGCCGGCACCGCGACGCAAGTCGGCGTGAAAGTCCCAAGTGGTACCCCACCGCCATCACGACAGCTTGCGCTTGGTCCGTAGCCGCAGGTGCTCGTCGGCCTCGAGCTTGGTCATGCCCAAGAGATAATGCAGCACGTCCAGCTTGTGGCGCTCGGCCAGCTTGCGTAAGGCCCCCGTCTGCTCGGCGATGAAGGCCACGGCCTCGTCCGCACCGCCCTCCCCCGGTTCCTCGTGACGCGTGCCCCCCGGCGCGCCGGATCCGGCGCGCGCCCGTTTCTTTCCTGGCCTGGTCACCAGAACCCCACCCGAATCCATGCCCCGACAGGACATTACGCCCACATCAACCGCAACTCCAAGGTGGTATTCTGCAACTTTTTCGATATGAAACTTTTCCCATTGCGGCGCCTTTCAACACCCCACGATTTGACAGGGGGCCGCTCACCACCCATGTTCGGGTCGAAACGGCCGACCCGAGTCCTTTCGTTTTCGGCCCAAGATTTTCCCGTAAGCCACTGGAACTAAATGAATATCGTCATTGTGGAGTCGCCGGCGAAAGCCAAGACGATCAACAAATATCTGGGCTCGTCCTATGAGGTTCTGGCCTCGTTCGGCCATGTCCGCGATCTCCCGGCGAAGAACGGTTCCGTCGATCCCGACGCCAATTTCAAGATGATCTGGGAGGTCGACCCCAAGGCGGCCGGCCGGCTCAACGATATCGCGAAGTCGCTGAAGGGCGCCGACCGCCTGATTCTCGCCACCGACCCCGATCGCGAGGGCGAGGCCATCTCCTGGCACGTGCTCGAGGTGATGAAGGAGAAGCGCGCGCTGAAGGATCAGAAGATCGAGCGCGTGGTGTTCAACGCCATCACCAAGCAGGCCGTCTCGGAAGCGATGAAGCATCCGCGCGAGATCGACGGCGCCCTGGTCGACGCCTACATGGCGCGCCGCGCACTCGACTATCTGGTCGGCTTCACCCTCTCCCCCGTGCTGTGGCGCAAGCTGCCGGGCGCCCGCTCGGCCGGCCGCGTGCAGTCGGTGGCGCTGCGCCTCGTCTGCGACCGCGAGCTCGAGATCGAGAAGTTCGTAGCCCGCGAATATTGGTCGCTGATCGCGACCCTGCTCACCCCGCGGGGCGATGCCTTCGAGGCCCGCCTCGTCGGCGCCGACGGCAAGAAGATCCAGCGCCTCGACATCGGCACCGGCGCGGAAGCCGAAGACTTCAAGAAGGCGCTGGAACTGGCGACTTACGCGGTCACCGCGGTCGACGCCAAGCCGGCCCGTCGCAATCCGCAGGCGCCCTTCACCACCTCGACGCTGCAGCAGGAAGCCAGCCGCAAATACGGCTTTGCGCCGGCGCATACGATGCGCATCGCCCAGCGTCTTTATGAGGGCATCGACATCGGTGGCGAGACCACCGGACTCATTACTTATATGCGTACCGACGGCGTACAGATCGCCCCCGAGGCGATCACCCAGGCGCGCAAGGTGATCGGCGAGGATTACGGCAACGCCTACGTGCCGGATAGCCCGCGCCAGTACCAGGCCAAGGCCAAGAACGCCCAGGAAGCGCACGAAGCGATCCGCCCGACCGACCTCTCGCGCCGCCCCGACAGCATGAGCCGCAAGCTCGATGCCGATCAGGCCAAGCTGTATGAGCTGATCTGGAAGCGCACCATCGCGAGCCAGATGGAATCCGCCGAGCTCGAGCGGACCACCGTCGACATCACGGCGAAGGCAGGCTCCCGCACATTGGAGCTGCGCGCCACCGGCCAGGTCGTCAAGTTCGACGGCTTCCTCGCGCTCTACCAGGAAGGCCGCGACGACGAGGAGGACGAGGATTCCCGCCGCCTGCCCGCGATGAGCCAGGGCGAGGCCGTGAAGCGACAGAGCCTGTCCGTCACCCAGCATTTCACCGAGCCGCCGCCGCGCTTCTCGGAAGCATCGCTCGTGAAGCGCATGGAAGAGCTCGGCATCGGCCGGCCCTCGACCTATGCCTCGATCCTCCAGGTCCTGAAGGACCGCGGCTACGTCAAGCTGGAGAAGAAGCGTTTGCACGGCGAGGACAAGGGCCGCGTCGTGGTCGCCTTCCTCGAAAGCTTTTTTGCCCGCTATGTCGAGTACGACTTTACGGCGAGCCTCGAAGAACAGCTCGACCGCATCTCCAACAACGAGATCTCCTGGCAGCAGGTTCTGAAGGACTTTTGGACCGGCTTCATCGGCGCCGTCGACGACATCAAGGAGCTGCGCGTCGCCCAGGTGCTCGACGTGCTCGATGACATGCTGGGCCAGCACATCTATCCGCCCCGCGCCGATGGCGGCGATATCAGGCAGTGCCCGAACTGCGGCACCGGCCGGCTGAACCTCAAGGCCGGCAAGTTCGGCGCCTTCGTCGGCTGCTCGAACTATCCGGAATGCCGCTACACCCGTCAGCTCGCCGCCGATGGCGAGGCGACTGCTGACCGTTCGCTCGGCCAGGATCCCGACACGGGTCGCGATGTCTGGGTCAAGGCCGGCCGCTTCGGCCCCTATATCCAGCTCGGCGAGCAGAAGGATTATGAGGAAGGCGAGAAGCCCAAGCGCGCCGGCATTCCGAAGGGCACCTCGCCCAGCGACGTCGATCTCGAGCTTGCGCTGAAGCTGCTGTCGCTGCCGCGCGAGATCGGCAAGCATCCGGAGACCGGCCAGCCGATCACCGCGGGCCTCGGCCGCTTCGGACCGTTCGTGAAGCACGAGAAGACCTATGCGAGCTTAGAGGCCGGCGACGAGGTGTTCGACATCGGCCTCAATCGTGCGGTGACGCTGATCGCGGAGAAGGTTGCCAAGGGCCCGAGCCGCCGCTTCGGCGCCGATCCCGGCAAGGCGCTGGGCGATCATCCGACGCTTGGCACCGTCACCGTGAAGAGCGGCCGTTACGGCGCCTATGTCACCGCGGGCGGCGTCAACGCGACCATCCCGGCCGAGTTCGAGAAGGACACCATCACGCTGCCGCAGGCGATCGCGCTGATCGACGAGCGCGCCGCCAAGGGTGGCGGCAAGGGCGGCGGCAAGGCCAAGAAGGCGGCTAAGCCGGCCAAGGCCAAGAAAGCGTCAGAGAAGGCTGCGGACGGCGAGGACGCCGCACCGAAGCCGAAGAAGCCGGCTGCGAAGAAAGCCGCGGCCAAATCCAAATCCGAATCCACCAGCAAGGCGCGCGCCGCCGTGCCGTCGACCGCAAAGACGTCGCCGACCAAGGCAGCCGCCACCAAGGCTCCGGCCAAGAAGAGTGCCGGCAAGACCTGAGATCAAGAATTAGAGGTTAAGTGAAACCAAAGAAAGACCGTGGCTTTCCCGACAGGCAAGCCATCGTCGCCTTCATCAAGGCAAATCCAGGAAAGGTCGGGACTCGCGACATCGCGCGCGAGTTCGGCCTGAAGAACGCCGATCGCGCCGAGCTCAGGCGCATGCTGCGCGAGCTCGCCGACGACGGCACCATCAAGAAGAAGCGCCATAAGGTCTCCGAGCCGGACGCGCTGCCGCCGACGCTGCTCGCCGACATCACCGGCCGCGACTCCGATGGCGAATTGATCGCCTCCCCCGCCGAATGGGACGAGGTCGAGAACGGCGAGCCGCCAAAGATCCTCATCGAGATGCCGCGCCGGCCGAGGCCCGGCACCGCCGCCGGCGTCGGCGACCGCGCGCTGCTGCGCGTCGAGCGCAGCGATGACGATGAAGGTCCCGCCTATCGCGGCCGCATCATCAAGGTCATCGACAAGGCCAAGAGCCGCATCCTCGGCGTCTTCCGCAGCCTGCCGGAGGGCGGCGGACGGCTCGTCCCCGTCGACAAGAAGTTCGCCGACCGCGAGCTGAACATCGCGAGGACCGATACGGGCGGCGCTGAGGATGGCGACCTCGTCAGCGTCGACATCGTCCGCACCCGCGGCTTTGGCCTCGCCTCCGGCCGGGTGAAAGAGAAGCTCGGCTCGGTCAAGTCGGAAAAGGCGATCAGCCTGATCGCGATCTACGCCCACGACATCCCCTTGCAATTCTCCTCCGCCGCCGAGCGCGAGGCGGAAGCGGCAGAGCCCGCCAATCTGAAAGGCCGCGAGGACTGGCGCGACGTCCCGCTCGTCACCATCGATCCGCCCGACGCCAAGGATCACGACGACGCGGTGCATGCCGAGCCCGATCCGGATCCCAACAACAAGGGCGGCTTCATCGTCAACGTCGCCATCGCCGATGTCAGCTTCTACGTGCGGCCGGGCACGGCGCTCGACCGCGACGCGCTCGACCGCGGCAACTCGGTCTATTTCCCGGACCGCGTCGTGCCGATGCTGCCCGAGCGCATCTCCAACAATCTCTGCTCGCTGGTGCCCGGCGAGCCGCGCGGCGCGCTGGCGGTGCGCATGGTGCTCGGCCCCGACGGCCGCAAGCGCTCGCACAGTTTTCATCGCATCCTGATGCGGTCGGCCGCCAAGCTCGCTTACGCGCAGGCGCAGGCCGCGATCGACGGCCGGCCTGATGACACCACCGGCCCCCTGCTCGATCCGATCCTGAGGCCGCTCCATGCCGCCTATGCCTGCGCCAAGCGCGCGCGTGACGAGCGTGATCCGCTCAATCTCGATCTGCCCGAGCGCAAGATCCTCCTGAAGAGCGACGGCACCGTGGATCGCGTCGTGGTCCCCGAGCGTCTCGATGCGCACAAGCTGATCGAGGAGTTCATGATCCTCGCCAACGTCGCCGCAGCGGAGACATTGGAGAAGAAATCGCTGCCGCTGATCTACCGCGTGCACGACGAGCCGACCTTGGAGAAGGTTCACGCGCTCGCGGAATTCCTGGAGACACTGGACGTTCCCTTCGCCAAGTCCGGCGCGCTGCGCCCCACCACGTTCAACCGCGTGCTGGCCCAGCTCGAAGGCCACGACTATTACCCGCTGGTGAGCGAGGTCGTGCTGCGCGCGCAGGCGCAGGCCGAATATTCCTCAGAGAATTACGGTCACTTCGGCCTGAACCTGCGCCGCTATGCGCATTTCACCTCGCCGATCCGCCGCTATGCCGACCTCGTCGTGCACCGCGCGCTGGTGCGTGCGCTTGGCCTTGGCGAAGGCGCCCTGCCCGACAGCGAGACGCCGGAAAGCTTGAGCGAAGTCGCCGCGCATATCTCGCTGACCGAGCGGCGCGCCATGAAGGCGGAGCGCGAGACCGTCGACCGCCTGATCGCCCATCACCTCGCCGACCGCATCGGCGCCAGCTTCCAGGGCCGCGTCTCCGGCGTCACCCGCGCCGGCCTGTTCGTGAAGCTCAGCGAGACCGGCGCTGACGGGCTGATCCCGATCCGATCCCTCGGCACGGAATATTTCAACTATGACGAAAGCCGCCATGCCCTCGTCGGCACGCGCAGCGGCACCATGTACCAGCTCGGCGACGTCGTCGACGTCCGTCTGATCGAGGCCGCTCCCATCGCGGGCGCGCTGCGTTTCGAGCTGCTGTCGTTCGAGACCGACAGCGGCCCGCGCCAGCGCAGGCCGCTCCGTCCGCAGCGCAAATCGTCCAAGCCGCAGCCCGGACGCAGCCCGGAGCGAAAACGCAAGCCGGAGAAGAAAAAGTCCGGCAAGGGAAGGAAGGCCAAAGGAAAGAACAAGGGTAAGGGCAAGAAGGGCAAGGCATGGTGACGATGAGCACGGCACCAAAGATCTGGACGCGCGAGAACGGTCTCGTCGAGAAGCGCGACGTCTGGTCAGCAATGAAGCGCGGCTTCCGCGGCCGCTGCCCGCGCTGCGGCGAAGGCAAGCTGTTCCGCGCCTTCCTGAAGACCGCCGACCATTGCGCCAAATGCGGCCTCGACTTCACCCCGCATCGCGCCGACGATCTGCCTGCCTATCTCGTCATCGTCATCGTCGGCCACATCGTGGTGCCGGCCATCCTCTGGATCGAGACCAATTATTCGACGCCGGTCTGGCTCAGCTTCGCAGCCTATCTGCCCTTCACCTTCGTCGCCTCGCTCGCGCTGCTGCAGCCCGTGAAGGGAGCTGTGGTCGGCTTGCAATGGGCTCTGCGCATGCACGGGTTTGACGACAACCCTCCCGATGGTATTCCGCCTGTGTAAACACGTAAAAGAACAGTTCGGGTGAGGACATGACCGATATCTCGCAGGCCGAGGAGAAGACCAGGGTTCACGAGGAGAAGGAAGCCGATCATCATCCTTACTTCCGCCCGAAGGATGCGGCGACGCTGATCCTGGTCGACCGCAGCGGCGCCATTCCGAAAGTGCTGGTCGGCAAGCGCCACGACAAGGTGGTGTTCATGCCGGGAAAATTCGTCTTCCCGGGCGGGCGGGTCGACAAGGCCGATTATCGCGTGCCCTGCGCCGCGCCCATCACCGCCGAACTGGAAGCCAATCTCGCCAAGGGCAGCCCGAAGACGCCGGCCTCGCGCGCGAAATCGCTCGCCATTGCCGCCATCCGCGAAGCCTGCGAGGAGACCGGCCTCTGCCTCGGCCGCAAGGCCGAAGGCAAAGTGCCGAAGCTCGAAGGTCCCTGGCAGCCGTTCGCGGATGCGGGCCTGCTGCCTGATCCCTCCAGCCTGTTCCTGATCGCGCGCGCGATCACCCCGCCCGGCCGCGTCAAGCGCTTCGACACGCGTTTCTTCACCGCCGATGCCTCTGCGATCACCCACCGCGTCGAAGGCGTGATCCATGCCGATGCGGAGCTGGTCGAATTGGTCTGGGTCGAGCTCGGCTCAAAACCGCTCGCCGATCTGCATCCGATGACGCGCAACGTGCTCAACGAGCTCGACACCCGCCTCGCCACCGGCCCGCTCCGTCACGACGCGCCGGTGCCGTTCTTCCACTTCTACGCCGGCAAGATGCAGAAGGACGTTTTGAGCTAGTTGGCGCGCTGGGGCGTAGTTCGATCAAGTCTATCCTCCGTCATTCCGGGGTGCGCCTCTTGGCGCGAGCCCGGAATCCATACTCCGGATGGTGGTTATGGATTCCGGGCTCGCCGCTCCGCGTCGCCCCGGAATGACGTGCTGAGAGAGCTACGAAAAACAAAAAATTCTTCCCGCCTCCCCCAATGGCGGAGTTCCCACTCATGCCTATGTCTTTGCGAGCGTCACCAAGAACGGACACCGGGCGATGGCACAAAGGCAACTCAAGCTTGGCGCGTTCATGCGCCCGATCAGCATCCACACCGGCGCCTGGCGCTATCCCGGGGCCTGGCCCGACGCCAATTTCAACTTCTCGCACATCAAGACGCTGATCCGAAAGCTCGAGGCCGGCAAGTTCGACGCCTTCTTCATGGCCGATCACCTCGCCGTCCTGAACATGCCGATCAACGCGCTGAAGCGCAGCCACACCGTAACCTCGTTCGAGCCGTTCACGCTGCTGTCGGCTTTGTCAGCCGTGACCGAGCGCATCGGCCTGATCGCGACCGGCTCGACCACGTTCGACGAGCCCTATCACGTCGCGCGCCGCTTCGCCTCGCTCGACCATCTCAGCGGCGGCCGCGCCGGCTGGAACATCGTCACCACCTCGAACCCGGACGCGGCGCTGAATTTCGGCCTCGACGATCACATGGAGCACGCCGAGCGCTACAAGCGCGCCCGCGAGTTCTACGACGTCGTCACCGGCCTCTGGGACTCCTTCGCCGACGATGCCTTCATGCGCGACGTCGAGAGCGGCCTGTTCTTCGATCCCGCCAGGATGTACACCCTCGACCACAAGGGCAAATACTTCAAAGTGCGCGGCCCCCTCAACATCGCCCGCCCCGTGCAAGGCTGGCCCCTGATCGTGCAGGCCGGCGCCTCCGAAGACGGCAAGCAGCTCGCCGCCGAGACCGCGGAAGCAGTGTTCACCGGCGGCGGCAGCCTCGCCGACGGCCAGAAACTCTATGCCGACATCAAGGGCCGCATGGAGAAGATCGGCCGCGACCCCGAGCACCTGAAGATCCTCCCCGGCGCCTTCGTCGTCGTGGGCGACAGTGTCGATGAGGCCAAGGAGAAGCGCGCTTTGCTCGACAGCCGCGTGCATTACGACAGCGCCATTGCCTCGCTCTCCGTCATCCTCGGCACCGATGCCTCCGGCTTCGATCCCGATGGGCCGCTTCCCGAGATTCCCGAGACCAATGCCAGCAAGAGCGGCCGGCAGCGCCTGGTCGATCTCGCCGCCCGCGAGAAGCTCACCGTGCGCCAGCTCGCCCAGCGCGTCGGCGGCTATGGCGGCCTGTCCTTCGTCGGCACCGCCAAGACCATCGCCGACCAGATGGAGGAATGGCTGGTCGGTCGCGGCTCCGACGGCTTCAACATCATGTTCCCGTTCCTGCCTGCCGGTCTCGACGATTTCGTCGACAAGGTGGTCCCGGAGCTGCAGAAGCGCGGGATTTTCCGCAAAGAGTACGAAGGGCCCACTTTGAGGGAGAATCTGGGCCTGCCGCGGCCGAAAAACCGGTTCTTTGAGGCCTAATGGGCCCGATCTGAGCGGTTTCCGCCGCCTGAAACCTTGACTTCCCGTCGTTTCTGACTAGGTTGCCGGCCAACGCGGGCCGTTTGGCCGGCTCCAGATTCCCCTGATATTCTGAGGTTCAGAACATGGCCAAAGCGGTCACCATCAAGGTCAAGCTCGTGTCCTCGGCCGACACCGGCTTCTACTACGTTGCCAAGAAGAATTCGCGCACCATGACCGACAAGCTGGTCAAGAAGAAGTACGACCCGGTCGCGCGCAAGCACGTCGAATTCCGCGAAGCCAAGATCAAGTAAGATCGCGGCGTAGCGCGCTAAGGTTTTTTGCGGGGCCCTTGCGGGCCCCGTTGTCGTTTCGGCTCGCATGTCCCTGCTCATGTACCCTGCTACCCAGCGCTGCGCTGCTTAGCGCAGCGAAGCAAATCCGGACCGGCTCTGCGAGATCACACTGGGACACTCCGGCGTGACGAGAGGAACTCGCTTGAGTCGTGGTTGTTGAGCCAGCATCGTCAAGCGGCTATCTTTCGGAGCGAACCTCTTGCGTTGCCGCTCAACTGACTTGATGGGAGAATCGCATGCGCATCGCTCTGCTCATTGTCGTTATGGTCATCGGATTTTCTTCCGCAGCAAACGCTCAGTATGACTATCCCTGGTGCGTTTTTGGCGGAGGGCTCGGCGCTTCCGGAGACTGCATGTATTCGACGCGGGAACAGTGCCTGGCCTCGGCATCCGGGCGATCGAACACCTATTGCGATGTGAACCCGCGCGTGAGGTTCAAGCAGCACGCTCCGCAGCGGCCGCGCTGATCATGATGCGCGCGCTTGCCTGTCTGCTCTTCGTCCTGATCACCATGTCCGCGCCCGGTCCAGCGGCAGCGCAGCGGTTCGGCGGCAATTTTCCGGTATGTCTGCAGGAGTGGGAATGGGGCGGCGGCACCTACATCTCTTGCCAGTATCGTTCATTTGACGAATGCAGAGCCAGCGCGGCGGGCCGTTCGGCGATGTGCCTGGAAAACCCATATGTGCAGCGGCCGTCCCCTCCAGGCCGCAGCGCGCGTCCCCGGTAGGGCTAGAGCATGATCGGCCCGTGACGAGCGCCGATCCAGCCATCATTCCGTGCCTTCCGGCCTGCCCCGCAACGTCGACCTTCTCGGTTGAATCCTCTACATGAAACCCGGATTGCGCGGGAAATAGCTACCCCCAATCTCCGAATGGTCGATTTGACATCAGCAGCATCGGGAACGTCAGCCGCATCCCGTGGTCGATTGCCGCCTTGAGCGCCGGCTCGCTCGCGCCCGGCACAAAAGCCGAAATGGCCGGACAATCGCTCTGGGCCGCGAACGACAACGCAGCGGCGAAAGCGGACTCAACCAGATCTGGCCTGTGGACTGCAAGCGGACCAATGTGTCCACCCGAAATGTAGACGTACCCGACGCACTCATTGCCGGCGTGGATGGTGAATCCGCGCGTCGTGCTGTCGCCAAGGAGAAATCGATGATGCTTCTCCCTGGAAACGCCGACTGCGCTGACATCGATCTGCGCCAGCCTGTCGTATGGGATCGCGTCGGCCGTGAGAGATTCAAGACGGAGCCGCGGCGCAGCCAACCGTGGCGCCAGGCGGTCACGAGGGACGCCGACCATGTAGATCGGAAAGCGCGGGAACAGTCCGTGGCGGATGTAGAGGCCTTGAGATACGTTGTTGAACGTGAAGGTGATCAGTGCCTTGATGGGTGCTCCGCGCATTTCTGCATGCGCGAATGCCTTGTTGATGAGTTGATTGCCGATGCCGTCGCTCTGACGATCAGGCGCGACGAACAATGGGCCAGGAACCAAAGCTCGCCACAGACCCAACTCCACGCGAAGCCGACTATTTCTCCGTCGTCATCGGCCACCCATAAGCCCGGGATCATCCGCGAGCGAGAAGGCCTGAAAATTCGGCGGACGAGAGGATGCCATCTTCCCGAACCCCCGCCGTTCGGTTAGCTCATTGATGCTGGCGACCACGATGTCATCGGCCTGCTTCAAGTCGTCGATGCGAGCGGGCCTGCACACGACCGCCATTCTCTAGTCCCTCCCGGGCGTCAGCTCGCCCCGCCCACGATGCATCGGGTCGCGGCTTAGTTTCTACTCACATCTTGATGAGAGCGAGAAATCGTCAGCCGGCAATCAGGCGAGCGGCCGGATGTTCTGGTTCATCCGGAAGAAGTTCGTAGGGTCGTATTTCGCTTTGATCTGCTGCAGGCGCCTGTAGTTCCGCCCATAAGCAGCGGCAACCGGATCGCCTGTCTCATCGTCGTCGAGATAATTGACATAGCGTCCTGAGGCAAAGAAGGGCCGCATCCTTTCATAGGTTGCGCGTGCCCACGAGATGCTGCGGCTGGTATCGCTGGCCTGCGTCCATTGCGCGAGGATCAGGAAATTGTAGCCCTCCTGCCGATGCACAAATGCCGTATCCCCGGCACCCACGCGGGCCGCGGCACCGTGGATGTGCTCGAGCAGCAGCTGCCCCATCTGAGTCGGGCAGCGGGCGAAGCATTCGATCATCGTCGCGATCGCACCATCGCTCAGCTCCGTGAGGAAGTTCGACTTCCAATAGTTGAACGCGCCTTTCGGATAGTTGGCGTCGAGCATGCGGTTGAGCTCGCAATAGGTCATCGGTCCGACCGCATCCAGAATGGGAGGCCCGAACTGTTTCAGCGGCTGCATCGCTCGTTCGGCCTCGGCGACTGGACCGCAGTGGCTGGTAACCAGGGCCGCGACCTCCCTGCCGGACCCGTCGGGCGCATGGGTCAGGGATGCGAACAGCATGTGCTCGTCCGTGAGCGATCGCGTGCTGGTCCGGAAAAATTCCAGCACGTCGCGGGAACGCTCGATAGGGTGAACGATCGGGCCGCCGGTGATGATGGGCCCTACCGTATGGAGGTCGTATTCAAGACTGGTGGCAATCCCGAAGTTTCCGCCGCCGCCGCGCACGGCCCAAAAAAGATCGGGCTGCTCTTGCTTGCTGGCCCGCACAACCTTGCCATCGGCGGTGACGAGTTCGACAGCCCGCAGATTATCCAACGCGAGGCCGTACTTGCCCATCAACCAGCCCAGTCCTCCGCCGAGCGTCAGGCCCGCGATGCCGGTGGTCGAGACCACGCCGCCGGTCACCGCAAGTCCGTGAAGCTGCGTTTCTCGATTGAGCTCGCCCCAGGTGACCCCGCCCTGCGCCCATACGGTCTTGCCGATCGCGTCGATCCGGACCCCCTTCATGGGTGAGAGGTCGATCATGATCCCGCCGTCGATGGTTGCGCGCCCGGCCACATTGTGGCCACCGCCGCGAACAGCGACCTCGAGGCCGAGCTTGGTCGCAAGTGCCACGGCATCCACGACATCAGCCGCACTGCGACATCTGGCAATCAATGCTGGCCGTTTGTCGACCAGCCCATTGTGAACCTTGCGCGCCTCGTCGTAGCCCTCGTCCGCTGGCTTGAGCAGTTCTCCTCCGAAGGAGGCGCTAAGTTCGGCGGCAGCGCTGGCAACAGATGCGATGGACATGACACGAGCTCCCTAGCTTGGCCCGCCACATCCTCGATCGCGGGCTGTCTCAGAGCAAATCCGAAGAATTCAGGTGACGATGAACTGATTTCACCTACACTCGCCGCATGCACAAGCTGCCGCCCCTGATCGAGTTCCGCGCTTTTGAGGCTGCCGCGCGTCATCTGAGCTTCAAGAAAGCCGCGGCAGAACTCGGCGTCACGCCGACCGCGATCAGCCACCAGATCGGATTGCTCGAGCAGTATTGCGGCCGCGCTCTATTCCGGCGCAGACCACGCCCTCTTTCGTTGACCGATGCCGGCGCGCGGCTGTTTCCCGCCATTCGCGGCGGACTCGAGGCGTTTGCCGCTGCCATTGCGTCCCTCAAGCAGGAAGGTGACGAGCAGCCGCTCCGGGTTACGACGACCAACGCCTTCGCTAGCCGCTGGCTCGTGCCCCGCCTGCCCCTGTGGCGGAAGTTGCATCCTGACGTGCCATTGGAAGTGATCGGCACTGACACGGTGCTCGATCTGCAGGCCGGAGACAGCGACGTTGCCATCCGTTATGCGACCAGCCGCGTACCGCCGACAGACGGAATCGTCGATGAACTCTTTAGCGATACGTTCTGGCCGATCTGCAATCCGGATTTGCTTTCAACCGGACGGCTGAAGAGACCAGTCGACCTCGCAAAGCACGTTCTGATCCACTCCTATTGGTCGCCGGCCGATCGTGAGCCACCGACGTGGCAGAGATGGCTCGGTTTGGCCCAGCGCCGGTGGCGCGAGGTGCCCCAATACAAGGACCTGCAGCACTTGAGTTTCCGGGAAGAACTGCACGCCATCGAGGCGGTGATCAGTGGGCAGGGCGTCGGGATCTTCAGTGATGTGCTCGTGGCACACGACCTCGCCGCCGGCACGCTCGTGAAGGCATTCTCGTTGAACCTACCCGGCTACAGCTTTTATGTGGTCAGCAGGCCAAGCCACCCGCGCGCGCGGACCATTCGGGTCTTTTCGCAGTGGTTGCGGTCGAGTACCTGATCCGGACCGGGTCAGCACAAAGTGCGAAGCCGGGAGAGGTCATGCGAATAACCCGAAGCGCGACCAGCAGCGCGGACCAACTCCAGCTGCGAACCGGAGCGACGGGGCCGACCCGAGAATTGACGGCGCCGAGCAGGTCACCGTTGCCCTTACGTTTCTTTAGGGTGCAGCGGAGTCGCGAAACCCGAGAACGTTACGGAGCTCCAATGGAGCGCGCTTACGACAAGCTCCACGTTACACTCAGAGTTCTTCCAGCAGCGCCTTGCTTTCCTTCAAGTCGCGAACGTCGAAGCCCTCGCTGAACCAACCGTAGACCGGCGCGAGAAGACCGCGTGCTTCATCACCCCTGTCCTGATCACGCCAGAGCCGGGCGAGACTGACGGCGGAGCGAAGTTCCCAGAGTTTCGCCTCCTGCTGGTGAGCAATCGCAATGGCGTGGCGAAACTCGGCCTCCGCATCGGCCTCCGCGCCTGGCCGAGCCCTTAGCATCAACTCGCCTCGGCGCCGATGCAGCTCGGCCTCGAACCACCGCACCCCCGATTTCTGGGTTAGTGCCAAGGCGTCGGAGAGTTGGCCGAGCCCCGTTTCATATCGTGCTCTCTTTGCCTCGGCTGCTGCGAGCTGCGCAAGGTAGAACGGAAGAGTCCATGCTGCGCCGGACGCCTGGAATCCCTCGATGCCGCGCCGCAGTAAGTCCACCCCGGCCTCGGGGTCGCCGGCTTCGGCCAGCGTCCAGCCGCGATATGCCGTCCCCATCGCGAGAAAGAAGGCAAAGCGCTGCTCGGTGGTGAGCGCAACCAGCTCGTCCGCCCGTTGCCCAACCATGCCCGCGTCTTCGAGCACGAAATGCAACCGGCAGGCAACGCTCAGCGCGAATGCGAGGCTGATCGGGTGCGACGAATCGCGGGCCTCTGCCAGAGCGTCACTGCTCTGCACGCGCGCCTGATCGGCGAAGCCAAGAAGGCCACACGTAAGCGAAAGGAACGAAAGCATCGCCACGCGGGCGTTTTCTGCGAACAGGGCCGTCAGAGAGCGCTGCTGCGCCGGATCGTAAAGGGCGAGCCCCCGCTCGAGGTGGGTGCGCGCCAAGGCCAATTGTCCGCGATGAAGCCAGCTATCGCCGACTGCCCGATGACCGGCGACAAGAATGGCCGCATCGTTCTGTCGCCCGGCCAAATCGAGCAGATTCTCGGCGATGCGATGCGATCGGTCCGTTTCACCACGGACGTGATAATGCACGAACTCGCCCCAGAGTGCCTTGAGCAGATTCGGCGTGTCGTTGAGTGCCTCGCAGAGGCAACGCGCCCGGGCGTAGGCCCTGCCGGTCTCTTCGGCCGCGTGGCCCTTCGCGGCGATCAGTGCACCGCCGAGCGCGAGTTGAAGTTCAGTTTCGGTGCGCTGGCGCCCGGGAGCATCCGGCAGTTGAGATAGCAAATCAAGCGCCTTTCGCATCTGCGCGATTGCTTCTGTCATTGCCGATCGAGCCTTTGAACGCTCACCAGCCTCCTGCCAATAGGAAATCGCCTTTTCGGCCAAGCCCGCATGTCCGCAGTGGTGGGCGAGGATTTCCGGCTGCTCTTGGATGCCTCTAGCGAGCCTCTCCTCGAGTGCGCCAGCGATCCGAGCGTGCAGCTCGCGGCGTTGGCCGCGCAACATTGTGCCGTATGCCGCATCCTGGACCAGTGCATGTTTGAACAAGAAATTGGCGTCGGGCGGCTCGACACTCCCAAACACGAGGCCGGTGTTGATCAGCCGGTCAAGCGCCGCCCGCAACTCCTTGTCGCACCGCTGTGCGACCGAGGCCAGCAGATCATAGGAGAACTCGCGGCCAATAGCTGCGCCGATTTGTGCCACCTCCTTGGCGATCGGCCCAATCCGGTCGAGCCGCGCCATCAACGAAGCATGTAGCGTGGCCGGTACGGCAAGTCCGGGCAGCGGCGCGAAGGAGATCGCTCGCGCGATACTCTGGGGGCTTGTTTCGAGCACCGCTTTGGTCAACTCCTCAACGAACAGCGGCACACCATCCGTACGTTCAGCAATTTCATTGACGATTTCGGTCGGCAGCGTCTGGCCACCTGCCACGCTCCGGATGAGCGCAGCGCCCGCATTCTGGTCGAGCCGGTTCAGCACGAGCAAGCTGACATGCGGCTTTCCGGTCCATACTAACTGGAACTCGGGGCGGTAGGTGATCAAGACCAAAACCGGCAGGCTTGCTACGCGATCGACGGTTCGGTCCAGCAGCTCGCGCGAGCTTGGATCGATCCATTGCATGTCCTCGAACACGATCATGATTGGACGTCTTTGCGCGAGAGCTTCAAGCTGGCGAACCAGAGCGGCGAAGCTTCTCTCCTTCTTTTGTTGCGGCGTACTCGTAACCGGTAAGTATAGATTATCGTTGGGGATCGACAGAAACTCGGCCAGGATCGCCGGGTCCTCGTTGGGCGACAATGCAGGCGACAGGAGCGCTCGAAGTTTGTCGAGCTTGGTCGTCGGTGTGTCCTCACGATCGAAGCCAGCCGCTCGCTGGAGTTGTGCGATGAAGGGGTAAAGCGCGCTTTCCTGATGATGAGGCGAGCAGAAGTAGCGCAAGCAGGTGTGCGGCTCTCGCTCGATACGCTCCTGAAGAGCCGCAACGAGGCGCGACTTGCCGATCCCCGCCTCGCCGACAAGCAGCATGACTTGACCGGTACCCGCCCGCGCATGGCGCCAGCTCCGCTCCAACCGCGCGAGGTCTTCCTCACGCCCAACCAGCGGGGCGAGGACCGAAGGGTGCAACGCCTCGAACCGGCTCTCCGCTGTTCCCTCACGAAGCACCCGCCAGGCTTGCACCGGAGCGGCGAAGCCCTTCAGCGTCACGGCGCCGAGATTCTCGTAGTCAAAGAGCCCGCCGATGAGCCGCCGCGTGTCCTCAGGGATGACTACCCCATCCGGTTCGGCGAGCGCTTGCAGTCGAGCGGCAAGGTTCGGCGTCTCGCCAAGCACGGCCTGCGCCTCCGCCGCTTCGCTGCCGATAAGGTCACCTACGACGACGAGGCCAGTCGCGAGCCCAAGACGAACCCGCAGCTCGAACTCGGCTGGGGCTCCCGGCGCGTGCCTGGTCGCGGCGATCTCAAGCGCAGCGCGCACTGCGCGTTCGGCATCGTCCTCATGCGCTGAAGGATGACCGAATAGTATGAGCATGCCATCGCCGATGTAACGGCTGACGGTGCCACCGTATTTGCGGACGACCGCCGCTACGCTATCGCGGTACTCAGCAATTATGTCCCGTAGATCTTCCGGATCGAGCTTTGTCGCAAGTGCCGTCGAGCCGACGAGATCGCAGAACATCACTGTGAGCTGACGACGCTCGGCGGAAGAACTTGGTGCGGCCAACAAGCCTGCGCGCTCCGTGACCGGTGGCACGATGGACGTCGCTGCGCCGGCCCCTCTCGTCATTTGCGGCGGTACGGTCGGCGTGAGCGCGGCACCACAGTCGCCACAGAAGTTCTTGCCTGTCGGATTGTCGCCCCCGCACGCAGGGCAGCGAAAGAACAGCGGCGCGCCGCAATCGCCGCAGACCTTCGTTCCCTCCGGGTGGACTCTGCCGCAATTCGCGCAATCCATGGCCGCACCCGATCGAATTCCGACCGACATGAGTTCGCGTCGGTCTATGGGCGAATCTTGAGAGCGCGCTCTTTCAAGATTCTCTTCCCTCAGCCGCCTACCAAGCGCCAAGCATGATCAAACTCACAATGACCAGGAAGTAGACACAGGCGATAGTCGCAGGGAAAATGAGCCAGCCGGGCGTCATCGTTGCCTCCCGAGCGGTTGTCTCGAAAGCTTAAGCTGGCCGGCGCGATTAGGATTATGAACTGGCTAACACTCTGCAACTCAAGTCCATTTTCAATCTGAGAAGGCTGACCACAGCCTGACACGACCCAAACGCGAAATTGGCAAGCCCATGAACGACCGCCTGCCGAGTCGACGAAAGGTTCTCTCGCACGTCAGCAACCGAGCGCTTTGAGGCAAATGCAAATTTGTGAGAACGGCAGCGGTGCAAGGCCAAGGAAAACGACCACCCGCCCCGCCCTAGGCTGTCCGCAGCACCGGCGCCGGCGGCTGCGACGGCCTGATCAGCGCGAACGCGACCTGCACGATGCCGCCGGCAAGGCCGAGCGCGACACCGATGCGCCAGGCCATGGTGTAGGAGCCGAGCGCGTCGTAGAGCAGCCCGCCTCCGTAAGCGCCGAGGAAGCTGCCGATCTGGTGGCTCATGAAGGCGAGGCCCTGGATCATCGCCTGCCAGCGCAGGCCGAACATCTCGGCGACCGCGCCCGCGACCAGCGGGCCGACGCCCATCCACAGAAAGCCCATGATCGCGCCGAACAGCAGCGTCGAGAACGGGCTTGCCGGCAGCATGAAGTACCAGGCGAGTGCGAGCGAGCGCAGGATGTAGATCCCGCCCAAGAGCGCCAGCTTGTTCCAGCGTTGGCCGGCCCAGCCGAAGAACAGCGAGCCCAGCACGTTGAAGCCGCCGATCATGCCGAGCGTCTGCGCGCTCAGCATCGGATCGAGGCCGCAGATCGCGAGATATGACGGCAGGTGCGTGGTGAGGAACACGAGCTGCATGCCGCAGACGAGATAGGCGCAGGTCATCACCACGAAGGAGGCATTGCCGAACGCGGTTCTCGCCGCGGCTGCAGCCGTGGCATCATCGATCTCGTCGGCCGCCGGCTTCGGCAACCGAATCCTGTCGACGCGCCCAGCATACCAGGCCGCAGGGATCATCAGCACCGACATGCTGACGAAGCCGGCAAGCCCGACGCGCCAGCCAAAGCCCTCGTTGAGCATCTGCCCGATCGGCGCCGAAAGTAGCGCGCCGAGCGAGCCCGCGCCGGAGACGATGCCGAGCACGGTCGAGCGCACCGTTTCAGGCACCGCGCGCGCCGCCACCGACATCGCGATCGCCGCCGCGGTGCAGGCGAGCGAGGTCCCGATCAGCACGCCGGCGCCGATCATGATGCTGAGAAGCCCATTCGCCGTCGCCATCAGCGCGAGGCCCGCGATGTACATCAGCGCACCGGCGATCATGATCGGGCGGAAGCCGTAGCGCACGGTGAGTGCACCGGCGGGCGGCTGCAGGAAGCCCCAGGCGAGGTTTTGCACGGCCAGTGCAAGCGTGAAATCCGAGATCGAAATGTGGATGTCGTGCGTCAGCGGCTGCATGAAAATGCCGAGCGACTGCCGCAGCCCCATGCTCAGCGTCAGCATGATCGAGGCGCCGATCAGGATCGGCAAGGTGGGACGCAGAACCTGCAGCAGGGGCATTTTTCTTCTCCCTTTTGGGCGCGGCACGCGTGCCGTCGTCTGCTTTAGCCGATGTTTTTGGGTACACAGACCTGTGCACTTAGGCTATAGATGGAAGCGGCTGTCAAGCGAACAGGACGCTTAGCTCCGCATGGCTCCCCCGCCTGCCCCACAGACGATGAAAGAGCGGATCCTTCAGACCGCCGACAAGCTGTTCTATCTGCAAGGCATTCGCGCCATCGGCGTCGATACCATCGCGGCCGAGGTCGGCATCAGTAAGCGCACGCTCTACAATCACTTCCCGTCCAAGGACGCGCTGATCGCGGCCTATCTCGAGCGTCGCTTCGTCAGCGCACGCCCCTCCGACAAGCCGCCCGCCGAGCAGATCCTCGGAACGTTCGATTCGCTGGAGCAACGCTTCGCGGCGAAAGACTTTCGCGGCTGCCCGTTCGTCAATGCGGTCGCCGAGCTCGGCCCCGGCGACCGCGCCGTGAAGAAGATCGCGATCGCCTTCAAGGAAAGCCGCCGCCTCTGGTTTCGCGACCGGTTGAAGGAGCTCGGCGTTGCGGATGCGGAGGCTCTCGCGACGCAGCTCGTGCTGCTGGTCGACGGCTCCATCGCGCAGGACCTCGTGCGCGATGATCCGGCGATGGCCAGAGCCGCGAAGGAAGCGGCGAAGGTGCTGCTGCGGAATGCGGGGGTGGATGTGGGCGAGGATGCGAACCCGGCGGAGAAACGGAGCAAGCGCGCTCCAGACTAACCGCTGTCGCCTGATCGCTCGCTGTCATCACCCGCGAAGCGGGTGATCCAGTATTCAAGAGACAGTGAAGCTAGACCCGAGAAGCTGCGGCGTACTGGATTCCCCGCTCCAGTGCGCGACTGCGCACAAGGCGGGGAATGACACCGGGATTTGTGGAGAAAGCGCGGGCGCCTGACTACCCGTCAGGACCATTTCGCGACCCTACCAATATGCTCCTGTTTTGCCCGACGGGTCAAACGACGCCGCTGCCGGCGCAAATTATCTCGCCACCCGCGTAACCCATTGATCCCGCTCGCGCCGGCTACTGTGCATGGGGTTGTTTTCGCAACTTTGCGCGGACGGCCGCTCACGCCGCGTGCGACACCACGCGATTGCGGCCGTCGTGCTTGGCGCGGTAGAGCGCGGTGTCGGCGCGCTTGAGGACGTCGGCCACCGCCTCGCCCTTTCGCTCGAGCGTGGTGAGGCCGATCGAGATCGTGACCTCGATGCGCTTGGCCCCCTTGTGGATCGCGAAGGGCTCACCCGCTATCGAGCGGCGCAGGCGCTCGGCGACCATGCCGGCAACATGGAGATCGGTCTCGGGCATCACGATGACGAATTCCTCGCCGCCGTACCGGCAGGCGAGATCAATGCCGCGGATCGATTTGCGCACGCGCACCGCGAACTCGCGCAGCACGTCGTCGCCGGCATCGTGGCCGTAATTGTCGTTGATCGACTTGAAATAGTCGATGTCCAGGATCATCAGCGCCAGCGGCTTGCCGCGGGTCGCAGCCTGTTCGGCGAGCGTTGCCAGATGGCTCTCCATGTAGCGGCGATTGTGCAGGCCGGTCAGCGCGTCGGTGATCGCCATCTCGATCGAGTTCTGCACGTTGTCGCGCAAATGATCGGTGTAGCGGCGGCGGCGGATCTGGGTGCGGGCGCGCGCCAAGAGCTCGGTCTTGTCGATCGGGCGCAGCAGGTAGTCGTTGACGCCGATCTCGAGGCCGCGCAGCAGCCGCGTCGAATTCTCGGGATCGGCGATGGCCAGGATCGGCACATGGCGCGTGCGCTCCAACGAGCGCGCCTGGCTGCACAGGCGCAGGCCGTCGAAATTGTTGAGGTCGAGCGAGACGATCAGGAGGTCGTAATTGCCTTCGGCGGCGTGGAATAGTGCCTCCGTCGGGTTCGGCTCGACGTCGATGGTGTGCTCGGCGGCGAGGATCGTCGCCAGCCGCTCGTAGGAGGACTGGCGGTCGTCGACCAGGAGGATGCGGCCGCCCTTGCCGGTGTCGGCGATCGCACTGCGCTCGGGCGCCTGCATGCCGATCTCGAGCGAGGTGATGGCGCGCATGCGCAGCTCATCCGTCATCATCTTCAGCCGCGTCAGCGAGCGCACCCGCGCGATCAGCACGACGTCGGAGACGGGTTTGGTCAGGAAGTCGTCGGCACCGGCCTCGAGCCCGCGGTTGCGGTCGGCGGGGCTGTCGAGCGCGGTGACCATCACGACGGGAATGTGGTGCGTCGCCGGATCGGTCTTGAGGCGGCGGCAGACCTCGAAGCCGTCCATGTCGGGCATCATCACGTCGAGCAGGATGATGTCGCATTCGGCACGCCTTGAGATCGCGAGCGCCTCGGTGCCGTTCGCGGCGGTCATCACGTCGAAATATTCGGCGGAAAGGCGGGCCTCTAACAGCTTGACGTTGGCGGGGACGTCGTCGACGACCAGGATACGCGCGGACACTGTGAACTCACTTCCTATCCGATAAAACGCCGGACCGTCTCAATGAATTTGCCGACCGAGATCGGCTTGGACAAATAGGCTTCGCAGCCGCCCTCGCGGATGCGCTCTTCGTCGCCCTTCATCGCGAACGCCGTGACCGCGACGACGGGAATGGCACGCAGCTCCGGATCGTCCTTGATCCAGCGCGTCACCTCAAGGCCGGAGACCTGCGGCAGCTGGATGTCCATCAGCACGAGGTCGGGCCGCATCTTGCGCACGAGGTCGAGCGCCTCGTAGCCGTTGCTGGTGCCGGAGGTCTGGTACCCGTGCGCCTCCAACAGGTCGCGGAAGAGCTTCATGTTGAGCTCGTTGTCTTCCACGATCAGGACGGTCTTAGCCATCCCGCCCTCCTGATTGGTCCGAAGGACCGGTACATGTGACGCCTCAGACGCCGCTTCCCGGCGTTTCGAAAACTGGATTCAAACTAGCCTCAGATTCGCTTGAGTTTCGTTAAACCCGAGGGTCCACTTTCTGCGATGTGGTTTCCAGTTGCTTGTCCGGGGCCGGAAGACTTGAGCACGAGACTCGGGCATGATGATTCCAAATTAGAGACCGAAAGTTAACGGAAAGGCAAACCGTCCCCGTGAAAAAGCCTGTTCACAACCCCCGCGAAGTCGCTGAAATCGTTGCGATTCAGGCCCTGTCCTTCGTCGCGGGCGAGCCTGAGCGGCTGGGCCTGTTCCTGGCCGAGACGGGGGTCGGTCCGGAGACCCTGCGCAACGCCGCCGCGGACCCGAATTTCCTCCTCAGCGTGCTCGATTTCGTGATGCGGGACGATGCCGCGGTGAAGGCCTTTGCCAAGGTGGCGGAACTGCACCCGACCAACGTTGCCGCGGCGCGGCAGGTCCTCGGCGATGCGCTCGGTGACCCCTCCTGGGAGCGCGACGTGCCGTGAGCGTCCCAGAGCCGGCCGGGCCCCGCTGCTTCTGCCGGGATTGTCTGGCCGATCTGGATATGGGCCTGCGGCGCTGCTCGGCCTGCGGTTCCCCCCGCCTCGTCCGCCACCGCTCGCTCGCCGGCCTGACCATCGCCCATATCGACTGCGACGCCTTCTATGCGACGGTCGAGAAGCGCGACAACCCTGACATCGCCGACAAGCCCGTCATCATCGGCGGGGGCAAGCGCGGCGTGGTGTCGGCGGCCTGCTACATCGCGCGCACCTATGGCGTTCGCTCGGCGATGCCGATGTTCAAGGCACTGGAAGCCTGCCCGCATGCGACCGTGATCCGCCCGGACATGGCAAAGTACGTCCGGGTCGGCCGCGAGGTCCGCCAGGCCATGCAGGCGCTGACGCCGCTGGTCGAGCCGCTCTCGATCGACGAGGCCTTCCTCGATCTCTCCGGCACCGAGCGGGTGCACGGCATGATCCCCGCCAAGGTGCTGGCGCGCTTTGCCCGCGACGTCGAGCGCGACATCGGCATCACCGTCTCGGTCGGCCTGTCCTGCAACAAGTTCCTGGCCAAGATCGCCTCCGACCTCGACAAGCCCAGAGGCTTTGCCGCGCTCGACCAGGAGGAAGCGCGGTTGATGCTGGCGGAAAAGCCGGTCGGCTTCATCTTCGGCGTCGGTCCCGCGACGCAGGAACGCCTGGTGCAGCGCGGCTTCCGCATCATCGCCGATCTGCAGAAGGCCGACGAGATCGAGATGATGCGGCAGTTTCCGAGCGAGGGCCGCAGGCTGTGGCGGCTCGCACGCGGCATCGACGACCGCCGCGTCGAGCCTGACCGCGGCGCCAAGACCATTTCAAGCGAGACGACGTTCGAGACCGACATCCGCGATTTCGCGACGCTGGAGAAGATCCTGTGGCGACTCTGCGAGAAGACGTCGTCGCGCCTGAAGAGCAGCGAGCTCGCCGGCTCCACCGTGACGCTGAAGTTGAAGACCGCCGATTTCCGCCAGCGCACGCGCTCGCAATCGATCGCCGCCCCGACGCAGCTGGCCGCGAAGATCTTCTCGATCTGCCGCGAGATGCTGGCCAAGGAAATCGACGGCACCGCCTTCCGCCTGATGGGCGCCGGCGTCAGCGCGCTGCGCGAGGGCTCGGCGGTCGATGACACCGACATGCTCGACCGCCGCGCCGCCCACGCCGAACGCGCGGTCGACAGCCTGCGCAAGAAGTTCGGCAGCGCCGCGGTGATCCGCGGCATTGCCTATGAGGGCCCGGAGAAGGCGCAGGAGTGATGACGTGTGAACGCGATCTCAATGCGCTGCTGAGACTGATGAAGCCGGAGCTGCGACCGGGCACCTTCGTATTTTGCACGATCGCGGCAGACGAGACTATTCCCGCAGCAGTCGATCCGCTCCTGATCTTCCGCGAGGCGGAGGGCACAACGGTCGTAGCACCGCTGGAGGATGCCGAACGCGCAGGACTGCGCTACGAATTCGCCTCACGCCTGATCACGCTCACGGTTCACTCCGCGCTCGATGCGGTCGGCTTCCTGGCGGCAATCACGGCGCGCCTCGCCGACGCCGGCATCAGCGTGAATGCCGTGTCGGCGTTCCACCACGACCATCTCTTCGTACCGTCCGACAGAGCCGACGAAGCGATGGCGGCTCTACAAGAGCTGTCAGAGGCGAAGCACTCATAGCAGCTGTAGCCCGGATGGAGCGGAGCGCAATCCGGGACAGTGCTCCGTGGCGACAGGCTTCCCGGATTACGCTTGCGCTTCATCCGGGCTACAGGAAAACCTCAATCCGCAACCGCGACCGCCTCGATCTCGATCAGCCATTCCGGCGCAGCGAGCGCGGAGACGCCGACGAGCGTCGAGGCTGGCGGCTCCATGCCTTCGAAGAAGGCCGAGCGGGCCTTGCCGATGATGGGCCGCAGCTCCGGCTTGTAGTTCACCACGAAGGTCGTGATCTTGACGATGTTGGAATAGCTCGCCCCCGCGGCCTTCAGCGCGAGGCCGAGATTCTGCATCACCTGGGTGGTCTGCGCAGCGATATCGCCCTCGCCGACGATCCGGCCCTCCTCGTCGGTCGAGACCTGGCCGGAAATGTAGATCGTGCGCGCCCCCGTCGCGGTGACGACGTGGGAATAGGCTGGATTGTGATGCAGGCCGCTGGGGCGGAGATGGTCGAGCTTCGGCATGGGCTGGCTCCCCGAATTTGTGGTTGGGAGGGAGCGTAGCGGGAGAGTGTGACGAGAGCTAGCCCCGTCATTGCGAGGAGCGAAGCGACCAAGAGAGATCTCGTAGGGTGGGCAAAGGCGCACTTGCGCCGTGCCCACCATCTATCAACAATTATCGAGAGAAAGCGTGGGCACGATCCGCTTTGCCCACCCTACGACGCTGCTCGCGACGAGAGACCTAGCCCTCAATTACAGGGCTTGCTGTCCTTCACGTCGAACTTGCCCATGGCGCCGGAGATGACGAAATCGTTGTAGTCGAGCACGAGCTGGCGCGAGACGCCGTTCTCGTAGAGCTCGAACGCCATCGCATAGACCGGCGTCTGCTCGCCCTCCTTCTGCTGGGCGTCGCGGTCGAAATAGCTGACGGTGACTGGCCAGCGCTTGAGCGACTTCATGTGCTCGTCCGCAGTCGACGGATCGGACGAGGTGGCGCGGTCGGCGGGGATCGGTTGACCGATCACGGTCAGCGTGTTGTAGACCTTCTGGCCGTCATCGGAGCCGTCATAGACGGAGAGCTCCAGCAGCGATTTGCCTTCCTTCGCGGCGGCGATGATGCGCTGGATCTGCTCGGTCGGGAACACGATCTTGCCGTCGAGCGTGAACGTCTTCGGCGCCGGCAGCCTGAGCTTGACGTTGATGTGGTCGCCGTCGCGCTCGGCCGAGCCGTCGACGCGGCCGGCATCCGCCTCGTTCATGCGCGTCTCGATCTTGAAACGGTAGCTCTTGCCGGCGGCATCCTCCCAGGAATTGGAGCGGAGGTCGCTGAGCGTGACCTTGCCCTCGCCGCTGTCGAGCTCGGAGACCTGGCGGAATTCCGAGGTATAGCCCTCGCAGGCGTTCCCCGTGAAATTGTAGAGGATCCGGCCGCGGGCGCTATTGACCGAATTGGTGCGCGATTTGACGAGGCGGAGATCATACAGCGCCTGGTGCGCGAGAAACGGACCGTTGGCGGCCTCGGCTACGCCGCCAAGGCCGACACTGGCCGCGGCAAGCGCCATCACACCGAGCGAAGTCCGGAAAAGATGCACCATGTCTGTTCCCTGAGGAAAGCGCAGATTCGACATTTTAATGACCGTTCCATTGCGCCGCAACTGAGGCCGTCCACGTAAAATTGCCCCTCCACGTTGAACCTGCCGGCCAGCCTCAACCCCTCCGGTTGCTTGCATGTGGCGGCACGATGGGCGAAACAGGGCGCGCCCGGCCATCCAGGGGACGCGCCGGAGCGAAGGATTTTTGGACAACGAGGTCGGACATGGCGGGCACGGTCGAGCAGAAACTGGCGGAGCAAGGCATCAAGCTGCACGAGGCCCCCTCCCCCGTCGCCAACTACGTGCCCTTTGTGCGCACGGGCAACCTCCTTTTCGTCTCCGGCCAGGTCTGCTTCGACCCCGCCGGCAAGCTGATCGCCAAGGGCAAGCTGGGCGCCGGCGTCTCGATCGAGGACGGCGCCGCAGCCGCGCGCGGCTGCGCCGTCAACCTGTTGGCCCAGGTCAAGGCGGCGCTCGGCGATCTCGACAAGGTCGTACGCGTCGTGCGCCTCGGCGGCTTCATCAACTCGGCCCCGGATTTCCTGGATGGGCCGAAGGTGCTCAACGGCGCCTCCGACCTGATGGTTGCCGCCTTCGGGGACAAGGGCCGCCACGCCCGCACCACCGTCGGCGTCGCCTCGCTGCCCGCGGATGCGGCGGTCGAGGTCGAAGGCGTGTTCGAGGTCGCCTGACGCCAAATGCGCGCTCCGGATTGGCTGACAGCGCGGCCGGTCGCCCATCGCGGCCTGCATGACATTTCGCGCGGCATCGTCGAGAACATGCCGGGCGCGGTGCAGGCTGCGATTGCTAGTAATTTTGCGATCGAGGTCGATATCCAGCTCTCGGCCGACGGCGAGGCCATGGTCCATCACGACCATGCCCTGGGCCGACTCACCGAGGCCACCGGCGAGGTGATCGCAAAGACCGCGACCGAGCTGAAGGCCGTCAGGTTCAAGGACACCGACGAGCGGATGATGTCGCTCGCCGACCTCTGCGCCATGGTCGCCGGACGTGTGCCCCTGGTGATCGAGGTGAAGAGCCATTTCGGTGGCGATCGCAAGCTGGTGAAGCGGATGGCCGAGGTGTTGGCCTCGTATGACGGCCCCGCCGTCGGCATGTCCTTCGATCCCGACCAGGTGCTGGCGCTGCGTGACCTGTTGCCCAACCGTCCGCGCGGCATCGTCGCGCAGCGGAGCTATGAGGACGAGTACTGGGCCAACCTCACCCAAGAACAGCGCGACAGCATGCTGTACCTCCGCCATGGCTTGCAGACCCAGCCGCATTTCGTCGCCTTCAAGGTCGACCACCTGCCGGCCCCCGCCCCCTGGATCGCCCGCAACCTGTTCGGCTGCGCCCTGCTCGGCTGGACCGTCCGCACCCCGGAGCAGCGGAGCCGGGTCGGGCGGTATGCGGACCAGATGATCTTCGAGGGGTTCGTGCCGTAGGGCTTGCCCGTGTCCCGGACAAGCTGCGACGCGTGAGCATCGCAGCGCTGAGCCGGGACCCATCTCTCCGCAAGCGCGCGGCCACGTGGGCCCGGCTCAGCGGCGCACCACACCGGACGATGCTTCGCATCGCCGGGAGTGCTGCGCCGCGTCCGGGGCACGAGACCTGTGTTCCCCCGCCCTCTTGAAGTCGCTGCTGCAATGCACGATCTTGGGCACGATGGCATCATCGGAAATCACGCTCGAGGCCGTACCTTCGATTGGCGACGTGTCACCGGAGGATTGGGACGCCTGCGCCAATCCCGGCGGACGGTGCAATGGGGCTGGCACCAGAACCTCATCCGCTCTTCCAAGCGATTCCCTCGACCTCTCAAGACCCGCCTATAACCCGTTCGTCTCCCACGCCTTTCTCTCTGCGGCCGAGAAATCGGGTTCGGCCACGATCCGGACTGGCTGGGAACCCCGGCATCTGGTCGCCCGGCTCGGCGGCCGCGTGGCTGGCGTCGTGCCCTGCTATCTGAAATCGCACAGCCAGGGCGAGTACGTCTTCGATCGCGGCTGGGCGGATGCCTATGAGCGCGCCGGCGGGCGCTACTACCCGAAGCTCCAGGTCTCGGTTCCCTTCACGCCGGCCACGGGGCCGCGGCTGCTGGTGCGTGATGGCGTCGATCGCGAGCGTATCACCGAGGCGCTGGCGAGTGGGCTCATCGCGCTGTGCGGCGTCAGCAAGGCCTCCTCCGTCCACGTCACCTTCGCGCGGGAGTCAGAATGGAAGCTGCTCGCCGAGCACGGCTTCCTCCAGCGCACCGACCAGCAGTTCCACTGGCACAATGAGGGCTTTGCGAGCTTCGACGACTTCCTGGCGACGCTGAACTCGCGCCACCGCAAATCGATCAAGCGCGAGCGGCGCGATGCACTCGCCGCCGGCGTCACCATTCACTGGCTCACCGGCAAGGACATCACCGAGGATGCCTGGGATGCCTTCTTCGCATTCTACATGGAGACCGGCTCGCGCAAATGGGGTCGGCCGTATCTGACGCGCGAGTTCTTCTCGCTGATCGGCGAGTCCATGAGCGAGGACGTGCTGCTGGTGATGGCCCGCCGTAACAATCGCTGGATTGCGGGCGCGATCAACTTCATCGGCTCGGACACGCTGTTCGGCCGCAACTGGGGCGCGGTCGAGCATCACCCGTTCCTGCATTTCGAGGTCTGCTACTACCAGGCGATCGATTTCGCGATCAAGCGCGGCCTCAAGCACGTCGAGGCCGGCGCACAGGGCGAGCACAAGATCGCGCGCGGCTACCTGCCGCGCACCACTCATTCCGCCCACTTCATCGCCGATCCCGGCCTGCGCCGCGCCATCGACGATTACCTCAAGCGCGAGCGCGCCTATGTCGCGGAAGCCGGACGAGAGCTCGCCGAGCTCGGCCCGTTCCGCAAAGCGGCCGACGAGGCGCCTTGACGCGTCGCCACGGCTGGTGACAGTAAGCGCAAATCGTTCGAGGAGCCGCCGCCATGACCGCCTACGACACTAACAACATCTTCGCGAAAATCCTGCGCGGCGAGCTGCCCTGCTACAAGGTCTACGAGGATGAGCACGTCTTCGCCTTCCTTGACATCATGCCGCGCGTGCCCGGTCACACGCTGGTGATCCCGAAGGCTCCTGCCCGCAACATCCTCGACATCAAGCCCGACGATTACGCCCATGTCGCCCGAGGCGCGCACAAGATCGCGGCCGCCGCAATGAAGGCGTTCAATGCCGACGGCATCACAGTGCAGCAGTTCAACGAGCCTGCCGGCGGACAGGTGGTGTTTCACCTGCACATGCACGTGATGCCGCGCCACGACGGCGTCGCCATGCTGCCGCCTGCGAGCCGCAAGGAAGACGACAAGGTGCTGCAAGAGCACGCGGCGAAGCTGATGGCGGCGTTGAAGGGGTAGCCGGCGCTGCATCCTCGTCATTGCGAGCAGCTCTTGCGACGAAGCAATCCAGACTGCCTCGGTGGACGGATCCTGGATTGCTTCGCTGCGCTCGCAATGACGAGGTTGGAGCGGAGGCCCCTCACTCCGTCTCGAAATCACCCTTTTGCGGCGCGGCCAGCGGCGTGAACTCGCAGCGGTCGGGCTTGATGTCGATCAGCGGCGTGTTGTCGATGCAATCGAGGCCGCGCACCAGGATGGCATTGCCCTCGATGCCGACCAGCTTGACGATCGAGGTGCCGATCGGATTGGGCCGCACCGGCGAGCGCAGCGAAAACGTGCCGCGGGTCTTCTCGTTGTTCTTCGGGCTCTGCAGGACGATGTCGCGGCGCGAGCGGTCGAGCCAATAGAGCACTTCGAGGTTGCTGTAGAAGTCGACGCCCTTGATGGCCGGCACGAACGGCTCGAAGATCTCGAGGCGGCAGATCGGACCGTCCTGACGTCCCTGCCGCGGCGTCTCCAGCCGCGACGACCAGGGCGTGCGGATCCGGCCGATGAAGACGAGGCCGGCATCTTGCGTCGGCGGCAGCTCGATGGCGACCTCGCCCTCGCGGAGCTCCTGTTCGCGAACCATATGTCCTGTTCCCTGGCTGTTCGCTGGCGGTTTTAGCCCAACCACCACTTGCCGGCCAGCATGAAGACTTCGCCCGTGACCACGCCTGCGAAGATCGAACGGCGGGTCAGCAGGAAAACGACGAGACCGGCACCGACCGCACCATAACGCAGGACATCAGGCACGCTGGCCAGCGCCCCCGGCGGCTGGACCACGATCTGGGCGATGACGCCGGCCAGGATCGCGGTGGCGACCGCCCTGACCCAGACCAGCAGCTCCGAGCCCTCGTCGATGCCGCCGCCGAACCACAGGCCCAGCATGCGCCAGATCTGGTTGGGAACGACGCCGGCGACGAACAGGACGGCCAGCGCGTGCCAGTCGCCGATCGCTTGCGCAAAGCTCATGCGCGTACCTCCCGCCACCAGTGCACGCCATAAGCGATCGTCCCGGCGACCACGCCGCTGACGAGGATATCGAGGCCGGAGTTCATCTTCGCCGCCAGCGGATAGAGCACGATGCCCAGCACGAGCGCGACGACGTCGGCGACCTCGCGGCTGTTGCGCGCCGTCGAGAACAGGAACGAAAGCGGCGTCAGCAACAGGATCGCCGCACCAAGCGTCTGCGTCAGGTTGGCGGCGAGGAAATAGCCGACGATATTGGCGACAAGGCACACGGAGACGAGCCCGCAGCCGAGCCCGTGGACGAAGGCGATCCGCCGTTCGCGCGGCACCTGCGGCAGGAAGCGGTGGCATTCGACCCACAGCGTCACTGCGGTGAGATGCGCGGCGAAAATCAGCTCGCGCCGCTTGGTCGTGGGTGTGCGCATCAGCGGCAGCACCGAGACCACCATTGGAAACAGGCGGATGGCGCTGACGGTCACCGCGATCGCCGACTGGATGATCGTGGCGCCCGAGCCGAGCGTGGTGATCAGGATGATCTGCGCCGGACCTGCCCAGACGAACAGCGTCGAGCACAATGCCCAGAGCAGGCTGAAATGGGTGTCGTGAGCGAGCGCACCGATGCCGAGATAGGTCACGAACAGCACGATGGTGAGGATCGTCTGCGTGATCGAGCGCAGTCCCCACGCGAAGGCGCGCCAGGGACTATTCCATTGCGGTGAATCGAGCGGAGGAAGCGCCACGGGAGCTTTGGCCGGTAAGGAATCGTGCCCGCATAACGGGCGAGACGGCGCCTCGCGTCAAGGAACCGCGCGGCGGGGCTGGCATGCGCGGCACATCCACCGCCGTCATTCCGGGCGCACCACTTGGCGCGGACCCGGAATCCATCAGGCCACAGAAATCGCTGCACGATGGATTCCGGGTTCGCGACTTCGTCGCGCCCCGGAATGACAGCTCATCCTACCCCGCCACACCCCTGTTCCTCAGCACGAAGCACGCCCCGCCCGCCTTGCGGATGCGGTTGCACAGATCATCAGCCTCGGCGCGCGTATCCGTGCCGATGCGGACCTGATAGAACGCGCGCGTGCCGCGGCTGCGCATCACCGAGGAGAGCAGGCTCGGATCGCGCTCGCCGATCACGGTGCTCAGCTTCGTCACGGCCCGGGAATACATCGCGAGCGCCCTGTTGCGGTCGAAGCCGGCCGCGAGCTGGACGCCCCAGATCTTTGCGGCTGCAAGCTCGACATGCTGCTCGAGCTCGGCGACGAACGGATTGGGAGCACGCTTGAGCAGCGCCATCAGATCACGGCAGCTCGTCGTCGGCGAGCTCGGTGGTCCCTTGCCGGTGCTCCCCGCCTTGGCCCAGGCATCGACGCTGGTGCCGGTGATGGCATACACGTAATTGCGGGTCTGCTCCGGCATCGGCCCGGTGCCGGCGAGCCATTCCTGCACGCGCCGGGGGCCGGCATTGTAGGCGGCCGCGGCAAGGCCGAGATTGCCGAACTGGTTGCGCAGCTCATTCAGGAATTCGGCCGACTTCGGCAAAGCCTGCACCGGATTGAACGGATCGAGCAGACCGCGCTCGCTGGCAGTGCCCGGCATGAACTGCGCGATCCCCTGCGCATGCTGGCCGCTGCGCGTCATGGGCCCGACCGCATCGGCCTGGAAGCGGCTTTCCTGCCAGATCACGCGCGCGAAGAATTCCAGCGGCAGGTTATTGTCGCGCGCGGCCGCCTCCACGATCAGGCAGATCGACTCCCGCGTGTCGCTCTCGCGGGCATCTTTCGGTTTCTCCGCTGGCTTCTCGGGTTCCTCGGCCTTCGGAGGCGCATCGGTGGAGGGTGCCTCCTCCGCGAGCGCCGGTGCCAGCAGCAAAGCCTGGCACAACACAGTAATGACCCGAGCTATTCGCATGGCATTGACGCTATCGGACAAATCGGACCTTGACTTGGAACCAGAGCCAACTAGCAACAGACGGCAGTATCAACACCGGTCATGCCCGATGGTGACAATCTTTTTTGATCTCGACGGCACGCTGACGAACCCGAAGCCCGGGATCACCCGCTCGATCCAATATGCGCTGGAACGGCTCGGCGTTCCCGTGCCGAGCGAGGACGAACTGACCTGGTGCATCGGCCCTCCGCTGCTTGCCAGCCTTCGCAAGCTCACCGGAGCCGATGAGCTCGCCGACCGAGCACTGCTGCTCTATCGCGAGCGCTTTAGCGATATCGGCCTGTTCGAGAACGAGGCTTACAGCGGAATTACGGACACGTTATCTTCGCTCGCAGCGACACGTCAGCGCATGTTCGTGGCGACCAGCAAGCCCGCCGTCTACGCCAGCCGCATCGTCGATCATTTCGGCCTGAAGCCGTATTTCGAACGCGTGTTCGGCTCCGAGCTCGACGGCACGCGTGTCGACAAGCGCGACCTGCTTCGCTACGCGCTCGACGAGACCAGCGTCGATGCGAACAGCGCGCTCATGATCGGCGACCGCAGCCACGACGTGGTCGGCGCCCGCACCAACGGCATGACCGCCATCGGCGTGCTCTACGGCTATGGCAGCGAAAGCGAGCTGCGGGAGGCCGGCGCGCATCACATCTGCGCGGCACATCCCGAGCTGCTCGGCCATTGTGTCGCTTAGGTGCTGACAGTTTCGACCGCCGCTAGCATGCCTGTCTTCGGGTGACAGTTCAGATATTCGAAGAACTGTTCGTCGGCGGCCGCCACCGTCACTTCGTGATAGAGCCGCAGCTTGGCTGACGGCCCGAGCGTCGACAGATATTTCATGGCCGCGCCGAAGATCCTGACATGGGTCGGATGCGACTCCGCCCAGCGTTCGAGCGCGGCGAGGCTCTTCCACCAGCTCTGCCCGTAGGATTTTTCGCTCGCGCTTCCGTCGGCCGCCAGCACCTGCATGTAGCGGTTGGCATAGCAGCCAATCGCGAGGCCATCATCGCGCAGAAAGTCCATGCCTTCGCGTAGCACCGGTTCGACGTCGTCGAGATAGAGCTTTCGCTCGGATGCTTCCGTATCGCTCCAGTCCTGCCCGGACCGGATCAGGCAGAGATTATCGTGCGCCACGACTCTCAGCCGCGGGCCGTCGCAAATCAGCTCAGGCGCGCCACCAGGCGCCATCGCATCAGTCTGCGACAGCGGGATACGGTCGCGCATCCCGCCCCAATAGGCGTGCTCCTGCACCTCGCCGCTCATGCCCTCCGCAACGACGGCGACACCTTCCGGCCGATCGGGCGAGGAGAACAGCGTCTCGTGACGGGCCACAATAGGACGCAGCACCTCGACGAAGGTACCGATGCCTTCGCGTTGCCGCCCGGTCCACATCTCGCGAGCCTGCGCGAACCAGGCATCAAAGCGTGCGAGATCGTCCCAATAAGCGACCGTGACAACATTCTCGCTGCCGGACTGATCTCTATAGCTTGCCCGGTCCCAATGCGACGGACCGCCATCCATTGCGAACAGTCCTGCGAGTTCTTTCAACGCGTCAATTGCTGCCTCCGGTGCCGCACCGCCATACTGAACACCGAAATAGGCCATCACGACCCGGCTGACCGAAGGCTTGTAGCGCGCCACGAAGGACGGATATGGCGGCTGGTAATCGTCCGGCACGCGCTTGTGGCGCGTGCGTGGCGTTTCGAGATGCGCAGGAATTGCGGATTCCATAGCGATGCCCTCCCCGTGATCGCCGCGTTCAGCTTGCCGCCGCCGCAATGTCCATAGGCTCGACAGTGTCGACCGGCAGCGCGAACTGCTCGACCCGCTGGTACCGCTTCTTGTTGAGCAGCAGCCGTGTGACGTCGGGCCGCGAATAATGTCCGGCGGGATCGGCAGCATTCTTGGCAACGCCAATGGCGGCGAGATCGATCTCGGCGATCAGCAGGCCCTCCTGATCGGGCGCCAGCTTCTCCCCGATCTGACTGCCGTCGGGGCCGTAGATGGCCGCAAAGCCGCCGCCCGCATGCAGCAGCGCATTCTTGTCCGGCCGATCGCAGAGCTCGTCGATCATGGCCTGCGAGACGGTGGCGCAAGGCGCGAGCACGAAGCAGGAGCCTTCCACCGCATAGACGCGCGAAGCCGCGTTGTTGACCTCGGCCCCTAATGCCGGCGCGAAGGGATCGTAGAGCGAGAAGCTCGGCCAGGCCGCGACATGGACCTGCTCGTTCTGAGCGTACATCGCGTATTTCGACAGCGGCTGCAGATGCTCCCAGCAGCACAGGGCGCCGAGCCGGCCGATGTCGGGCCGCACATGCACGGCGAGGTCGCTGCCGTCGCCTTCGCCATAGACCGTGCGCTCGGCATGGGTCGGCCGCAGCTTGCGGCGCTTTGCGATGGTCTCGCCATCAGGGCCGATCAGCCATTGCGCGAGGTAGAGGCTGCCGCCGTCGCGCTCGGACAGGCCGACCACGGCGGTGAGCCTTGCCTTGCGCACGGCCTCGCGCAGGCGTTCGGCCTGCGAGCTGTCATAGGACAGCGAATTGTCGAAATAGCGCTGCACGAAGCCCCGCCCGATCGCCCAGGCCGGGGAGTCCAGCCAGATGTGCCAGGGGTAGCCGGGGATGAAAGCTTCAGGAAAGGCGATCAGCTTGGCGCCCTTTTCCGCGGCCTCCCCGATCAGCGCGATCGACTTGTCGATCGAGGCGTCGAGATCGAGCCAGGCCGGTGCCGCCTGCACCACCGCAACCTTGTATTTCGGATGTTCGATGCCCATTGCCGCCTCCATTGCCGGTTGATCGCAAGCCACGTCCGATGCAGTCTATTTGGCCAAGCTGGGCGGCCAGGCGCTCGACCACGGCGGAACAAAAACTCGACTGGAAGGGATCGCCCGGTACGGAATTTGCCTCCGGTCAGGCTCGATCTGCGCCAACATGCGGTTTTGCAGGATGTGAAAGGGAGGCTGTCCTGATGCCAATCCAGTTCACGACAGACGGCAGTCCCGGCTACCGGCGGCTCGCGCTCTGGCAGGACATCGTCTGCGACGTCTTCGTCGGGCTCGACTGCAAGTCCGACCTCGGCAGCGCCTTTCATGGCTCGGTCACGCAGGCCTCGCTCGGCAAGGCCGTGTGCTCCGAGGTCTGCTCGGACCGCCAGCACGTCTTCCGCACACCGTCGCGCATCGCGCGCTCGGATCAGGGTTTCGTCCTAGTCGCACTCGGCAATCGCGGCAACGGTGGCGTTGTACAGGACGGCCGCGAGACCGTGATCCACCCCGGCGAGTTCGCGCTCTACGACACGACGCGCCCGTACGAGCTGAAGTTCAACGACAGATTTACGCAGACCATCTTCAAGGTCCCACGCGAGATGCTGCAGCGGCGGCTCGGCGGCACCGAGACGCTGACAGCAATGTCATTTGGCGCCGACGCACCGCTCGAGCGGCTCGCCTATGATTTCATTGTCCGGCTCTGCCAAAATGCGGATAGCTTGGCTCTGGATACGGCTACGGCGCTGTCGGAGCAGGCAGTTGATCTGCTTGCGATGGAATTGAGCGAGCGGCTCGGCAAGTCATCGCTGCCGTCCTCGACCCACCGCTCGGCCCTGCTCTACCGAGTGAAGGCGCACATCCGCGCGCACCTCGCCGATCCCGATCTCTCGGTCGCTGAAACCGCAGCCGCGCTCGGCATCTCGCCGCGCTATGTCAACGATCTTCTCGCAGACGAGGACACCTCCTTCCAGCGTCATGTCCTTGCCGAACGCCTCGCCCGATGTCGGAGGGATCTCGCCTCGCCTCTGCTCGCCCATCGCCACATCAGCGAGATCGCCTTCGCCTGGGGCTTCAACGACCTCTCGCATTTCGGCCGCGTCTTCCGCGAGCATTTCGGGATGTCGCCGCGCGACTTCCGGCAGAGCCAGTTGCGGCATTGAGGTGCATTCCAGTCGGCTGTCATCTGCACGATCAGGTCATGGCGAGCAGGGCCGGTATGTGAGCAGGTGATAGGACACGGCGCCTGCTTGCAGTATCTTCCGCCGCCAAGGCCGCCACGATCATCAGCGGCCAGCCAAGGAGCAGATCGATGGAATACCGACGCTTGGGCCGGTCCGGCCTTATGGTGCCTGCCTTGAGCCTGGGAACGGGCACGTTCGGCGGCGTCGGCCGCCTTGCGGCATGGGGCACGACGGACGCGACCGAGGCGCGGCGTCTTCTGGACATCTGCCTCGAGGCCGGCGTGTCGATGTTCGACACCGCGAATGTCTATTCGCTCGGCGAGTCCGAGCGGGTGCTCGGTGAGGCCATCAAGGGTCGCCGGGACAAGGTCCTGATCTCGACCAAGGCGACCTTCCGCTTTGGCGACGGTCCCAACGATATCGGCTCGTCGCGTGAGCACCTGCTCAAAGCCATCGACGGTTCGTTGAGCCGGCTCGGCACCGATTATATCGATCTTTTCCAGCTCCACGGCTTCGACGCCTTCACGCCGTCCGAAGAGGTGCTCTCGACTCTCGACGTGCTCGTGCGCGCCGGCAAGATCCGCTATGTCGGCGTCTCGAATTTCTCGGGCTGGCACCTGATGAAGTCGCTCGGCGTCGCCGACAAGCACGGTTTTCCGCGTTACGTCGCCAACCAGACCTACTATTCCCTGATCGGGCGCGACTACGAATGGGAGTTGATGCCGCTCGGCCTCGACCAGGGGTTGGGCGCCGTGGTCTGGTCGCCGCTCGGCTGGGGGCGCCTCACCGGAAAGATCCGCCGCGGTCAGCCGAAACCGGAAGTCAGCCGCCTGCCCAAGACGGCCGAATTCGGACCGCCCGTCTCGGACGAGCACGTCTACCGTGTCGTCGATGCGATCGACGAGATCGCGAAGGAGACCGGCAAGAGCGTCTCGCAGATCGCGCTGAACTGGCTGCTGCAGCGTCCGACGGTCTCGACGCTGATCATCGGCGCACGCAACGAGACCCAGCTGCGCGAAAATCTCGGCGCGGTTGGCTGGTCCTTGACCAAGGACCAGGTCGCAAAGCTCGATGCCGCGAGCACGGTGACGCTGCCCTATCCCTACTGGCACCAGCGCGTGACCTTCAGCGACCGCAATCCACCGGCGGTGTAGGACAGCTGCATCAAGCGCGCTTGGGTAAGCCGGCGCGCTGGCGGCCGGTTCCGGAACTATCGCGGCCCTGCCCTGTTGGCGCAATACTCGGCATGTGGCCGAGTCCGATTCGCCAACGATACGCCGCTCACGATGTCGACAGTCACCATTGAGCATGCCGACGGCCTGCCGCAGCCGCAACGCAATCAGGCGGTGCTGACCATTGCGCTCGGCATCGTCATGGCGGTGGTCGACAGCACCATCGTCAATGTGGCGCTGCCGACGATCGCGGCCGATCTCGATGCGACCCCGGCCTTGTCGATCTGGATCGTCAGCGGCTACCAGCTCGCGATCACGATCTCGCTGCTGCCGCTGGCTTCGCTCGGCGAGATCGTCGGCTATCGCCGCGTCTATCTGGTCGGGTTGGCGCTGTTCACGCTGGCCTCGGCCTTCTGTGCGCTGGCCCACACGCTGCCGCTGCTGACGATCGCGCGCATCCTCCAGGGCTTTGGCGCGGCCGGCATCATGAGCGTCAACGCCGCGCTGGTGCGCTTCACCTATCCGCGCAGCCTGCTCGGCCGCGGCATCGGGCTCAACGCGCTCGTCGTCGCCTTCTCGGCTGCGATCGGCCCGACGCTCGCCGCCGGCATCCTCGCGGTCGGAAGCTGGCCCTGGTTGTTCGCGATCAACGTGCCGCTCGGCGTGGTGACACTGGTGCTGGGCCTGCGCAGCCTGCCGCACACCAAGCCCGCGAGCCGCTCCTTCGACTGGCAGAGTGCAGGGCTGTCGGCGATCACGTTCGGCGTCGGCATCGCGGCGGTCGACAACGTCGGTCATGGCGAGGCCGCGATCACCTGTCTCGTGCAGTTTGCCATCGCGATCGCCGCGGGTGCGCTGCTGATCTATCGCGAGACTCACATGACCTCGCCACTCTTGCCAATCGACCTGCTGCGCATCCCCGTGTTCGCGCTGTCGATTGCGACCTCGATCGCATCGTTCTGCGGGCAGATGCTGGCCTTCGTCGCGATCCCCTTCTATCTTCAGAGCCACTTCGGCTATTCGGCCGTGCATATGGGCCTGTTGATCACGCCATGGCCGATCGCATTGGCGGTTGCGGCCCCTCTCGCCGGCCGCCTGGTCGAGCATTATCCGGCCGGCCTGCTCGGCGGTATTGGGCTCACGCTATTCGCCTGCGGCCTTGGCGCGCTCGCCTTCCTGCCGGCGACGCCAACGCCGCTCGACGTGATCTGGCGGATGGCGCTCGCCGGCGCCGGCTTCGGTCTGTTCCAGACCCCCAATAACCGCACCATGATCGCAGCCGCCCCGCGCGAGCGCGCCGGCGGCGCCAGCGGCATGCTGGGGACGGCGCGCCTGCTCGGCCAGACCACCGGAGCGGCGCTGGTGGCGCTGTTGCTCGGACGGTATCCGCTTGAGGGGACCAGGCTGGCGCTCCTTGTCGGCGTTGGATTTGCGCTGTGCGGCGCGATGCTGAGCATGCTGCGGCTCTCCACAGCCGGCGCGCGCGGTGCCGAGCACGTCCGCGTGCAGGACGATCAGCGCCTGCGGGGTGAATAGCCGGACCCGACCCGGTTCGCGCGTAGTCGTGCACAACCTCCGCGTGGCTTAACTATTCGGAGCAATGGCCTATTGCCCTCCCGCCCCGGTTGCGCATAGTGGCGGTGGGACAAGGGGCATTTCATGCGTTCATTTGGAATTGTGGCGCTCAGCGTCATGCTGGGCGGCTGCGCGTCGGTCACCCGCGGTACGACGGAGAATATCAGCATTTCATCGACACCATCAGGCGTGGAAGCCGTCGTCAGCGGAATGGACGTTCCGACCACCTGCACGACCCCTTGCTCCGTGGTCGTCAAGCGGAACGCCGACATCTCGATCACCTTCCAGAAGGAAGGCTATCAGCCGCAAATCGTTCCGCTCAGCCGGGACGTCCAGACGGGCGGAGCCGCGGGTTTTGCGGGCAATCTCCTGTTGGGCGGTATCGTCGGCATGGGCGTCGACGCAGCGACCGGAGCCGCGACCGATCACAAGCCGAATCCGGTCATCGTGACGATGCAGCCGTCGGTCCCGCACGCAGCACCGCGCGCACCGAGAAAGCCGCGGCCACCGCGCGAACCGCAGGCCGGAACGTAAGGCCTCCTCGCGCAGACATCGGTGCAAACAAAAAGGCCGGCTTTGCAGCCGGCCTTTTCGATTTCATCACGTGCCGATCAAACCTTGACCAGCGGCCCCTTGGAGGTCGGCCCCTTTGAGCCGCCGGGGCCACCCGGCTTGGATTTGCCCGGCGGGCGCTTGCGGGTGCCGGGCAGCTTCTCCTGCTTCGGCGTGACCGGGCCCTCGACGAATTCGAAGCCGATCTTCTCCTTGGTCTCGTCGGCCTCGTCCTTGACAAGGACGACGCGAACGTGGCCGCCACCCTTGAGCTTGCCGAACAGCACCTCGTCGGCCAGCGGCTTCTTGATGTGCTCCTGGATCACGCGCGCCATGGGACGTGCGCCCATCTGCTCGTCGTAGCCGTGCTGGACCAGCCAGGCCTTCGCCGGCTCGGACAGCTCGATGGTCACATCGCGGTCGCCGAGCTGCGCCTCGAGCTGAAGCACGAACTTCTCGACCACGGTGCCGATCACCTCGACGCTGAGATGGCCGAACGAGACGATGGCATCGAGACGGTTGCGGAATTCCGGCGCGAACTGCCGGTTGATCGCCTCGTGATCGTCGCCTTCCCGCTTCGACCGGGTGAAGCCGAACGCCTGCTTGGCGAGATCCGCCGCGCCGGCATTCGTGGTCATGATCAGGATCACGTTGCGGAAGTTGACCTGCTTGCCGTTGTGGTCGGTGAGCCGGCCGTGGTCCATGATCTGGAGGAGCACGTTGTAGAGGTCGGGATGCGCCTTCTCGATTTCGTCGAGCAGCACCACGCAATGCGGATGCTGGTCGACGCCGTCGGTGAGCAGGCCGCCCTGGTCGAAGCCGACATAGCCGGGAGGCGCGCCGATCAGGCGCGACACGGTGTGCCGCTCCATGTACTCGGACATGTCGAACCGCAGCAGCTCGACGCCGAGCGTCGCCGCGAGTTGCTTGGCGACCTCGGTCTTGCCGACGCCGGTGGGGCCAGAGAACAGATAACAGCCGATCGGCTTCTCCGGCTCGCGCAGGCCGGCACGCGCCAGCTTGATCGAGGCGGCGAGCGATTCGATCGCCTTGTCCTGCCCGAACACGGTGCGCTTCAAGGTCTGCTCGAGATGCTTGAGCACCTCGGCGTCGTCCTTCGACACGCTCTTCGGCGGGATCCGAGCCATCGAGGCGATCGTGGTCTCGATCTCCTTGATGCCGATGGTCTTCTTGCGCTTGTTCTCGGCGACCAGCATCTGCGCCGCGCCGGACTCGTCGATCACGTCGATCGCCTTGTCGGGCAGCTTGCGGTCGTGGATGTAGCGCGATGAGAGCTGCACCGCCGCCTCGATCGCCTCATTGGTGTACTTCAGCCGGTGATAGTCCTCGAAGTACGGCTTGAGGCCCTTGAGGATCGCGATGGCATCCTCGACCGTCGGCTCGTTGATGTCGATCTTCTGGAAACGCCGCACCAGCGCGCGGTCCTTCTCGAAGTGCTGGCGATATTCCTTGTAGGTGGTCGAGCCCATGCAACGGATCGTGCCCGAGGCCAGCGCCGGCTTGAGCAGGTTCGAGGCGTCCATCGCCCCGCCCGACGTCGCGCCCGCACCGATCACGGTGTGGATCTCGTCGATGAACAGGATGGCGTTGGGATGCGCCTCGAGCTCCTTGAGCACCTGCTTCAGGCGCTCCTCGAAGTCGCCCCGATAGCGCGTGCCGGCAAGCAGCGTGCCCATGTCCAGCGAGAACACGGTGGCCGCCGCCAGCACCTCCGGCACTTCGCTGTCGACGATGCGCTTGGCGAGCCCTTCTGCGATCGCGGTCTTGCCGACGCCGGCTTCACCGACGAACAGCGGGTTGTTCTTCTGCCGGCGGCACAGCACCTGGATCGCGCGGTTGATTTCGGAATTGCGTCCAATCACCGGATCGATCTTGCCGTCGCGCGCCTTCTTGTTGAGGTTGACGCAATAGGTCTCGAGCGCCTCGCCCTTCTTCTTGGCGTCCTCGTTGCCCTTGGTCTCGGTCTCCTCGTCGACGCCGCGCACCGGCCGCGCCTCGGAGACGCCCGGCCGCTTGGCAATGCCGTGGCTGATGTAGTTGACAGCGTCGTAACGCGTCATGTCCTGCTCCTGCAGGAAATACGCGGCATGGCTCTCGCGTTCGGCGAAGATCGCGATCAACACGTTGGCGCCGGTCACCTCTTCGCGACCGGACGACTGCACATGGATCACCGCGCGCTGGATCACGCGCTGGAAACCGGCGGTCGGCTTGGCGTCGTCGGCGCCATCCGTCACCAGGTTCTCGAATTCGGTCTCAAGGTAGTTGACGAGGCTCGTACGGAGCTTGTCGAGATCGACGCTACAGGCGCGCATGACGGCGGCTGCATCGGAGTCGTCGATCAATGAGAGCAAGAGATGCTCAAGCGTCGCGTATTGGTGATGACGCTCATTTGCGATCGCCAGCGCACGATGCAGGGATTGTTCAAGGCTTTGGGAAAAAGTCGGCATTCGCGTCCTCTATGGCCCCCACCATCATGATCGTCATCGCCCGGTCAGGCAACAACAACCTTTGTCACATATAGTTATACAAGACCGCGGCGAAAGACCGGTTCCGCGACTCGGCGGCGACACACTTGCGGCATTTTCGATGCAAAACCCGTTCCGATTTGGGCGGGATCGGCGCCGGCGCAGAATTCCGTAGTTTTGCCGGCTGCAGCCCACCGCGCGCAGCCGCTACGCGACAATCACACTGCGGCTTGTACAGGAGACGGCCTCAAGCGAGCCGCAAGCCGCCTTACTTCTTTTCCATCACGCATTGCAGCGGGTGCTGGTGCTTGCGGGCGAAATCCATCACCTGCGTCACCTTGGTCTCGGCGATCTCGTAGGTGAACACACCGCACTCGCCGATCCCGTGATGATGGACGTGCAGCATGATCTTGGTCGCAGCTTCGATGTCCTTGTTGAAGAACTTCTCCAGCACGTGAACGACGAACTCCATCGGCGTGTAGTCATCGTTCAGGATCAGCACGCGATACAGGTTCGGCCGCTTGGTCTTGGGCTTGACCTTGGTGATGACCGACGTGCTCGGACCCGAGGGAGTACCCGAACGGTTGTCGTCATTGCTCATGCGAGGCGCGTCGGCAGCGGCTGGCGCGGACAGATCGAGGCTGGAAGTCAATTGCAGCATGGCACAGGCGTTCAAATTCCCCACGGAAGCGAATGGCGGTCACCGCGCGACCCCACCCTTCGGAGCCTGGCGCAGGCGCGCCGCCTTGGATCGCCGCTCCCGGCAAATGCGGTCGAGGCCGGATCGCTCGCCAGCAATATGGCCCTGCCCCCGGCCCGCCGCAAGCACGCGGGGGTTCAGCCCATGCGGTCGCAGCAGTCCCGATTCCCGGTCCGGGCGATCCTGATCAGGTTAATCAATCCGGAGCGATTTGACAAAAATTTCCGCCCGGCACGTTTGGAACGTGTTGACCAGGAACCCGGCCGTTAACCCGGCTGCGACGGTTTTCCGCAAAACGCCCCGTTTTTCTACGGTCCAATTTACCTGCCATTCAATGGCATGGCGCGAAATCGGGCAAAACACAGATTTCGGGGATCGTCATGTCTGGTCTGCCCCTCGTCAGCCGCCTTGGTCGACAACTCGCCCGTTTCGCAGCGGCCGAGCAAGGCAATATCGCAGTGATCTTCGCCATTGCGCTCGTTCCAGTGCTGGGTTTTGTCGGCGCCGCGCTGGACTACAGCCGGGCCGTCCACGCACGCACCTCGCTGCAGTCTGCGCTCGATTCCGCAGCATTGATGGTCTCCAAAGACCTCACCAACGGCATCATCTCGGAGTCCGAAGTTGAGGCCAAGGCAAAATCCTATTTTAGCGGTCTCTATACGGGTCGCCCCGGTTTGGTCTCGACCGCAGACATCCATGCCACCTACACCCCGAAGGATTCCAATGGAATTTCGAACGTCGTGGTCACCGGATCGGGCGCCATGCCGACCGATTTCATGAAGATCGCGGGCTTTCCGACGCTTGGATACAATGGCAGTTCGACTGCGGCGTGGGGAAATACGCGCATGCGGGTGGCAATGGTCCTGGATAACACGGGATCGATGGCCCAGAACGGCAAAATGACGGCCATGCAAGCCGCGGCCAAGGACATGATCACCACCTTGTCCAACTACAACAAGCAGACGGGCGACGTTTACATCTCGATCATTCCATTCTCGAAAGACGTCAATGTCGGCACGACCAATGTCAATGCCTCATGGATCAACTGGACTGAATGGGAGGCCGAGCCTCCGATCCTCGTCAACAACAAGTCCAGCGCCTTCAATTCGGCCATCGGCGGATCGAACTGCCCCTTTTCGTACTCCACCCACGGCTTTGTCTGCATGGATCGGCCGGCCACGTTGAGCGGCGCCAACACCACCAGCAAGATACCGTCGACCGGCACCTATGCCGGTTACATCTGCCCGAGCAGAGACAATGGCAGCAAGATCTCAGGCAAGTCCGGCATCTACTACAACGGCTGCTACACCACCGCCACCGGGGCGAGCGCAAGCTGTGGATCGAGCACGAGTTGCACCTGCACAGGGAGCGGCTCGGGCAAGATCTGCCATCTCTGGCGCGGCGATGGGACCACAGCAACGGCTGCGGCAGCACCGGGTCACAACACCTGGACCGGCTGCGTGAACGACCGTGATCAGGACTACGACACCAAGAACTCCGCACCCGGTTCGGGCAGCGGGAGCCCCTCCTCGCAGTTCTATGCCGAGCAGTGGTCGGGTTGCCTTCCAGCCACCGTGTTTCCGATGAGCAATCAGTGGCAGACGCTCAAGGATCAGATCACGGCGATGTCGCCGAGCGGCAATACCAACCAGGCCATTGGTCTTGCCTGGGGTTGGCAATCCCTCAGCACGACCAACCCGCCGATCGCGGCACCGGCCAAGGCCAGCAACTACGTTTACAAGGATTATATCGTGCTGCTGTCTGACGGCTTGAATACCCAGAACCGCTGGAGCACCTCCCAGTCCGCGATCGACGCCCGCCAGGCGATCCTCTGCGAGAATATCAAGGCGGACAAGGCAAACCCGATCACGATCTTTACAATTCAGGTCAACATCAACAATGCGGACGCGAAATCTCAGGTATTGGAGAAATGCGCAACCGACGGGAACTTCCAAATGATCACGAGTTCCGCTCAAACTTCGGACGCGTTCAAGAACATCCTGACGCAGATTTCCAAGCTGCGCGTCGCGAAATAGTCCGATCAGCATCCGCAAATGAAAAGCCCGGCCAACTCGGCCGGGCTTTTGCTTTCAGGCTCGTACCGATGCGTCAGTTCGCGGCCGGGGTGAACTTCGACACGATGGTCTCGACCGGCTTGAACGCCTGCTTGGCGAGGTCGCTGTAGAGGCCGGCGATCTTCTGCGATTCCGCGACGAAGGTCTCATAGGCGGAACGGGCAAAATCGGTCTGCGCTTCCATCGCCTTGTCCAGCGACTTCACGCCGGAAAGCTTCTCGACGAAGGACTTGGTGTCTTCGAACGACTTCTTCGTGTAGTCGCCATAGGCGCTGGCGATCGCCTGGAGGCCGTGCTGCACCGAGGTCGCGGAGGCAACGCACTGCTCGAACTGCTCTTTCCCGTAGCTCTGGAAGTCTTCAACCTTGAACATTTCGGAATCCTTTTCCCTGGCTCGCGTCGGGAAGCCCCGGCTCCCTGACTCCGCCCAAAATTAGTGCAACGCACAAAAAAGTCAAGAATCTTGTGCGTCGCACAAATCCGGCGCAAATCGCAGAGATTCCCGGGGTTTCCCGCAAGGGTTCCTTAAGCTTTTGGAAACCGGGCCACCCTACCTTGATTCCCTGGACGTGGTCACTTCCGCGAGCGGCCAAAAGCCGTTTGAGAACATCACCTTAGCCAGAACAGCGGCTCGGGTCCAACGTCCCCCGCGGCCAACACCAGCGGAGGGACAGCCTGAGCAGGTAATGATCCCGGGTCCGTCGGGCACAATTTCGCCTCACGAGCCGGTGATCAAGTCAGAAACGGGGACGGGGTTCCATGCTTCGTAAAAACTTGTCTGCCTCGCGCTGGGCGCGGGTTGGCGTTTTCGGGCTTCTTACGGTCACCACCGCAGTCATCTTCACCGTCGATGCAGCCGAGGCACGGCGCCATCGTCGACATTACGCGCACCACCGGGTGCAGCACGACGTGTCCGAGAGCTCCAGCTCGAAATTCGCGTCCATCATCATCGACGGCAATTCCGGCGCAGTGCTCCAGGCGACGAGCCCTGACGCGATCCGCCACCCGGCCTCGCTGACCAAGATCATGACGCTCTATCTGCTGTTCGAGCGCCTCGAATCCGGCAAGATGAAGCTCGACACCGAAATGCCGGTGTCCAAGCACGCCGCCGACCAGGATCCGACCAAGCTGAATCTGCGTGCCGGCCAGACCATTCGCGTCGAGGACGCGATCAAGGGCCTGGTCACCCGTTCGGCCAACGACGCATCCGTGGTGATTGCGGAAGCGATCGCCGGTGACGAGGACGACTTCGCCCGGATGATGACGCGCAAGGCGCGTTCGCTCGGCATGTCCAGGACGGTCTACCGCAATGCCAACGGCCTGCCCAACGACGAGCAGGTCACGACCGCGCGCGACCAGGCCACGCTGGGTCGCGCCATTCAGGAGCGCTTCCCCCGCTACTATCGCTATTTCGCAACCTCGACGTTCAATTGGCGCGGACAGTCGATCCGCAACCACAATCGCCTGCTCGGCAGTGTCGAAGGCGTGGACGGCATCAAGACGGGCTACACCCGCGCTTCCGGCTTCAACCTCGTCAGCTCGATCCGCCGCGGCAACCGCCACCTGATCGGCGTGGTGCTCGGCGGCCGCAGCGGTGGCTCGCGCGACGCCATCATGCGCAACCTGCTCGCGGAGAACATCGAAAAGGGCGCGACCGTCCGCACCGTCGCCGCAGTCACGGAGCGCAACGGCGCTGATGCCAACGTCGATGTCGCCGATGCCTCGGATACGCCGGCGCGGCCCGCCCTGCCGGTCCAGGCAGCGGCGGCCCCTGCTCCCGAAGCAACCCCTTCGCGCCTCGCAGCGCGTCTGTCGACGCTGGCCGCAGCGACTGCGGCGATGCCGCCCGCTCACTCCAAACCCGAAGCTCGGCCGACGGAGTCCAAGGTGGAGCCGGCGCCGCTCACCAATGGCGTTATCTCGAGCCAGCCGCTCTCCATCATCCCCGGCTCGTCCGAGCCGATGAAGCCGGTTCGGGTCAAGACCGTTCAGGTCAAGGCCGGCGCCGTGAAGGTCGCCTCCGCCGCTCCGGCCCAGGGTGGTGTCCAGGTCGTTGCGCCGCCGGTCACCAGCACCGTCCCGCCCCGTTCCGACGTCGCGGAAACCTCCGGTGCCGTCGTCGCCAGGGCAGATCTCATCAACAAGCCGGAGGCGGTGAGCCAGCCGGAAGCGCCGAAGGCCGAGATGGCCCGCACCGAACTGCCGCGGCAGCCGGCGGGCTTCGGCACCGGCAACGGCATTCTTGGCGTGCTGCCGGCGGCAACCGCCGCCGCACCGGCTCCAGCCGCTCCCAAGCTCGCCTCGGCCGACCCGGCGCCGCAGCCGATCCAGATGAGCGCCACCACCAAGCCCGCCGTCATCCACAGCGGCTGGATCGTCCAGGTCGGTGCGCTCGAGAGCGAGAACGAAGCTCAGCAGCGCATCGACGCGGCCCGCAACTCGGCCCGCGGCCTGCTCAGCAAGGCGGACCCGTTCACCGAGCCGGTCGTAGCCAAGGACAATCGCAAGCTTTACCGCGCCCGCTTCGCCGGGCTCGAGCGAGATCAGGCCGAAGCCGTCTGCCGCACCTTGAAGCGTGCCGAGATCTCCTGCATCACCGTTCGCAACTGATTTCCATCTCCGCTCCAGACCAAATGCCCGCGCCTTGCGCGGGCATTTTCGTTTTGGTGAGGCGGTGATGCCGCAGGCTCCGGACAAGGCTGTTCCACGACAACCTCTCGTCAAGGATTTACGGTTAAAACTTTGCTCAAGGGGATCGACCACGCCGACAAGGGCGGGCGACGGCAGACAGAGCAAACGGAGCTCACGCGGTACGGGCGTTTGTAGCGTTGGTGCCGGAGTTAGCCGTTATGCGTGCGAAGCAGAGTATCCTTGGCCTCGTTTACCCGGGCAGCGAGATACGTCGAGCCCCCCTGGTCGGGATGGAGTTTCTTCATCAGGGACTTGTGGGCCCGGCTGATGTCGTCGCGCCCCGCTCCCGGCTGCAAGCCAAGGATCTGATAGGCTTCCTCCGCCGTCATTTTGCTGCTCGCCGCCGTGCGGCGCTGCCGCCCTGCCGTATCGCCCTGCGCGTTCTGACGCCAAGCGGGAAACCGGCGGTCCAGATAGCTTTCAAGTAGGGCCACGCTCTCGGCGTCGAACGTCGGGACCATCGCGAGCAAGCCGGCGAGATCGAATTCGTCGAGATTGCGCCCGGCATGAGGCCCCGCAACGATCTGGCCAGAAAGCTGGCCGGAATCGTGGTCGAGCCGCATGTCCAGGAATTGCGAGCGCACCCGCGAGGCCTGCCCGGACGGGCGCGTCGCACCGCCGCCGAACAGCCCGCCGACATTGCCGAAGCCGGCATTCGCGAGTGGTGTCCAGCCGAGCAGGCCCGCGCCGAAAATTCCGAGCGGGATCGCAACCGCCAGCTCGCCGCGCAAGCCGGTGAAGGCCGCAACCACCAGCGCCAGCACGCCGCCGCCGAACTTGAGGGTGCGCGCCAGCACCGCTGGATTGGCGGAGCGGAACATCTGGAGCAGCAGGTACAGCGTGATAACGGCGACAGCGCCGGCGATCAGGGTCATGGCCGGAATATAGTCGTGCTGTTGTCAAAAAGCATGGCGCCCAGCGCCGCAAGCCGCACCGGCCGGGCCGCTATTTCATCTGGCTGATCAACTTCGCCGCGCCACTCACGCTTCCAGCCAGCTTCAACAGCGCCTCACGTCCACCCGCGGCATAGGCCGCAGCTGCCCGCAACAGCTCGCGCAGCTGCGCTGCCGCACCGGGATCGAACCGGCACCAGGCACCGCCAGTCAGCCGCGCCATCTCGCGGAAGGCCTGTTCGGCGACCGCGTCATGGCCCTCCTGAAAGACGAATACGGGCACCTTGAGCATGCCGAGCTCGCCGGCCTTGGCGCAGAGCTCGTCGATGTCTTCCTCCATGGCATCGCCGACGAAGACCACGGCCCGCACGCCGGATGCTACTGCCTCGCGCCTGGCCTCGCTCAGGACCTTGCCGATCTGGGTATCGCCGCCGCGGCAATCGATCTTGCTCATCAGCGTCGCCAGCCTGGCGCTGTCGGAAATCCAAGCCGTGGCTCGGCACTCGTTGAGGCCGCGATAATAGACCAGCCGGATGTCGAGACTGCCGAGCGCTGCGGTCTCGCGAAACATGTCGGCCTGGAGCGCGCAGGCCAAGTCCCAGGTCGGCTGCCGGCTCATGGTCGCATCCAGCGCGAAGATCAGCCGCCCCCTTGCGCCCGGGGCATGCGGCGAGAGGGTCCGCGCCTTGGCAACGAACGCGGCGATGTCTTCCGAGGTCGAGGTTTGCGCTTGCGGCAGCACGCCGTCTGCTCGCGCCGAGACGGCATCGCGGCCGCGCGGTTTGATGGGTTCGCCCGACATCGCAGCTACACCTTGCGTCAGAAGCTAATGTGGTCAGCGCATGCGGCCCGGTCAATGCGCAAAGCCTCCGCGGGCGGGCGCCGGCGGAGGCTTCGACGATTGGTGCAGCCTTGCGACGACGTCAGCTCGGTAAGCTCTTGGACGTCAGCTCTTGGCAGGAGCCATCAGGGCGACCGGGCCCGGCTCCAGGATCTTGGGCGGGGCGGACTGCGTGTCGACCGGTGCGATCTCGCTGTCGGTCGCGCTCAGGAACTTGTCGAGCATGCTCTGGATCGAGCTTTTCGCCACATCCGGACCGGTATCGCGCATGTCGTTGTGCTGGAACTCGGTCTTCACGACCTGAATGCCTGCCTGCTCGCATTCCTCGTCGGTTGGAATTACGCCGGCGTCGGCCTTGAACTGCGGATCCTGGGAGCGGAACGACAGGATCTTGAACTTGCCCGCGGTAACGAAGGGCACGCGCAGATTGTCGAGGGTGACGACCTTCTTGACCTCATCCGGATACTGCTTGGCGAAGTACATGGTGATGTCGCCGCCCATGGAATGGCCGACCATCGTAACCTTGTCGTAATCGGCGTTGGGCTGAACCTTCTTCATCTCGTGCACGGCGAGATGGATGTTGGCGACGCCGCGCAGGATCTGCGGCAGCCGGCCGACATAGAGCTCGCCGGGCTTGGTGACCATCGGAGGATCAGTCGGCAGATCGTGCTGCGGGCTCATGACCATGTAGCCGCGCGCAGCGAAGATGTTGGCGAGGAAGCCGTATTCGGTGTTCTTGACGGTGTTGCCGTGATTGATCACCGCGACGGGCAGCTTGATCATGCCGGCATTGGCCTGCATTTCCTTGTCGCGGCGCACCGCGATGGAAACAGGCACCGGACGGTTATCGCGCGAGGCATCGTAGAATGTGATGGTCTCGTGCTTGATCGCCCACTTGCTCGCCGTGAAATAGGCGATGCCGCAGAGGGCACTGACCGAAACCAGAACGGCAATTCCACGCTTCATTTTCGTCCTCAGCCTCAGGCCTAAGCGGCCTGAATCCCTGTTGAAAATCGTGTTCTCCGGGGCTCTTCGTCCCCTTGTCGCCTATTCCCTAATATATGTCACAGCAGCGTGACAGGAAGGCTAAATGTTGTGAATCGGGAGCCCTTTCATTGTGCGTTGCACTCGTTCGGTGAGCACCCCATTCTCATACCGCTACGTGAGGGTGCAGGTCCCGATTCGACGCAACCGGCCTTGATCGGGTTCGACTCGCGGTAAACGCAGGGTGAAAACGCGCGCGGCGCAGTCCCGGTTCCCGTGCCAGCCGAGGGCCCGGATCGGCCGGGAGTAGCGCTATACCGCGAGGTCAGGCGCCGAGGATATCGTGGACCTCGAGCGGCTTGTCGACCTGGCTGAACCACTCGGCCCGGTTGGCCGCGCGGCGGCGGCCGCGCTCGTCGAGCGGGAGCTTGAGCTGGCGGAGCAGGCTCGTCACCTCCTCCCGCGCAGTGAGATGGCCGAGATTGGGCCGCATGCCGAGCGTGGCCTCGTCGATATCATCGAGGGCGGTCAGGCCGCGCGGGAAGAATTCGCGGTACACGACGCGCTCGGCGAAGCCGTCGACGTAGCGGAAGCCGAGCCGCAGCGACAGATCCTTCAGGCCCTCGGCGACGAGCTGCTTGTTGCGCGAGCCGAGCATGGACAGGCGGTTGCGCACGACGATCCAGTCGGTGGTCGCGCCGTCGAGCTGGCGTCGCTTGCGCCTGACGTCACGCACCATCTCGGCGTAGTGGCTCTCGCCCGTCACTGCGTAAGTCGCGGGATCGACGGTGCCGAGCACGTCGAAATCGAGGAAGCTGTCGTTGATCGGCGTGACCAGGGTGTCGGCCATCGAATGCGCGAGCCGCATCAGATAGCTGTCGGTTCCGGGCGTATCGATGACGATGAAGTCGAAGCTGCTCTCGACCGCGGAGACGGCTTCCATGAACTGCTGGAACTCGGAATTCTCGTTCTCGGCAATCTGCATGGTCTCGCCGAGCTTGATGCAGCGATGCACCGGCAGCTCGAGGTCGAGCTTGGTACGTTGCGCCCAGGCGGACCGGTTGCCGATGTAGCGCGTGAAGCTCTGCTGGCGACAATCGAGGTCGATGGTGGCGACGCGCTGGCCGGCCTTCAGAAGTGCAACGGCGATGTGCAAGGCCGTGGTCGATTTGCCGGAGCCGCCCTTCTCGTTGCCGAGCACGACCACGTGCGCCGAGCCGGATTGGCCTTGGCTAGCCTGCACAAGCATGGCGATCCTCAACACCCCTTGCGAATATCTTCGAGTTGACCGCGTCAGCGGTCAAGTGAAATGCGTGACAGGAAATGCAAATTGCAACGCGCCGTTCTCACGATGTGTCGCGGCGCCGTCTTTCGTCTGTGATCCAGCCCAAAATGTCGCGACGTTCTACGCCGCCTTGCGCGGGATGCTGTGCCGCATCCGGATGCATGGCGTCCACGATCGCCGCTTGTTAAGGTTAGCCGGCCGGGCGCGACGCCCGCACCTGCGCCGCTTCCCAATCGTCGAGTCCCAATGTCAGCAAGCCCATTGATCGCCCGCACGGTCCCCGCCCTGCGACGCGCCGTCGACAATCTCCGCAAGCGAAAGGCCACGATCGCACTGGTCCCGACCATGGGGGCACTCCATGACGGGCATGTGTCGCTGGTTCGCCTCGCCAAGCGGCGCGCCAGCCGCGTCGTGGTGTCGATCTTCGTCAACCCGACCCAGTTCGCTCCGACCGAGGATTTCGGCGCCTATCCGCGCACCTGGAAGTCCGACATCGCCAAGCTCGCGGCCGAGGACGTCGATATCGTCTGGCACCCGGGCGTCGCGGCCATGTATCCGGAGGGGTTTGCCACCCGCATCGCGCCGGAGGGGCCGGCGCTCGCCGGCCTCGAGGACCGCTTCCGCCCGCACTTCTTCGGCGGTGTCGCCACGGTCGTCGGCAAGCTGTTCACGCAAGTCCGGCCGGATGTCGCGATCTTCGGCGAAAAGGATTTCCAGCAATTGCGCGTGGTGACGCAGATGGCGCGCGACCTCGACCTCGGTGTCAAGGTGATCGGCTCCCGCACCGTGCGCGAGCGCGACGGACTCGCGATGTCCTCGCGCAACGTCTACCTCTCGCCCGAGGAGCGCCAGACCGCCATTGTCCTCTACCGCGCCATGAGAGAGAGCGCCGGGCGCATCCGTGCCGGCGATTCGATCGCGCCGGCGATGGCCGGCGGTGCGGACATGGTCAAGGCGGCCGGCTTGGTGCTCGACTATTACGAGGTCCGCCATGCCGAGACGCTGGCACCGGTCACCTCGCGCAAGGACGGCCCCTTGCGGATCCTGGTCGCAGCCAAGCTCGGCACCACCCGGCTGATCGACAATATGGCTGTTTAGAGCAGTCCGAGGTCACGCAGCTCGCGCCGCATCGGCTCCGGCATCGCCGCAATCGAGCCGGCCGCTGACTTGCCGAGATCGGCCGGCACGGAATCGTCGGTCAGATAGCGCCAGCCCTGGAACGGGCGCATCGGCCGCGGCGAGACCGAGATCACTTTCGGCTGCATCACGATCCGGCAGCGCCCGATGCCGTCCTTGTCGCGGAACGGCTCGATGCCGATGATCTTTTCGCGCGCGGCGATCTCGCCCTTGATCACCCAGTAGAGCGAGCCGCCGGCGAGGATCTCGGCGTCGCGCTTGGGCACCATGCGCGTGATGTGGATGTGATGTTGCGGCAGACCCTTCTTCTTGGCGGTCTGCATCCGTTCGGCCACCCACTCCTTCAATTCCTTGACGGAGTCGCAGCCGACGGCGAGCTTGATCAGATGGAGTGGCATGCCCAAGCATTAGCCGGGCAACCCAGCATTTGGAATGCCGATCTACTCGTTATCCGCAGGCGCGGGCGCGGCGGTCGAGGCCGGCGGCGGCGCGAGCGGAACCGGCGCCGCAGGCGCACGCGCAGCCTTTTGGGGCGGCGGCTTCTTCGCAGCCGGCGGGCTCGATGCCGGAGGCGCTGCGGCCTGTGCGGAGGCCGCGGCCGGCGCACGCGGTGCTGCCGCCGCATTTGCGGCCGGCGCGGCCTGGCGCGTCGCCGCCGTGGGCTCCGGATTCATGATGCTCACCGGCGGCGTCGAGGACGCGCTCGGGAACTCGGCATTGGTCGGCCTGCCCGTCGGCATTGACGGCGGCAGTCCGGCGAGCGCGGCGTTGGCGGGCATCGCCGCTGCGGCTGCTGCGGGCGCGTTCCAGGTCGGCGCATAGCGCGCGACCAGGGTCTCGTAGAGATGGGAGTCCATGTTGGCGGCAACCTGCTGCTGGTCGGTCAGCGAGCGGAACGCGGCGCAATCGAACTGCGTGCAGCCGTCACGCGCCACCAGCACATGTGCAACGAGACCGTAACGATCTCGCTCGAGCGACTTGCGCAGCACCTTCATGTCGAGGGTCAGGCTCTTCTCCGCCGTGGCGACATCGCCGAGCGCGGTCAGGCGGTCGATCCTAGCGGCGGTGTAGGAGACCGCCGCGGCCGCAGCGTCAGGCGCGCCGAACAGCGCCTTCTCGCAGCCGGCGCCAACGGCATCGCCGGCGAGATCGTCGAGACAGGACAGCGCAGGCAGACTCGCGCTCACCACAGCCTGCGCGCGCGCCTCGGCCGGAGCGGACGGCGCGTCCGGTCCATAGAGACGCACCGTGGCTGCGCCGGCGATCGCGATGGATAGCAGGGTAATGACGGTCAGCGCGCCGTTCGCGACCGATCTGTCGGCGCGCAACAGCGTGATCAGCAGAATCAATCCGAAGAATCCGGCAGCCGCCAGCGTCATCCAAATCGGGAAGGCCGGCGAGAGCCAGATTTGGTCGAGCGAAGTGGCCCATGCCCAGTTCATGCGCGACGTCCCCTCACGCGAGCAAAGAGCGGATGGTCAAGCGAGCACCGCGAGTCGGCAACTGCCCCCGCCCACCCTTGTGAAGGTGAAGCGGGCCTTTTGACGGCGGCAGAGTACAATTCCCGGGAGGCGCCTATGCACTGACGGCGTCGGCCTTCAGGAGAGCGCGAGCTGGCTTTCCTTGGCGACGCGCTCGAAGGCTTCGGTCGAGCTTTTGATCCGATACTGGCAGTCGTCGCCTTCGGTCGGGAGCAGACGGATGACCTCATACGCGCCGCTCGCAGCCGGACGCGCGACATTGCTGGCCGTGAATAGGACGCGCGTTCCCACGGGGAATTTGTGCTTCAACACCCTCTCCATTACTCAAACAGCGCCCGCCTCGCCCAGTGTCCCACTGCGAGGGCCGGCCGGAAACCCGGGCGGCTGTATAGCACGCGTCCGATGCTTTTGGCCAGCGCCATGCCGGCATGGCCCGCGCACAATTTTTGCAGTTATTTCAGGATGATAACGGGACAGCCGGTGGGGCGATGATACCGGCGGAGCTGCTTATTCCGCCGACATGTCGCAGGCCTGTCGCACCCTCCTCCCGATCGGCTGGCGTCCCCGCCTCCGGCCGGCGCCGGTCGGACTGCCGCTCAGGCGTCCTCGAACTTGGCGATGACGAGCGTTTCGGCCAGTCCATCCCGGGTCCATTCCTGGAACGCCGGCAGCGCCATCATGGTCTCCATGTAGGCCCTGGTGTCCGGCGCCACCTCGATCGCATAGGTGCGGAAGCGGTGCACGACGGGGGCATACATGGCGTCCGCCGCACCGAAGCGGCCGAACAGGAACGGTCCCTGTGCGCCATAGCGGGTGCGGCACTCGCGCCAGATCTCCTCGATGCGCGCGATGTTCGCCTTGGCATCCGCCGACAGCGCCACGGCGCGGATCGGCCGATGCAGGTTCATGCCGCATTCGTTGCGCAGCGCCACAAAGCCGGAATGCATTTCGGCGCATACCGACCTGGCATGCGCGCGCGCGGCGACGTCGTCAGGCCAGAGCTTCGCTTCCGGATAGCGCTCGGCGACGTACTCGATGATGGCAAGCGAATCCCACACGGTGACGTCGCCGTCGACCAGCACGGGCACCTTGCCGGCGCGGCTGAAGGACAGGATCTGCGCCTTGTCGGCGGGATCGTCGGTGTAGAGCGGGATCAGCGTCTCCACGAACGGGATGTCGTTGGCGCGGAGCGCGAGCCAGGGCCGCATCGACCATGACGAGTAGTTCTTGTTGCCGATCGCGAGTTTCAGCGCAGCCATGTCACTGGTCCTTCGTTTAGTCCTGCAGTTGCAGCCGCTTTTTAGCGCCATCGCCTGCCGCCAATCAATCGTTGCTCGCCCGCTTTGTGGGAGCTGAAATGCGTCGGCCTCGTGCTGATTTGCGTCTACGCCTTCTTCAAATTTGCCTGGGCCTATCGCCTGTTCAACTATGTCGCAATCCTGTTTGGCGGTATGCCGCCGGCCTCACAGCGCGACACCCCCGAGGCCGAAGCCCACGTCATCCGCACCTCGCGCCTGTTCGAATCCGCCGGCCGCCACTTCAACCGCGGCCAGCGTGCCTTCTTCTTCGCGCTCGGCTATCTCGGCTGGTTCGTCAGCCCCTGGGTGCTGTTCGTGACCACGGCAGCGGTCGTGGTCGTGACCTGGCGGCGGCAGTTCGCGTCCAGCGCCTGGGCCGCGATGGCACCGGGGCGGTGGATGGTGGTGAGGGGATGAAGCGAGGGCATTGAGCCACGTGTCCCGGACAAGCTGCAACGCGTGAAGCGTTGCGGCGCAGAGCCGGGACCCAGCGCCACACGGATTGCTCGGAGGCATGGGCCCCTGCTCTGCAGCGCATCGTCGAACCGGACGATGCTTCGCATCGCCGGGGGGACGCTGCGCTGCGTCCGGGGCACGAGATCGGATCACAGACATGCCTTCGCGATCTCGCGGCTGCTTCGCCCGAGCTTTGCTTCGTCTCGCCGCCCTCAGATGCAAGAGGGCGCAGGGAAGGCCGGGTGCCGGCGGCACCCGCGGTCCGCTGCGCTGGAGCACACGCAGGAAGAACCGCACAGCAGCATACAGGTGAAGCCCAACACACGGCCTTCCCTGCGCGATGGTCGGACGGCTTATGCCGCGCTCTCCCGGGAGCCGAGTTCCCTCTGGCCTCCCTCACTCCCGCGAAAGTCGCCGGCACCGCGCCGGTTGACGCGAGGGCCGCATTCGCCAGAGCTTGGCCGTAGCAACGACGGCCAGGACCACACGGTTTTGCCGTACGCGCGGTTCGTTGGCGCCGCAGGGTTCGACGGCGTTGTGCACGTTGCCATCGAAATGCCGGCGCGACGAACCTGACAGCGCCGCTCGTCCGTACGAAGCCTCGGGCTCACGGAGAGCAATCCGCCCTGCCCTCAGCTCTCGTACACGACGCTGCCGCGTCCACCGCAAGCCCGGCTCGCGACAATGACGACCGCATGATCGCCCCTCGAGATTGAGCCGGGATGGGCGACACATACGTCATTTCCGAATTTCGGTAAAGTGGAATATTTTAGCGCAGGCAGATTGACAGAGAAGCGAAACACCCTGCTCCCGTAGCCCGGATGGAGCGCAAGCGTAATCCGGGACAGCGCAAGATGCCGAGCGCGCAGCCCCGGATTACGCTTTGCTCCATCCGGGCTACACGACGACGTGCTATCCGCCGAAATCCTTCGGGCTGAACGGCAGATCCAGCACCTTCCATTCCCCGTACAGATTGGCCGGCAGCATCTTGTAGGGTTGGCAGTTCTGCAGCGCGCTCGTTGCGGACTTGACGATGGCCACGCCCTTGGCGGACGGCGGCGCCTCGATCAGGATGGGCTCGCGCGCCAGCGTGCCGTCGGTGGCGAACACGGTGCGCAGCTTGACATGAACGTTGTCGGTCGGTGCGACGCCGGGCGGCAGCTTGGCGCAGCCGCGCAAGTGACGGCGAAGCTCCGCGATGACCTCGGGCGGAAGCTTCGCAGCGATCGAATCGTTGGCATCGCCGCCGTCATCCTTGGCGCCTTTCGGCTCGACCGGCAATTCGGGCGGCAAGCCCAGCATGACCCCGTACTTGATGGTGACGTCCGGTTGCGGCGTCTGATAGGCCGGCGGCGGCGCGGCCTGCGGCGGCGGCGGCGCGTTGGCCTCACGCTGCTTCGAGGCCTGCGGCTGCTTCTGCTGCGGCTCGGGCGAGGCCTGCTGTGATGGCGATGGTTCTGCCGCCTGCGGCCTGGCCGCAGGCTTCGATGCCTCCGCCTTGTCGGTGATATCCGGCTTCGGCAGCTTCAGATCGGGGAGCGGCTCTGGCGGCTTCGCCTCTTCCTTCTTCTCCTCGGCCTTGGTTTCCTCCTGCTTCACCTGCTCCGGCGTGACGATGTCGACCGCGACGGTTTCGGGCGGCTGGCTATGAAACGGACGGACCTCGCTAATCACGATGATCAGCGCCACCAACGTCAGATGGGCGATTGCCGAGGCGGCAATGTCCGTCCGTATGATCTTCCCCAGTTCCATCGACCGATCTTGGGTTGCCCCCGCGGTCCTAGCATACCCCGGGTCCCTCTCAATCCCATTTCGGGGCGAAGCCAAAGTCGGTCAGGCGTCCCTTCGGATTGGCGAGCGCGGCGATCCGGTCCATCTCGTCTTCCGACAGCTCGAAATCGAAGATCTCGATGTTCTCCGACAGGCGCTCGATGCGCGAGGTGCGCGGGATCGCAGCGACATTCTGCTGCACCAGCCAGCGCAGGCAGACCTGCGCCGCCGTCTTGCGGTGGACGCGACCGATCTCGGCCAGTGTCTGGTCGGACTTGATGCGGCCCTTGGCGATCGGGCTGTAGGCGACGAGGGCAAGGCCATGCTGGTCGCAGGCCGCCCGTACCTTCGCCTGATCGAGATAGGGGTGATACTCGACCTGGTTGCAGACCAGCGGCTCCGCCGACAGCGCGACCGCCTGCTCGATCAGTGCCACGGTGAAATTGGAGACGCCGATGTGGCGGGTCAGGCCCATCGTCTTTGCATGCGACAGCGCGCCCAGCGTCTCCGCGAGCGGCACATGAGGATTGGGCCAGTGCAGCAACAACAGATCGACCGAGGGAAGCCGCAGGCGAGCGAGGCTCTCCTTCACCGAGCGTTCGAGATCATGGGGTGCGAAATGGTTGGTCCAGACCTTGGTGGTGAGGAATACGTCGTCGCGGCGCACGCCGGAGGCGCGCAAGCCGTCGCCGACCTCGCGCTCATTGTCGTAGACCTGCGCGGTGTCGATATGGCGATAGCCGAGCCGTAACGCCTGCTCGACCACGCGCGCGGCCGGCCTTCCGCTCAGCTCCCAGGTCCCGAGACCGATCGCCGGAATCCTTGCGCCATTGGCCTCGACGAACAGCATGAGGAATCCTCTTCCGTTGCGACAGCCCCAGACGTCATTATGGACCCGGTCGATGATACTGCCAACGGAAGCCGCGGCAGCCAGGCGGGATATTCGATGCAGGCCTAACGGGAGGTTGTGCGTCAGGCCTTTGGCGTCAGGCCTTGGCGTCAGGTCTTGGCGTCAGGTCTTGGCGAGCGCCTGGAACACCGTGTCGGGGGCATGCGCGATCACCGTGAGCAGTGCGCGGGCCGGGCCGCGCGGGGCGCGCTTGCCCTGCTCCCAGTTGCGGATGGTCTCGACGGGAACGCCGAGCCTGGCCGCGAACTCCATCTGGGTCAGGCAGGCGCGCCGGCGCAGATCGCGCACCGCGAGCGGGCCGGTGTCAGACGGCGCCGCATTGGCCGTCGGCTGAACCGAAAGCGGCTGGACCGGAAATTCCTGCCCATTCCGCAATTCGACGATCCGTCCGTCCGCCTTCAGCCGCAACCGCATGCCCATTCCCCCAAGCAAAGGCGATGATGCGGCAGGTCGCTTAAAGTCGGATTAAAGACGGTTGTCGTCATTCCGGGGCGCGCGAAGCGCGAGCCCGGAATCCATTGCGCAGCGTCGACGCGGACAAATGGATTCCGGGTTCGCGCCAAGTGGCGCGCCCCGGAATGACGATGGGGTGAGACCTACTTCAACCCGAACCAGAGCGTCGCAATCCCGAGGAAGGAGAAGAAGCCGACGACGTCGGTCACGGTGGTCACGAACGTGCCCGACGCCACCGCCGGGTCGGCCCGCACGCGATCCAGCGCCATCGGGATCAGGATGCCGCCGAGCGCGCCGGCTACAAGGTTGCAGACGATGGCGAGCCCGATGACGATGCCGAGGCCCGGGATCTTGAACCAGGCCACCGCGGCGATGCCGGTGATCACGGCGAAGGCGAGGCCGTTGACGAGGCCCACCAGGGCCTCGCGCATCACCACGCGCCAGGCGTTGGAGGAACCGAGCTCGCGCGTCGCCAGCGCCCGCACCGCCACCGTCATGGTCTGGGTCGCGGCATTGCCGCCCTGGCTCGCCACGATCGGCGCCAGCACCGCGAGCGCGACCATCTTCTCCAGCTGGCCCTCGAACAGGCCGAGCACGGAGGACGCCAGGAACGCGGTGGCGAGGTTCACCAGCAGCCAGTTGAAGCGGCCGCGGGCGATGGTGAGGAACGTGTCCGACAGCTCTTCGTCGCTGGTGACACCGCCGAGCGCCTTGAGGTCCTCGTCCGCCTCCTCCTCGATGACGTCGACGACGTCGTCGACGGTGATGACGCCGACGAGGCGATCCTGGGTGTCGAGCACGGGCGCGGCGACGAGATTGTATTTGCCGAACATGCGCGCCACCTCTTCCTGGTCCTCCAGGACGGAGACGCGGCGGCGGTCCTCGTCGGTGAGCTCGGTCAGCGCCACCGGCCGGCGCGTGCGCAGGAGCACGTCGAGCGGCACCGCGCCCTGCCAGTGCTGTTCCTTGTCGACGACGTAGATCTCGTAGAAGCGGTCGGGCAGATCCGGCGTCTCGCGCATGTAGTCGATCGCCTGGCCGACCGTGAAATCCTGGGGCACGGCGATGAACTCGGTCTGCATGCGGCGGCCGGCGGAGTTCTCCGGGTACAGCAGGCTGCGCTCGAGCGCGACGCGCTCCTTGAGCGGCAGCTTCTCCAGAATCTCTTCCTGCTCCTCGGCACCGAGGGTTTCCAAGAGCTCGACCGCATCGTCGGATTCGAGCTCGCGGACGCCCTCGGCGACCGTCTCCGGCGGCAGCTCCTCGAGGATCTCCTCGCGGACGGTCTCATCGACCTCGTTCAGCGCCGAGAAATCGAAATCGCGGCCGGTGAGCTCGACCAGGCGGACGCGGTCGTCGGGCTCGAGGGCGCCGATCAGATCGCCGAGATCGGCCTCGTGCAGCTCCGCGACGCAGGCACGCAGCGCCGCGCTGTCCCCGGCCTCGATCGCACGGGCGACCTCCTCGACGAATTCGTGCCTGATATCGCCGTCTTCATTGCGCATCGGCACGTGGTCGAGTACCGAATCCGCAGCCGATGGGGCAACGTCCAGATGTTCATCCATGGCGCGCCTCGCCGTTTGACAGGTTGGAACCGGTGGTGTGAGCTGAGGCTTCAGGCAATACCCACAAGGCAAAGCCGAGCGCAATGGCAAAGATGCTGCGACTAAGGTGGACCTCGACCATGGCGGGCGCGCTTGTCGCAACCGTCATCGGCAATGCCGCGACCGTCATCGGCGCCGCCGAGACGGAGGCCGCCGAGTGCCCGCGCAAGGACGCGCTCGGCACCTCGCGCGTCCTCAGCGTCGATCCCAAGACCTATCCGCGCGTGGGCCTGAAGAGCTTTCCGCAGACGCTGCCGCTGGCCGATCGCGAGGTCGTGCTGACCTTCGACGACGGGCCGAACCCGCCGACGACGTCGAAAGTGCTGGCGGCGCTGGCACAGGAATGCGTGCGCGCGACCTTTTTCCTGATCGGCCAGCACGCCTCCGAGCACCCGGACATGGTCAAGCGCATCGCCCGCGAGGGCCACACCGTCGGGCATCACTCCTACTCGCATCCGTACATGGGGCGTATTCCGTTCGAGAAGGCCATGGCCGACATCGACCGGGGCATTGCCGCAGACGAAATGGCGCTACACGGAGTCTCGACGACGACACCCTCGACGCCGTTCTTCCGTTTTCCCTATTTCGAGTCGACCCAAGCGCAGCTCGACCTGCTCCAGTCGCGCGGCATCATTGTGTTCGGGGCCGATTTATGGGCCAGCGACTGGGAGGAGTTGACGCCGGAGCAGCAATTGAAGCTCGTCACCGAGCGTCTGGCCGCGAGCGGAAAGGGCATCATCCTCTTCCACGACAACAAGGCGCGCACGGCCGCAATGATGCCGGCGTTTCTACGGTATCTGAGGGAGAACGACTATCGGGTGGTCCACATCGTCCCGGCGGGCACATCACAGAAGAGCGCCGATACGCGCTGATGCCGGAATGTCACGCCCGGGCAAAATGGGGTGATTTGGGGCCAATTAACACTCTGTTCATGCTACCCCGTGAAGATGAGAGCGGCTGCGGCTGAACCGTTTTGAGCCATCTCCGACCTATCTAGGGCGCCAAATTGCATGGGGGCAGACGAGGTTCATGATCGGAAGTAGCGTTGTTTTGCGGACGCGATCGTGGATCGTCCTCTGTCTGGGAATGCTCACCGCCGGTTCGCCGGCCGCGCTCGCAGCCGAGTGTCCCGGCCACCCCGACGCCCTCGGCACCTCCCGCACCCTCGTTGTCGATCCGCGCGAACATCCGCTGATCGGCACCATGCAGTACCGCGAGACGCTGCCGCTGAAGGACCATGAGGTCGTCCTGACCTTCGACGATGGTCCGATCCCGAAATATTCGAACCAGGTGCTCAAGATCCTCGCCGACGAATGCATCAAGGCGACCTTCTTCATCGTCGGCAACCAGGCCAAGGCCAATCCGGAAGGCGTGCGCAAGCTGGTCGCGGCGGGCCATACCGTCGGCACGCACAGCATGGACCATCCGCTGACCTTCGACCGGATGCCGATCGAGAAGGCCGAGGCGGAGATCAATGGCGGCATCGAATGGACCGCAGCCGCGATGACCGATCCGTCGCAGCTCGCCCCGTTCTTCCGCATTCCCGGGCTGATGCGCGCCGAGGGCCTCGAGAACCATCTGATCTCGCGCGGCCTCCAGGTCTGGAGCGCCGACTTCCCGGCCGACGATTGGCGGCACGTCTCGTCCGACCGCGTCTACCAGCTCGCGATCCAGCGGCTGGAGGCCAAGGGCAAGGGCATCCTGTTGCTGCACGACATCCAGGCCCGCACGGTGGCGGCGCTGCCCAAGATCATCCGCGACCTCAAGGCGCGCGGCTATCGCATCGTGCATGTGGTGCCCGCCAGTCCCGAGCGGCCGGCGACGCCGACCACGCAGGTCGAATGGCTGCTGCATCCGCCAACCGAGACGACGCCGATCGCGCGCTGGCCGCGCGTGCCGCATTTCGTGTTCACGCAGACCAGGACGCTGCCGGCGCCCGCGCTCGCGGACCTCAATGCGCAGCCCGAACATCAATCGCTGCTGCCGCGCCGGAGCAAGGGCCAGATCGACCTCGCATCCACCCTGCCCGTCCCGGGTCGCGATCTGTTCGCGATTCCGGAAGGCTCGGTCGAGGTGCTGATGTCGACGACCTCATCGCGGCGCGCCGCGACCCGGCTCGCCATGGCGGCCGAGAGGCCACATCCGGCCAAGGACAAGGCAGCACAGGGCAGAGGCGCGAAGGGCAAGACGGCCAAGCTGCATGGGCGGCGTACCGCCCAGGCGGCGCCGGCTGCAGCGGATCATGCTGCGCAGCCCGTCGACATCGTACCCAAGAGTACCGCGGCGAAGAGCGCCGCGGCCAATGGCGCGGCCTCCAAGGGCGTGCCGCCCCGTCCGACCCGCGTCGCCAGCCTGAAAAAACGCGCCTAAAGCGCGATGAGATTAGGATGAATCATCATCGCGCTTTAGGTTGTTGTTTATGCATGATCTTTTCGGAAAACCGCTTCGCACTTTTCCGGATCATGCTTTAGCTGCTATTGCCGCATGATGGCGGCGACGCAGAGCAGCACGATCAGCGCCAGGAAGAACAGGTCCATGTAGGACTTGAGCTCGCCGTCCCGCCGCAGCCGCGCGACGTCGGTGATCACCTGCTTGCGCGCGGTGGTGCTGCCCGAACCGTCGTTGATCGGAGCCTGAAGGCGCTTGGTCTCGGCCTCCAGCTTCTCGATCTTCTGGAAGAAGTAGAACGCCCGCAGCGTCGAGGCCGCGCGCATGGCGGCATAGACCAGCACCAGGATCGCCAGGATCGCCCGGTTCGGATACTTTTCCATGAAGTTCAAGCTGAAGTAGACCACCGCCATGAAGGCGAAATTGGTGAGGAAGCGGTAGACGAAACTGAGAAAAACCATGCTGGCTCGAACCTTGAGGGGGTCGCAACCCTATGGTGTTGCGACGTGCGGGATCGGGACCCAGACCGGAACGGCGAGCCTGGATACGGCCCGTCTACGCCAAGTTTGTTTCAACAAGGATACTGCCGCCCCCGCAACTAGCCGCCTTTTAGCCTGACGCGGCCATAAGGCAAGCTGGAGCATGGCCCATGGCCTCGCGCGCGAGGGGCCCGCAACGGCTCAATGGCGATTTGGCCGAAGGCGCGGTAAACTGTGACCGCCACCAGATGTGGGGTTCTTCCGATGTCGAAGAAGGGAATCACGGGCCACGACGACTGGGTTCTGACCGAGGCACTCGCGACCGCCCTGGTCGCGCTGGAGCAGCTCGAACCGAAGCACCAGCCGAACGCGCATATGGAGGACATCCGCAAGCTGCTCGCGAACGGCAAGGAGCCGGCAGCGGTGAGCCTGCATCTTGCGCAGGCCAAATGCCGTCTGTTTCCCGAGCTCGACCCGCTGCAGATCTACCGGGAATACGGCATCGGCGAGGAGTATGGCTGAGGCCGCGGTCGACGATCGAGCTCAAGGCCCGCCGGCGACCGATCCTGCGATCACCATGACAAGCGCGCCGAGGTCGATCTTGCCGTTGACGGTCAGCTCCTCCGAGGCCGCTGCGTCTCCCGCGCCCTGCACCTTCAGCGATTGCGGCCGGTCGGCGGCCTGACGCTGCAATTCGCCGACGATCGCTTCCTTGAGTTTCTCTTCCAGCATAGGCACCTCCTCAAGCCGCCATCGCGCGGCAGGATTGGGCGCAGGAGCGGCACGTCGCGACGCATTCGTCCATGCCGCCGATCCGGGCGCAATCCTCGGCACATTCGGTGCAGATTTCGGCGCACTCACCGCAGGTGTGCTTATGATGCGGCGTGTTGATCAGCATGAAGTGCGCGGCGGTCCGGCAGATCTCGGCGCAGGCCATCATCAGGCGGAAATGCTTCGGCTCAACATGCTTGCCGCCGGTCTCGAGGCAATGGTTCATCGCCGTGCCGAGACATGTCTGGTAGCAGCTCATGCAAAGCGCGATGCAGCGGGTCATGTCTTCGGATTGAGCCATCGGTTGTCTCCAGTTGCGCGCCCCGCTCCGCTCGACCAAAGCGGGGCAACGCGCTTCGTTCCCGGTTCCAGTCGATTGTGAGGCTCACCGCCGTCCCATCACGCAAATCGCGGCGGCAGGCTGTTGTGGATCGTGCAGGCCGCGATGGCCGCGTGGCCGAACGCGACCGAGATCTGGTGCAGGTCGGTGACGACGTCGCCGATTCCGTAGAGCCTGGCGATCGACGTGCGCTGGTGATCGTCGACCTTCAAATGACCGTCCGCAGTGTGGTCGGCGCCCAGCGCCATCGCGAGCTGGGAGCGGACCTCCGCGCCCATCGCAGGATAGACGATGTCGAATTGCGCGGTACGTCCGTCGGCGAAATCCGCTTCAACGCCGCCGCCTCGCCGCGCCAGGCGCAGCTCGGGCGCGAACACGATTCCGACGCCCGCCTCGGACAGCTCCGACGTTGCGGCCTTCGCGTCGTCCGCGCCGGTCGCAAGCAGCGTCACGTCGCGCGCATAGCCACGCAGGAAGAGCGCCTTTGCGGCGGCACGATCCAGCGGCCCGACGACGCCAATGCGGCGGCCGGTGGCCTCGAAGGCGTCGCAGATCGGGCAATAGCGCAAGAGTCCGTCCGCGACCGCCGCGCGCCACTCCGCGAACGGCGGATGGGTATCGACGATCCCGCAGGCGAGAATGACTGTGGCGGCCGAATGCCCGCGGCCATTCCAGCTCGCTTCAAAACCGTGTTCGTGACGCTGCAACGCCGTGACCTCGGCCTCCACGCGTGTGACGGCGAGGTCGTTCAGCTGGGCCGACATCCGCTCGATCAGCTCCGCGCCGGACAGGCCGTGGACGAAGCCGGGGACATTGTGGCTGCGCGGGATCAGGGCCGCCCGGCTCGCGCCGGCGTCCACGACGCAGACGCGGCGGCGGAAGCGCGCCAGATAGATCGCGGCCATCAGTCCCGCCGGCCCGCCTCCGACGATCAGGCATTCAAGGGGTGGCGCGCCGGTCATTTGGGGTTCGGGTCCGCAAGACCGGCGCCGGGCTCATCGAGGCGCCCGCTTCGCGCGAGCCGGACGGCGTTGCCGAGCGCGCGCGCCGCATTCTGCACTTCCTGCTGGAATTCGCGGTCCTCGTCGAGCTCGCGATGGGATGTGGCGTATGGCTCGTCGTAGCCGACATAACCGTCGAGCTCGGCGTAGCGCCCTGCCGAGATCAGCTGCATGTCGGTCAGCCAGTCGGACAAGGCCCGGCGCACGCCCTCGGCGCCGACCGCATCGCCGTGAACGACGAGGCCGAAATGGCGGCCGGCGAGATGGCGCGGATAGGGCCAGCCCTTCAGCTCGATCGCCTTGGCTTCCGCGGCGTTCTTGCCGTGGGTCGAGGTCGGATCGGGATTGCCGCCGTCGGCGCAGACCATGCGGTCCATCATCGCCTTGAGACCGGCGGGCACGTGATACCAGTTCACGGGTGCCACGATCAGGATGCCGTGGGCGGCAACCCAGAGCGGATAGATCTCGTTCATCCAGTCGTGGGTCTGGCCCAGCGAGTAGTTCGGATAGCAGCTGCACGGCCAGTGGCACAGCGGCATGGCGGTGCCGACGCAGGACTTGCAGGGATGAATGGTTTTGCCGAATTCCGAAGCGAGGCGCGACAGATCGAGGATGTCGACGGCAAATCCCATCTCGATGAAGACGGGCTCGGCCAGCTTGACCAGCCGCCAGGTCTTGGACATCTCGCCGGGACAGGTGTGCTCGCTGCGGGCCGAGCCGTTGATGATCAGGATGCGCGGCGTCTCGTCGGCATCGTCGTGGCGACGCTGCGCCTCCAGGATTTTTGAGCGCGCATCGAGCCAGTCGACGGCAAGATTGTAGTCAGGGTCGGAAAAGCCTGCGCCGGCCTTCCGCGTCAACGGTGCCTTGCGCGAATGGCTGTAGGCGTCCCAGGCCGCAGCGATGATGGCATCGAGCTCGCGCCCAAGCGGAGCAAAGGCGGGATCGACGAACTGACGCTTGTAGCGCCGCTCGAACTCCTCACGCGACAGCTTGACGGGCGGCATCCCCTTGCGAATGTCGGCGTCCGTCATGCTCGCTCCTGGCGAAGTCGAATCCCTCCGACCCAACCCGGCGCCCAGCGCGCAGTTCCCAAGCCCTACTGGCGAACAAGCTCCTGCGGCGCATCGAATTTGGCGATCCGTTGATCGAGCCGCCACAGCTCGATTCGATGCACCAGGACGAGCGAGGCGGCTTCGCGCTTGGCCTGCTCGTCGTCGTCGCAGACGAGGTTGATGCATCCGAACACGTGCCCGTCCGGATCGATCTGGAACGCGCGGTAGTGCTTGATACTTGCCACTATGGGTGTCCTCGCCTTGAAGCGACGGGTGCGCTGAGCCAATCCGTGAGGTTCGAGGTCACTTCGTTCTGCTTGGCGCGACGCAGCAGCATCTCGCGTTCCCTGCCCGGCGGCAGGTCGCGTGCCCGCTCGCGGGCGCTTTCGGCAAAGGCGGCTAGCCGCTCCTGAAGCGTTTGGGTCTGTTTCCTGCGGTTACGTTTGGCGGTCATTTGTACTTTTGAACTTTCGTGGACAATTCGGTTGAAAGGAAATCGGCCCCGGCGGGGGATCGGGCGCCGGGGCCCAGGCTCTCTTGTCACTCAAGTCGCTTGCCGGTCGAGGCGGCTCGGCCCGGCAACGATTGTAGCTTCCGTCGCAACAGCCGGTTCCGGCATTTCAATAAGTTAACGCTGCGAGATTTTGCGCAAATCACAACCGCAGGACCGATCGATCCGGACTGCGCCGGAACCGAAATGCTGATTCGTATGTTCAAGGACGACCTGAAGGAGGATCATCATGGCAAAAGCAGCATTGAAACGCCCGGGGTCGCCGATCGGCCGCAAAGGACCGCGCAAGGCAAATCCCGCCTACAAGCGCCGCGCGCGCGAGCCGTGGACAGCGGCGGATGTGAACAAGCTGAAGCAGCTTGCGAAAGGCAACACGCCGACCGGCGTGATGAGCATCAAGCTGCAGCGCCCCGTCACGGCCATTCGCAGCAAGGCGCAACGCGAAGGAATATCGCTGCGGCCGGTCAACCGCTCCCCGTACAATCGGCGAAGCAAGGCCGCGAAGCGGCGCTGACGACGCGCATCGCGCCGGGCTAACTTGGCGGCTGCAGGCCCGGCGACCGCAGCCACTCGCTCATCTGAGACCCAGTTTCCGCCTGACGCGCCTTGCGCAGGACTTCGTCGCGCGCCGCGCCGGGCGGAAGCAAGCTGGCCTGTTCGCGTAGCCGCTCCGCCTCGGCGGCGAGCCGCGCTTCCAGAGTGTCGACTTGCTTGAACCGATGTCGCGTCCTCATGAGGCGTCCTCCTGGTGCATGAGGTCGAGCGCGCCGTTGCGTTCCGACGGGTGTTGATGCCAGGCTACACAGCCTGGCCAACGATCTAACGTTCCAGAAAGGGAACGGTTGCCTGTTTCGGCGAAAAGACCGGAGTTAGGATTCTTCGTTGTCGCGGCGAGCCCTGATCTCGGAGCGAAGCATGGCGCTGTCCATGATGGCGAGGCGCAAATCGTTCACCGCGTCGCCGTAGCGTCCCGCGACTTGTCTGTGCTGCTCCCGGAGGGCTCGGCTCTCTTCGATAGCGCGCGTGGCGCGGGCAAACAGGGTCTCTGGCATCAGGCATCATGCAACAGAGCTCGCAAGCGCGCACTTGCATAAGTTACTCAAACCGTGCCAACGGCTCAAAAAGCGTCGCCGATTAACCTGGATCAAGCGATCACAACCGCGCCGGAACGCTCTCAACCGCCACCCGTGGCCCGGGAGGGGTTTTAACGAGCAGATCGCCGAATTCCTTAGCTGAAACGACACAGCGGGTGTACGGTGACATTATCACCGGCTGAGGCTCTGCCCGTAGGCGCTGGTGGCTGAGAGACCGATGGTGCTCCCGCCTGCTGATTAGGGAGCGCTTGATGACCAAGCAGATTCACCATCCGTTGCAGTCGGACGAGAAGCACGTCGAGGAGGTTCGCAAGACGATCCGCGAGGCACGAGCAGCGCTGGAGCTACCCCTCCCGGATACGTTTCTCGGCCGGCAAACTCACGAGCCGTTTCCAAGTGAGAACGATGATGATGCGCAGGACCGGCAGCGGCATACACCCGCATGATCGCGACCGCGCGTCACGGGCAAAACCAGCCCGCGCCGCGGCGGAACGGCGTCACCTGATAGCTTCAGTCTCGCGGTAGAGCCGCAGATAGCTCGGCGAATACAGCGCCGCGTTCTTGAGCGCATCGAGGTCCGGGATGGTCAGCGTCCGCTCGCGCAGCACGATCAGCCCCGCCGCGCGCAGCTCCTGGAGCGTCCGATTGAGGTGAACGACGGAAAGTCCGGTGGCATCGGCGAGATCCGTTTGCGTCACGGGCATGAGGCAGGAATTGCCGTCGACCATTCCCACCGGGCGCAGCCGCTCGACGATTTCGCAGAACAGATGCGCCACGCGCTCCAGCGCGACCCGGCGGCCGAGATTGATCGCCCATTCTCGCTGGATCGCGCTGTTGAGCAACGTCTCGCACCAGAAGGCTTCCGACAGCGTGGGGTTGTTGGCGAGGAGACCTTCGAATCGCGCGCGCTTGATCTCGGCATAGACCACGGGCGTCAGCGCCACGATCGAATGGTCCATCTCCGAAAGCAGGTAAGCGTGCGCATCGCAGCTTTCGCCCGGGAAGATGAAATTGACGATCTGGCGCCTGCCGTCCTCCAGCGTCTTGTAGCGGCCGAGCCAGCCCGACAACAGGATTCGGACGCCGTCGACGCGATCACCCTCAGTGATCAGATCTTCGCCGGATCCGGCACGCTGGAGGCCCTCGAGCATGGCGTATTCCAGCGACGCGCGAGCCTCGCTCGACAACGGCCGCAGCGCGCTGAGCCGGCGAATGGCCGGCTCCAGCACGCTCCGATCGGCTGTCGACAACGGCATCAGACGGCCACCACCGGTGTGTGGAAGGCACGCTTGGTCAGGGGGATGGTGATGGTGCATTGCAACCCCGCCGGGTTGAATGTCATCGTGGTCTGCCCCTTCAGCTCGAACGCCAGCGTACGCTCCAGAAGCTCGGTCCCGAATCCTTTTCGCGGCCTTGCCGTCACGCGCGGCCCGCCGCGCTCGCGCCACTCGAACACCAGCTCCGCCGGATCGGTGCTCTCATCGACGCGCCAGGTCACCTCGATGCGCCCACTCGGCTGACTCAAGGCGCCGTATTTGAGCGCATTGGTCGCGAGCTCGTGAATGGCGAGTGCGAAGGTTTCGGCAGCCTTGGGCTGGAAGCGGATGTTGGGGCCCGAGACCCGCATCTGCTCGCCTTCCCTGGCATTATAGGCGAGCAGCTCCTCGACCACGAGATATTCCAGATCGACGCCGCCTTCGGGATCGCGCGTCACCAGCGCCTGGGTACGGGCGAAGGCGTTGAGACGGCCGTCGAGATGGGAGGCGTATTCCTCCACGGTCGAGCTCGTTTCCGCCGAGCGGCGGGCAATCGAGCGCACCACGCCGAGGGTGTTGCGAACCCGGTGCTGGAGCTCGGCGAGCAGCAGGCGCTGCCGCTCCTCGGCACGGGTGATGGCGGTCACGTCGATGAAGGTGATGACGACACCGGCGATGAAATTGTCGACGCTGCGATATGGCAGGATGCGCACGATGTAACGCGTGCCGCTGTCCGGCGCGCTCAGCTCGCGCTCGACGCTGGCGAGCGTGCGCAGAACGCGGCGGATGTCGTCGTAAAGCTCCTCGATCGGAATGCGCGCCTTGATATGGCTGATCGGCCGGCCCGTATCGGTCTCGACCAGATGCAGCAGCTGGGTGATGGCGGGCGTGAAGTTCATCACGCGCAGATCGTTGTCGAGGAAGACCGTGGCGATCTGCGTGCTTTCGAGGAAATTCTTGAGGTCGCTGGTGGCACGCGTCAGCTCCTGAACGCGGTGTGCCAGCTCACCGTTGACGGTGGTCAGCTCTTCGTTGACCGACTGCAGCTCCTCGCGCGAGGTCTCGAGCTCCTCGTTGGCCGACTGCAGCTCCTCGTTCAGCGATTGATATTCCTCGTTCGACGATTTCAGCTCCTCGTTGGTGCTCTCGAGCTCCTCGATGGTCGCCTGGAGGCGCTCGCGCGTGGCGCGCAGATCATTCTCGAGGCGCTCGACGTGCTCGGTGCGCACCAGCACGTTGGGATTGGCCTGGTCGGATTCGATGGTTCGCGCAGGGCCGTCCTTGAACAGGACGACGAAATTGCGGTGGCCGCCGGCGCCCTCCTGGATCGGCTCGACCGTGATGTCGACGAGGACGCGGTGACCGTTGGCGCCAAGCTGCACCTGATCGGCATGAACCGGCTCGTTGCTATCGGAGGCGCGGCTGAGCGCGGTGCGCAATTCCAGCCGCAGATCGCGGTGCACGAGCTGCAGCAGGTCGAGCGTGGCGGCGCCCGCCGTCGGCTCGATGTAGCGGCCGGTGCGCCCGGAGAAATGTAGAACCTGGAAATTCTCGTCGGTGATGACATAGGCCGGGGCATAGCGCTCCGCGATGCGCTGCGCGCGCCGCTCCAGGCCCACGTCGGGGCCGAACGAGCGCATCGCCGGCACCTCGACCGGCACCCTGCCCGCCGCGGTCGTGATCGGAAATTCCGGCGGCAGCCGCGTCCCGGTCTCGAGCTTCTTGAAGATCCGGGCGCGGCGGTCGACCGGCGCGAACAGCTTCGGATGCCGGGTCACGTTCTCGGAATTGCCGAGGAACAGATACCGCTCCGGCAGCAGCGCGAAATGGAACAGCGGAATCACCCGGTTCTGCAGCTCGGCGTTGAGATAGATCAGCAGATTGCGGCAGGAGACGAGGTCGAGCTTCGAGAACGGCGCATCCTTGATGACGTTGTGCTGCGAGAAGATGCACATCTCGCGCAGCTCCTTCACCACGCAATAGGTATCGCCCTCGCGCACGAACCAGCGCGCCAGCCGCTCGCTGGTCATGTCCGTCTCGATATTGGTGCGATAGCGGCCGACGCGGGCGGTCGCCAGCGCCCGACCATCGATGTCGGTGGCGAAGATCTGCACCTGCGGCACGGAATCCATCCGTGCCATGTGCTCGCGCAGGAGAATGCCGATCGAGTAGGCCTCCTCGCCGGTGGCGCAGCCGAGCACCCAAACCCGGATCTGCTGGCCTGCGCCCTTGCCCTCGAAAATCTTCGGGATGATCTGCATCTCCAGCACCTCGAACTCGCGCTTGTCGCGGAAGAATTCGGTGACGCCGATCAGGAGGTCGTTGAAGAGATACTGGGCCTCGTCCTTGTCGTTGCGAAGGAAATCCACATAGGCGGCAATGTCGTCGATCCGGACCACCTGCATGCGCCGCTGCACACGGCGCAGGAACGTGTTCTGCTTGTAGCCGTGGAAATCGTTGCCGGTCTTGTTTCGCAGGATGTCGGCGATGCGCGACAGCGAACTGGCGGCCGCGGCGAGGACCTCGTCGAAGCCCTGCTTCTCCTCCAGACGCCTGAGATGACGGGCATAGACTTGGATGTGCTCGGGGATGTCCTCGGGCGGCAGCACATAGTCGGCGATGGCGGCGGGCGTGTTGCCGTTGCGCAGTTGCTCAGCCTCATCCTCGCTCGCTAGCTTTTCGGCAATGGCGAGGCCGCCGTGATCCTTCAGTGTCGCCGTGCCGAGCGTGCCGTCACCGCCGGTGCCGGCAAGAATGACGCCGATGGATTGCTCGGCGCGCTCCTCGGCCAACGAGACCAGGAAGCTGTCGATCGTGGCGCGCTCGCCGGGCGCCTGCTCGGCCTTGCGGATTGCGAAGCGGTCCCCCTGGATGGTGGTGATCATGGCCGGTGGACACAGATAGATCGTGCCGCCTTCGACCGGGCGGCCGTCGGCAATCTCGACCACCTTGCTGCCGTTGGAATTCTGCACGATCTCGCGCAGCCGCGGCTCGTCGAATGCTTCGTGGTGCTGAAGCGCCAACACGATGGCCTGATCGGTCGCGACCGCCATCTTGGCGAAGAAGCGCTCGATGCTGTCCAGCGCGCCCGGCGAGGCGCCGACCCCTATGATCAGCGGGGTCCTGCTCTGGCGCTGTGCATCGACCGGCTGGTCGCTGACTTCGGTCATGGCTCTGGTGGCTCACTGGCTGGCGGGAACCCGATGGGCGCCCCGTCCTGCACATAGCAGAATTCAATATTATCCCAACACATCAAAGGCAAAAATGTCCCGGGCATCTCTTTGACCCAGCTAGCCCGATTGAGGGGACAAGCGCGAGTGGGCCGCCTGCTGCTGCGCTGCGTCGCACAGCGCAGCTTGAGAGATGGGCGTCGCGCGCCCTACGCTTCCGGATTGACCTCGTGCTGGAGAAAGGCGACGCGCTGCTCGATCAGGGTGCGGTGGCGCTCCCATTCGACCAGCGTCTGCTTGAGCAGGTCGACCAGCCGCTCCGCCTGACACGTGTCATGACCGCCCGCCATGAGTTCGCGCACCCGGTCCTCCTGATTGCGGACCCGCAGCCAGCCTTCCTCGATATCCCGCTCCGCCTTCACTAGGAGGCGTCGCTCGGCATCGAGCTGCGCGACGCGTTGGGCAAGGGGGATGGCCATGGCGGCGCCTTACGCCTCCCGTTTGCCTACGGAAGGATCCAGCGACTTTAGCACGACGCGTCGGATCATGTCGGCATATTCGCGGTATTCGAACGCCCGAGCCTCGTACATCTCGGCGACGGCAGCCCGGCCGCTGCGCCGGCCGTCGGCGGCCATGCGCTGCACCAGCTCCGCCCGCTCCTCGATAATCCGCAATGCCACGCGCAAGGCTTCGTCGACGCGCCCCTCCTGCTCCTTGGCGAGCGCATCGGCGGTGAAGCCGTGGCCGACCTGGCAGCGGAAACGCATCGGGCGGGCATTCTTGACCTCCGAGAGCACCCCGCCGCAGGATGGACAGGTCAGGGCGACAGGGTCAGCCATGGCGGCGAGATTGTCGCTTCCGATCCGCTCACCGGCCGCGATCTCGACCTCGAGCCTGATCTCGGGCGGAATCGGCAGCGCGGCGCCGGCCTGCTCCCTGACGAGCTCGGAGAGCACGTCGCCCATGGTGGCGCCGGGAACGCAGAGATCGACCGTGGTCGCCTCCATGGCGCGCCGTGGCATCTCGTCCGAGATCGCGTCCGCGGGGTCTTGCACCACGGCCATCCCGCCGCAGCGTTTGATGGCGTTGAGGCCGGAAGCGCCGTCCGACAACAGGCCGCTCAGGAGCACGCCGATGACGCGCGGCCCGTGATAGAGCGCGGCGGAGCGGAACAACGCATCGATCGCCGGCCGCACCATGTTCTCGCGCGGGCCGCGGCCGAGGAAGATGCGGTCCTCCGTGACGAGAAGATGATGGTCCGGCGCACCCAGGTAGATCTGGCCGGGCTCGATCTTCATGCCGTTCTCGGCCTGCCGCACCGGAAGTGGACCGGCACTGCCGACCACGGTGGAGAGGATGCCGATGCCCTGCGCCGGAATGTGCAGCACGACGAAGACGGCGGCCGGCAAATCCGCGGGCAGACGGCCCAGAATCTGCTTCAATGGAGCGGTCGCCCCGGCCGAGCCCCCGATGACAATGATGTCGCGGTTGCCCATGGAACCCGCCTCCAATTGCATCGTTTGCAGTTTGCACCAAGGCGGATCGCCGGCTTATGTTCCTATGCGTTTGGAGGCCGAGACAGCATGGCGACATCGTCGCATCAGCGCGCAGAGCTCAAGGGGCGCCGCATCTTCGTGGTCGAGGACGAGTATTTTCTCGCCGATGACATCGGCAAGACATTCCGCGCGCTGGGCGCCGAGATCGCCGGTCCCGTCGGCGATCTCGAAGACGCGCTCAAGATCCTGCACGACGGCACCGTCCTGGACGCCGCCGTGCTCGACGTGAACATCCGCAGCGAAATGATCTTTCCGATCGCCCGCGAGCTGAGAGCGCGGAACGTGCCCTTCCTTTTCACCACCGGATACGACAAGATCACGCTCAGTCCGGAATTTCAGGACGTGCCGCTCCTGGAAAAGCCGATCGATCTTGCGGCGATGGCACGGAAGCTCACCGGACTCATCGCCGAACAGCCGGTCTAGCAAAAGCGGTTGAAAGCTCGCAGCCGGGCGACGATCAAAATAGATGCGCGAAAGCAAGCCACGCGGTCACCGCCAGGCACAGGATAACTGCGGCGTAAGGTAGCGCGATGCGCAATACGGCAAGCTCCCCACCTTCAGCTCATCATCATCCAGACGATCGCAACCATCATCACGAGAAAACCCGTAACGGCAGTCGCGATAAAGGCCTGTTCGATGCGATCCATCGCCAGAGCAGCCCCCCTCTTGGTTCAGCCCGTACAATTTGACGGTTTGAGGGCCGCGGCGCATTAGGCTATGTGAATCGGGGGTCTGCTTTCTCTTCGCAGAGGGTTCGCGCGCTTCGCAACATTGCGCGCGCGTCGCTCTAAGACCTTGCGGTACCGGGCTCCGCCATCTTGCGGTGCTGCTTGGCCAGCATCTCGTTCGGCGTGACGTTCGCGACCGTGGTCTGGATCTTGTTCTTCAGCCCGGTGACTATATCGGCCTCACCGCGCAGCATCGCATCGAAGCCGGCCTTGGCAACATCGTAGGCGCCGTCCTTCTTGTCGGTGCCGACCTTGGTGTCCATCATGTCGGCGCGGCGGAAGAACTCGGTCTCGGTCGCCCCCGGCATCAGGCAGGTCACGGTGACGCCGCTGTCGCGCAGCTCCTCGCGCAGCGCAAATGAGAATGAATCGAGGAACGCCTTGCTGGCGTTGTAGGCGGCCTGGAAACTGCCCGGCATGAAGCCGGCGATCGAGCCGGTGATGAGGATGCGGCCGGCATTGCGGCGAAGCATCTCATTGCCGACGCGGTGGATCAGATACAGCGTGCCGGTGATGTTGGTGTCGATGAGGTGTTTCACCCTGGCAAAGTCCTGGTCGAGGAACGCCTTGCCGAGGCCGATGCCGGCGTTGGCGAGCAACGCGTCAATCGGCCGGTCGCCGACCGCCGCGCACAGCTTGTCGACGCCCTCGGTGGTCGCAAGATCGGTCTCGACCGGCTCCACGCTGCCGCCGAGCCGCCGGAGATCGACGGCCACCTGCTCGATCTGGGACTCGTCGGCCGCGACGACGAGGTTGAACCCCGCCTGCGCGCAGCACCTGGCGAGTTCCAGACCGATACCGGTTGAGGCGCCTGTGACGACGGCGAGTTGATTGGCGGGCATGCGCACATCCTTGGAATTGAGGTGATCACGCTCAATCGCCGCCCTGCTCCCTCGTTCCTATTTGCGCAGTGCGAAGAATTTGCGCGCGGCGATAGCAACCATCGTTCGTGCCTGGACTTAGATGGCACGTGGCTCAACCGGGAGGACGGACGATGAAGGCGCTGGTCTGGCACGGCAAGGAGGACATCCGGTGCGACACCGTCACCGACCCGGAGGTCCAGGATCCGCGTGATGCCATCATCAAGGTGACGAGCTGCGCCATCTGCGGCTCCGACCTGCACCTCTTTCACAATTTCATCCCGGGCATGCTGCCCGGCGACATCATGGGCCACGAGACCATGGGCGAAGTGGTCGAGGTCGGCTCGGGCGTCGACGGCAAGCTGAAGAAGGGCGACCGCATCGTCGTGCCGTTCACGATCATTTGCGGCGAATGCGACCAGTGCAAGCGCGGCAATTTCTCGGTGTGCGAGACCACGAACCGCAAGCGTCATCTGGCCGACAAGGTGTTCGGACACACGACGGCGGGCCTGTTCGGCTACACGCATCTGACCGGCGGCTATCCCGGCGGCCAGGCCGAATATCTCCGCGTGCCCTTTGCCGACGCCACCCACATCAAGGTTCCGGCCGGCATCCCGGATGAGCAATTGCTGTTCCTCAGCGACATCTTCCCGACCGGCTGGCAGGCCGCCGCGCAATGCGACATCGAGCCGACCGATACGGTCGCGATCTGGGGCTGTGGCCCGGTCGGGCAGATGGCGATCCGCAGCGCCATCCTGCTCGGCGCCAACCAGGTGATCGCGATCGACTGCCTGCCCGAGCGGCTCAGCATGGCCGAGGCCGGCGGCGCCACCACGATCAACTTCGAGACCGAGAGCGTGGTGGAGCGGCTCCAGGAGCTGACCGACGGCAAGGGTCCGGAAAAATGCATCGACTGCGTCGGCATGGAATCTCATGTGATGCCATCGCTGCCCGACACCCTGCTCGACCGCGCCAAGCAGATGGTGATGGCCGAGAGCGACCGGCCCCACGTGCTGCGGGAGATGATCTATGTCTGCCGTCCCGGCGGCATCATCTCGGTGGCCGGCGTGTACAGCGGCCTGTCCGACATGCTCCCGATGGGCGCCTTCATGAACAAGGGCCTGACGATGCGGACCGGCCAGACCCACGTCAACCGCTGGACCGACGACCTGCTCCGCCGCATCGAAGAGGGCGAGATCGACCCGTCCTTCGTCATCACCCACACCGTCCCGCTCGCCCAGGGACCGGAGATGTACCAGGTGTTTCGCGACAAGCGCGATTCCTGCGTCAAGGTCGTGCTGAAGCCCTGAAGGAGCTAGCCATGTTTCATTTCTCCAACATCGTGCGCACCAAGGGCGACCCCAAGATCGTCGAGGGCGGACCGAGCCTGAAGCAGCCGGCGGACCAGCTCGCGCGCGCACTCGGCTGGTTCAGCATCGGCCTCGGCGTCGTCGAATTGTTCGCGCCGCGGCGCGTCACGCACACGCTGGGCATGGAAGGCCATGAGACGCTGGTCCGCGCCTTCGGCGTGCGCGAAATCATGGCCGGGATCATGACGCTCTCTGTCGAGAAAAACGCCGGCCTGTGGGCCCGCGTCGGCGGCGACGGCCTCGATGCCGCCGCGCTGCTGTCCGGGCTGACGGCGGACAATCCCAAGAAGGGCAATATCGCGCTGGCATTGCTGATGGTCGGCGGCATCGCCGTGCTCGACTACCGCGCCGCGCAGGACACCAAGCCGCGCCGCCCGCCGCGCGATGCACGGCGCAAGCTCTATCCGAACCGCAGCGGATTTCCCAAGGGCATCGAGAGCGTCCGCACTGCGGCGAGACAGATCGCAGCGCACGCTGGGCAAAACGAGGTGAAGCAAGGTGATGAGCGACGAGTCCCGTGACGAAGCTGCGTGGTGGGAATCCGCCGTCGTCTACGAGATCGCGCTGATCTCCTTTCAGGACTCGAACGGCGACGGCAAGGGCGACCTTGCCGGATTGATGTCGCGCATCGACTATTTGAAATGGCTCGGCGTCGATGCGGTGTGGCTGACGCCGATCTACAAAAGCCCCTTCCGCGACCTCGGCTACGACATATCCGACTATTGTTCGATCGATCCCGCCTTCGGCAGCCTCGAGGAATTCGATCGCCTGCTCGAGGCGCTGCACGGTGCGGGCATCCGGCTCGTCCTCGACCTCGTTCCCAATCACACCGCGAACGATCACGCTTGGTTCGTCGAGAGCGCAAGCTCGCGCAACAGCGCGAAAGCCGACTGGTACATCTGGGCCGATCCGGCCGAGAACGGCGGGCCGCCCAACAACTGGCTGAGCCGGTTCGGCGGCAGCGGCTGGGAATGGTGCGAGGCGCGCCGACAATATTACTATCATTCCTTCCTGGTGGAGCAGCCCGACCTGAACTGGCGCAACCCGCAAGTGCGCGCCGCGATCGCCGATTCCATGCGGTTCTGGCTCGACCGCGGCGTCGACGGCTTTCGCGTCGACGCCAGTGCGGTCCTGATCAAGGACCGGCTGTTGCGCGACAATCCGGCGAATCCGCAAGCCGAGGGCAAGCCGCCGCCGCAGCGGCACACGACGGTGTTCACCGACGATCGGCCTGAGACGATGGATTGCATCGAGTTCATCCGCGAGGTGATCGACGCCTATCCCGGACGGATGTTGTGCGGCGAGGTCCAGGGCAAGACCGACCGCATCGGCCACTTCTACGGCAACGACCGGCCGCGCCTGCATCTGCCGCTCAATTTCGCCCTGCTCGATTCCAAATGGGACGCCCTCTCGCTGCAGGCCACGGTCGACGCCTATCTCAACGCCATCCCTGACGATGGCTGGCCGGTCTGGGTCATCGGCGGCCACGACAAGCAGCGGATCGCGAGCAAGATCGGCGAGGCGCAGATGCGCGTGCTGGCGATGCTGCTGATGACGCTGCGGGGAACGCCGTTCTTCTTCATGGGCGACGAGATCGGCCGCAAGCGCGTGCCGATTCCGCAGGGCCGCGTCCGCGATCCCTTCGAGAAGCTCGTGCCCGGCTACGGCCTGTGCCGCGATCCCGAACGCGCACCGATGCGGTGGGATGACAGCCCCGATGGCGGCTTCACGACGGGCCGCCCATGGCTGCCGCTCGAGCCGCCCGATGGTGCGGCCAATGTCGCCGCACAGCAGCGCGACGAGCGCTCGATCCTCGCTCTGTTTCGCGCGCTGATGGCGCTGCGGCGCGAGCATGCCGGCCTGCAACGGGGCGGCTACGAGCCGCTGCGCTCGCAGAACGATGTCCTGGCCTTTAAACGGACGGCAGGCCGTAACGAAATTCTGGTCGCGCTCAATCTCGCGGCCGAACCGCGGAAATTCCATTGGCAAGGTCGCGGCCGTCTCTTGATGTCGACGCATCTGGATCGGCCGCCCGAGCCCGTGCCGGATGCGTCCATCCTGCTCCGGGGCAACGAAGGCGTGATCATCGCACTCGAACCTCGGTGACGTCAGGAGGAACCATCCGCGTCGCGAAGAGTCTGATCAACGCTTCCGGCGTCTCCCCCCGCCGCCGGGGGCAATTTGCAAGACCGCAGCCCCGGCGCCCACGCCCCCTTCAGGGCGCCGGGGTAGCGGCGTGAGCCACGGCAGGACATATCGGAGGCAGCTCATGGGCAAGACCAAAGGTCTGCAGCAGCGGATCGCCGGCAAGACCAAGCAGGCCGTCGGCGAGATCATCGGCGACCAGGATCTGCACGATGACGGCAAGGCGCAAGCCGAGCGTGGGCGCGACGAACAGGACAAGCCGAGCGAACTCAATCCGCTGAAGAAGCTCAAGCAGCTGACGTGAACGCCGAGCCGCGACCAGCACTCACGAGTGGGGCGCGGCGCACCACCGGCGAGCGGCGGCGTTCGCGCTGGATTGCCGCGGCCGCACTCGGCCTGATCAGCAGCACCTTTTCGACCATCGTCAGCCAACTCTTCGCTGCCCGAATCGGCCGCGATGCGGCGGTCGATTGGATGACGGTTGCCGCGATTCCTGCGCGCGACTGGGCGATCAGCTCCGAGCCATCCTGGAGCGCGATCCTGGCCGGGATCGCCTTTCACCAATGGGCCGATTTTTCCTGGGCATTGGTTTTCTTCGGCGTGCTCGGACGCTGGACGGCCGACTTGCGGCCGATGACGATCCTGCTGCTGGCGCTGCCCTGGGCCGCGTTCTCTTCAGGCATGGAATGGTTCGTGCTGGTGCCGCTGTTTCCATTCTGGCAGCCGCTGTTCACGCTGCAACAACCCTACTGGATCGGGCTGCTGGTGCATGGCTCCTCCGCCGTGATGTATCCCCTGTTCGCGCGCCTGCGCTGGAGGCGCGGGACTGCGCCTGACAGCGACGTGCGGTTCACGAATATGTGGATCACCGGCGCGCTGGCCGTGATTGCGCTACTTGGGGCGGTCGCATTGTTCGGCGGTCATGGTTACGAGCCGCCGTGGATGGGCCGCGACAGGGATCAAGACCAGGCCTACATCCGTCACATGACAACGCATCATGCCCAGGGCATCGAGCTGGCGCGGACGGCTGCCGAGCGCGCGCAGGATCCGCATCTGCGCAAGCTCGCAATGCTGATGGTCGCGAGCCAGACCGGAGAGAACCGCATATTCGAGAATTGGTGGCTGAGCTGGTTCGACACGGAGATGCCCGATTGCAGCACCGAGGAGCGGGCGGCGATGCCGGGCTTCCTGACGCCGGCCGAGATGCGCCAGGTCAAGACCGCGCCGCCGGACCAGTTCGACACGCTGTTCGTCGAGGCGATGAGCCGGCATCACCGCGGTGCGGTCAGGATGGCCGACCAGATGTGGCACAGCCGCGGCGACCCTCGTCTGCGCATCATGGCGCATGCCATCCGCCACGAGCAGCAGGGCGAGATCGCGCTGATGCACGGCACGCGCGGCCTCGCCGCCGTGACCACAGGCGTCCGCAACATGCTCGGCGACAACGTCAATTGAACGTGAGGATCTTGTATCGGCAAGCGGCCTGCTGCCTCGCCGATACTCCAGACGAACCTATCAAACGTTAATGCTTTCCGCCGTCATTATCGGCCACACTTGGGCCGACGGGGGCCGTCGGAGATCAAATGCAGGCAGGATTTGCTTTCTCGAGGCTGGCCGACCGCCTGACGAGCCTCGTCGAACTGACCCCGGAACATCTCGATCTGCTTGCGGACATGCCGAGCAGCATCGCGCATTTCGGCGCGCATCAGACCATCCTGCGGCACGGTGATGAGGCAACGCAATGCTGCCTGGTGCTCCAGGGATATCTGTCCTGGCAGAATGACGAAAGCGCAGATGGCCAGATCACCGCGATCTGCGTGCCCGGCGACATCGCCAACCTGCAAAGCCTGTATCGCCCGCGCATCGAGGGCAACCTGACCGCGCTCGGTTCCGCAATCGTCGCGCTCGTGCCGCACCGCTTCTTTCGCGAGCTCGCGGTGCGATCTCCGGCAATGTCGCACGCCTTGCTGTTGATGCTGCTTGCCGATCACGCCATCCAGCGCAACTGGACGGTGAACCTCGGCAGCCGGGACGCGTTGACACGTGTGGCGCACCTGCTCTGCGAGATCACGGTGCGGCTGCAAACCGTCGGGCTTGCCCGGGATTTCAGGTTGTCCTCGCCCTTCACCCAGTCCGACCTCGCCGCAGCCTGCAGCATCTCCCCGGTCCATGCCAACCGCACCATCCAGGAGCTGCGCCGCTGCCATTTGCTGCAATGGCAGGGCAAGACCTTGACCATCACGGACTGGCCGGGCCTGGTCCGGCTCGCCGGCTTCGACCCAACCTACCTGAGCATGCGGTCCGGCGCGGACGATGCTCGGCCGCCGCATGCGAGACCGGTGGCGGCCGACGTCGCGGTCGCTTGATCCGCCTCGTGGGCGCGAGGACCTTGCGCGGCTCAAATGACGTCGGACCCTACTCCCGCCAGACCTCGGCCAGCTCTTCCGCTGTCACCAGGTCGACCTGGCCGTGGAAACGGGTGCGGTACATCGTCATGAGCGCGTCGTGGCCGACGTCGGACGAGCTGCACAGCGCGTCCTCGACAAGGACGATCCTGAAGCCGAGATCGACGGCGCTCAGGACCGTCGAGAGCACGCAGACGTCCGTCTCCGCGCCCGATATCACGACGGTGCCGACGTTCTTCTCGACCAGCAGGCGCGCAAGACCGGGATTGCTGAACGCGGAATAGGCCGACTTGTCGATCATCGCCGCCGGCGGAACGAAACGTGCCAAGGCCGGCACGAGCTCCAGAGCCGATGACGGCAGATGCCTGCGCGTCGCCTGGCGCCAGCGGCGGAAATAACTCTGCCATTGCCCCGGGCGGTCCTCCGGATCCTGCGGGGTGATGAAGCGTGTGAAGATCGTTCTCTCCGCGTGGCGCGCAACGACCGAGACGACCGTCGGCAGCACCCGCTCCATCCAGGGCGTCGCCCAAAGGCCATCGGGGGCGAAAATGTTCTGCATGTCGATGCACAGGTGAACGGCGCCGCGGATCTCGGCAACATCGGACATAGCGTCCCTCATCGTCCTCCACCTTCAAGCGCATTCGGCGACCAGTTGCGAATGCGGGGCGAGGGCTTTGGTTCCGAATCGCGGCGTGCAGCGCGAACCCCGCCCAGAAAAGCTATGAAAATGAAGGTGGTGCGCTCGGAGGGCGGTCGCATTTACTGCGATTTCAATGAGTTATCGAGGACTATCAATGCATAAGGGGCGCATATCAACCGACCAGTATACGGAGCAGGCTGTTCAACATCGGCCCTGCGTCCTGCTCGCGAGACAATGCAACATTTCAAATCAGCAGGTCATGATGCGCAGCTACAGGGGCGTGATGGGGTCCGTTATTGCCATGGTTGGCCGCGGGATCGTCCAGTGCGTTGGGTAGGATTTTGACGAGGATATCGAGGGTGGCCGCCTGATCGGGCTTGGCGCGTGGATCGAGCGGAATGTGGACCTCTCTAGGTTCAATCCTGACGATGGGAGTGAAAGGAGTTGCGTCGCTGTCGAAGCGGAACACTCGATCTTGATCGGCGCCGCCGGTCTCGAACGCAGCTTTAGCCGGCTGTGCGGCCACCGATGCGATTGCAGCAGGTTGCGTAGCGTGCTGCGAGTTTCCGTTCCCTGCACTATCGCCTTTTGTGGCGCTCGATTCGGCGATCTCGGCTGCTGCTGATGCCTTTGCGGAGGCCGAGTGTGAATTGTATCCTGAATTGCTATGCTGCAGGTCAGCCAGTTTTGTCGTGGCCACTGCTGCCGACGCGCTTGCGTTCGATGCACGATGATTGTCGCCATCGCCGACACTCATCTCGGACATGAAGACAGTTTCAGCCAACTCCGTGGTTGTCGCCTTTACAGGCTCCGGCTCCGCCGTTGCAACACTTTCGTCAGCCTTCGGGCCGTGAGCAGAGGTCGAATGCTCCCATTTGTTACTCTGCTCCACGCCGCTGGGCTCTGCCATCTTCGCTGACTCGCGCGTATAGGCTGGAGTCCAGGAATGATGCTCGTTGTCATTGCCGAGGCCATTGCCCGGTGTCGCCTTTGCTTCGGCCGTCTCGGTGGCCGCCGTTGCCGACCCTCGCTCCGACGCGCGCGAGTTGCTGTCGTCCAGACCGCCTGGTTCGGCCGCTTTTGATGGCCCTGACGAATCGTCCGAAGCCAGTGGATCATGCGCGTTGTCCTTGCCGGCGCGATTGCCCGGCATGGACTTCACTTCGGCCGTCTCTGTGGCCGCCTTTGCCGACCCTCGCTCCGACGCGTGCGAGTTGCTGTCGTCCAGACCGCCTGGTTCGGCCGCTGCTGCTGGCCCTGACCAATCGTCCGATGCCAGTGAATCATGAGCGTTGTCCTTGCCGGCGCTATTGCCCGATACGGACTTCGCGTCGGCCGTCTCCGTGGCCGCCTTTGCCGACCCTCGCTCCGACGCGTGCGAGTTGCTGGCGCCCAGGCCGCCTGGTTCGACCGTTTTCGCTGGCCCGGACGAATCGTCCGAAGCGAGTGAATCATGCGCGTTGTCCTTGCCGGCGCGATTGCCCGGTACGGACTTCGCTTCGGCCGTCTCCGTGGCCGCCTTTGCCGACCCTTGCTCCGACGCGTGCGAGTTGCTGTGGTCCAGGCCGCCTGGTTCGGCCGTTCTCGCTGACCCTGACGAACGGTCCGAAGCCGGTGGATCATGCGCGTTGTCCTTCCCGGCGCGATTGTCCGGCATGGACTTCGCTTCGGCCGTCTCCGTGGCTGCCTTTGCCGACCCTCGCTCCGACGCGTGCGAGTTGCTGTGGTCCCGGCCGCCTGGTTCGGCCGCTTTTGCTGGCCCTGACCAATAGTCCGAAGCCGGTGAATCATGCGCGTTGTCCTTGCCAGCGCGATTGCCCGGTATGGACTTCACGTCGGCCGTATCTCTGGCGCCGGCCATTGCAGACATTTGCTCGGGAGCGTGCTGCGGCCCTTCGCAGTCGTCCCTGTGCGCTGTCGCGAGGCTCGATTCACCAAAATCGGCTGCTTCCGATGCGTTTTTAGAGGTTGAATGCACCGGCTTGCCATGTTCCGCGCTGCCTGTTTCTGCCGTCTTCCCTGACCTTCCCGAAGGGTCCGAAGCCGGGGATTGATGCTCGTTCTCATCACCGACATCACTCCCAGGTATGAAGCCACCGTCCGTCTGCTCCGCACCTGTTTCCTTTGCAGGCCATGGCTCCAGAACATGCTGTGAGTTACTGCCGCCCGCGCTACCGGCCGCTGCGATGCTGGGGCCGGTGCCTGCATCGTTCCCCTGACTCTTCAATGTAAGACTTTCAACTTCCGTTACCGCTGCAGCATGAGCAAGCACGATCGGTGATATGCGAGCCGACCCCTCGGTCCCATCCACGCTCTCTTCCGTTGTGCGGACCGGCGCGAATTCAGTCCTCAAGCCGGCATCAGCCAGACTGTCCCAAACTCCAGCGGTCCCGAATGTGCTCTCTCTCGTCCCGATACTTGCATGGGCACTGTCGGTACTCAGAATAGCTTCGATTGCAATCACGGATGTCAGCGCTTCTTCGAGCTGCTCCAACGTGAGAGCGGCCGCCGCGGCTGTCGGCTGGCCGACAAAATCCGATTCTGCGATGGATACAATTCCCGGCAGATGGATTTCCAACAGGTCGCGGTCTCCGATCTCCAGAACATGATCGGTCGCATTCACATAGACGATCGTTTCATTGGTTGTGGAGTTGAAGATCCAAGCGACGGTGTGTGGCGGTATGGACTTGCTTGCTGCTGTCATATGAAGCCTGGCAAGGGCTCCGAAAGCCGCAAGATTGATCCTGCTCGGCCCAGACGCGAAGTTGAAGACAGAGTCGGAAGAGGTAGAACTGGAATCGGTCGGGTCGCGATGAACAACGTTTTCAGCGACGTTGCCGCCCATCAGCTGATCGTGGCTATATCCGCTACTACCGGCATCGTGACTGAAGTGCACGAGGCCGGCAAGTTTTTGGAGAGTCTCCCCTACGGTACCATCACTCGAGTGGCCCCGAGTGCCTTCTCCGGCGGCGCTTTCGTTTTCAACGACCACAAACGCGGAAGGCAGGCGAGAAGCCTGCGCAAGGAAACCCGGGACTGAATCATCTACATGATGATCGTCGGCATTGGTGATCGCAGCCAGTTTGGTGGCCGCATTGTATCCGGTAACGTCCACGAAGCTGTCGAGCGGCGCTTTGGCCGGGTCATGCGACGGCAATGCCAAATGGGGATCGCTGAGTGTGTAGATCAACGCACCGGTGAGAGTGGCGAAAGTACCATACCCTCCGTGAATCAAAGTCGGATTGGATGTCAGCCGCGAGAATAGATGTTCCTCGGTGGAGTCACCTCCAATCTTCGCGTCGTTCATTCCTCGCAGGGAAGGTGTGGCCAAACCGGGCGTGCTTGATCCAACAGAACTGTAGTCCTTCCACGATTTCGAGCCTGCGGATTGCTCAGCGGTGCGAGGCGCTTCCATTGCCGAGGCCGCGGTCGAGATTTGGCTCGCCCCGACAAAAACGCCTCTCTGAGTGAGCGACGGCTTTTCGTCGGAGTCCGCGACGATGGCGTGACGGAGGATAGCTCGCTTCCAGAGCTCATATTCGGCATACTCCACCGCGGGGCCGGTGCTGTCGTCATGCGGAAGAATGTCGTTTGCCTCCGACGCCTTGAGTTCGTCCGCAATGGCGACCGCCAGGAGAGCCAGCGAGAGCATTCCGAACCCGGACGGGCGTTGTAGCAATGCGAGGGTGGCGAGCACCGTCCTGTTGGTTATTTCAAGCTTCTGAAATATGTTGTGCAGGTGTACTTTAACGGTTCCATCTGAAACGTTTAGCTGGTGCGCGATCTCCTTGTTCGACATTCCTTCTGACACCAGTCGTACAATTTGACGTTCGCGCGGCGTCAATAGCTCCAGTAGGTTGTCGATTTTGCTGCTGTCGGTTTTCTCGACGGTTGGCGAGAGATCGGACTGCTCCAAAAAGCTACGCTTCGTCATCAGTCGCAGCGATCGCAGCACAGCGTCCGGTGCAACATGCTTCGCGATTGCATCACACGCGCCAGCAGCGATGGCCAAGGTTAGATCGTGGTCCGTGTCGGAATCTGTAAAGAACACCAGACGCGTGGGCAGCCGATCAGCTTTCGCAATGACGAGGATCTCGGATGCCGTTAGATCTGGCAGGGTGTCAGCAAGAAGTGCAACGTCGGGTGTCAAATTCCGCATCGCTTGGATGCAGCTTGTCCCGTCGCTGCACGACGCGATGACGTCGAAGTCCGGCTGTGCCCCGAGTATCGACTCTAGCCCCCGTAGAACGATCGGCTGTCGATCTACGATCACAAGCCGGACGGGCTTGAGTATCCGCTCTTTCGCAGACGTGTCTAACATGGACTCTGCCTCGACCCGGCCGTCTATGTCCTTCGGCATATAGCCGAGACCGAGTGAAGTCATTAAAATACAACGAATAGAATAAAGAAAGAGATTTAATCCGGTTTAACCATATCTAAAATCGCGAATTTGACGTGCAAATGTGCCCATTTGCCGTAAGTCCTAGCCTTTTGCCGAACAGTACGGCGACGCCAGGCCGTTGGGTGGGCTTCGAGTGGGGCACACGAACGGCTCACGGCCGTCATTCCAACGCTATTGGTCCCGGCGGCCAGAACGCCATCTTGGAAATTGGTCCGCCCCTGAGACGAGACTTTCAGAGCGCGCTCGCGATCCGCGCCTGGCACGCTTCACAACTCAAGGCCGATCAGCTGTTCGGAGAATGATCGTTGGCTGGGATGCTGTTCAGCCGCAGCGCAGGCTGCCGTCGGCGAGTCGACGACATCAATTGCAGGTCAGCGACAGGTCTGTATAAGCGCAAGCTGGAGTCGCGGGCGCAAGCCGTTCCTGCGATTGGCAGACCAGCGCATGCTAGCCTTCATCGCAGGAACCATATCTGTGGTTGCCAGTTGACTGCTGTTGAGCTGCACGCCGGACAGCAGCTCGACGAGCCGGCATGAGTTCTCGCGCCGAACATCCGTCGGGGGTTGATCCCATGATGGACCACGCGACCAGGGTTGGTAATCGGTTGTTAGCAGCGTTGCCGCCGGCGGATTTTGCTTTGCTTGCACCTCATCTGCGGAAGATCGTCATCGAGCGCGATACGGTGCTCGTCCGATCAGGCGATCGGATCGAACATCTTTTCTTCCCCCTGAGCGGCGCGATAGCCACTATCATGGAGCTGCCGAACGGGCAGACGGTCGCCACGACGATAGTGGGGCATGAAGGGGCTGTGGGTCTGACGTCAGCGCTTGGCGCATCCCACTCGCCCGTGACGGCCGTTGCTCGCATCGCCGGGACCGCGCTGCAGATCTCGCCTGCGCAATTCCTGACAGCGCAACATTGCAGCCCCGCCGTCGCAGCGATGGTGCAAGTGTTCACGAGATCGTTGCTGACGCAACTCCAGCACGTGGCTGCCTGCAACGCATTACATTCCGTCGAAGCCCGCTTGGCGCGCTGGCTGCTTCACATTCACGATCGGGCAAATGGCAGCGATCTCCTCCCGCTGACCCAAGAAACGTTGTCGGAATTGCTGGGCGTCCGCCGCACCACCGTCACACATGTCGTGAGCACAATGCGAACATCAAGAGCGCTAAGATCCAATCGACGTGGCCAGCTTGAAATCGATCGGCCGCGGCTCGAAGCCATGGCATGCGAATGCTACAAGGTCATGAGCCGCAGCATCGATCGGATCGTCTCGCAGAGCACGGTCGGGCTCGTTCATAGGCCTCCAGCGCGGAGCGCCTCCCGCTCGCCTGGCAGCCGAATAGCCGGGACAGGCTCTTAGAACCAGTTCGTTTTCGCGAACCACCGCATGTGCCCGCGCCATCCGGCAAACCGCGCGAAGCTCAGTCGCTGCAAACGTCCGATCCTGCGTGGCATTTTTTTCGACTTTGCGGCCGGCTCCCGGCCGAAGCGAACAATGGACGAAAATTCCCGTCATCCATTCGCCTTGGGACGCTCGTCACAACAGCCCGACTTCTTGCGAATGAGCGGTATGGCCATGAGCTTTGCCTGTGCGAAGCCGGAAGGCCCACCCGCGGTCCGAGCGGGGTTGTTGGCGCTGCCCGCCTTGCGCAGCTTGCGCTGAAGATTCTCCTCTCGACCTACCCGCTCTCTGAGCTTTTCAAGTTCCGCAAGCTCTGCCACCAGCGCCTCGAGACGTTCTCGAAGCAGCGCCGCAGGACTCTCCGCTCGAACGCGGATATTCATGACACGCTCCTGATCGAGGTCTTGAGAAGAAGTCGCATAAGGTCAGGAAAAGTATGTAATTCACCACAATCGCATGAACATTTGGCAGTGTTTACACCGCAAATCGCGCTGCGGCGGTGCAACAAGGGACGACTCGGCCGGAGTTTAAGAAAGGTCCAGCCCTGCCAAACCGTACGGCGCCGCAGGCTCACGCATGGGCTGAGAAGACTGCTATCGGCTGGATTCGGCTGCACTCGAAATCCTGGTGTTAGCTCCCGGACACTCGGCCTTGCGCTTTTCCTCGTCTTCTTCTGCGCAATCGAGCCCACCACTTGCGTTTGGAATTCCAGAGCTGCCGCCGGTTGCGAAAGGCCCTTTCGCACTGCCTCCGCCACCGCCAGACCCGCCGCTACCGCCGGATCCGCCACCGGCTGCCCCTCCTCCGGCGCGAGATGATTTAGCAGAGCCCCCGCCAGGGGCTCCCCCGCCCCCTGTTGACCCGCCGCTGGAGCTCCCCGGTCCCGATACGGACGACCGGTCGTTATCGAAGAACGACGATTGCCTCCCATCCTTCTGCGTCACTCCACGCAGGCCCCCCGAGCTTGCAATGGCTCCTGAGGTCAGGGAAGTGGATAGAAGCAGAGTCATCACTGGGGGTGTGACGGCCGCAAATCTTCCGCAGGTTTTCAAGAACGCCCGCCGGTCGTCATCTTCGTTGCCGTCCCGGGTCACAACACGCTCTCCTCGGTTTAAAATATTAATTACGGTATTATACATTAAATGTATTTTCAACCGATAATTTTCTTTATGTGAGTGGTGTTTCTTGACGTGCGCCGTCAATTGATCGTGGGCAATTTCCGTACTCGTTCCTGTACTTCCTGGCCTTCGGGCGCAGCTTCGGAGTTGCGCTCGCCATTTAATACGATTAATTTGCGTTTTAACGGACGTCGAGCGCAAGCTCGATTGCAAGGGATGATGACGATGCCACTGCAATTCCACCGGTCTGTCCGCGACATGGAGATCTGGAGCGCAACCAGCGAGGGCTTCTCGTTCGTGATCAGCTTCGGAAGCCCGAGAGGCCCCGGCTTTCATGGCCGCGCCGGCTATTTGGCGAGTTGGCGTCCGCTCCACAAAAACCAGGCCGCAATCAAGATTGGCGGTTCGCCCTTTCGAACGTTAGCCGAGGCCGAAGGGGCCTGCAGCGACATGGCTGGGCTTCTGGCGCCGCGATAACCCCCGCGCACGCTCGGAAGAGCCAGACACTCCCATTATTTCACGCTCGCCGGATCCTGATGCAACAGATCAGGGGGATCCATCTTACGTGACGCGGCATGCAGCTCGTTTCGCGAAATCGCCAATGCCGCGAGAATCGTGCGATTGCTGATGTCCAGCTTTTGGAAGATATGATGAAGGTGGACCTTGATCGTACCGTCGGCAAGGTTCAACCGACGTCCAATCTCCTTGTTCGATAGACCCTCCGACACAAGCCGCATGATTTGCCGCTCCCGGTCCGTCAGTTGCGCCAGGGGCTTCTCATCGGGGCGGGCGTCATCATTGGCTAGCCATGCGCTCGGCGAGGCCGCTGCTTGGCCCTGGGCGGCTTTCCGCAGGGTTGAGACCAGCATCTCGGCATCCGAATCCTTTGAGAGGACGATGCAGGCGCCCTCCAAGGCCAGCCTTTGCAACTCACAATCCGCCGCGACACCGGCGAAAAAGACTACCGCGGGACTTGGGCCTGAAGCGCTTGCGGGAGCGAGGATCTGCTGCCGGCTGACATCAGGCAGTGCAGCATCGACGAGCGCGACGTCCGGCACAAGAAATCGGATTGCCTCATTGCAGCTTGCGCCATCGCTGCAGGACGCAACGATCGTAAAATCACGCTGCGCTGCAAGAACGCTCCTGATCCCTTGCAAAACGATCGGATGTCGATCCGCGATGACAATTCTGGTGCGGTGCATGCTTCCCCTGCCTATCGCTAAGAACCCCCCGTGCAGCCGTTTAATCCAACAATTTCTTCGAAACGCGAGGATGACGGGTCCGCTCGGCGACAATGTCACACAGTCTCAAATCCTAGACAGCCGAACGTTCGACGACTGCGCCACGGTAACTTGACCGGCAAGTATGCGCAGCACCGTAAGAATGCGGTGCTCAACATTCGAGGCCGCAAGCTTGTAGACGAAAGCCAAATTTCGACAACGCATGATAGATTCGATCAGAAAATTCTCCCGTAGAATGTCTAGGCGCACGGATCGGCTGCTGTGTCATGATGGTCAACATCCAATTAACTTCGTTGGCACCGTTATTACCAACGATATATTGGGTCATTCACGATTCAAATCTAACATTCGACGAAGTTTCGACGAACACGAGATCGTTCAAAAAGCCACGTTATTGAAGGGAGGAAAAGTAATACTATTCATCAAGGCGAAGCTGGTTAGTAAAGCACGAAAACGGCTGCGTCGCGCAGCCAGTGTAGCAACGACGAAATCCGGTCACCCATATTGGAGCTGCATATTCGTCAATTCAGCAACTTCAATGAGCGGTCAGGGAGGGCATCGTTGGCAATGAGTAGGTGGTCACATGTATTCTTCAGCAGTTTTGCGTCAAACTCATCAGGCTCTCATCATTCAATTCACTGAATTGCAGAACTTGCGTAGCCGCGTGTCGAAGGCCGAGCAGCGATTGCTTGCGCCGAGGCGACGAGCCCGGGGGCGGAGGGCGAAGCGACCGCTGGTTCGGAGGCACGGGCCCAGCCGGTAACTCCGACCACCACGCACACTGGCGCAGCGGCACGGGTGATCGTGCTTGCCGGACCCCGGTTTGACCTGATAAGCCCCCCTCCTGTTTCGGTTCGGAGGTAGTGGGGACGGCTTCCATGGAGAACGATGATTGGGCATCTATGACCACAGCTGAGCTGTGGCGACTCTACGATGAGGTCACTGCTGTTCTTAGTCGCAGGATGACCGCGGAAAAAGCCAAGCTCGAAGAGCGGCTTCGCAAGATCGAAGGTAAGACCGGGGGGCAGACCGAGGGACGTGCACGCCGCCCCTACCCTCCCGTGCTGCCGAAGTATCAGAACCCTAAGAACCCGTCCGAAACCTGGTCCGGCCGTGGTAAGCAGCCTCGATGGCTGAAGGCGCAGCTTCGCGCCGGCAAGAAGCTAAACGATCTCCTGATCGACCGTTCGTCCGCACAACGGCGCCGCCGGGCCGGCTGAACCTCCGACCGGTCCCCGGGACGGTGGTGTCAGGGCTGGGCCGCCAGGCGCCACTTTAGCGAGTGCTATCTTCTTTCCCGTTAGGACTGCCGTCCCCACCACCGTTGCCCTTGCCATTATTGCCCTGCACAACGTTTCCACCAGAACTAGCGATGGCGGATGAGGTCAGAGAGGTCGAAAGCAGCAGTGTCATCACAGGAGGAGTGACGGCGGCAAATTTTCCGCAGCTTCTCAAGAACTCACGGCGGTCTTCACTATTGGAGTCAGTCGGGTTCATCGGCGCTCTCCCTGCGATGGTCATAGAAAATAAGCGGTTTTGGATGCGTCGCAAGTAAATATGTTAATCTCGCCTTTTAAATTGTCTACGCAAATAACACCTTGAGTACTATCGCATGCCGACACTCCCGTCGCGGCGCATCGGTGAACTCCTGCGCAAAGTGAGGTCCAGAGGCAGATTATACCAAACGACTTATATGCACAAAGCGCGTTACTTTTATATTTTAATGTATTAAATGAGGCGGCACATCGCTCTTCAGCGCCGCTTCGGCGCAAAACGGGGCTAGAGCAGTCGCCGCACATGCGCCCAAGCGACCGCTTTCCCACCTGACGAAACCGAGAGGCGATTTCATGATCGGGACCGAGTCCGGTGTAGCGTTCGGGCAATTGCGGTCTCGCTTCGACACCACCTTACGACCAGGCTTCTCATTGCCACGTCTGGGCACCCTGATGAGCCGCGCCCTCACCGAAACTCTCTTAGACCTTTCGGAACTAACGGTTCTCACCGAGGCTGCGACCGGGGCCTATGCCGTGACGGCCGTTCTCGCAGCGATGGCCGGAGCCAGGCACGTCTATGCCTTTACGAAAACTACGCGGCACGGCACCTCGGCTGAAGCCATGGACCAGACCCTCAAGCTCGCAGATTCGGTCGGCGTGGCCGATCGCATAGACATCCTGGAGCAGATCACTCCCGATATCATCCATCAGACGGATATCGTAACCAACAGCGGCCATCTTCGGCCTCTGACCGCTGCGCTTATTGATGAGCTACCAAAGGAAGCCGTCATCGCCTTGATGTACGAGGCCTGGGAATTTCGCTCCGAGGACCTCGACATGGACGCATGCTTGCGGCGCGGAATTCCAATCGTCGGCGTGAACGAACGTCACCCGTCAGTCGATGTCTTCTCGTTTCTCGGTCCACTGTGCGTGAAGCAACTGCACGATAGCGGCTTATCCGCTTACAAGAATCGCATTGCCCTGCTGTGCGACAACGACTTCATTGGCTCGCTTCGCTCCGGTCTCGTGAGCTCCGGAGCGAGCGTGGACGTCTTCGAGGACGTCCAGAGCTTGTATCACGACCAATGGGACGCAATCATCGTTGCGCTGCGACCGGCGGCTAAGCCTCGCATCGGCGCGCCGGAAACAGCTCACCTCGTTGCGTGCGCGCCCCCTGGCGCCATTGTCGTGCAGTTTTGGGGCGACATCGATCGAACCGTATTGTCAGAAAATGGGTTGGGCGTTTGGCCAACAACGTCTCCGGGATCAGGGCACATGGGCATTCTGCTGTCCGAGCTTGGCCCCGAGCCGGTCGTGAGACTGCAGGCCGGCGGCCTGCGCGCTGCTGAATGGGTTCGGCGCAGCGGAGCTGTGTCGTCTGACGGGCTCGCGCAAATCGTTACCTGGCATCCGGATCAATCGCCAACTCGCGCTAGGCCCTCGCCTCGATGAGCTCAACGAGCGTGAGCGTCGCGGAGGCAAGAAACACTATGCGGCGCATGTCGAACGCGACCGCCGGCGCGGGTGACGATACAGGAAGATATTGCTCCGACCTAAAGCAAGCGATCGCGTCGTCGAAGCGAGCTGCTTCGTAAGCAAGATGATAGAACTTGCTGCCGCGCTTCAAGATACCTGCCACAGGCGATTGTGCGCCGATCGGCTCAATGAGCTCCAGGCGCGGACCGCCGCCTGATACAAACTGAATCCGAACCTGCTGGATGGGGTCCTCGAACATGGGGCCTTCAGGACTGTAGCCAACGACCGCGAGCTCGGACAGCTCCGCCGCGATCTTTCGACACGCCATTCCCATGTGATGAAACTGCAAATCCATGCGCTGCTCCTCCCTTCCCTGGCAGCCTAAGGAGACGGGCGGCGTCGAGCGGAATCTGGCTGGTTGCTCAAACAGTTTAACCCTCTCGTGCATCGAGGAGCAGCGCCGACCAGGCCTGTTTTAGCCGTGGATAGTCTGCGCGCGACATCCGAAACGTAATCACGTCGTCGCCGTTCCACCAAGCTTTCGGCGCAACCTTTTCAATTTGGAAGCCGAGGCGAATATGAAAGTTCTTCGCGGCTTTGTTCCGGCTTTGAACGTTGGCCACGACGGCCGAAAGCCCCAGCTGCTCGAATGCGAATTCGAGTAAAAGGTCGAACATCTCTGCCAGGAAAAGGCGCGCGGCAGGATCGACGATCAACCGCGCAACTTCGCCCTGTCCCGCCGCGAAATCCAGGTTCGCCAGCGCGATGCTGCCAGCCGGCTTCTTCGAGCGCTTGAATTCGGCAATGAAATAGTAATCGTCGACCCTCGCTTGATAGTTCCGGAAAAACTCTTCCTGCTGAGCCAAGGTCAGCTTCTCGCGGGTCAGGAACTTACCGAGAACGGGATCATTCCGCCAAGCGATGACTTGCGCGGAGTCCTCCAGCCGGAGCTCTCGGAGAAGCAGGTTATTTCCTCCGGGAAGCAGTTTGAGATTCTCGGCTTTCGTGGAAAGCGTGCTTGGGCTCACCGGCTCCGGCCTGACATGCACCATCATCTATTTATTATACCTTAATCAGTTATTTAAATACATTTAATTGACCCGAGCCATATCATCATTTAGCGTAGGGGACAATCACATCAAGTCGCTGTCCTGACGGAGGCTCGCCATTCTCGCTGCAGCACCCCAGCCGGACCGGCGCATCAATGATGCCGAACTCAAGTCCCTGGCGTTGTCAGGCGATGCCACGTCCTGGGGGCATCTTGTCGCCCGCTCGCGGCAAGCGACGAGCTTCTCCGAGCTGTTCTTTCTGTCGACGCTTCGAAAAAAGGCGAAGCTTTATGCACCCGGAAGCGTCCAGCCAAGACTCCGCCTCGCCCTCATAGGCGGCTACAACCTTTATCCGTTGCACGAACTGGTTGAACATCTGCTGGCCATTCGTGGGATCGAGTGCGAACGTTTCCTCGGCGAGTACGATAATTTCGTCTCGGAGATCCTTGACGGCTCGAGCTCACTGTACGCCTTCAAGCCGGATCTCGCCTTCATACTGCCGAACGCGAGCCACTGCCGGTTTTCAGGCTCGCTCCTCGATGACGTCGAACATCAGCGCGAAGCCGCAGTCCGCGCCGCTGAGCACCTCCTCAACCTCGCGCAGACTTTCACCGTGCGCTCCGGTGCGGCGGCGATCCTCGCCAATCTTGCGCTGCCCGACGGCCTCGATCTCGGCTCGTTTCGTTCACGTACGCTTGGCACCGACTGGAGTTTCCGAAAGGCGGTCAATCTCGAGCTCGGGCTTCGGGCCCCAGCTGAGGTGCAAATCTGCGACGTCGAGTTCCTCTCGGCGCAGCGAGGGATCTCAGCCGCGGCGGATGCGCGAGCGTGGTATGAATCGAAGCAGCTCGGCTCACCTGACTTTCTCGTCGACATCGCGCAAGAGCTAAGCCATCTGATCGCCTCCCGGAAGCAGAGCCCCAAGAAGGTCCTGGCGATCGACCTCGATCAAACGCTATGGGGCGGCGTGATCGCGGAGGACGGTATCGAGGGAATCGAACTTGGCTACTCGTCCCCCCGTGGTGAAGCGTTCAAGGATTTCCAGAGGTACCTGCTTGGACTTTCCCAACGCGGCGTCCTGCTTGCGGTATGCAGCAAGAACGACCATGCACGCGCAATCGAGGTATTCGAGAAACATCCTGAGATGGTTGTCCGGCTGGAGCACTTCGCGGCCTTCAAAGCCAATTGGGACCCGAAGTCGGACAACCTGCAGAGGATCGCGGAGGAACTCCGCCTTGGCCTGGACAGCTTCGTGTTTGCCGACGACAACCCGGCGGAAATCGAGATCGTGCGCCAGTTTCAGCCGTTGGTTACAGGTGTACTCCTCGGGCCGGACCCCGCCGAATTCATCGTTCGCATCCAGGCCGGACGTCATTTCGAGCCACGGACCATCACCGAGGAGGATCTCGAGCGGACGGCGCAGTACAGGCAAGAACGGCGACGTACGGAGCTCGCAGCGAGCGTCACCGACATGCCTGCCTACCTCGCCTCACTTGAGATGCGAGGCACGATCAAAGAATTCGACTCGCTCGATGTTCCTCGCATCGCCCAGCTGATCGCGCGCAGCAACCAGTTCAACCTGACGACGGCCCGTCGGTCCGAGACTGAGATTAAGGCGCTCCTAGGAAGGCCGGAGTACCGGTGCTTCACGATGCGGCTCGAGGATAGATTCGGTGATTCCGGGCTCATCTCCGTAGTCATTGCAAAGATCGATGGTGGCGTCTTCGTTCTCGATACCTGGCTCATGAGTTGCCGCGTGCTGAAGCGCCAGGTCGAGGACGAGATCATGAATGAGATTTTCCGGCTCGCAGCGGCTGCCGGCTGCACGAAAGTGCGGGGCATCTATCTCCCAACGGCCAAAAACGGGATCGTCGCCGAATTCTACGAGGAGTTTGGTTTCGCGCGTACGGAAGACTCCGCAACCCGAAAAGAGTTCGAGCTGGAGGTGAGGAAGTATCAGGTGCGTTCGACAAAGATAGATGTTGCCCGGAGAGCTTATGAAACAGGCTGAAGTATTAGCGAAGTTGCAGGAAGTATTCGACGGAATCTTCCTCGAGAAGATCGCGGCTACCCCCGAGCTCTCGGCGGCGGACGTCGATGAGTGGGACTCGCTCATGCAGATCTCGCTCGTGATCGCCGTCGAGCAGAAGTTTCGCGTTCGATTTCGCGTTGGCGAGGTCGAGGCGGCGCGGAATCTGGGTGAGTTCGCCGACCTAATCGCGAAGCGGATGAAACCATAAGAGTTGCACATCGCGAGTGCGTTCGAAGCTGGGCAAACGGCACATCCCGCTGAGTGCACGAAATCCGTGACGCACGCCCGCTTCTTCAAGCTCAAGAGGAAGTTGACGAACGGCGCTACTCCAAAGTCAAAAACCGCTTCCGATTTAATACTTTTAATGTTATTTATATTGTTAAATGCGAAACCAACGTGACTGCCGCGACCGAAACTACAACCCGTACAGCTGGTGTTGCTATTTTAGATAGCATGTATTCACGCTGACTAGCTGGGGGAGTACAACTGACGTGCCGGTGAAGTCCAATAACCGCCCCGGTGTGGTAAGCGTCAGCGGGACGCCGACGCAGAACCAGACCTTGACCGCGACCGTGAGCGATGCGGACGGAGTGCCGGGCACCGTCTCCTATCAGTGGCAGCAGAGTGCGAACGGCAATTCGTGGAGCAACATCAGTGGCGCGACCGCGAGCACGCTGGTCCTCGGGCAGGCTCAGGTCGGCAGCTTCATACGGGTCACCGCCAGCTACACGGACCTCTCGGGCAGCACCGAGGCCCCGGTGAGCACCGCGACCGCCCCGACAGTGGCCAACGTCAACGACCCCGGCGCTGTCACGATCAACGGCACCGCGACCCAGAACCAGACCCTGACGGCCAGCGTCACGGACCCCGACGGCGCGCCCGCCAGCATCACCTATCACTGGCAGAGCAGCCCCGACGGCACCACTTGGACGAACCTGACCGCCACGACCTCGAGCCTCACCCTCGATAGCAGCCTGGTCGGCAAGCGGATCCGCGTGAATGCCACCTACACCGACCTGTTCGGCGCCAGCGAGGATGTGACCAGCGCGGCCACGGCGACGGTTGCCGCTGCGAGTGCCACCACTACGCTGTTCACCACCCAGACGCCTGTCATCACCAATGCCAGCGACGGAGTAGGTTATGAGTTGGGGATGCGCTTCACCAGCGACACCTCCGGCTCGATCCAGGCAATCCGGTACTACAAGGCTCCGGGCGAGACGGGCACGCATATCGGCCACATCTGGTCGGCCACCGGCCAGGAGCTGGCGACGGTCACGTTTACCAACGAAGGCGCATCGGGCTGGCAGCAGCAGGCGCTCGCCACGCCGCTGACCATCCAGGCCGGCACGACCTACATCGTCTCCGTCAACATCAACAGCAACTACGTCTCCACCACGCAGGGCTTCGCCTCAGCCATCAGCAATGGTGGCCTGAACGCCCCGGTGGGTGCCGGCGTCTTCGACCTGTCCAAGGGCGCCTTCCCCACCAATGTCTATCAGAATGCAAACTATTTCCGCGACGTCGTGTTCGCTGCGGGCTCGTCACAGCCCAATAACCGCCCCGGTGAGGTAAGCGTCAGCGGGACGCCGACGCAGAACCAGACCTTGACCGCGACCGTGAGCGATGCGGACGGAGTGCCGGGCACCGTCTCCTATCAGTGGCAGCAGAGTGCGAACGGCAATTCGTGGAGCAACATCAGTGGCGCGACCGCGAGCACGTTGGTCCTCGGGCAGGCTCAGGTCGGCAGCTTCATACGGGTCACCGCCAGCTACACGGACCTCTCGGGCAGCACCGAGGCCCCGGTGAGCACCGCGACCGCCCCGACAGTGGCCAACGTCAACGACCCCGGCGCTGTCACGATCAACGGCACCGCGACCCAGAACCAGACCCTGACGGCCAGCGTCACGGACCCCGACGGCGCGCCCGCCAGCATCACCTATCACTGGCAGAGCAGCCCCGACGGCACCACTTGGACGAACCTGACCGCCACGACCTCGAGCCTCACCCTCGATAGCAGCCTGGTCGGCAAGCGGATCCGCGTGAATGCCACCTACACCGACCTGTTCGGCGCCAGCGAGGATGTGACCAGCGCGGCCACGGCGACGGTTGCCGCTGCGAGTGCCACCACTACGCTGTTCACCACCCAGACGCCTGTCATCACCAATGCCAGCGACGGAGTAGGTTATGAGTTGGGGATGCGCTTCACCAGCGACACCTCCGGCTCGATCCAGGCAATCCGGTACTACAAGGCTCCGGGCGAGACGGGCACGCATATCGGCCACATCTGGTCGGCTACCGGCCAGGAGCTGGCGACGGTCACGTTTACCAACGAAGGCGCATCGGGCTGGCAGCAGCAGGCGCTCGCCACGCCGCTGACCATCCAGGCCGGCACGACCTACATCGTCTCCGTCAACATCAACAGCAACTACGTCTCCACCACGCAGGGCTTCGCCTCAGCCATCAGCAATGGTGGCCTGAACGCCCCGGTGGGTGCCGGCGTCTTCGACCTGTCCAAGGGCGCCTTCCCCACCAATGTCTATCAGAATGCAAACTATTTCCGCGACGTCGTGTTCGCTGCGGGCAACGTCATCTCACTACTTAGCAGTTCCACAGTGTATGTCAGTGAGACGGGAGGGATGGCTACCATCACCGTCGTACGCTCCGGCGACCTCCAATCTCAAGCAACCGTGGAGTACACGACGAACGAAATCGGCACCGGCGGCACAGCTACGGCAGGCCAGGACTTCATCCAGCCCACGTTTAATGGCCGGTCGAACACCGGTCAGGTCGTCTTCAACCCGGGAGAGAGCACCAAGAGCTTCACCATCTCAATTGTGAACGATCAGCTCACCGAGGGTAACGAGACGTTCGCGGTCGGGCTTCAGAATGCCGGTTCCGGTTCTCTCGGGACCCCGCGCACAGTGCTCGTGACCATCATCGACAACGACTCGCCCGTCGCGATCTCAATGGCGGACGCGGCGATCAGCGTTACCGAGAATACACAGACGGCAACGATTACGCTGCTGCGCAGCGGCAACACCAGTCAAACAGCTACTGTCGGCTTCACGACAAGCAACGGCAGCGCCCTCGCGGGTTCCGACTACACCGCCTCGTCAGGCACGGTGACTTTCGCTGCTGGCCAGGTGACCCAGACGATCACGGTACCGATCCTCAACGATGCGACACCGGAGAATGATGAAACCTTCACGGTCACGTTGAGCAACCCGACCGGTGCCACTCTCGGCGCCGAGACAACGACGACTGTGAAAATCCTGGATAATGACAACCCCAATCTCGGCAATCTGGCGGGCGAGACGTACGTGACGGGACTGGGCCAGGGGTATGCCGGCGGGCCAACGGCGATCGATTGGACTCCAGACGGCCGCTACATGCTGGTTGCCCAAAAGGACGGCGTGGTGCGTGTGGTGGATAACGGAGAACTTCGATCAACTCCGCTGATCGACATTTCGAGCGAGGTAAATGACGTCAACGATCGCGGATTGCTGGGTATCGCCGTGAACCCGAATTTCGCAACGGACCATTATGTCTACCTGCTCTATACCTACGATCCACCCGAAACGGCGGGCCAGCCCGGCCTTGCCGGCCCCGATCAGGCCGGCAACCGACCTGCTCGCCTGGTGAGGGTCACCGTTGACCCAACCACAATGATTGCCGATCCGGCGAGCGAGGTAGTGCTGGTCGGAAAGAACAGCATCTGGGCCTATACGAGCCGTCCCGACGTAAACAGCACAGGCGATCCGAGCATCGCTCCTTCCGGCATCGTCAACGGCACCACGATCACAGCTCCGGCGAGCCAGATCGAGAGTGGATCGCAGGACAACGATCCGGATCGGACCGGCATCCAGAACCAAAACATTCGTGACTATCTGGCGACTGATAGCGATTCGCACGGCGTAGGCGCTGTTCATTTCGGCCCGGACGGCTATCTCTACCTCACCGTCGGCGATGGCGTGTCGTACAACTTCGTCGACCCCCGGGGAGTGCGCGTCCAAGACATCCACAATCTATCGGGCAAGTTGTTGCGGATCGATCCCGTTACAGGTGAGGGAGTGCCCGGCAATCCGTTCTATCAGGCAAGCGATCCAAACAGTAATGCGTCGAAGGTGTTCTACTACGGTGTTCGCAACGCGTACCGCTTCAGCTTCGATCCAGTTACTAATCTTCCTGTGCTCGGGGATGTGGGCTGGAACAGCTGGGAAGAGCTGAATACGGGGCCAGCCGGCTCGAACTTTGGATGGCCCTATCTCGAAGGCCCCGACAGGACCGGCAGCTACCAAAATCTCGCGCAGGCGATCACCTTCTATAACAATGGCAATCGGAACAATACGTCAGACCCGCCCGCCGTATTTCCGATCCTGTCTCTAAGCCACGGGGCCCCCGACAATGCCCACGTGATTACCGCGGGGGATTTCTACAATCAGAACACCATTTTTTTCGACGATGTCCAAAACGGAACGATCTTCGCTGCGACCCTGAACGCAAGCCGGCAGGTCACCAGCGTCCAGTTGGTGGACAACGTACAAGGCATCGTCGACATGCAGAAGGGCCCTGATGGCTGGATGTACGGGGCCAATTTGATTGACGGCACTATCCGACGTTGGGTCGACCCCTCAGCGGTTACGGCGCTGGGGCTCGCAGCGTCGTCCTAGCAGGCGCCGGTCACGGCTTTCCCCCATCGATGACGATCCGCTGGGGCGGCTTACGACTTCGGTCGATAAGGCGAGCTTTTGCACGATTGCGTCAGCGAACTACCCTGTCGTTTTGACCAATGATCGAGATTTCGGCGATGGACCTCAGACGGGCGAGCCGGCGTCGCGCCACCAATTCCGGACCAATGGTCAAATCGGCTCCACGGTACTCGCGCCCAAGGCTGAGATCTTGCGAAACTCCGCTCAAGGTGCCCGCCACATAGCGTTGAACCACTCGTACATACGCTTCGGCACCGACCATCACGGCTCGGCCAAAAATCCTATGCAAATCGTCCCCTGGTTCGTATCTCGAATGCACTGTCTCAAAGATCGGCCCGCTGTCGACGCCGGACGTGCATTCGTGAATGGTCGCACCGAGCATGTCCAACTCGTCGTTGACTACAGGCCAAAAGCTGCACGCGGTTCCGCGATACTGCGGGCTAATACCTGTATGCAGATTGATGCAGATATCGGTTGCAGAGTCGAGGACCGCATTCTTCACGACCGACGTGCCGTAAATAAGAATCGCATCGGGGCGTCTCTGCCGCAGGACTTCCAAGCTTGCGGTGCCGTTTATGCCCTCGACATAGTCGATTCGATCAGATGCATAGAATGTTTGAGCCTTTTGCCCCAACAGACTTTCAAGTGACCGAGTCCGGGCCTCATCGTCTCGAATCATCTTGAGAAAGACAGCACGGGTTGCCTTTCCTAAGAAATGCACCAACCCCTTCCGTACGGCGCGCCGCAGTCTTGTTCTCCGTGCTGACCGGTCCACAATGATGCGGTCAATGGAGAGTCCAGCGCAAAGCATGTTTGCGACATAACGATGTTCTGGGCCATCCCGCGTCAGAATCACTATTCTCTTTTGTTCGGGCTGCCCAGCTACCATAGCCAATCTCTCGCACACCGTAGTACAGGCATAATCCGGAGCTTGAACGGAATCTCTTCTGGCGCGGCGTTCCCCAGGCTAATCCGATAGAAAATGTCAGCCGCTGGTTTAAAGCGGTTGCTTTTCGCATGCACTAGAAAGATCGCCTTGTGATTACGCCGTGCGGCCCGCAGCGCACCTTCGGTCGCGTCCAATGCATTCCCATAAGGAATACTCAGGCATTGAACCGTTTGTCCCGATAACTTCTCCAGAAGCTCTCGGCTTTGCACGATCTCGGTCTCCAACTCGCTCGATGAAAGCGAACGAAAGAACGTGTGGCTCATCGAGTGGTTTCCTACTTCAATCCCTAAGCTCGCAAACCGCTTGATATCGGTGATATTAAGAAAAAGCTTCGATGTACGCCGGAGCTCCAATTCATTGGTGCCCATTGCGGTACACAGCTGCTGCTTCGCCTCCGCAATTTGCGCCTGAGTCCATTTTGAAATCACGTTGGCGATGAGCCTAGGGACTGACGTTGGTCCGGTTTCGCTGATGTTCAGGAGAGCTATCAGTTGCTGTTTACCGAGCACCACCGCTGCCAACGATAGGATATTATCCACTGGCAATCTGCTTCCGAGCAACGTTGTCGGATTGACGAAGAACAGCGAAGGTGCATTTGCCGTTTTAAGGACAGTACTCGCGGTATCGAGAACTGAGCGATATGCGTCATCGAAGGTGATCAGCAAAGGTTTACGCGGCAGAGTGCCACTTACAAGGTCCGATCCGCTCACCACGTCAAAATGACGCGCGAAATACTTGACGTGCTTCTCAAAAACCTCTGGCCTTGTAACAACTCCAAGCTTGCCGGTTAACGGGTCTTCATGGTCCGCGATATGATGATAGACCACAATGGTAACGTCGCGCCGCATCAGTGGCTATCCCTGGCGCGAGCGGGATAACGCGTCCCCTAACGGACGTTCCACAGCAGCTACCTCCTCTGGCCGGTCGTTGCGCGGATTGCCGCGCGCTCTCCTCACGCCGACATTGCTCCAGCCATTCACCCAACGTTGACGATGCTGCCAGACATAGCGCCAGTTTCGCGCCTTTTCACGCAAATCACTTCTGCCGGAGACCAGGCCGGCCGTTCCGTACCCAAGCAAGCGCAGGAGCGGGAGAAGCATGTACAGTGTCTTGCCTGCGAGAATCGTCGCAGCAGAATTGTGACGCCGCAACAGCGTGATCCGGCCGGCAAGGACCTTGATGCGTTGCTCTGCTTGATCGGGCTCGGAAGACTGGCCGTAATGAATGATGGTAGCTGCAGGCGTGATGGTTGGGGATGCACCAAGCTTGCGCGCCCGGCGGCACAAGTCCGCTTCTTCACCGTACATGAAAAACTCGGGATCAAAGCCGTCAAGTTGCTTCCAAAGTTCGCGGTCTATGAGAAGAAAGCAGCCCGTGACAATGTCGACTGCACGAATGCTGTCACGCTTCCAACCACCGTATCCTTCGGGATTGAAAACCGAGCTGCTGCGCTTCAAGCTGGTCAGACCAGTAGCAAAACAGAAGATGCTCCATAAGGTGGCATCTCCCCAACAGGAGCCAGGATTCAAGCGGCCGTCAGACAGCACGGTGCGCCCGCCCCAGATCCCAAAGCGCGGATTCGCATCGGCGAACTCGTGCAGATGATCGATTGCGTGATTCAAGATCAGGGTGTCCGGGTTGAGCAACAGAAACCGGCGCCCCCGCGCCCGCATCGCGGCGATGTTGTTGGCGCCGGCAAACCCAAGATTTTCTTGCGACGCGATGAGCTCGAGTTGAGGGAAGTTTGCGCGAATGGCTTCCGGAGATCCGTCTGTTGAAGCGTTATCGAAAACGATGACTTCGTAGAGTACTGTCGTTGTTTGTGCCAAGACAGATCGAATACATTCGAGCGTCATGGTGCGCGTGTTGTAGCTCACGATGATGATCGAAATGTCGGGCTCAGCGGCCCGATAAATTGCATCCGACATGGGATTCAGCCTCATGCGATACGTCAGGCCCCCCTTCAATGTTCGACCGAACCCATCTTCGACAACCATCTCGCTCGAACGCGATTTGTCAGGCCCGTCCTTCCTGATGGTCGCCAAACCATCCGGAATTGGCTCATCAATGTGGTGAGTGCCTGGCGACCCAGGTCGGCCATGCTAAGTGCGCGCTCAGCCTTCCTCGTCTTCGGTATGGCATAACCGACCGGAACCCACTATTAAACATTTATATTATTAAATTGATTTAATTTGCAAGTTATTATTTCCGGACGGGCGACCTTAACCCGAGAATGCAAGCCGCGGGGCTGGGGCAGGAAAATGGATCAGCGGATCCGAGGCTGAGGAAGCAAACTCCCCGGGACGAGCTGGCCATTGACGATGGTTGCACTCCTGACGTTTTCCCATTTGGTGATCGTCATTGTTCCGCCGCCCGCATTGTTGATCAGAAATGCGCCGTATAGGAACGGGCCAACGAAATACACATCCTTAAGGGAAACAGTGACGTTCATGCCATCGGGATGCATTCGCAACCCGTAAGGTCCGCCCCAGAACAGGACGTTCTCAAAGCTAACTGAGCCCCCTAATCCATCAGCGTAGAAGAATCCGGCCGTTGCATTGGTGTTGTTGTAGGTCTTGAATGTTGTATTGCGAACCGTGATGGCGTTGGTTTTGCCAGGATCATAACACTGAAGCCCGTCTGCGTGATCGCCCGGCAAACCTTTGGTTTCGATGTAGACGCCATCAATGTTGATGCCGCCAATACCGTCGGAGCCAATACACCGGAATCCCTCGTTGGATCGAATGCGGGAATTTTTCAGAGTGCAATCCCCGCAAACGACCGAGCTTCCATCGTTGTTGTGATCCCAGGAACGATGCTCGACGACTTCACCGTTGCTGAAGAACTTCCCGTAACGGGTGTATGGCTCGGAGGAATTTCCAGCAAAGCGGGGGTCATCAAATGAGAGTGGAGGAGCCGACGCAGGAGAAGGCAAACGCGAGGAGGCAGGACCTGGCGCTTGGCTGGAGGAAAGTGTTTGATCCGCCAGTGCGGAACCGGCGTAACACAAGCCGGCGGCTATTTGCGCCCAGCCAAAGCCTCGCCAACGCGATAATTTCTTCACAGATTTCCCCTTCAAATGATTGCGACCATGCGGATTGCGCGTTCACACCGCAGGCGATCTTAACCAGAGATATTTCATTGAATGGTTGTCGGGTTCATGCTCCCTTCCCTTCGATTCTCGCCCACAGAATGTGGCGTGGCATTTGTACCCGAACCCAGCGATAGTGAACGCGCGACCATGGTTTGATTTCGGGTGATAGATTGTCGAGAACGAAATCGCCATTTCGCGTGCGCACGAGAAGCACGAGGTGGTGCTCTCCGGAACTGACGACGACTTCGCTCAGTAGCAGGACTCGCGCAGGCCAGCCGCGCCGAAGCAATTCGTGGCGCTTGCTCACGGCGTAGTCATTGCAATCGCCGTGCTTCGGGTTGATGACCCATTCCTCGCCGGCAAGGCCGAGCTCGTTGCGCGCCGGCACGATGGCGAGATTGACCGCGCGATTGACCTCCTGCAGAGCCGCCCAGCGGTCCTCGGTCAGCCGGATCGGCCCACCGCGAAACGAGCGCGGCGGAAGACATTCCGCCTCGTAGCGCAGGCAGAACACCGTGTACGCAAGGGGCGGCAGCGTCGGGTTTCCCAGTTCAATGTGCTGCCCTGACCGCGGCGTCGCCGGCAAGGACATGCGCCCCGCCCCCGCCCATTGAACTCCTCCGAGCATGATAGCGACCGCCACGACGGAGCCGAAGGTTCGATACATCTGCCGATCCCCTCGCAAACGCAAAACTGAGGCTCGGATCCGCTGGCAGGCTGACACCGACAGTCCCGCGGCAACCATATTTCATCTTTAATTTATTTAATTTAATTGTCAATTAAATATAATCGGCAGGAAGAAATAATTCGTTTGCGCATTATTCAGTACAGCCACAAGCAGATCGCCCCCGCAGACGCGTCCCGGCCCGGCCGCATCGCCGGCCACTATGAGCTGCTCGGCAGCGTTCAGAAATAGGCGACGATTTAACGATTCCGACGAATTAATCGTTGATTCAATGCGCCCCCCGGCAGATCGTATTCCGAACGACCTCTCCGCCTCACAATCGAGATTGCACATGCCGGAAGAACTGCTCGTCATTTTGGGGGCTGAAGCCATCCTGCTTGTCTTCGTCACAGCGATGACTCTGCACAGCAAGCGAATGGATGTGCTGAGCGGGCTGCACCGCCGGGCAGCTAGCTGGTCCGCCGGCCAACACAGCAAGCCTGCGCCATACTCGGTCCGTGCACGCGCAGGAGCTTTGCTGTCGGCGCTGACGACGTGGATCGGTACTGCCAGGCTCACCCCAGCCAATCTCTGGCGGCTGCTCAGACACGCCCAATCAAGCCTGACGAAGGTGCGAAAGCTGTCCACCCTTGTGGCTCGTTCCTGGCGGCCAGAGCCCCCTCAAGCCACGCCGTCCACCTCCAGCCGCATTGCAGGGGCTCGTCGTCAGCTCGGTGCTCGTTGATGCGGCCAACGTTGCGGTCTACCCCGCATCGACTCGATCAATCTCGCGGCGCAATCTTGAGCTCCGGGCGGTCGAAGCCAAACGATAGGCTTCGGATGCAATGCGACGAGCGGCGAGCCATCCGCAGCGAGCAGCTCTCCTCGGTGTTCACTCAGCTCACGGCACGCCTGCAAGCCCGTCGTTATCTTTTCATTTGGGCTTCTTTTTCGTCTTGAACATCAATGTTGTTCGCAGCAATGGACAAACTCTTGAGATTCCTCTCAGCCCCGAGTGCGGGTCCACTCGGGGCTGTGTCATTTCAAATCCAAAGGGCTCAGCGCTCTTTGAATGCGCGCTGCGCCTGATCGTGTAGCGGCTTGAGCAGGTAGGACAACGCGGTCCGCCCTGCCGTCTTGATGAAGACCTCGACAGGCATGCCGGGCAGCAACTTGGCCGAGCCGAGCTTCACCAGCTCTTCCGTCTTCAGCAAGACGCGGCCTGTGTAGTAACTCGTGCCGGCACGCTGATCCTGCGTGATGTCCGCCGAGACCATGCTGACCTCGCCGTCGATTTCGGGCGTGGTCTTCTGGTTGAACGCTGCGAAGCGCATTGTAGCGGTCTGCCCCACGTAGACCTGATCGATATCCTTCGGTGCGATCTTGACTTCGACCGCGAGCGAGTCCGCGTCAGGAACGATCAGCATGATTTGCTCGCCCGGAGAGATCACCCCCCCGACCGTGTGGACGCTGAGCTCGTGGACGCGACCGGATTGTGGCGCCCGGATATCGACCCGATTCAACTGATCCACCGCCGCAGTCTTGCGTTCGCCCAGCTCGGAGAGTTTCGAGCGGGTTTCGATCAGGTCCTTGCCGACCTCGGTACGGAGGTCCTGGTCGATCTGAATGATCTGGAGTCCGATTTCGGAGATCTTGCCCTTCGACTGAGCGATCATTCCTGCGAGCTGGCTGCGCTCGCCCTCGATGCGGGCGGAGTCGCGCTCGAGGGAATTGAGCCGGGTGATCGGCACCAGGTTCTTCTGCCAGAGGCTGCGCACGCCCTCCAGCTCCTGTCGGATGAACTCCACTTCCTTCTGCTTGGCCTCCGTCTGCCCCATATAGCCCTTGATTTCGTTCTCCAACTGCGCGCTCTTCTCCTGCAACTGCGCTTTTTGGCCGCTCCTCGCCTGACGACGCAGGTCGAACAGCTTCCGCTCCGCGGCGATTGCACGGCTTGCCTCGGAGTTGCTCTCTTTGGCCCGGTCGAGCAGTACCTTTGGAAACACGACCTGCTCGGCACTATCGCGCTCGGCCTCGAGACGGGCCTGCCGTGCCAGCAATTCGTCGATGCTATTCGTGACGATCGTCGCATTCGCGAGCGTCTGCGTCTCGTCGAGGCGGATCAGAATGTCGCCTGCATTGACCCGATCGCCCTGGCGCACGCGCAACTCTCCGACGATTCCACCCGTGGCGTGCTGGACCTTCTTGACGCTCGAATCCACCACGACCACGCCCTGCGCGATCACCGCGCCCGACAATTGGGAAGTCGTCGCCCAGCCGCCGACCCCAAAAGTCACCAAGGCGAACATGATCATTCCGACGATCATGTAACGTTGGATGGACTGCAACGCCGGCGCTATCTGATCGTTCATCGGCCGCCTCCTTGAGCTTCTGCGACGACCTTCAGCGGCACCGGGGTCCGCAGCACTCTCTTGAGTACCTCCTCTCGCTTGCCGAAGGACTGAACTCTGCCTTCGCCGAGGCACAATACATGGTCCACACCTTCCAGCGCCTTCGGCCGATGAGCGACAACGGCCACAATCCCTCCGCGGCGTCGCACGTTCAGGATCGCCTCTGTCAGAGCCTCCTCGCCCTCCGCATCGAGATTGGAAGATGGTTCGTCAAGCACGACCAGGAAGGGTTTGCCGTAAAAAGCGCGCGCAAGCGCGATACGCTGCCGCTGCCCCGCCGACAGCGCCAGCCCTCCCTCGCCGATCTTCGTGCTGTACCCGTCCGGCAGTGAGAGGACGAGATCATGCGCGCCCGCGGCGCGGGCGGCTTCCAGAACAGCGGCGGCGGTTGCGTTCGGGTCGAAGCGTGCAATGTTCATCGCAATGCTGCCGTCGAACAATTCTACGTCTTGGGGCAGATAACCGATGTGCTTGCCGAGGTCGTCCGAAGACCAATGATCGAGGGCGGCGTTGTCGAGCCGGATCCTGCCTCGAATGCACGGCCACACGCCAACCAGCGCACGCGCCAGCGTCGACTTGCCGGATCCGCTCGGACCGATGATTCCGACCGCCTGCCCACTCCGCAGCTGGAATGACACTTCGCTGAGAGTGGGTCTCTCGGAGTTCGGAGCACTGATATAGAGGTTCTCGGCGCTAAGGGTTTCCACAGGCGCAGGCAATGCCAACCGCTCCTCCTCCTGAGGAAGAAGTTTCAGCAAGTAATCGAGCCGTTGTCCCGATTGGCGCGCCGCGACGAACCCCTTCCAGTTCGCAATTGCCATTTCGACAGGCGCAAGGGCCCTCGCGGTGAGGATCGACCCGGCAATGATGATGCCGGCCGTCGATTCCTGGTTGATGACGAGGACGGCGCCAACGGCAAGAACCAGCGATTGCAAGATCGCGCGGAAAATCTTCGAGGCACCACCGAGTCCGTTTGCGACATCGCTGGCCCGTTCATGGGCTGCGAGGTACTTTGCATTGGCATCCTGCCAACGCAAAGCCGCTTGTTGCCGCATACCCATGGCCTGCAGAACTTCGGCATTGCGCCGTCCCTCGAGCGCGAGGGCAGTTCGCGAAATGGCAAGACGCGAGCTCGCCTTTGCCGGACCTCGGGTACGCGTTTCCGTGAGCATCGTAATGCCCACCAGCACCAACGCACCAGCCAGCGCAGTGATGCCAATCCAGAAGTGAAAGAGGAAGCAGACGCCGAGATAGATCGGCATCCAGGGCAGATCGAAGAGCGCCGTCGGCCCGCCGCTCGACAGGAAGCTGCGGACCTGATCGAGGTCCCGCACCGGCTGCAGGCCATCGCCATCCGCTCTGGTCTTCAAAGGCAGGCGAACAAGAGCCTCGAAGATGCGAACCCCGAGACTTTCATCGAAATACCGGCCCACCCGGGCGCTGATCCTGCTCCTGACGAAGTCGAGCCCGCCCTGAAACAGGTAGAGCACCGTTGCCAGAGCCAACAGAGCGACAAGAGTCGGTATACTGCGTCCGGGCAGCACCCGATCATAGACTTGCAGCATGAAGAACGAGCCGGTGAGCATGAGAAGGTTGCTCATGCCGCTGAATGCCGCTAGCGCCCAGAAGATCCGGCGGCAAGACCGCAGGAACGCCGACAACTCTGACTGCGACTCGTCATAGTGATCCACTGGCCGGGGTCGACCAGCGAATATCCGTGACCGCAGCACTTCGATCAGGCCCTTTGCCCAGCCGATCAGTTGCGGCGTCTGCAGTTGAGCGTTTTCCGCCCACTGCCGTCCGGCTGACCAGAGTCCTGATATGTGAAGAAATGGAATTCGATAGAGATTTGCGGGCGGGGGGAATACCCCCCGCCGTCCAAAGTCAATCATGGCTTCTGCCCCTGAAACGCGCCTTTGTTGGAAGATCCCTCAAGAGATCCCCCAAGGCAGTTGTTGAAGATTGCTCTCTGTGGATGCCGTCCCCTACGCGAAGTGGAAGTCGTTGCTGGTCAACGAGCCGAGCTTGGCGTTCTTCAGCGTGAGCGTATCGCTCCCCGTCGCGATCACGACATCGGTGCCGGACTGGGTCGCGTGGGAAAGAACGCTGGCAAAACTGTCGAACACACTCTTGCTGAACTCGATCGTGTCGTGAGCAGGTCCGCGGGCAACGAAGCCCTTGATGACGTCGTTGCCGAAGTTCGCGCCAAACACGAAAGTATCGGCCTGGCTGCTGCCAACGAAGGTGTCATCGCCGGAAGTGCTGGTCAGGGTCGTGTTGCCCGGCGAAGCGATGAACGTACTGCCCGCAATAGCCGCGTTGCTACCGGTTGCAGTGGATGACGTAGCTACGCTGGACGTACCGATCTGCCCGTCACTGTTCAGGTCCTGATGGAAGCTGGTCTCCAGCGTCTTGAGGCCAGAGTCCGTACCCGACACCGAGCCACCGTCCGTGGAGCCGGTCAGGGAGCTGACATGAGACACGTAGTTGCCGTTATTGTCGGTATTCCACGCCGTGTACTGACCGGTGCTCGTCTCCTTCCAGGCAACTTGATAGCCCGTCGCCGTCTTCTCCGCTCCAATGGGAGTCCAGGTGCCATCGGACCCGCCCACGAAATCCACGCCGTCATCCTTTAGTGTCGGGCCAGTGCCGGTGCTGCCGTTGAGGTAGTATTTGCCGCCACTCTCAACGAGACTTGTCACACCAGCCGATTCGACGACCTTGCCAGTCGTCGGGGTTGGCGACGTCGGGATGGTCGCAGTGGAAGTACCTACCTGCCCGTCACCGTTCAGATCCTGATGGAAGCTCGTCTCGAGCGACTTAAGGCCAGAGTCAGTACCCGACACCGAGCCACCGTCTGTGGAGCCGGTCAGGGAGCTGACATGGGACACGTAGTTGCCGTTATTGTCGGTGTTCCACGCCGTGTACTGACCCGTGCTCGTCTCCTTCCACGCAACCACATAGCCCGTCGCCGTCTTCTCCGCACCGATGGGAGTCCAGGTGCCATCCGACCCCTTCACAAACTGCACACCGTTGTCCTTCAGCGTGGGGCCCGATCCGGTGCTGCCATTGAGGTAATATTTGCCGCCGCTCTCAACGAGAGTTGTCGCGCCAGCTGACTCGACCACCGTGCCGGCAGTCGGCGACGTCGGTGACGTCGGCGAGGTCGGTGTGGCTGGCGCCGAGGTGCCGGTGATGCTGGCGGTGAACGCAGTGGACGCCGGGCCGGTATTGCCTGCTGCATCCGTTGCCGTCGCGGTAAGGCTGTGCGAACCGGCCGCAAGGGCGCTGGTTGTATAGCTCCACCCGCCGGTGCTGTTGGCAGTCGCGGTCCCGATCTGGGTCGTGCCGTCGAACACCTTCACGACGCTGCTCGCTTCGGCACTGCCCGACATCACCACCTGATTGGCGGTGTTCACGGTATGGCTGGCAATGGTCGGCGCAGTCGGAGCCTTGGTATCGATAGTGATTGCCAACGCAGACGACGCCGCGCTGGTCTGACCCGACGAGCTGGTCGCCGTTGCGGTCAGCGTATGTTTGGCGTCGGTCAGGATCTTGGTGATGTAGTCCCAACTGCCGCTCGAGTCCGTAGTCGTCGAACCAATTTGGGTCGTACCGTCGTAGATCTTGACCGTGCTGCCGGCAGCCGCGGTGCCCTTGAGCTCGATGGTATTGTCGTTGGTAATCTTGTCGCCAGCGGTGCCGCTGTCGGTCGAGAACGACGCGATAGTCGGAGCATCCGGCACGGTCGGCGTGCTGGGTGCGGTCGGTCCTTCAACCGGAAGCGGAGGCGGGATAAGGTCGCCCGGGATGAGTTGACCGTCCACGATCGTTGCGTAGCGAACATTCTCCCATTGCGTGATGTGTATGTTCGCATTGACCTCCTCCAACCAAAGCGCGCCATACGCAAATGGCCCCACAAAATACACGTCCTTGAGGGCGAGGTAGTCATCGTGACCGGCTCCTGCGTCCGCGGCAATGCGCAGACCAAATGGGCCACCGTCGAACACCACGTTATTGAAAGTGAACGTTCCGCTATAACCATCTGCGATGAACAGCCCAGCAGTGGCATTCTGGTCGTGCGATACAATCGTCGAGTTTGTAATGGTCAGATTCCCGGTGGCGCCGGGAGCATAGGCCTGAATTCCGTCGGCGTGATCGCCCGACAGTCCCGTTGTCTCGATGTACGTATTGTTGATGGTGACATCACCGCTGCCCCCAATGCGCACGCCTTCCCTTGAAGAAATACGGACGTCGTCGATGGTGAACGAGCCGCTCCCTCCGACGGCGACAGTGTCGCTCTGGTCGGAAATGCTCACACCCGAAATCGTCTCTCCATTTCCAAGCCAGACCGTCCCCGAATTGGTCTGGTCGCTAAACATCGGATCATTCCATGTCAGAGGAATGGATGCCATCTAGTTTTCTCCTGTTAATTTCAATCTGGTTTGCCCCTGGCACGCGCCCAATTGTTTCCCCAAGCGACGCGACCCCAAGTGCGACTCTGCTGGCGCAGCGCCGTTGGGGTGCGTCTTCCCGGCGGGTGGAGGCTTTTTTGCGACGACACGACGGCTCACCCAAGGTAATTTCCTGAGCTACCCTAGACACATTCGCATCGCGCGAATTAAATGCCGGAAATTTCTTCAGTCCGATCAACCACTCGTGCACCGCATTGAACGAGGGCCACACAGAGCGGTCGAAGATATACAAAAGTATGCCGGAATCGATGTTACGCCTTCGCCACTAGACAACAGCTTACCAAGTGTCGTCGACGGCGCCACAGCAGAAAACCAATTAAATATTTTGATCCACAAGATTATCCGCCGCCAAACACGACATAATTTTTGTCCGGACAATCAAGAGCGCGAGCGTCGGGCAAGAGCATTTGAGCACACATCGCGCTGCGAACAATCCGAACCCATATTGCCCGGTTCAGGTAATGGCCCATCCAGCGCCATCCAAAAACCCCAAGCAAAGCAAATACCGTTGCGGACACACCATTCAGATCGAGAGTTACGAGCGCGCGCCGATTATCCTGATCGTTGATGTCCCCCGAGCCCAGCACACAGTCACCCGCTTCCCCGGCAGGGTCGCAACAAGATGTTCGATCAGGTCCTGCCGACGACCTGACCATACTCCGCCGCGTCTGACTGATGCAAAGTCAAGCCACCGTCGTCGGTCTGCACCGATCAGAAACTCAGATCTCGAAAGCTCGCGTCAAGAAATTCGGCAACATGCTTTCTCGCCAATAATGCGTTCAAACCCGCGATCTGCTTCTCGTCGATAGCTCGACTGCTGACAGATCTCACGTTTGCCACAACATTCGACGGATTGGATGAGAAAAAGATGACGATCCCGTTTGGATTTGCATTCAGCGCATGGGCCAGCAGTAGATGAGCCAGTTCTGTCGAATCACGTGGATCTACCTGCGTCAGCGAACGCCATTCAGCCGCCATCCGCTCATCGGACAACAATCGATCAAGCAGTATTTTAAATCGGCTGGTAAGAGACGAATGCGTAATCACGAGGCGGTTAGTTGCCGGAACTTTCCTGACGTTCATATTCCAGATGGCATTTGGAATCTGCACAACGTCGAACAGCGCTGCATGTCTTTGGAGGATGGACACCGTCTCCTCTATGCCTGTCGCTATGCCAATGGCGCGAACCTTCCCTTCACGCTTGAGATCATCGAGAAGACGGATCAGGTCCGTTTCCTCTACGTCGGCAGCGCTGCACTCGTGCAGGAGTAGAATATCGAGATAGTCTGTACGCAATTCCTTGAGACTAGTCTCGACACTTTTTCGGAACTCCACGAGACCAAAGGCTCCGAAACGCGGCAGATAGTTGGACGGCACAGGCAGGTAATTCTTTGAGCTTGGCGCGACATTGTGCAGAAGACGAATGCTACGACCCATTGCGCGGACATGAAGTGCATGACTTTGTGGGACAATGCCCGCCTTGCTTGCCAGAACCAGGCGCTCCCGCTTTCGCGCCGCCAACTCTCCCAGAATGCCCTCTGCGCGACCGGCGCCATACATTCGCGCAGTATCAAAATATGTGACCCCACAATCCATAGCTGCTTCGAGCAACTTAAGAGCCTCACGGCGGGTTCGTCGCTTGCTCAACAGTGCGCCGGATCCAAAACCTAGGGGGAGCATGTTTCGCGGAAGGATTTCTCGAAACGGCGCGGCAGCAGCCACCGTCATGACGCGCCTCCGGCTAGTCCGAATGCAGCTTCTCGCTTTGTTTGGGCGACGGTGCTCACCGCATGATGGCATGCGCGCGCGGTCAGAGCGAGAATGGTCAACGTGGGATTCTGCGTGCCCTGGGACGGGAAACAGGCACCATCCGTAACGTACAATCCCTGTGCGTCCCAGCACTGGTTATTTGGATCGAGCACGGAGGTCGCGGGGTCGATACCCATCCGGGCGGTCCCGCATTCATGAATCGCGGAGCCAGGCGGGGCCGGCCGTTCATTAACGCGGCTCAACGTCACGCCAGCTGTTGCGGCGATCTCGCGTATGGCAGCTGCCTGATCGCGGGCACGCGCCAAATCCGCTTCGCTATAGCGGCAGTCGATATGCAATACGGGGATTCCCCATATATCCCGTCGTGTAGGATGCAGCATTACTCGGTTTTCGGCACGAGGAAGCATTTCACCGAAGCTAACCGCAGTAAAATGGGAACGCCCGTGCCCTCCTGGAAATTGATACAACTGCACGCCAAAACCTCGCCCGCCGAGGGGCGCGGGCCCGTCGCGCGCATCGAAGCGTGGAAGGTAAATCGCGCACCCATCTTCGAGCACTGGGCTGGGCTTCAGCGGCGCACCTCCACCCCACCCAGTTACGACAATATGGTCCATCAAGTAGCGCCCCAGCGCGTCAGATCCTGCACCGAGCCCCTGGCCCCCTTTGGATGAACGCGAAAGCAAGAGTATTCGTGTCGACTCTAACGAGGACGCGCACAGAAAGACCAACGGAGCGCAAGCACGTACGTCGGTTCCACTTTGTTGATCGAACCAGACTACGCCGCGTACGCGACCTGATCGATCAACATCGATTTGCCGTACGACTGCGCCCTCACGGCATCGAAGGCGCCCTGTAAGAGCAGCAGTTTCCAAGGCATCCAGCGGTGCGGCAAAGCGCGTGAGCATCGGCCGCGAGTGAGGCCACCGTGCGCGGATCGCTGCCATCAGCGCGAACTGATTCAGTGAAGGTTCAAGTTCTCGCGAGAGGTGACTGTCAGGCTGCCATGGTACGCCATCCATGGCACCGGCAAGCGCTAGCCGTCGCTCGACCATCGAATACCAGGGGTCCAACTCACCCGGCTCTAGCGGCCAAGGCGCGCTCAATCCATCGCACGGCGCAAGGTCGGAGGAGTTCAGCCGATAGTATTGCCGGCCGTGCCCTGGAAGGCCCACGCGTCCGCCGAGCGTTCGCGCGCGTATCCAGACAAAAGGTTGGCTCCGTGGCGTCACGTAAGGCAGATCATGATCGTCTACAAACGAGTCCGGTGCTCGGCCCCAGATGCTGCAGCGAGATTGGATGGGCTGGCGCAACATGCCGAGGCCTCTCAAGGCCATCTTGCCAAAGGGAACAACCGCAGGAGGGAGCAACCGAAGTGTCGCAGGGTCCGCGAGCCTACGGCTCATCCTGGCTATAGCTCGGCGCATCCCAGTCGTTCGCGGCGAATTCTGCCAGCCGGCCTCAAGCACAAGCACGCGCAGGCCAGCCTCGGCGAGTAAGAGCGCCGCCAATCCTCCGGCGGCTCCCCCGCCGATCACGATCGCATCCTGCGCTCCCGGGCGCCGCAACTCCTCAATCGTCGTGGTACCTAATACGCCTGAAAGCGCCGGCCCGATCTGCATGACAACTCCCTTCAAGCGAAAATTGGTCGGGGGCTAGCATGCCAAGCGGACAGCGATGGGCCACCAGCTGTAAACAGCAACTTAAGACAAATCCGTCGACCAACCCGGTAACCGAGCGCTCCGGGTTTAACGCTTAGGCGCAACCGCCCTGGCAATGCATGCAATGAAAGGGAAATTATCGCTTCCGCAAAACCATCACTCATGGCTTTGATTTTCTGTCACAAATTGCAAAAACGAATAATGATAGGCGCAGTTAAATACATCCGTCAACTGTTAATAGGCATTTAATTTCTGCATTGCACAAGCCAACCCATTTCTCCGAATATTCGGAGTGTGTAGCTCCTGCCAAAAGCACTACCTTCTCGCGGACAATACTCCCGGCCGGCTTTCAGCTAGAAACAATGCTTTAGACCCGATCCGCGGCAACGGAAGACCCGATGTGGCAGCGTCCAGCCACTACCTGATGATGCCCGCGCGTTGGCAGCGGGGCGAGTTATTGGGACGTGCTGTGATTCTGCGGGGGGTGGTACTCTCGATCCGATCACGGAACGATAGGAGCGCAAGACAGTTGCGGGAATCGTTCCTTGGCGGCTCACGGACAAAGGTCCGAGATGCGCAGGCGAATTGACCGGGCGAAGCTCACCTCACAGGTACTATGAAATCTGCAGTTCTCGCCCGCCGTACACTCTTGATCTGTCGATAACTTCACCTGTATTAAACTATCTGACGTCGAATACGCGTTGGCAGGTTGGGAATGCTTGCAGCACTTCACTACCACGCATGGCGCCGGGTGCGCGCCGCGTACTATGCCTTCGGATTGGCCCGGCTGCCTTTTGGCGACGCGCTGGGGCGTGCCGTTAGCGAGTGGGAGACTGCGCAGGGGTTCGGTGACAGCCCAAAAGCGAAATCCACTTGGGACGCCGAGTACAGCGATGGCCTCTGGACCTACATGCAGCGCGAAGTAGCTCGCTACTGGACACTCATTGGTTTCATGGACGCTTTTAGACGTGGCGGCGAGTACCTCGAGATCGGCTGCGGAGACGGCATGCTATTCGAGCGCTTCAAGCAGCTTGGATATGAACGCTATGTCGGAGTGGACATCTCTGACGTGGCAATCGAGAAGCTCCGTCTGTACAACGACGATCGCACTGACTTTTCTCAGGCTGACGGCGACGTGTACGAGCCCGACGGCCGTTTCGATGTCATCGTCTTCAACGAGTCTCTTTTCTATTTGCGCGACCCCGTTCGGTCGCTCGAGCGTTACGCGCAATCACTCAAACCGGGAGGCTGCATCATCGTCTCGAACTACACCGCATCGCGGCGATCACTGGCAGTGTTGCGGGAGGCAAAACGAGCATTCGAGGTGATCGACGAGGCCAAGACGACTCAACGGGCGATGTCCTGGCTTTGCACAGCACTGAAACCGCCCAAATACTAAAGCGCTAGTGATACCGCAAGCGCATGAGTTGGCGATAGAGCCCGAGCTTTGTGCTGATTTTCCAGGAAACGCCGCGCATCGCATCCGGATCGCGCAAGTGGCGGCGCATGTACTCAGCATCCATGTTGTTCGTCATACAAAGGCGGGAGTACAAAAAAGATTCGAAGCCGCGATGATATCCAAGCTGGATTGTAAAGAGGTGTGTGTAGCCAGCCCTCAGCGCCGCCTCCCAGACCCGTCGGGAAAACCGTCCATATGGGAAAGCGAAGAGAGCTACCTGTCGACCGAGGCGATCCTCGAGCATCGACTTGGACACACCGAGCTCGCGCTCGAGCTCTGCGTCCGAGACGGTCGTCAAATCGACGTGGGCCATGCCATGTGAACCGATCGCAACACCCCCCTTGGCAAGCTCCTCGATCATGTCCCAACTCATACGTCCCGGCGAGCCTACAAAGTCTACCGGGATAAAGGACATGAAACCCGGAATACGACCGGTCGTCATGTAACGAGCGTAGACATGCGTATAGTCCGAAATAAATCCATCGTCGAAAGTCAACAGGACCGCGCCGGTGCCGTGGGATGTCGGATCGCAGCAATGCTCCAGAAAATTCTGGGGCGAGACCAGCGCTTCCCCGCAAAGTGCGAGATGCACTTCGAACGCCTCATGAGTCAGGCACCACGCGTTCGAAGGCGAGGCTTCCACCAGCTCATGATAATTCAAGACGATCATAGAGTTTCTATCAGATCTGAAACCCGCCGGGCCCAAGCCTGCCAGTTCAATCGGGCCTCGAAGGCGTCGCGGCTCGATTGTCTCAGGCGTGCCAGCCGATCCTGGTTAGCAAAGGTCTCGAAGATGACCGCCGCATAGTCCGCCTTCGTCGCGTTCGGTGGCAACAACAAGCCCGTCTCCCCGTTGCGGACGACGCAGGGGACGCCGCCAGTGGCCGGCGCAATGCTCGGTACTCCATGGGCCGCGGCTTCACAGAACACGATTCCATAGCAATCCGCCCGGGTCGGCAGCAGAAATAGATCCGCGTCCCGATAGAGTTGATCCAATCGGTTGCGCTGTTCGCGATCACACTTGTCGAGATAAGGGATGATCGTCAGGCCATCCTGAGCAACTGACTTCGACGGAGTACATCCGCAGATCACGAGCTCCGCCTCCATGCCCCTCTTCCTCAGTTCAGCGAGGACGCCGACCGCGATGTCAGCGCCCTTCTCCTCCCAGTTGGCGCCGATGAAGAGCAGACGGCAGGGACCCGGCTTGCGGCAACCTAGCACGGAGGCACGATCCGGCGCTTCTTCAAGGTTGGCGCCCCAAGGAATGACATGCACCCGGCTACGGTCGGCACCGTAGTCCCTGATGGCAGATTCGGCTGCCCATTCCGAAGGGTAGAGGATCAGATCCGCGCGCGCGATCGTGTCCCGCTCCACGCGTTCAGCGACGTCCCGAGCACCTCGCGACAAGTTTCGATAGTTAGGATGGTAGTTCTCAATGAGCCGAAAGGTCGCGTCGGACGCATAGACGAGCGGAACGCCGTTAGGCACACTCCATGCAAAGGTAGAGCCGGCCGGCGCGAAGACGATATCGGGCGACACCGCTCGGATTTTACGCGCTGAGTCCGCTGCATACTGTGCAACGACCGCCCCCGCATGCAACGGGGAACGGCCGCGCCTGCGAAAGGCACGGCAAAGCCTGGAATACGTCTTGTATAGGGGCAGTATCGGTGCGCTCAACGGACCGATATGGACCAACTCGTGACCTTCACCTGCGAGCGATCTCGACATGTGAAACGGGGTACCGGACCAGAACCTGACCTGGCGCCCATCCCCGATCGTGGCGAATGCAATCCGCCGTGCCGCCGGCCTGTCGGAGATGTGGTTTTGAGTCATTCTATTCACGCACACAGGGACCATCGACCACTTCGCCGGAAAGATCTCTCATGGAGCGAGCGAGCGATCGCTGGATAGAAGTAGCTTTTTCAAACCCGCAGTAAGCGACAGAGGCATAAGAGCCACGCCGGCTCTCATAACGAGAGGTACGTGTCCCGTTTCGGCAAATCCGCGAGCGTAGGTTGAGATCGATTTCATTCGCCTTCCCGAGTGCAGATAGATCCATCCCAGATCCTTGCAATGCCGAGCGATTGCACGATTTGCCGCTTCGAGTGCTTCGGGATCTCGCCGAAGCCCCTTCTTCTCGCTCACTGCCAGCTGCAGCAAGGACGACTTATCCTCCTCCTGGAGTTTCGATAGGGTTGAATCCTCGAGCACCCGCATAACCGCGAGCTTGCGATCGACGTATCCAAATCCATGATGCTTCGAGATTCTCAGGTACAGTTCCCAGTCCTCGCCCGAACACCATGATTCATTATAACCTCTAAACTCATCCAGAACAGTGCGCCGAATCAATACCGCAGTCGGCTTGATAGGCACTTCTTCCAGCAAACACAGATACATCTCACGGCTGCTGAAGAGAAAGACATCGAAATCAGAGCGCGCGCGCGATGCGAGCAGTTTCGGAAATGCACGCATGCTTGAGACAATTGACGACGTGGATCTGCCGCGATCGACCTCAACGTCACAGAACACCGCGCCAATCTGACGATGACGACGCAAAACATCGACGAGACTGCTGAGCATCTCCGGCTTCCACAGATCATCCGAATCCAGATGAGCAATGATATCGCCGTTGGCGGCCTTTATACCCGTGTTGCCTGCCGCACTCACCCCGCGATTGCGATCATGCCTAATGTAACGCACTTTGTCGCTTCGAAACTTTTTCACCGCTGCGGCCGTGCCGTCTGTGGATCCATCATCAACGACGATTATCTCAAGATTCCCATACGTCTGATTCAAGGCACTCTCGATCGCTTCCCCGATGATGTACGCACGATTGTAAGTTCGTATGATAATGGAAACCTTCATGCTTTAGTCCTGCGCAGCGAGAAATCCTGATCGGCATCCCTGCCAGCGTAATGACCTCGCGGTCCACCGTCTTCAAATGTCTCCGGTAATCGGGTCGCATCTCATTCGCGCCGCTGGTGCGGCTCTATCGCGCAATATGGCGGTCTCCGCGAGGTTCGCTCGCATCCCGGTAAACACAGCGATGAGGATCCAACAAATGCCCCAAAAGTGCACAATGAACCCTAGAAAAGCGATCGTCGCTATTACAATTCCGAGCGCCACTGACAGCCGTCTCTCTTCGGGAGTAAGGTGAGGCGATTTGTCGATCGAGCCAAGCCAGCATGCGCTGGCAATTGTCAAAAGGATCAACGCGCTTCCCGGAATTCCATACGACATTGCGGTGGCAAGCCAAAAGGCATCTACGCTCGAACTCACGAGCGCGCCATGCGACTGCCAATTCCAGTCGCCGTTCAAACCAATTCCGAAGATCGGCGAACCGAGGACCACAGGTCCTCCCGTGTCCCAAATCGCTTGGCGAGCCCATGCCGCCTCCGGGCTTACTCCGCTGAGGCGCACAAGGGTTGCGACCGGGCTGCCAGAGAAAGTGAAAACAACAAGGAGTAGCGCGGTCACACACAACCCGACCAACTTCCATCGGGCAGCGAAGCGAGGGCTTGCGGCATAGAAACTCGCCAGCGCAAATCCGATCAAATAGGCCAACAATGGACTGCGCGCCTGCGAAAACCACACACCGATGAGGGCGATGCCCGCCACACCCCAGCCGAGTACCTGGTGCCTAAACGTAGTGAAGGCCACGACACCAAACCAAACGCAAACAGCACCGAACAATATCGAATGCTCGAGCGGCCCCATGGCGCGAACGACACCGTCCCGATAGAACGTGTCAGCCCTGATTGCTAATGGTCCATCGTAACTGAGCTTCGCATAGCCTGTAATACCTTTGATGAACTCATAGGTGAACAGTTTATCACTCAGCGGGTCAAGGAGCGCTATGCCGACGATCACAATCATCAGCTTGCAGGAGAACCGTGCTATTCGAACGGAACTATCGACCGGCCCGAGAAGAAACCGGAACGTCAGGTATGCGCCCACAAATTCGAGTGCCTCGATTCCAGCCCCTTTAAAACCCGCCGGACCATCAGTGACTGTGGCAGCCAACATCATCCAAACGCCCGTAAGCGGGGCCAAGATATCCGATGGGACGCAGACGACGGTTCGCGTGCCTAGACGCTGTCCAAGCTGCTGTAGCGCGGCGATGAAGGAACAGAAAATTAGAACTCGAGCAACCGAGAGGCGAAAATCGCCGACGAAGAAAGACAGCCCTTCGGGCAAGACAATCGCGACCAACAATAGCTTCAGATACAGTTCCGTCCCCCAACGCGGCGCCCCCGCCGCGCGACCAACTGGACTCCGCTGCCGACCATACAGATACGTAATCTGAGAACCCGATTCCAATTCTAAGCTTTTGCGGGTCAACGCGAGTACCTCAAATATCTGAGAAGTTCTGCAAACAAGCAGCGCGCTCGAAGCCGAGGCGCCCCACAAAGCGACGGTTCCTCCCTACGAGGCGCTTCATTTCGTCGTCTCCAGGGGAGTCGCCAGGAAGTCACGACGCAGGCGGCTCGCTACGCTGGGTGAAATCAAGGCGTAAACCAGCGCTTTGTAGTAGTGCGGATCCGCTGGGTGCAAACACGCACATTGCCAACCCGTCTTTAATGCCGACAACCGACGGTTCGACCTACGCCAATCCAGCACGCTCTTGATGAAATGGGCGGCGATGTTGTTGTCCAATAAACTGTTGTTAGATCGTCTGTAGCCGCACATCGCATCCGCGCAACCCTGCTCAAACCGCAAACCGCGCCGCTCGCATGCTCGCCTGAAGACATCGACCTCAAACTGCTTCCGCCAGGTTGGCGCCCGTCGGCTGAGGGAATTGGGAAGAATGCGGTAGGCATAAAGGCACTCCCCCAATACGATCATCGGATGCACCTCCCCGACTCTCCATATATAATCGCAGGTCTCGGCAACCTTTAATGATGGCTCGAACCGTATATCGCCAACCAATGACATTCGAAACATTCCCGTGGGATCGAGAGCCGGCATTTGAAAGGCCCTGATCTCGGACTGGCAGTCGCTCTCGCTTTTCGGCGAAAACACGGGTGCCATGAATCTCTCGTTGATGATGAGCTCGTTGCCGCAGAATACGGCAGCCAAATGCGGGTTGTTGAGCAGCGCACGAACCTGCTTTTCGATTCTAGTTGGATAGCTGATGTCATCCGCGTCTTGAATTGCGTAGAACTCGCCGCGGATCTGATCGAGCGCTCGATTGATAGCAACAGGCTTGCCTGAGTTCGCTTGATGGATCACGCGAACACGCTCGTCTATCAGCAAATCCTGAACTGAGCTGAAGCAACCGTCCGAACTGCCATCATCGACAATAAGAATATCCAGATTCCTGTATGTCTGATTAATTATGCTCAACAGCGACGGTCGAAAATATTTACCAGCGTTGTACACGCACATCACGACCGTGACCAAGGGGTCTTCAGCCCTTCCTCCAGCCTTGGGCGGATGTGCCTTGGACATCACGAAATGCTCCTGCTCAGTCGAGCCTGACACGCCGGCGCCATCTGCACGACCTCCCGGTTCGCTCGCCAGACTTTCTGCAATTTTCAGCGCGCAAACCAAGAATGGCTTTCTCGGGTTCCGCCGGAGACGCAGTCCGCAAGCACATGAAATTCCGCCTACTCACCGCTTTGTCTGCACTCAAGAATAAAACTCCGTGTCGCCTCAGGACGCATCGCATCCCGCCTGTCAGACCCGGAGCCCCTCGGAAGGCTCCTCCGCGCCTCAACATAATTAAATCTGATTTAATTTTCAATCGCCATCTATTTAAATATAAGGGAGGCGCCTTGGTTATATTATAACATCGAGCTTCGACTGAAATACCGGCCTCGCGCCCCGACCATGCTCAACGTTTACGGGGTGCGGCCGGCAAAGCCCACGCCGGCGCAGCCTAATCCCGGGCGACGCGGGCTTCGGTTGAACTTTAAGAGGAAGCTCTCGGAATTAAACATGCGATCCTTGCCTATTTAATTTGGACAGCCGGCAGTTTGTTTATTATATTCATTGCAGATGCAAGAAGCTTCGACCCCGGGCGCCAACGGAGTTCCGCTTGATTGCCCGCGGGCCGCAACCCGGCGAGAACGACAGGCGGGGCATGCAAAGTGACGGCCCGATCAAGAAGGTTGGACAGAGCGATCAGGCCGAAGGCGTCGGCAAGCTCGTCAGTTTCGCATCATAGTGAGGACACTGCACCTCTACGGCCTCACCGATCGCTGAGCCGGCAGTCGATCCGCCGTTGTGGCTAGGTACTCGATATGATTTGTAAAACTTGCTTGTCAGACAGCGAACATCGCCACCACGTCTTTATTGAGATGATGTTTGGCACAAAAGAGCGGTTTGAGTACCAGGAATGTAGTGATTGTGGGACGATCCAGCGCTTATCGGACGTAGCCGATGAGAGTCGCCTTTACCCCGATGGGTATTACTCATTCTCCAGACCGTCGCGAAATTCGCGTGTTACTGCCGTCAGGGACGCGCACGCACTTGGCACCAAAAGCATATTGGGAGCCGTGGCGTCCTTTGTGAGGTACGACCCCATCGTAGCGGTCATCGGATGCTTTGGAATTAATCCCTGTTCTCGGGTGCTTGACGTAGGCTGCGGGTCCGGGAAACTTCTTTACAGAATGTCTGCGGCAGGGTTCAAGAATCTTACAGGAGTCGATCCCTACATTGTCGAACCAACAGCAGGTGCCGTGACGATTCGAAAATCGGATCTTCAGAGTATGTCCGGCGAGTTCGACTTCATCATGTTCAATCATTCGTTAGAACACATGCCTGAGCCGGACCAAAGTCTTAGCAATGCAAGAAGGCTACTTGCGCCCGGTGGCCGCATTCTGGTTCGCATCCCAACTTCATCCTCGCATGCGTGGAGAGAGTACGGCCCGAACTGGGTGCAACTGGATGCGCCGCGCCACGTTGTGATACCCTCTCGCAAGGGAATGAGTGCATTGGCGGAGCGCTGTGGTTTGCGTGTTAGGCAATCAATCGACGACTCGACTGCATTTCAGTTCTGGGGAAGCGAAATGTACAGGAGCTCCAAGCCGCTCGCATCATCCAGACCAGATGATGTGTTCAGCCGGCGGGAAATGAGAGAGTTTGCCAAGAGGGCGGCAACGCTGAATATTGAACAGCAGGGCGACCAGGTAGCTTTCCTGCTGAACGCTGCCTAGGGCTGGATCACCGTAAGTCCAAGCCGAGGCTCACGCTTGAAGTGCAAGGGCATGAGAGCGATTGACTAAGAGATCGGCCAAGCCTGCGACATGCGGCGCGGACTGCAGGGGTCCTCCCGGTCCCGCACCTGGGCAGTGGCGCTCTGGACGGATGAGAATTCGTAGCTAATTGAAAGCTTCATCGGAAGGTTGCCCTGCGGGGGTGTGAGACCTCGGCGAGGACATTTTGGCCTTCCTTGAATCGATATATGCAACCACCTTGCTCATTGACGCAGAAAGAGCGCTGTTTGAATATCTTTCTAGAACCATGGTTTCAGCGCTTGCCACAAGCGCGTCATAGACCGATTCGCTGCTTAAGGCCCTATACGCCTCGCAAAAGCTACGATCATCATTGAACTCCAAAAAATGAACGCCAGAGACGACATCCAGCCCTTCTACACCTTTCCTTGTAGAGATAATGGGCCTCTCCAAGAGTGCCGCCTCCAAAACCTTTAACCGCGTCCCGCTACCCTCGAGCAATGGCACAACAACCGCTCTACAGTCCTTGTAGTACTCGACGACATCAGGGACATCGGGATGCAACTCGACTCCCTTTGAGCGAGCGCAAGCTTCGATCACCTCTGGCAATGGGTCACGTCCAACAACCAAAAGAACGGCATCGGGGTACACATTCCTGTAGAGCGGATACACGTTCTCCAAAAACCAGAGCAAGCCGCTGACATTAGGCTGATAGTGAAGCGCACCAATAAACAGCAAAATGTGTCGGCCGGCGAACCCGCTCCCCATGGGGAGTTTTCCTGGACCTCTCATCCCCAACGTGTTTGGCACAACGAAGATACTTTCAGAGGCCTTTTCACCCCACAGATCCAATTTATCCTTCTCGGAACATACCAAGCAGGCGCCAAAGGCGGTCACACAACGAGTTTGATAGTAAGTCAGGAGCACCTTGTTGATGGCACGGAACAGTTTCCTCAAGGCATTATTCGTCGGGGTAAACAGCGTATCATAGAGTGAAAGAGTCAGGACGTCATCAATATCAACGATGACCTTCATTTTCGCCGTCTGTGACAATCCAAAAAGCCCGGCGGTATTCCGGAGGTATCGCACCAGCACAAAATCGTAGCCGCCAAACTCTATTAGCGCGACCAACTTCTCCATCGAGGCTTTGCTATACTCTCTAACGGGATACGGAAAGCCACGGACCGACATTCCGAACCGTCCCCGCAAGGTTCTAGGGTACTCCAGCTTCTGTAAACAATACTTCCCGGAGAATACGTCCTCCTTTTCGAGATGTCCCCCCGCTCCTGCCATCCGTCGCAGGCCGGAGGGCAAATCCGAGAGATACGCAATATCGACGGGCCCAAGGCCGGCAAAGTATCGTGCGAGATTCATGGTTCTGATGTCAGCGCCAAACTTCTCAGGCAGAGGAAACCTGTCGCTGATCACTAGGGTCTTCTTCATCGAACTTACAGCAAAAGAGTCGGTTAAACTCGGAAACTGATCCTTCAATCAGCCTCGCACCAAATGCTCTCGAGCGGTTCGCAGCAACTCGCGAACCTGCCGGCCTGGACCACCGAATGAAAGCACAATCAATTTCAAGAACACCGGCAGCATGAAAGGCTTCAGCTTCAATCCCTTCAAATAGTATGATCTCGCTGATACAGAATCGCCCTCTGAATAATAGATCTCAGCCAGCGCCACCATAATGCGTGAACGGATCCACGCCTTCTCCTGCTCAGTATAAGGGCTGCGATCGAGTGTCGCTTCCACCTGCTGAAGATCTATAGTGGACCAGGATGTCTGCCCCATCCACGAATAGGGTTTTGAGGCACAATGTTTGGCATAGAAGTTGGCGAGCGCACCCAAGCAAGCCTTATATACTGTCAGGGCGCCTTTCTCCTTGGCAGCCTGCGATATCATCGTGATGACGGCCAACTCGGAGTGCCAGCAGATATCGATCTTCTCTTGAGTGATGGCGTTTGTCATACTGAGTTCATGTTCACGGTAACACACCATCGGCTCTGCAAAGTATGCGACGTGATAGTTCAAGGAGAACAATAGCCACATGTACCAATCGCCGCCCCATATGAAATCGACCGGAATTCCGGCCCATACCACGTCGACCGGATAGAGGCTCAGTTTCTCGTAACAGTCACGTCGAACAAGCACCGACGCAGCCAGAATCGCATTTCCTTTTACTTTCAATGAGTGCTTGATGATCTCCTCTCCCCTGACGATCGTATCGACGTCTCCATAGGTCGAGTAATCTATCACTGCACCTTCTTTTCCACGTCTCAGGCTAACCCCGGGGCAGAACGCGAGGCCGACCTCCGGATGATTTTCCAGGGTTTCGACGTATCTTTGCAGTATGTACGGTCGGCGCAAGCGATCATCAGCCGATATAAGCCAAACGTACTTCCCTCGACTTAAGAGTATTCCCTTGTTGTAATTCCGGAGCGCTCCCAGGTTCTGCTCGTTCCTGACATAGGTAACGCGGCTGTCTGTGAATGTTCTGGCAACTTCTTCCGTGTTGTCCGGAGAGCAATCATCCATGATGAGGATTTCGAAATCCTCAAAGGTCTGCGAGAGGATGCTGTCGACACATTCTGGCAAGAAAGCAGCCAGTCGGTAGCAAGGGACGACAAAGCTAACAAGCGGCTTTTGCATTTGGAATAACTCGCCTATTGTGGATCCGCACTTTGATAAGCCTAAGCCGTAACTTGCTCGATGACGCGCCATGAAGAACGCACAGAGCGTCTTGGGCCTTGAGGAACGCGGCCTATTACAATGCAGAGGCTTGGAGCTCCCTTCGCAACGCGCAGGCGACCCGCTCCTGGTCTTCCTCGTTCATCTGCGCGTAAATTGGCAACAGAATCGAATTGTCCTGCGCGAACTCGGAGTGCCGCAGATCGTGGCGGTGCTTGTCCTTGGCGTAGGGCGCTTCCCGGTGCGAGCACATAATGCCGCGTCGAGTCGCGATGCCCTGATCTAGCAGGCTTTGCATGATCTTGAGCTGGTCGACGCGGTCCGGCAGCCCAACGCAATAGCTCTGCCAGTTGGACCGCGCCCATTCGGGCTCGATCGGCAGTCTCAGGCCTCCGAAATTGCCGAGCATTTCTCGATAGCGGGCCGCGATCGCGCGGCGTCGAGACACCAGTGCAGGCAGCCGCTCGAGCTGCTCGCGTCCGACCGCAGCCTGTATATCGGTCATGCGGTAGTTGTAGCCGACTACCAGATAGTCCTCGAAGATCACCTGCTGTGAGCCGTGCCGCACGATGTCCGGAACGCTCATGCCATGCTGGCGCAACAGCCTGAACTTATGGTCGAGCTTCGCATCGGAGGTGGTGAGCATCCCACCCTCGCCGGTCGTGATGACCTTGCGGGGATGAAAGGAGAAGCAGGCGATCCGTCCATGCGGCTTGCCGACGCGCTCCCAGCTGCCATCCACTCGGATCTGGCTGCCGGCGGCGCACGCCGCATCCTCGATCAAGATGATGCCCTGGCGATCGGCCAGCGTGGCGAGGGCTGTCAGATCGCAGGGCATACCCATCTGGTGGACGGCGATCACCGCGCGTGTGCGCCGAGTGATCGCTTCGGCAATCCGGTTAGGGTCGATATTGTATGTACCGGGATCGATGTCGACAAAGACCGGAGTCGCGCCGCAATATCGGATGCAATTGGCCGTGGCGATAAACGAGTGGCTGGCCGTGATGACCTCGTCGCCAGGCCCAATCTCCAGGGCGACGAGCGCCAAATGCAGGGCGGTTGTGCAGTTGGAAACGGCGCAGGCATAAGGCGCACCGACCAGGGCCGCAAAATCGCGCTCGAAGGCTGCCACCTGGGGGCCCTGCGAGACCCAGCCGGAGAGCACAGCTGCGCGAGCTGCGTCGGCCTCCTCCTCAGCAACCAACGGTAATGCGATCGGAATCACGGGATTATCGCCCTCCTGCTGGCGAGCCGCCCAGACCAACCCCTGCCCGGACTTGGCGCTACATCGATCTCAGAACTGGCCCGACGATCTTGAGCTTTCAAACCTGACAAGGGCATCAAGGACTATTCCTATTCCTGGAGCGCGATGCGGCGCCGCGATTTATTTGTCATAGATTATTATATTAAGTCAATTAACCCAACGATAATAAATCAATCTAATGTAGATGTCGCCACTATCGGGGGCAGCTGTCAGGCGCCAACATGCCTTCCTGCAGCCGATGCGCACGACACTACGGTCGCGTAGCCGAACGTCACGCGACACCACCGCGTCAGCGCAGATGGTCGCCCGGGGGCAACTGCGATCCAGTCTCCCTCGAGGAGGCATGACTATCATCCACTTTCAAGCTTGAGGTAATCATGCAAGCAATGCCTTCACGAGAAATCACGATGCGCGAAGACATGGAGCTGCTGGTCCAGCTGTGACGGCATTCCGACCGCCAGGAAACTCATAGCACCGCGCCTGTGTAATGAGGTCCCTCAGGTCGCGCCAGATGGGGCCACTGCGTCAGCCAGAGGTCGGCGCAATGACCAATACGGTCTCCCGACATCGAAAGCTGCTCGATGTTGGCGATGCTGTCGAGCCAGATAGTGCGCGCACCCATCATTTGTCCAAACCGTAGTGCCAAATATCCCGGAGCGGCACCCGTCGAAACGACGATGTCCGGCCTTTCATTCCAAACGATCCAGGCCATTCTGCGCGCCGCCTTCAACAGCGCGATTTTGGTCAACCGGTTAGCATCATTGACAAGGTAGAATTTGTGGTCGGGCACCTGGGCTTGATAGGAGTCGTGGACGGTGACGAACGTGACTTCGCAATGCTCGAAGGCGGGTTTGATCCGCAACAGCTGCACCCAATGGCCCCCACCCGAAGAGACCGCCAGCAGTTTCGGCCGAGTGCCGGGTGACCGCGGCGTGTTGTTCTTGAGCAACGTCTTGCGGTGAAAAACCGGGCTGAGAAGCATGGGCTGGCCTCCCTAGAACGCTGCAAGCTCGCAAGCTCCCATGAACGGATCGGGTCCTCGGCGCCTGCATTTAATATTTTAATTTAAATTAACATGCCGCTATTTAAAATCAAGCGATTTATATGCGCGGCACGTCCGATTTCCTGTCAGGCCAGCCGAATTAGAATCTTACTTGATTGAATCTGATAGTACCGCACGGGAAGTGTCGTCGCGTTGCCAACGATGAGCTCCAAGTCGGGAACCCAGGGTAGCCTTACAGCGAGCGGCAATGTTGACCCCACAATAAATCAATAGTCCGGCCCATAAGCGAGGTTCCTTGAACAGCGCAATGAGCGCCCGGCCATTCGCCGGTCCCTTGTTGACACGCAGTTCAGGAAAGCGCCGGGCGAGCTCGAATGTTCCCCTGTAGGCACGAGTTCTGACGGCGATAAGCTGCAGCAGAGTGCGTGGGGCGAATACCATGGACCTAACGCGGGGCAGTGTCTCCCGCTCTTCTGGTCTGAACTGAAGTCGAACAAAGGTGTCATCAGCGGTGATGTCTGGAAATTGGCCGAACCGCTTGCGTCCCGCCTCAGATAAGGCATACACGCCAGAACCGCCGATACCCTCACGCGAGGATGGCAGCCGTGACCGGATTCCGAAGTATTTACGGACCAGCCAGGAACAGCCTGCCAGATTGATGTCGGCTGTAGGCGCGACCGCCAAAACGCCACCTTCATCGAGGCGGCTTGCCAAAGCCAGAATGGCATCAACGGTAATCAGAATATCGGCATCAACATAAATCCGCGGAAAAACGTCCGCGATTTGATCGCCAAGGTTCAGTGCGTGGGTCTTCCTTGCGATGTTCGATTCCACAACATTGACGGCTGGGCCGAAACGCCGGGCGACGTTCGCAGTGTCGTCTGAGCACCCGTTGCAGACGACGACCACACGGATCTGGTCCGAAGCTGGGTTGCCAACCCATTGCCTCAACGTCCGTGCGATCACAGAACTCTCATTGTGGGCTGGGACGACGATCGAAATCATGAATGGTCCGGTCGAGATCGATCAAATTTGCGTACCTCTCTGAGGCTGCCACAGGTTCGATCAGCCTCATGGGGTGGTTCAGCCTCACAGCCGATGGCTTTGCGCGGGCGCCGCACAGGCATCGACCGAGCCGACTACAGGGGCGAACCCGTGCTCACCCCCGTCTGCGGACTCTACCGAACCTAGCCGGATGGCAGGGCCGCGCGTTCCGCCTCGGCCTCGAACGCTCCGACGCCCAAGCAGAGAGAACGGCCAGGCGCGCCGCTTCGGTCTCTTGATCTGCAAGTAGCGACATTGCGATCGGAATCACGATGCCGCTGCCTGCCGCTGATGTTCCGAAGCGAGCTCGCGCTCGGATCGCCACCATTTCACGAGATCTGCGAGCCCTTGCTCCAGCGAAACCGTGGTGCGGAAGCCCAGCAAACGCTCTGCCTTACCCGTCGAGGCCAGCCGTCGCGGTACTGGATTGACCGAGCGCTCCGGCGCGAATTCAGGCGTGAGGCCGCGGTGTCCCATCACCGACGCAAGTACCGTAGCCAGCTCGGTCAGGCTTGTTTCAGTGCCGCTGCCGACGTTGAAGACCTCATCGGTAATCTTTGCCCTGGCGGCAAGGATGTTGGCACGCGCGACGTCGCGGACGTGGACGAAATCCATGGTCTGACGGCCGTCGCCAAAGATAACGGGAGGCAATCCGGCTTCCAGCCGCTCCATCCAGCGGATCAAGACCTCGGTGTACCGTCCGTGGATGTCCATCCGGCTGCCATAGACGTTGAAATACCGGAATGCCACATAGTCGAGGCCGCATGCATCGTTGAAAGCCCGCAGTAGCCCTTCGTTAAACGCCTTGGCGGCCCCATATAGGGTTCGGTTATTGTAGGCATTCTGCCGCTCTGTCGTCGGAAACTCCTCGGCCATGCCATATACCGATGCCGAAGAGGCCGCGATGATCTTCTCAATATCGTGCTTGATGCACAGCTCCAGCAGGTCGTAGGTGGCATCCACCATGACCTCCTTAGCCAGGCGCGGTTCGGCCGCACAATGAGTGATGCGGAGCGCGGCCTGGTGAAAGACGATGTCGGCAGCCTTGACCAACGCTTCCATCAGCTTGCGATCGCGAATGTCGCCGTGAACCAGCCTTACGGGCCCACGCCCGAGCGCCCGCCGGAGATTTTCCGGCCGGCCTCTGATCATGTTGTCGAGGGCAACAATCTCGATGCAGCCCTCGTCGCAGAGCAGATCAACGATGTGGGAGCCGATAAATCCCGCACCGCCGGTGACCAGAACGCGTTTACCCTTGATATCGATCAAGACGCTCTCCTGTTGTGGGACCATGTCATGAAGCTTTGTGGATGCTCCGACCGGGTGCTGATGTCTGCGCTAGGCCGCAGCGCCGCACTCCTCAATATTCCGACAACCTCGGCCGTCCGTTCCGGCGGCAACTCGGGATAGATGGGAAGAGAGAGGAAGTCGTTCGCGAGCATCTCAGTGACGGGGAGATCACCGGCCCGATAGCCGAGTTCTGCATATGCCCTCTGCAGATGCACTGGGACGGGATAGTGAATCCCGGCGCCAATCCCGGCATCACGCAACCGGTTCAGCGCGTCGTCGCGGCGCTCCGATCTGACCGCATAGACGTGATACACGTGGCGGGCGTACTGGGGCGGCTGGGGACGCGCGAATGGAAGACCAGAAAGCAGCGCATTGTATCGCTCAGCCAGCGACCGACGTGCATCCGTCCAATGCTCAATATAGTCCAGCTTGACATTCAGCACCGCGCTCTGGATTTCGTCCATGCGATAGTTGTATCCGGCAATGACGTGGTCGTACTTCGTTTCCTGCCCCCAATCCCGCAACAGGGACACGCGGCGTGCGAATTCAGGCCGGTCGGTGACGACCGCCCCACCCTCGCCAAACGCTCCGAGGTTCTTGCCCGGATAAAAGCTGAAACATCCCAGATCGCCGATCGAGCCTGCGCGACGTCCGCGATATTCCGCGCCGTGCGCCTGCGCGGCGTCCTCAATGACGACCAGCCCGTGACGACGCGCTATGGCCATTATCGGATCCATGTCGGCCATCAGCCCGTGGAGGTGAACTGGCAGAATCGCCTTGGTTCGCGGTGTGATCGCAGCTTCGATCAAGCTGGGATCCATCGTCCATGTTACCGGGTCAACGTCGACAAATACCGGCCTGGCGCCGCTGTAGAGAATAGCTGCGGTTGTTGCGACGAACGTCATGGAGACCGTGATGACTTCGTCACCGGATCCGACGCCGGCCGCCAGCAAGGCAAGGTGAAGCGCCGAGGTGCCACTGTTCACCGCGCGACAAGCGGTGGTCCTGCAATAGTTTGCAAAGCGTTCCTCGAAGGCTGTGACCTCGGGTCCGAGCACAAAGTGCCCGCTACTGACGACCCTCGCCACTGCGGCGTCGATTTCCGGCTTGATCTGGCTGTATTGCGCTTTCAGGTCCAGGAAGGGTATCAAGATTCAAAGCCTTGATTTGATCGACATTATATCAGCTATTTAAATCCCACTATTAAATTTAATCAAGCGTTAAATTCAAGCAGAATATATATTACCGGTGATAGTCTTTCTGAAGCGGCTCTGCTGAGCTACGACCGCTTGGCACCCCGTCGTCAGCGGCGGCCAGAATCCGAGCAGGCACGCCGGCCACGACTGCGCCGGGGGGAATGTCCTTTGTCACCACCGCTCCCGCACCTACGGAGGCCCCCTCTCCGATCGTCACGCCGCATAGAATGGTCGCATTCGAGCCGATGGAGGCTCTCCTACCGACGTGAGTGCGCTGAAGTGTCCAGTCCGAAGCCAGCTGAGGACGACCATTTGCGGTTGTCGCCTTCGGATATTTGTCGTTCGTGAACATCACACCGTGGCCGATGAAAACTTCGTCTTCGATCGTGACGCCCTCGCAGACGAAGGTATGCGACGAAATCTTACAACGCGCACCTATCTTTGCCCCCGCCTGAATCTCGACGAAGGCTCCAATCTTGCTCTCATCGCCAACGGTGCAACCATACAGGTTGACCAGCTCGGGATGAAATATCCTGACGTCACGGCCTAGCTTCACATCCTTCGTTATAGGCATGGTTGTCCTCCAGATTATGCCGGACGTGATCGACGCAGCCTCGGCGCACTCCGGAAGAGCCCGTCTGCAACGTGGCGAAGCTGATGCAGCAGCGGATGGCCGGTCATTGTCAATCCGCACCACCAGCCGAGGCCGCCAATGGGGAACGACAGTATCAGGCCGGTCAGGGAAGTAAGCATGCCCGCTTCGATCAATGCGGCGCAAGCCAGTACACCGGGGGCCATAGCGAACGTCACCAGGCCGCTCTTCAGAGAGGCGCGGAAAAACTCCCCTGAACTGAAGGCCAGATGACGTTTGAGGAAATATATCACCACGGCGGTCTGGAACGGCAGTGTTGCGAGGGCCGCGCTTGCGACAGCCTCTACGCCGAAAAACGATGCGCCCAGAACGACCAGAAGCGAAGGTGGTAGCGAGATGAGCGAAGAGACCAAGGCGTCGCGTACGCTTCCAACAGCGAGGAACACGGGATAGGTAAGGCAAGCCGCGAATAGCGCAAGATTTGCAATGCAGAGAATGCGGACCAAGGGAACTATTTCCAGCCACGTCTGCCCGAGCCAAATCAGAACGATCGGCTGAGCCATGAGCGCGACAAAAATCAAGAACGGCCACTGCACAGCCGAAAGGAGTTCAACTGCCTCGAGATAGACGGCCTTCAGATCCGCCCCTGCCCTGCGTTGTGCGACAATCGCCGGCATAATGACAGGATTTAGAGCCTGCGCGACGAGCCGGTCGAACATTTGTGTCAGATTGGTAGCCCGGGTGTACAGACCGACAGATCCAAAATCCAGGATCTTGGCGAGCAGCAGCTGCGGCGCCAGATTGTAGACGAGATTGATGACGCTGACCGCGCTGGAGTAAAGACCGAAGTTGACTACCTCGCGATGCCCGAGCAGCGATGGACGCAAGACGCCCCAGTCCCGATGATTGGCAAGCAGCATCACGGTGAATACAATGCTCCCCGCCAATCCGCCCCAGATTGGCGCCATGTAGCTGAATCCCGCCATCGCAAGCACGATCGATGCGACGGCCGTCGCCGCTCCGGTTGCCAGGTTGCACACGGCCAGCGTGCCGAATTTCATGTCGCGGCGGAGCAGAGCGGATGTTGTCCCGTGAAACGGGACTAGAACAAAATTCAGCGCCGCCACCTGGATGCCCTTTCTGAGACTGTCCTGGGCAAAGAGCTCCGAGAGCGGGCCCGCAAGCACGAACAGCAGAAGCGCAATTGCTACCGATATTCCGAGCGTGATGGTGAACGCGGAGCGAACGTCCGCCGTGGATAATTCACGCTTCTGAATCAGATAGTTTCCGCCCCCGAACTCAAAAAAGGATGCGCCAATCACCGTCGTGATGGCAGTGACGACTGCATAGACCCCGAATTCTGCCGGCGAAAGCAGACGAGCGAGGATAGCGGTGGCAACGAAGACCAGGATAAGGCTGCCATAGCGGTCGGCCGCTGAAAACAGGATGGAACGTTCTACCGAATTCATCGCGAGACCGTCGCGCTGTTCGCGGATACCGTGTCGCCCGCCAATGCTTCAAACCGTCGCCGTCGCACGTTCCGGACTCCTGTACTCCTGCCGTTTCAGTAGGACCGGCTTGCCGTGTTCGGCGATCGACCGAGATGCAGCCTCCAGGACCTCGATCACCCGCAGTCCGGACATGCCACTCGAGATCGGTGGCGTCCCATTGCGCACACAAGCGATGAAATGCTCGACCTCGACCTGCAGCGCTTCCTTAGGAGCGACGTGGGGCGCCCACATATCTCCAGCCCGATAACCGATCCGGAATTGATGGGCGTGATCGGAGGGGCCGTCCACGGTGATACCCTTGTCATACACCTTGATCTTTTCCGTCGGTTCAAGATCGTCATAGACGATCATCTTCTTGCTGCCTCCAATGAACGTCTGGCGGACCTTGATTGGCGAGAGCCAGTTGACGCTGATATGGGCAACGCATGTGCTATCGAAGAACAATGTGATATGGGCCATGCTTTCCGGCGAGCCGGCCACATGGCACGATCCCGTCGCCGAAACTGCAACAGGCCTCTCATCCAAGATATGGTGGATAATCGAAATGTCGTGCACCGCTAAGTCCCAGATCACGTTGACGTCGCTCTGGAACAGGCCAAGGCTGGCCCGCGTGCTGTCGTAGTAATAGACTTCACCGAGCTCCTTCTTAAGCAAGAGCTCGCGGATTTTCCGCACGGCCGGCGTATAGACGAAAGTGTGATCCACGCTCAGTATTAGACCGCGCCGAGCTGCCTCATCGATCAGGCGTCGGGCCAGATCTGAACTTTGTGCCAGCGGCTTTTCAACCAGAACGTGCTTTCCCGCCTTGAGCGCGGATAGCGCCAATTCATAATGTGTATGAACCGGCGTAGCGATGGCCACGGCATCGATGGCCGGGTTCTTGAACAATTCGTCGTAACAGGACGTCGTTATCGCTCCCGGATAAAGACGCTTGCTGGTCGCGAGCTTCTCCGGATCAAGGTCGCTTATACCAACTAGACGTACCGAAGGATGAGCAGCGAAATTGCGGACCAGGTTCGGTCCCCAATAGCCGTATCCGACAACCCCAATGCCAACTGTATCGTTCGACATAACTGCACCAGTGATCAAAACTCGCGTGAGGTTTTCAACTTGAAAGGTTAGTTCGACAGTCCTGGCGATGGCCACACCGCTGACCTCCGCGGCCAAGTGAACACGGACAGACGCGCAGTGTGTCTAGGACATTCCAGCTCACGGTTGCCATGGCGACGTCGAGCAGAGCGGTGCGCTTTTGGCAATCTTCGTTGCTGGCTTAGGCGGAGGTCTCCGTCATCGTTACGGCACGACTGGACAGGAGAAAAGGCTCGGCCGTATCGCATTTTCATATCCACCGCCTAAGCTGAAGCGCTGTTAGGTCCGGAACGAACATGTCCCGTTTCGATGAAACTCCGAATTGCCATGATCAGCTGCGGCGATGCTTCACCACCGAGGCGTTCGCATCGATTGACGATGTCCAACTGATCCAATTTGTCCGTTAATTCCCGTTCTTCGAAAGCGACCTCAATACGGCCTTGCGCGGCGAACTGTTTTGCCGTTGCGATCTGATGATCGTTTCGGTGTTCACCCAGGCTCGCACGGCGTGGCATGACGATAATTCGTTTTCCGAGCTCGAGGGCGGTGATAATGGAGCCCATGCCTGCATGAGCGATCACCACGCTTGCCGCCTCGACGCAACTTTTGAATCGACTTGGGTCAATGAACCGCTCGGTACGGATGTGCTTGAATGGATAGTTTGATGGCCCGATCTGAGCGAAAACATCGCTCCTTGCGCGTGCACCGGCCCATTCGTCGACCGTTCGGATCAGACGGTCGAATTGCACTTGCGTTCCGACTGTTACGAAAATCATAACGCGAGTCCTTCATAGATGCGTTTGACATGCGAACAAGGTGACGTACCGCCACCACACGCGACTTGGCTCCTGACAAATGCGGTCCGGCCATTCGCGGTGGAACTACATACGAGGCGACGCCCACTGCGCATGCGAAGATGTCGAACGCCGGCCAGCCCACAACCGCGCTCGCGAGATCGACGGTGTCGGCCATACCTTGAGTATCGAAGGACCATCGCAAACATCCACGCACGCACCGCAACCCTCTGAAGAAAAATGTATTATTCAATCGAAACAGCATTTAATTATTATTCTATAATACCGTCCGGGCGGTTATTTTCAAGAAGATAAATAAATTAAAATTTTAGATCCGTCCCTATTTTCTCGCGGTATTTGTTCGCGACTTTGAAGCTTTCGGCCCCGCGGTTGACGATATGGAATGAAACAGCGTGCGGCGCTCTTGCCCTCCATCGCCGCGACTTCCTCCGTCAGTTCGATGCAAGTGCCGACACGCGCACCCGACAGCGCGCGCAGCACTCTTCGACAATCGCCTGTAATGCCACCCCGAAGGCATACTTCGGCCCTGAAGTGCAGTCAGCAGAGGGACGTTGGACGAAGTATCTGCTAAGGCCTAGTGCTCTCAGGCGGCAGGTGGACAGACAAGCAACACATTGAGCGTTTGGAGATCACGCCTCCTGCGAGCGATTTTACTGGTCGGGAAACATCCATCCAGACGTTGGGTGTGCGCCCGGCGGCCATGTTCGGGCTGCAGCACCAAGCCTCAAAGGGCGTAGTTCGACTCTCGCGAGCGCGCGCCCTCTCCGGATGAGGACTGATCTACCTGAACCGGCATCTACGCTGAATTACCTAGTACTCCCGGATGCTTTCATCCAGTCCGCGTAGCAATGGATAGAGGAAGTAGGAGATCACGGTGCGCTTGCCGACTTTCAGTTCGGCCGTCACCGCCATACCCGGAATCAGTTGAATGCGTTCAGCCGGCAGCCGAAGGTGCGTGTCCGACAAATCGACCAGTACGCGGTAATAGGGAGCTGGCGCGCGGCGCGCACCTTCGGCCTTCGTATCCGGGGAGAACGTATCCTGACTGATGACGCGGACTTCTCCCGTTGCAGTTCCATACTTCTGGAAGGGAAACGCTTCGAACTTGATCCGAACCGACTGTCCGAGCGCCACCTGACCGATATCCCGCCCCTCGACGTTGACCTCCGCCTGAAGCGGCACGTCGCGCGGAACCAGAACAAACAACGTTTCGGCCTCGCGAACCACCGAGCCGACTGTTCGGTTCGCGATATCCAGCACCACGGCATCTGCCGGCGCCTGCAGGATGATCAACTGTCGACGAAGCTCGGCCTTCTTCAATTCCTCTGCTGCACTATTGCGCTTCGGCAGCGTATCCACCAGTTCCTGATAGGTGGTGCGACGAAACTCCTCGGCGAACACTTTCTGATCAGCGCGGGCCTTCTCCAGCCGATGGGTACTATCGGCGATACTGCCGCGAACACGCGCCAGATTGCTTTCGACCTCGAGCCGAGCATCGCGAGACAGCAGGAAGTTCAGCCTCGAACCGACCTCCTTATCCATCAGCGTGGTCCGCATCGCTTCAATCGAACGCATCGTGTCGAGCCGTTGAAGGAGAACCGCCTCTTCATTCTGTGCCGTCTTGAGATTGGCTTGCGCGGATGCGATCTGTGCGTCGTAGTTCTGAATCTGCGCCTCGTAGGCGGCTCTCCTCTGCAAGAACAACTTGCCTTGCAGGATCTGATCCGCGTTCGTCAGCTCTTTGACGGCATACTCGATTCCGTTCAATTCAGCGCTCAGACGATCGATCGACGCATCGAATCCAGCCACTCTGCCGCGCAGTTGGTCGAAATCCGCCTGCGAAAACGTCGGATCGAGCGTCGCCAGAACGTCGCCGCGGTTGACGCGATCACCGGCCTTGACGTGGATCTCGCGTATGACCGACGTTTCCAACGGCTGCACGACCAGGTTGGGACGCGTCGTGGTAAGTTTTCCCTGCGCCGTGACGATCATCTCCACCTGCGAAACGGAAGCCCAGATGACCACGAAAGCAATTAGTGCAAGTACGCCGTAAAGGGTGAAGCGCGCGAACCGCGGTGGCGCTTGCTGCTCGAGTTCGGTCGCATCGGACTGGAATTCGGCGATGACTGGCGCTCGCCTCGGTACTGGCCTGAATAACTTGCGGCGGCGCTCGACCGATCTGGCCGGAACGAGACCGTTCGGATTCACATCCGCCCGTGATGGACCTGTCTCCCTCATGCAATCTGCTTCATCTGTTGATTCCACAAATGCCTGTAGATAGTGCATTTCGACAGGAGGTGGTCGTGGCGATCCATATCGACGATTCGGCCGCGGTCCATCACCAGGATCTGGCTTGCTTCGGTCAGCATCGACAACCGATGCGAGACGACGATAACGGTACGTCCTGCCGCCAAACGGCGGAGATTGCGCCTGATGATCATTTCGCTTTCGGCATCGAGGGCACTCGTCGCTTCATCGAAAATCAAGATCCTTGGATTGACGATCAGAGCTCTCGCAATCGCGAGCCGCTGCTTCTGCCCGCCGGACAGGTTCGATGCATCCTCCTCAAGCATGGTGTCGAAGCCACGCGGCAACCGTTCGATGAACTCGTCGGCGCCTGCGAGCTGAGCTGCAGCGACGACCTCGGCAAAGGTGGCATCACGTTTCACGCAGGCGATATTGTCGCGAATCGTCCCGCGAAACAGGAAATTGTCTTGCAGGACGATCCCAAGGTTTCGGCGCAGATGCGCGAGGTCGAGCTCCCTCGAGTCATATCCGTCGATGCGCAGCAGCCCCTGCTGCACCGGATACATGCCCGAAATCAGCCTGGTGAGAGTCGTCTTGCCTGAGCCGCTCCGTCCCACGATCCCGAAGATCGATCCTGGCTCGACGGTGAAGGAGACATCATCAAGCGCCGGCGATCCTTCGGATCCGTAGCGAAAAGAGACACTTTCGAACTCGATTTTGCCGGCAAGGTCGGGCCGCAGCCCATCTTTCCGACCGTCGCGCTCAGGCCTCTGATTCATCACCTCGCCGAGCATTTTCACGGCAAGAGCCACTTCCTGGTATTCGTGCACCATGGTCACGAGCTGGACCAGCGGTCCGGAGACCCTGCCGGCCAGCATATTGAAGGCGACCAACGCGCCGATTGTCATTTCGCCGGCGAAGACATCGAGTGCCCCGACGGAAATGATTCCGAGCGTCATGATCTTCTCGAGAAATCCGGTAAGCGCCTGGGCGCCTGCGGAGATCTTCTCGACACCGAATCGCATGGTCACGGATTGCGCGCAGCGGCTATCCCAAACCCTGCTCTGCGCTGGCTCCATCCCCAGCGATTTCACGGTGCGCATGCCGTGAACTGTTTCGACGAGGAGAGCCTGCCGCGCACCTTCCGCTTGATATAGATCGTACAGTCGTCGTCGAAATGGACCCATAAGCAGGCCGACGACGGCGCCGCTCGCGGCGGTGAAGGCCAGGACCATCAAAGTCAATTTGACGCTATAAAGCGCAAGGACCGGCAGGAAGACGAACAGCGAAAGCGCATCGAGGGTCGTCAGAAACAAGCGCCCGGTCAGAAACTCACGGATCCTCGCCGCCTGCTGCATGTGCTTGACCAGGACTCCGGCGGCCATGTGCTCGAAAAACGTAACCGGTAGCCCGAGGAGATGACCGAACGTCTTCGTAGCGACGCGAATGTCGACCCTGTTGGTCGCATATAGCAACAAGTAGCGCCGCAGAAAGCCGAATATCGCGTCAAAGACGAGCGCTACGGCCGCTCCTACCGCGAGTACGTACAGAGTGGTGAAGCTTTCGTGAACCAAAACCTTGTCGATGACGAGCTGGAAAAATATCGGGATGACGAGGCCCAACGCATAGAGCAGGATGGCGGCAATGGCGACGTCCCTGAACAGCCGCCATTGAAGAAGCAGTTCCGGCATAAACCACCGGAGGCCGAAACTCCCTCGGCCATCCTGTGTCAACTGCTCGCGCTTGATCAGGATCGTGTCACCGGCCCACTGCGCACAGAATCGATCGCGCTCGACAACCAAGACCTCGTGCTTGCGGTCGGCGAGCGGGTCGAAGATGCTGACGACCTCGGTGCCATCAGTTCGCCGTCCCGCACCAAGAACGGCGATCCAGTTGCCATTGGCGAGCCTCGCCAGCGCCGGATAGGCCTCTCCAAGATGAATCAGCGCGCCCCAATCCAGCTTCGTGCTCCTCGCGCGCAGGCCTGCATCCTTCGCCATGCGCAGCAGGAGATTCAACGAGAGCGGGCTGGCTACCGCATACGCATGCTTCAAGCGTTCGACCGGCAGATCTATGCCATGGTGACTGGAAACCTTGGACAGGCATTCCAATGCCGTCTGGGTCGACAATCCGGGCGCGGGCGCGTCCGCAACCCGGTCCTTCGCGCCGCCAGCGGCATCGATGTCAGCGGAAGTTCGAAGAGGCATTCAGAGACCGTGTGTTGTGCGCCAGCGCATCACGTACTCCCGACGCACCGTTGTGCGATTGAGCTGGCTGGTTCCGCCGGACGACGCCCGCATCGACCAGGCCCTGGAGCGCCTTCTGCATTATGTCGACCGAGTTAGCGAAAGATTCGACCGAAAAGATCAGCCGCTGAGAAAATACGCGCTTCGGAGCGTTGTTGGCGTCACGCTCTGTCGGTGAAAGACTGACCAGATCGACGCGGACGATGGTTCCACTGACGGTAATTTCTTCGATTCCATCGGTATAAAGTTCGGCGTGCATCTTACGTCTCCTATGCTGCTAGCTGAGGTCTGAACAGGACGTCTACGGCGTAACTCGTCGCGTTGAAACTGCTCGTCGGGAACAAACTATCGGTCCCATACGCGTAAACGCCGTTGCCGCCGCTCGACGACGACGACGGAGCCGTTAGCGGTCCACTCGTGAGGGAGCTGGCGAAGAGGTTTGGATCCGCAGAATAGCCCCCCGCACTGTGGTAAGACGCAATATACGTGGTCCCCGCCGCGATCGTCACCGGAGTGCTGAAGCTGACCTGCTGCCAGCCACTCGCCGTTTCGTTGGTGAACGTGGCCGTCGCCAGAAGCGTGCCGGTACTGCTCCACAGATCGGCAACGTGCGTACCCGTGTTGGACGGTCCCTTGTAGAAGCGTAGCCCGATGATATCACCTGGGGCGGAGGCCTGGAATTTCATACCAACCTCGATCGCCTGGCCATCGTTGGCCGATACAACACTCGGCGTGGGATTGGAGCTGAACAGGCTAACGACGTTGGACGATGGGGCATGCACCGTCACGTTGACGGAGGCGCTTGCAGTGCCGCCACGGCCGTCTGAGATGGAGTAGTCGAAAGAAGTCGGCCCGGTAAAGCCGCTCGCTGACGTAAACGTCACCGAATTGTTCTGGGCGTTGAAGCTGGCGGTCCCATTAGCGGCACCGCTCACGCCAGTGATCGTCAGAGCGTCTCCGTTCGGATCGGTATCGTTGGCAAGCAGTGCCGCCCCGTCGATAGTGAGAGGGACGCCTTGAGTGGCGTGGAAGCCGCTGTCAGTCGTAGCCACCGGTTGCTGGTTGCTGCCGCTGGTTCCGTTGAAGACGACGTCGACCCAGTAATTGCTGGCGTTGTACGTGCTGGTCGGGAACAGATTGCCGGCGCCGTAGGTGTAGACGCCGTTGATGCTCGCAGGAGCCGTGAGTGGACCGCTGGTGCGCGCGGTGGTGAAGTAGTTGGTGGTGGACGCATAATGACCATTGCTGTGAAAGCTCGCCACATAGGTCGTGCCAGCCGAGATGGAGACGGGATTGCTGAATGTGACGGTCTGCCAGCCACTGCTGCTCTCGTTGGTGAACGTCGCACTCGCCAGCAGCGTGCCGGTACTGCTCCACAACGAGCCCGTATGAGTCCCGGGGTCGTTTGCACTCTTGTAGTACTTGACGCCAGTGATCGTGCCGGCCACGGAGGACGTAAATTTCACGCCAAGATTGACTTGCGACGCATCGGAATCCGACAGGATGGCCGGCGTGTCCGAGCTCGAGAACAGGCTCACGGTTGAGGGCGTTGTCGTCACCGTGAGATCAAACGTCTCGCTGGCTGACAGGCCGCCGAGATCGGTGGCCGAGGCCTTGATGCTGAGGGTGCCAACATTGCTGGACGTTGGTGTACCGCTGAAGGTCCGCGTCGAGGCGTTGAAGGTCAGCCATGCGGGAAGTGCCGTGCCGTCGGCGGCTGTCGCCGTGTAGGCGAGCGAATCCCCGGAATCGACGTCGGTGAAGGTACCCGCAGGCAGCGTCAACGAGAATGGCGTACCGACCGTTGCGGTCTGATTGCCGGTCTGGGCGGCCAGCACCGGCGCGTCGTTGGCGCCATGGATTGTGACGGTGAGTGTGGACGATGCCGTGGCGCCGGCGGCGTCGCGCATCGTGTAATTGAAGATATCGCTGAGCGTGTCGGTCGACTGCCGCAAGGCCTGCACGGCCGCATCGGTCTCGTTGACCGTATATGTGAAGCCGCCCGAGGCATTGAGCACAAGGCTGCCGTGCGCTCCAGACAGCGCTGAACCGAGTGTGCCGCCGGTCGAGCCGAAGCTGACGGCGGTGACCGTCTTGGTGTCGCCCGCATCGGGATCGGTATCGTTGGTCAGCACGTTGCCAGTCGCCGCCGTGCCACCGACGCTGTTGCTCACGCCGCCCTTTTCGGTGGCATCAGCGGTGTCGGCGACCGCAGTTGGCGCCGTATTGTTGGGACTGGAGGAGCCGTTGAAGACGACGTCGACCCAGTAGTTGCTGGCGTTGTACGTGCTGGTCGGAAACAGGTTAGCGGTGCCGTAGGTGTAGACGCCGTTGATGCTCGCAGGAGCCGTGAGCGGACCGCTGGTGCGCGCGGTGGTAAAGTAGTTGGTGGTGGACGCATAATGGCCATTGCTGTGAAAGCTCGCCACGTAGGTCGTGCCAGCCGAGATGGACACGGGATTGCTGAATGTGACGGTCTGCCAGCCACTGCTGCCCTCGTTGGTGAACGTCGCACTCGCCAGCAGCGTGCCGGTACTGCTCCACAACGAGCCCGTATGAGTCCCGGGGTCGTTTGCACTCTTGTAGTACTTGACGCCAGTGATCGTGCCGGCCACGGAGGACGTAAATTTCACGCCAAGATTGACTTGCGACGCATCGGAATCCGACAGGATGGCCGGCGTGTCCGAGCTCGAGAACAGGCTCACGGTTGAGGGCGTTGTCGTCACCGTGAGATCAAACGTCTCGCTGGCTGACAGGCCGCCGAGATCGGTGGCCGAGGCCTTGATGCTGAGGGTGCCAACATTGCTGGACGTTGGTGTACCGCTGAAGGTCCGCGTCGAGGCGTTGAAGGTCAGCCATGCGGGAAGTGCCGTGCCGTCGGCGGCTGTCGCCGTGTAGGCGAGCGAATCCCCGGAATCGACGTCGGTGAAGGTACCCGCAGGCAGCGTCAACGAGAATGGCGTACCGACCGTTGCGGTCTGATTGCCGGTCTGGGCGGCCAGCACCGGCGCGTCGTTGGCGCCATGGATTGTGACGGTGAGTGTGGACGATGCCGTGGCGCCGGCGGCGTCGCGCATCGTGTAATTGAAGATATCGCTGAGCGTGTCGGTCGACTGCCGCAAGGCCTGCACGGCCGCATCGGTCTCGTTGACCGTATATGTGAAGCCGCCGGAGGCATTGAGCACAAGGCTGCCGTGCGCTCCAGACAGCGCTGAACCGAGTGTGCCGCCGGTCGAGCCGAAGCTGACGGCGGTGACCGTCTTGGTATCGCCCGCGTCGGGATCGGTATCGTTGGTCAGCACGTTGCCAGTCGCCGCCGTGCCACCGACGCTGTTGCTCACGCCGCCCTTTTCGGTGGCTTCAGCGGTGTCGGCGACCGCAGTTGGCGCCGTATTGTTGGGACTGGAGGAGCCATTGAAGACGACGTCGACCCAGTAGTTCGAGGATTTGAAGGTATTCGTCGGGAACGTGCTTCCGGATCCGTAGGCATAGACTCCGTTGCCGACAGCCGGAGCCGTTAGCTGCCCGTTGGCAAGCGATGTCGTGAAATAGTTCTGGGTTCCAGAATAGTTGCCGTTGGTGTGGTAGGATGCGACATAAATGGTGCCTGCCGTAATCGTCACAGGCGTGGAGAAGTTGACCTGCTGCCAGCCGCTGGCTGTCTCGTTCGTGAATGTCGCAGTTGCGAGCAGAGTTCCGGTCGAGCTCCAGAGATCCGCAATATGGGGACCCGTATTCAACGATCCCTTGTAGAAGCGCAGGCCGGTTATTGTCCCGTTCACCGATGCAGTGAACTTGACTCCGACTTCGACAGGGCTCGTATCCCCGGAATTGGGGACGCTTGGCGCATCATTGGTGCCGAACAGGCTCTGCGCGGAGACCGGATAGTTGACCTTGAGGGACACTTGGCCGGAACCACTTTGGCCGCTCGTGTCTGTGATCGTGTACGTGAAACTTGCCGCGCCGGCATAGCCATCGGTAGGAGCAAAGGTCACCGTCTGGTTCTGCGAGTTGTAGCTTACGCTTCCGTTGACCGGGTTACCGACGCTGGTAAGCGAGAAAGCCAGCCCGGAGGGGTTGGTGTCGTTCGCAAGCAACGTCGATGCCGCGATATTCAGCAAGCCATTCTGGGTAACCGTGAAGCCACTGTCGCCATTAGCTTGTGGCGACGCCACGCCTGAATCATCGAAAACGACGTCTACCCAATAATTCGGAGCTTTCGTTGAGGAAACGGTGCCGGGGAAGGTCGGGCCGCTGCCATAGGCATAGACACCGTTGAGACTGCTACCCGGCGCGGTGAGCGCACCTTTCGTAACGCCTCCATAACCGATGAAGTAGAAGTCGGTCGAGGAATAGTGACCGGTGTTCGCGTGATAGGAAGCAACATACGTCGTGCCAGCGTTCACGCTGACAGGCGTGGCGAAATTGACCTGCTGCCAGCCGCTCGCGGTTTCATTGGTGAAGGTGGCGCTCGCAAGCAGCGTACCGTTTGCGGTCCAGAGATCTCCGATGTGGGTGCCAGTATTCTGAGGCCCTTTGTAGAAGCGAATGCCGGTGATCTTCCCCGACACGGCCGGGACGAATCTGACGCCGAGCTCAACCGAGGCGGAGTCGCTGTCTGAGAGCAACGCAGGCGTATCGGCACTACTGAAGAGTGTCAGGTTGGAAGATGGTGTGACCGTGTAGGTTGTGCCCGCACCGGATGTTTCCAGGTTCAGGCTGTCGTCGACCGCCCTGGTTCTGAGATTATAGGTCCCTTTGGTCCCTGTGACGAACGTGTATGACCAGGTCGCGGTCGCCGCGCCGACATTGCTGTTGGTTGGGTGCCAGGTGTTTCCACCATCTGTGGAAATTTCGACGCCGGCAATCTTTCCGCCCGCGTCATTGGCCGTCCCCGTCACCGTGATCGATTGCCCCTCGACAACGCTGGCAGCCGAGAGATTGCCGATACTAGACGTCGGCGCCGTAGTGTCGGTCGACCGAATCGCGGCCGTCAGGTTTGCTTGCAGCGTCGCCGGCTGAACGCCCATATCAGCGAAAAGGTTGACCATCGCCTGCTGGACATTTGGGTCTACCGGAGTCGCAGGTCCGTCGTGGTCGCTTGCGAGCGCCCAGGGCCAGTTGATCGAACCGGCCGAGAATATCAGTGCGCCACTGACGGGATCCCGATGCAGCACGAGATTGTGGGTTGCCGTGCCGTTTGCGAACGTGTTGCCATAATCGAGGAGAAGCTGTCCATTCACCTGCAATGTGGTAGATGAGACACTCATCAACCCCGCTGGGCGAAATCCGTTGTCCGGCGCCGTGTCCCATTCAACGCCTAACAGGCCAGGTACGAGCGAGGCGGTCTGCCCGGGTGACGTTTGCGCGACGGCCGTATTGCGCCAGAAGCGCAACTGGGTCATTGGATACGGTATCGTGATCGTATCGTACCGGAATGCGTTGACCGCGAACAATGTACCGGTCAACTCGTTCGAGGGGAGAGGCGGACCGAACCGCGGGTCAGAGAAATTGCCGGTCGCCTGTCCCGTTGGATCAATCAACGCATTTGCGTGCGTATCCTTGTAGCTAATGAGTGTGCGATTGGCTGATCCGCTGCCATCGATGCTGGGTGCCAACCTTGTTTTCCAATAGATCTCGTTGCCTGTGAGAAATGCAAGGTTCACGCCAGCATGCGCTGCGGCCTGTACGTTGGCACGCTGAGCTTCGGTCCAATACTCGTCGTGCCCCGCGTCCATGAAGATTTTGTGATTGAGCAACAACGAGCCGTTTGTCGCAGCATCGATTCCCGAAATGTAAGAAACGTCGTACCCGTTTTGCTCGAGCCACTGAATGGCCGCAAACTCAGCCGTGAACGGGGAGTCTCCCCCCTCGGAAAAAGTTCCCTCGCCGTCACGCGTTATGAGGGGGCGATTGTAACTGACCGCGTAGGCTGATCCACGGACGCCCGGACCATTCCCGAAATATAGGTTGGCCCCTCCCCAGCCATTGTAGGCTTGCCAGTCCTGATCACTTGTCTGGAGGACGATGTCGCTGTGCGAAGCGTCGTTCCTTATGATGAATGGGATCTGGAAAATCTCGGTGCCGTTGACGACGCTGGCTATGTAGACGCCCGAGACCGCATCGGCCGGTACGCTCCAGGAATCGGTCACGCTCCAATTGCCGGCATCGACGAGCCCGGTCGACGGATCGCGCAATGGATCGGGTTGGACGACCGCCGTTGCGGCCTGATGCTGCAGGCTCGTAACCAGCCTGGCACCATCGCCGCCGTAATAGCCGAGCCGGTAGACATCGACGCGATAGTTCGGGTTGCCGGTCAGGTTGTTGATCTTGAATTGGACCGTCCCTCCGACATTGGTGCTGATTGCTGTCGCAAATCCTTCTGTCAGAGTTGAATTCTCGCCCGGCTGAATCTGCCAGACACTCTTCGGCGTACCTGGCTTCTGGTTTTCCAGTACAATGGGATTCGTGGGCGGATCGGAAACAATGGTGCCTCCCTGCCCATCGCTTTCAAAATTCCAATTCAAGTCCATCCCCGAGAACAGCAAGGAGACATTGGCCGCACCGTTGCTGAAATCGACCGTGCTGATATTCGAGCTATTGTCGTATTGGACGGTCGCCGACATCGACGATGTAAAGGGGAGATCCTTCAAGTCGATGAGGTTGCCTGGCGCAAGCGGCGCTCCCGGCGACGAACCCGCGATCAAGCCGTGGAAGTTGGCCGACTGATCGAGGACAAGCGTGCCAGTTCCCGTTTCGAACGACACCGTTATGCCGGAGAACGATCCATTCAAGAACTGGCCGGAAACCGAACCTCCGATCTCCAGGATCGCCTTGTCTGCAATCTCGAAAGATCCAGTACCGCTGACGTCACCCCTGAACTCCCCGGTCGGAATGCGATTGCCGAGGAACGCTCCAACCTCGACTGTCCCATTGTTCAGCACATCGCCTTCGACGATAAACGGCGAGCCGGCATTCAACGAAAGCGTCGCACCTGCATCGAGGATCAGACCCCCAATATCAACACCGGCCGAGCTCGTGACGACATACGTTCCTGCTGCATCGAGGAACGCAGCGTCGATGGCGCCTGGGAGCCCGGCGCTCCAGTTCGCTGCGACATTCCAGGCGCCGTCAGTCGGATGGACCCAGTGAGTGGCGCCGGGAGTGGAAGCCGATTGTGATCTCTGCGCCGCTTCGCCCGCCACAGATGAGAACGTTGGCGCCAGGCCATTATGACCGCTCGTCAAAGATGTCGAAGCTAGCAGCGCAGGCAATCGAGACCTGGAAGGTGCAGCGAAGAGAGCGGGCATGACGCCGCGCAAGCCCGCCGAGTCGGTCCGATGCGCCTGTTTGAAGAACGCGGCGTCACTCACTGGAGCGAATGATCCGCTTACTGGTCGATCAACAACCCGCGGAGCCCAGAGGCCAAGTGCGTCGAAACCCGCGAAAGCGCTCGCGAACGCCGATTCCTGCCAAAGGGCTGGAATATCCTGCTCCCAAAAAACGTGCCGAGTTCCCCGGCCGAAGGCGGTCGCCTTTTGAACCAGCATGAGCATACCGATTAAATAAATAATCGCATCTTAATATTTTAATCGCATTTTAAACCATGGTCAATTCAATACATATAATTTAAGCCGGCTTCGATATCGGCCGAGTGGTGCTAGCGCGAGGCAAACTGCGGCAGTCGCGTGATTTCGCTCAGATATTTGCCGTAGCCGCTCTTCTCCAATGGTTGAGCCAACGCTAGGAGTTGATCGCGATCAATGAAGCCAAGTCTGAACGCGATCTCCTCGAGGCACGCAATCTTCATTCCCTGCCGCTTCTCCAGGGTCTGGACGAACGTCCCTGCGTCGATGAGAGATTCGACCGTGCCGGTATCCAACCACGCAAATCCCCGCCCCATGCGTTCAACGTGGAGCGCATTGGCCGAAAGGTAACGCATCTGAAGATCGGTAATCTCGAGCTCGCCGCGCGCCGATGGCTCGACACGGCGAGCGTAGCGGACGACGCGGTTGTCGAAAAAATACAGCCCCGTGATTGCCCAGTTCGAAGCCGGCCGTTTGGGTTTCTCTTCGATCGACACGGGGCGGTCCGCTTCATCAAACGCGACCACGCCGTACCGTTCTGGGTCTCGCACGTGATAGGCAAAGACGGTTGCGCCTTCCGCGCGACCTGCCGCCCTGGCAAGCAACTCGCTCAGGCCATCGCCGAAGAAAATATTATCCCCAAGCACCATCGCCACGCGATCGCTTCCGATGAAATCGGCCCCGACAATGAACGCGTCTGCCAGACCAGCGGGGCGGGTTTGTTCGGCATAGCTAAGCTTGATCCCCCATTGGCTGCCGTCGCCTAGCAATCCCTCGAACTGACACCGATCCGACGGCGTGGTGATGATCAGAATTTCGCGGATCCCTGCCAGCATCAGCGTCGACAGGGGATAGTAGATCATGGGCTTGTCATAGATCGGAAGCAACTGCTTGCTGACCACTCGTGTGATCGGATAGAGGCGCGTTCCGCTGCCGCCAGCCAGCACGATTCCCTTCAGCATCGGCTTCTCCTTCTCCGACCAGCTGGTCCAGACAAGCTTGGAGTGAATGGCGCCAAGGCGCCAAGCGGATCCCGAACACGCGTTCGGCTTTGGATGAGTCCAGACGCGAGTTCAGAGGCCGGCGCGCAGCGGTCGGAAACTCCTCAGTCGTGATCGCCTCGAGCGCCCGAATCCGCGCTCCACGACGGGAACACTCGTGAAAGATTGCCTGCGCAAAATCGTACCAGCTTGCCTCGCCTTGGCCACCGAGATGAAAGATGCCGGCCGTGGCCCTGCGATCGTCGGTTAGTGATTGCTGAGCGATCCGAAGGACTGCTTCTGCGAGGTCGAACGCGTAAGTCGGGTTACCATGTTGGTCGCTGACAACCCTTACGACCTGCTGCGTCTCGCATAGCCGCAGCATCGTTCGGACGAAGTTGCTGCCATAGGGACTGTAAAGCCAGGAGCATCTGATCACGGTCGCGAGCGGGTGCGCTGCCAATACAGCAGCCTCCCCGGCAAGCTTGGATGCGCCGTAGACGTTCAACGGCGCCGGAATGTCGCTTTCGTCGTACGCCTCGGGTTTCGCACCGTCGAATACATAGTCGGTCGAGAGATGGATGAGCGGAATGTTCATTTGCCACGCGACATCCGCCAGCGCGGCCGCGCCATCGCGATTGATGCTGAAGGCCCTCGCCGCTTCAGATTCGGCCTGATCTACCGCCGTATAGGCGGCCGTGTTGATGATCGCAGACGGCCCGATCGACGCAATGAGCTTGTCGATACCTTCCCGATTCTCCAGATCGAGTTCTGGGCGCCCGAGAGCCACCGCAGGCAAACCGCGCGTTGTGGCAAGATCACGAAGGCACATTGCCAGCTGACCATTCCGTCCGGCAAAGAGGATTGGCCGATCTGTCATCTCCACCTCAGTTTTGGGCGGCCAGGAGACCCAGACGCGAGCCGTCATAGACCCCACTACGAGCACGCTCCCACCAGGCGCGGTTCTTGAGATACCATCCGACGGTTTCGAACAGGCCGTGTTCGAAGGTTCTGATCGGTTTCCAGCCGAGCTCGCGATGTGCTTTCGATGCGTCTATTGCATAGCGGGCATCATGCCCGGGACGATCCGGCACGAACGTAATGAGAGAACGTCTGCACCCTGCGCCCGGAGATAAGCGATCCACAACGTCACAGATCCGGGTGACGACCTCCAGGTTGGATCGCTGGGCATCTCCGCCGAAGTTGTACTTCTCGCCGGGCCTTCCTTCGTGCAAAAGTCGTATCAAGCCCGCGGCATGATCATCGACGTGAAGCCAGTCGCGGATATTCCTTCCGTCGCCATAGACCGGCAGAGGCTTCCGGTCGATCGCATTGAGAATCGTCAGCGGGATGAGCTTTTCCGGAAACTGATACGGCCCGTAATTGTTCGAGCAGTTCGACACCATCACCGGCAGGCCGTAGGTCCGAAACCACGCGAGTGCGAGGTGGTCCGCGGCGGCCTTGCTCGCCGAATAGGGCGAGCTCGGCCTGTAGGGCGTATCCTCGCGAAATAGATCATCTGGTCCCAACGAGCCGTAGACTTCGTCTGTCGACACATGGATGAATCGGAAGTGCCTCCGCCTCGAAGCCGGTAGACGTTCGTAGTAAGCTCTGGCCGTCTCCAAGAGCGTGTAGGTGCCAACCACATTGGTATTGACGAAGGCGTCGGGTCCGTTGATGGAGCGGTCGACGTGGCTTTCGGCGGCCAGATGTATGATCGCGTCAGGCTCATAGTCAGCGAACGCAAGATCCATGGCCGCGCGATGGCAGATGTCGGATTGCAGGAACGCATAAGTCTCCAGCTTCTCGATGCTCGCGAGCGAAGCCAGATTGGCTGCATACGTCAACTTGTCTATGTTGATCACTGCGGCACCGGTCTGTAGCACCAAACGGCGACAGACCGCAGAACCGATAAAGCCCGCTCCGCCGGTCACCAAGATACGCATTCTACTCGTCTCCACTAGTCGAAAACGCAACCGAGCTGGCTGAGCGTAGGAAGAGTCTGATCCTTTGGCGACACGTGGGCTTCTGAGGACGTCACGGGCCACTCGATCGCTAACCTTGGATCAGCCCAATAAACGCCACCGTCATGACTTGGGGCATAGACCTGGTCGACTTTGTATAAGACGACGGTCTTGGGCTGCAGCGTACAGAAGCCGTGCGCAAACCCCTTCGGGATGAACACCTGCTCGCCGGTTTCACTATCCAGCTGTATCGCGATGTGCTTGCCGAAGCTGGGCGATGAACGCCGGAGGTCAACTGCAATATCGAGAATCGCCCCGCTCAACACCCGTATCAACTTCGCCTGGGCGAACGGCGGCCGCTGGAAGTGCAGGCCGCGCACCGTGCCGATCTGATCCGAGCTGGACTGATTGTCTTGAACAAAGTCATGGAGAATTCCCTTCTCTGCAAACGCTGATCGCTGGAAGGTCTCAGAGAAGTAACCGCGGGCGTCGGAAAACCGATCTGTGCGAATGACTTTGACATCAGGGATCGCCAAGGATCGCAGCTCCAACATTGGGTACCCTTCTGTCCGCTCTCAATTCGTTGAGGCGGACCATAATCCCCGTCGAGATTAATCTTCACGCTCACAATCAACCACGAAACCGTCGCACGATTTCGGCGAAAGCCGTTAGATCAGCCTGCAAGTCACGGAAATCTCAGGGCATTAGCAAACGCCCCTTTGAGCAAAGCCGCCACACCTGCATTTTTCATCTCCACTTCGATTAATATATTGTCTATTTAATTTGGCAAGCAAGTTTTTATAAGGTATATAATTTCATACCATCTCGCAGATCGCTTTAAATGCCGCCTGCGGGCGGGCGGGCGCAATGTGACCAATCGTCGGACAGGTACGTGATGCTTCAGAACAATCTTCAACATGCGGATAGAATGCGGCTGCCGGTGAACGGACCGGCGCAACCCGCCCAGGCGGACGGTGGAGGGATCACCGACGTCATCAATTTCGGCATCGGGCTTCTACGGCGTCAGTATCTCGTAATCCTTGTTACCGCCGTACTCGCCACTGCGGCCAGCTTGCTCTATCTCCGTGTGGCTTCCCCAACCTATACGGCGCAGGTTCAGATCCTTTTGGCCAATCCCAGGCCTCAATTTGTCCAGCAGCAATCACTCCTCGCCGAGCCGGCCTTCGATCTCAGTCAGATCGAGACACAGCTTCAGCTCCTGAGATCAAAGGCCAATGCGGTTGCAGTAATTAACAAGTTGAAACTGGCCGAGGATCCGGACTTTAGTGCATCCGGCCTCTCTTTGCAGGCGCTCTGGCAACGAATTTGGCCATGGCCCTCGACTAGATCGAAGAAGGATGCGCCACCCGAGACGAATGGCGAACCATCGGACACTCTCGTAGACGCATTTCTCAGTCGGCTTTCCGCTGGACGTGTCGGGTACAGCCGGGTCATTGAGATCAGCTACAGCTCGAGCAACGCAGCTCGGGCCGCGGAGATCGCGAATGCGATAGCCGACACTTATGTTGCAGACCAGCTCAATGCAAAATTCGACGCCAATCGCAAGGCAACCAGTTGGCTGCAGGAGAGGCTACGTGATCTGGGGGACCAAGCCCTCGCCGCGCAACGTGCCGTCGACGTCTACAAGGCTCAGAACAACATTGTTTCTCTGGGTGGAAAGCCCATCGACGAGCAGCAGATCACGGAGATCAACAATCGATTGGCCGCCGCACGTGCTCAGACATCTGAAGCCACCGCCAAGTTGGCTCGTTATGAAACTCTCCTTGCCGTCGACCCGAAAAAGCCGTCCTCGATAGACAATCTGGATGCTATTGGAACGGATGCGCTTAACAGCCAGATTATTACCGGGCTACGCCAGCAATATCTGGAGCTCACCAGACGGGAGGCCGAGTTGGCCGCGAGGGTCGGTCGTGACCACTTGGCAGTCGTCAATATCCGGAACCGCGCGCGAGAGTTCCGCGTCTCCATTTTTGACGAGGTCAAGAGACTTGCCGAGGTCAGCCGAAGCGAATTCGAACTGGCCAAACAGCGCCAGGAAGAGATCGAAAAGCAATTATCCAAAGCCGTTTCGCAATCCCGTTCGGTCAATTCTGCTGAGCTGACCATCAAGGACTTGGAAAGCAAGGCAAAGGGCCTGCATAGCTTGTACGAGACCTTCCTTCAGCGCTACATGGGCTCTACACAGCAGGAGACGTTTCCCACCTCGGATACGCGGGTACTTTTTCCGGCTTCGCCGCCGGCGAGCAAGAGCAAGCCGAAAGCAAGGTTGATCCTGGCGTTTGGTATTCTCGGCGGTCTCGCGCTGGGCATCGGCTTGGCGCTCCTCAGAGACCTCATGGACCGCGTCTTTCGGACCTCTTCACAGGTGGAAACCGTACTGGAGTTGCCTTGTCTATCTTTGGTCCCGTTGTTGCCGGCCCGCAAATCTCCCAAACCACCAATCCGCCTTCAGAAGACCGATGATGATGTTCAGCGACGGATAGCCTCGTCTCCAACCGCAATTCATCAGACCGTGGTCGGGATGCCACTATCTCGATATACGGAGGCCATTCGTTCCATCAAGCTAGCGATCGACCACAACCCGGCGAAAATCTCTTCCCAGGTCGTCGGCATTACCTCTGCGTTACCGAATGAGGGGAAGACCACGATTGCAGCCTCGCTCGCACAGTTGATCGGGCACACCGGCAAAAGAGCTATCATCGTCGATTGCGACCTCAGGAATCCGTCACTAACCGGCATCTTCGCGCCCAAGGCGGCCTGCGGGATCATCGAAGTAGCAAACGGTAGCCGGTCGCTCGCCGAAGCTGTCTGGAGGGACCCGACGACCAATCTTGCATTTCTGCCCGCCGTGCGTCGCGGACCTTTGCTCCACACCAGCGAAATTCTTTGCGCGGACTCGATAAGCAAACTCTTCGACCGTTTACGAGCCGAGTATGACTACATCATCGTCGACCTTCCGCCCTTGACGCCGTTGGTGGATGTTCGAGCCACTTCATCCCTGATTGACTGCTACATTCTCGTTGTTGAATGGGGCCGGACCAAGATTGATGTCGTGCAACACGCACTGCACACGGCACCAAACGTTCACGAATCTCTGATTGGGGCAGTTCTCAGCAAGACCGATACCAAGGCGATGGCTCGATATGACGGTCATCGGAGCTACTATTACCATGATAGCCATTACATCCGTTACGGTCTTTCTGGCTCTTGAGGCTCGCTCATAGCGGCCTGCCCCTTTAGCTGGCCTGAGGGATCAGCGGAGTGACCGCACAATACCACGGGTGTTCACATGATGGTCCGGCTTGTCATATTGGCCGAGTTGGTGGCGATTGCCGCGGCGTTTGCAATGCCAGAAAGCCTGCAGGCCTGGGTATTGATATCGGTCGTACTCGCAACAGCGGCGCTAACGGTCGCGATCTTTCTACCTCCCTCCTCCCTCGGGCTTGCTAAACTGCTCCGTCCTAGTCTCGTCGTTGTACTCGCGGCTCCGGCGCTCTGGATGGCTTTGCAGGCGGTGCCGATGCCGATTGGCAAACTCGGCAATCCCATTTGGGCTACTGCATCGGCGACCTTAAACGAGCCCCTCGCCGAAAAAATCACAGTCGACACTACGGCGACCATGTTCTCGCTCGTGCAGTATTGCGCCGTGCTTGCTGCAGGTCTCACTGCAGCAGTCATCGCGCTTGACCGACATCGCGCAGCGCGACTGCTACATATTCTGCTGTCGATAGCCACAATCGTTACCGCCTTGTGGTTCGGCAGGGAAATAACCGGTGTGGCTGGGCCCGATGGCTCAACCGTCGCGGTGCTCGGTGTGTTGCTCTCCTGCGCAACGGCAATTCGTGCGGTCGATCAAATACTCCGACGCAGTCGGCCAGGAACAATTGCGCTAGGCCCTCTCCCTGCGTTGTCCGTCGCGACCATCGCATTGATTGTCTGTATGGCGGCGCTGCTCATTCGGGGCAACTCAACTGCACTCGTCTCGGCCCTCCTCGGCTCAGAAATCTTGCTCTCGGTGTTCGCGGTTCGCAGGTGGTTCCCGGGATTGTGGGGTACCGCTGGCGTCCTTGCGACTGCCACGATTGTCTTCATTGCCACGGCTACGGTCATTCCCTTCAGAACGAACACCGATCTGACGACCGTCTTGTCAATGAGCAGTCAGGCCGCGACAGAACGGATGCTGCAGGACGTCGCGCCGGCAGGATCCGGTGCGGGTGCTTCGACGGTACTTTTGCCGATTTATCAGGACGCCGGAGTTGGCGACTCCCTGGAAAGACCAACCGCCGCCGCCACGATCGTTATAGACATGGGGTGGGCTTTTCTCTGCGCGGTCGTGGTTGCTGCCTTGCTCTGCGCTTCTGTGCTGATCAGACGTGCTCTGTCGCGTGCTTACGATTACGTCTTCCCAGCGCTGGGCGCCGGTGCATTGATTGCAGTGACGATACTCGCGTTTTCCGATCATGGTATTCTGGGTTTAGGAGCATCGCTTCTGGTCGCTGCGCTTTTTGGGCTGGCGTTCGGTCAAAGCCTCTCCGACGCAGGACGTGACGCCATATCTTCTGGGCCGAAAGCGACGTCTGACCAAATTGCAGTTCAAGCACCTGCGCCTCGCCGAACGTTGACCCCAACGGTAGTCGCCATTTGGCCCCGCGTTAGCCTGATGGTACTTGGTATTGTGCTGATCGTGGAGGCAGCGTGGATGGCCCTTCCTGAGCGGTATCTCGGTGCAAGATCGTCTTTGCCGGTAGTTCTGTCGACTGCAGCAGCAGGGCCGAGCGCGATGTCGAAGACGATTTCCCTTGCGGCAGCGCGCAAAGATTTGTTGATCCGAGGGGAATCAACATTCAACCGGGATTCAGCTCTGGCTGCCGACGAACAAAGGACAGCTCCTCCCATGACTTCGGACGAGTTTGCCCGTGCATTGCGCTCTTCGCCACTCCGCGGCGACATTTGGCTCTTGCTCGCGGCGACGTCGAAGCACAGTTCGCCCCAGCCCAACACGGCAGCGATGCTCAGAATGTCATACTATACTGCGCCGAATGATTTGGACCTGCTTCCGTTGCGCGTATCGGTCGCACTCGCCGCAGATGTCATGGTGCGGGAGCCCGACCTGCGGGAATTGATCAAACGGGACGTCAGCCTCGTCGTTAGGCATCGCCCTGCCCTCAAGCCAACCCTTGTGACCGCGTACCGGTCAGCCTCGGCTGATGGTAAGATCTATTTCGAAGGCCTGATTTCGGAACTCGATCCGACGTTCCTCGACCAGGTGCACGCGCAGAGTTCGCAAAGGGGTTCTCGATAACCTCAAGAGCCGCGCCTCAGCCCACGCCACGATCGCAGATCGGCGACAAAGGGGCGCACGCCATTAAATTTGCGGAACCCGGGTTTTTGCTTGATAAGCGCGATTAATTAATAAATAATTAAATATTAAATCGCAGAGCCCCCGGCACATGAATTTCGTGAACCGACATTTCCCCGATCGGGAGGTTACGGATCGCCTCAGTCCCGAACCGACGGTATTCCGCGAGCCCAAATGGCCCCTCCGTTATGACGCGATCGAGCACGTGGTGCTCGGTGCTGATGTTGCGACTATTCTGTTCGCCAGTCTCGTCTCTACATTGCTTTACCAAGCTCAGTATGGGCAAGCCGCGGCCAACTTGGCCAACGCCCTTGGCTTGGCGCTGGTTAGCGCAGCTTGTCTCGTTTGCCTGCTGAAGACCTACGGCCTTTATCAGCCGGTTGAGCTCCTCGTCCTCCGAAACCAGATGCGCGCGGTCTGTTTAGCTTGGATGTCTTCAGTACTTTTCATCTTGGCGGTGTACGGCTTCGCAATTCGCCCGGAGACCTCTCAGCACCCAGGCCTGCTCTTCGCGGTCTTGAGCCTGAGCTTACTTTTGGGCGAACGGTGGGGAGTCAAGGTGCTTCTCGGAAGGGCCCTGAGCGGCAGGAGGTTCGCCACTACAAACATTGTTCTGATCAGCGATCAACCATTGGCGAAGAACGTGGGATTGTCCGAGACCTTGTCGATGCACGGGTATCTCGTCAAGAAACGGTTCAGCTTGCCTCCGTTAGGCTTCGGTCCTGCCTGCCGAAGGCGGCTCACGACGCGCGTCATCGACTACATCCGCACTTGCCATCTTGATCAGGTGGTGGTGGAAGCTGAACCGGAGCGATGGCCCGAACTGCGAGCCTTTGTTGCCGATCTGCGCGTTTTGCCCTTCCCGATTATATTCGTGCCCGTTGGCACGACATCCGAATTGCTTCGACACCCCAAGCGGAGTCTTGGAAGCGCCGTTTGTGTAGAGCTCCAGCGTGGCCCCCTCACACCGCTGGAGTGCGCGATCAAGCGGACGATTGACGTTATCGGTGCGGGCCTCGCATTGGTGATGCTCGCCCCGCTGCTTGCGCTCACCGCGGTGGCGATCAAGTTAGATTCCCCGGGTCCTGTATTCTTTCGGCAGCAACGCTGTGGCTTTAACGGCCGAATCTTCTTGATCCGTAAATTCCGGACCATGCGTGTGCTCGAGGACGGGCCCGTAATTCTTCAGGCCAACCGCGCCGATCGACGCGTTACCCGCGTCGGCAAATGGCTGCGCCGAATGAGCTTCGATGAATTGCCGCAACTGCTAAACGTTCTCGATGGCAGCATGTCGCTCGTGGGCCCGCGTCCTCACGCCGTGGCTCACGACAGTGAATTTGACAAGCTTGTGCGAAACTACGCGCTTCGGCACCGGGTCAGGCCGGGATTGACTGGCTGGGCTCAAGTCCATGGCTGCCGGGGCGCCACTCCCACAGCAGTCATGGTCGAAACACGTGTCCAATATGATCTCTGGTACATCGACAACTGGAGTCTTGGGTTGGATCTCGCAATCCTCCTGCGAACTCCGGTAGAGGTCTTGCGAGGGCGCAATGCCTACTAGAGCACAGATCATGCGAGTAGCGCCTCTTATTGGCCCTTACACTCCTGCCAATTACCGATTAGTCACGCGCGCTGGCGAAGCTTCGGACTTGCTTCGCCAATGCGAAACTCTTCAATTCTCCGGCCAGACTTCATTGCGGCAACCAACCAGCGCGGCCGCTTACCACGTCCCGACCAGGTCTCGGCCGTCTGCGGATTCCGATATTTCGGCAGCACCCGAGGATATTTGCGTCTCGGCTTGCCGGTCGAAGACGCGCCTGCCGGGCTCGAATCCGCCAAAACAGCCATCCCGCCCCCAAGTGCCGCCAAGCGCTTTTCCAGCTCGTTCTTTTCCGCCTTGATCCGGTCAGACAGGATCCCGCTGATTTCCTCATGAAGCGACCAGAGATCGTCAAGGGACATCGCTTCTAACTCAAGTTTCTTAGCCGCCATGATCTCACCGTGTAGTTGCGCCCAACCCAATATTGCCTCTGTCGATATATTAATCAAGACAGAGAGCCCGATTATCCCAGAAGAATGTTTGGAACCGAACTGGAACTCGCGCTCCAGATAACTGGGTCCACGTTAATAATCAAGCCAGGAAAATGAGCGATCCGCACAATTTAACCGCGTACAGGAGATGCGCACATCTATTTGCTTAATCACCGCGCGGGAACTGCTCAAGCCCCATCAGAGATGGCATATGAGCCGATCCCGTCAGGGACCTGCCACGCCGCAGCATTAGATACTGACGCGCCGGACTGCTTTTGTTAAGCCTCGGTTGGCCTACCGCCTTGCGGCCTCCCCAGAGACGCAAACGGCAGCTAATAATCCCAATATCCTTCAGCGCGCGCCGTCTGAGCTCGATTTGGAAGCTCAGGGCCCGGATATCGGACAACACGGTCGACGGAGCCGCAAACCGGCCGACTGAATCCTGAAGACGTTCAAGAGGATACTCGATCAAACCATGCCTCCTCTACGCATCTTCGCAAGATTCTTTGCCACCAAGATCAATTAATAAAATAATCGTCGCATTAATTATTAAATAATATATAATAGATTTATTGCATGGTCAATTTGAGCACTGATTTGGTCAAACATTCATTTGTCACTCGGACGAAGAATGGCTGGATGACGACGGGTCAGTCGAACGGTGTCGAGAAATGCTAATGCGAAGGCAAGATCTCGAAGCCATGGATTTTGAGGAACTTTGGCTCCTTCACGAGGAGCTGACAAAGATTCTCGCCGAAAAGATCACCGCCGAAAAGCGAGAGCTAGAAAAGCGTCTAGCGCAGCTCAACCAGCCGGATCAACTCGGCGGAGCTGAAAGCGGGGCGACTGAGGCGGGAACAGGCCAGCCGCCTCGTCGCAAATACCCGAAGGTCGTGCCGAAATACTTCAATCCGCTTCAGCCAACAGAGACTTGGTCCGGACGTGGTAAGCAGCCCCGCTGGCTCGTTGCCGCCCTGCAATCGGGCCACACGCTCGAGGAGTTCAAGATCCCCGAGAACGGTGAATCGTCCGAACGGAATGCTGGTGGTCGAGAGCATTCCTAGATGCGCGAAAGTCGGACACACCGCATTGAGCTGGGAATTTCCACCGTGCGTCCCGAGCGGCGAATTCCACCTCGAACAGGCGGCGGATCGAAAACCCGCTTGGCCAACCGACGCCTCAATCGCGAAAGCGATGACGTTCGCTGGCCTTAGACCTTGCCCGCACGAGCTGCGGTCGTCGCGTTCAAAAGAAGTCGTAAGGTGCTAGCTCTTGGCACAGTCCACAATCCCCGTCGGTTCGCCCCTATTTTTGTCGAGACGATAGTTGCCTCTCTGCGGTAGTTTCTGAAGTCCAGAAGGCTCATCGCCAGGAGAGGCACGCGCGTAGCCGGAAAGCGTGCTTGCATCAACTGACGCATGAACTGCAGGCGAGGAATCAGTCGGGAGCGCAACGCGTGTGGAATATCGACGCCAAGCAGCTCGGCAACGGCGATCAGCTGGGTTTCAACCGCGTTCTTCATCAAGTCGCCCGAGACACGAGAGGTAAGCTTCTCCCAATCGACAGGCTCGGCTGAATGGCTTAGGTCGCGCAATTCAACAAGGTGCCGCAGGTCGAGGTCGCCGAGCCAATAACCATAGTCTTGAAACTGATCATGGATGATCAACATCAGCGCTTGGAAGGTTGGCGTGGGGATATATACGCGCGCCCGTCCGAGCGGCGCAGGAATACAATGGTTCAGCGCATGCCCGAAGTTCTGGTAGAGGTACGCAGGACCTGGAGCTGCCTGCTGCAGGTCGATCGACCCGACATCCTGGGGGCGATTCAGATCGGCATACCATCTATGGCTTTCGGGAGGGGTCTGGTTATGGATATCGTAACCAATTCCAGATAGCGCGGCCACTGCCGTTCTGGCCTCGTCCGGCATGACCATGATATCCAGATCGGACATTATCCGAACACCTCTTCGCGCCTCGGGCGCGGTCGCCAGTGTCGAAGCCCCCTTGAGTAGGACCGGCGTAATGCCATGACCGTTCAGCGCAACGACGGCCTCTTCGAGTTGAGCGACGAGGCGGTTATTGCGCAGCCCGTTTCGGCGGTGGATATGGCGAATATAGGCGCAGACGTCCTCCGGCAGCACCGACGCGAATTTGTCGACAAAGTCGATGAGCGCCGGCGTCGTCAGGGTCTGATTTGCGAGCCCGATGACTGAGGTCCACTCCATGTCGACAGGCGGCATGCCTCGCAAGCAATTGCAGAGGCTCCTGACCGCGCTGCTATGCCTTGCCATTGCACAGATCCACAAGCAGGCGCCGAGCCTCTCCGGCCTCGCAGTAGGTGAGTTGAAGCGATTGCGCACCCGCGACAATGCGCCTTAAAGCAAGAAAGCCAGTCTGCGACAGTCTACCATCGCTGGCGAATGCGTGCTCGATGAGCCGCTTCATCGAAGCCAGACGATCTATTTCGGTTAGTTCGGTCGGACCGCTCGCGACCCGGTTCAAGAAGATGATCCAGCCTGCGGAGAAGCTTTCGTTCTGCGCATCAGGAATGGGTACGTACCGCACCCGAACGCCGTCGGAGCGGCAATGCGTCGCATCGTAGCGGTCGCCATGTAGTCGCGAGAGCAAGTCCCACGATCCTTCCTTGAGGGTGAGCGCAAACGGTACTCCGCAGATCGTTCCGTCACCGCCAACCAGCGCGACGTCATCGCCAGCGTACCGAAATCCGGCGTCCACCAGCTGCAATGTGAGGGTAGACTTTCCTGCTCCCGGATGGCCGCATAACAACAGGCCCATGCCGTCGTTCACGAGAGAAGCGGCATGAAGGGAGAACACCCAGCGAATGTTTCGAATAAGCCGCTCGGTGACGTGAGCTTTGATCGTAGGGGCTAGTGCATCGACTTCGCATCTGGAAATGCTGGAATCTTCTGCGCGCAAGAACACTTGTTCATCCAGCATCATTGCCTCGATCGCGATGTCGCCGTCGCCGCCGGCACTCTGGTCCGACACACTGAATGGCGACAGCAGCCGCCTCAAGAGGTCCGGATTTGCAGCCCGGATGTCTATTCTGTGGCGACCCAGATGAGCTGAGAAGGCGCAATCGGTCGGCATTCGCCAATCGACTTCGAGCAACGCTCGATCGACCCAGACATCTACGACCTGTCGCGTGAACTGGCGTGCCGTGTGCTCGTCAATGCCTTGCGCCGCAAGCCCCCGATAAATGTCTCCAAGCGAGGAGCCTTCCCCTAACTTGCACCAGATGAATGCCCCTACTCGGTCGAGTTCAAAAATCTTCTGCCCCGCTTCGCTGAAGATCATTGGTCGACCATCCAACAGCGCGAATACTGCATCCGGAGCCGGTCTCAATACTATCTCTGCCGACGATCTTTCCAGCACGGCTTCCACCAATGTGAACCATTCTGCCTCGCCTGTACCGGCGAGGCGGCGACAGCCGCCGGGATGCGATGTTGTCGCGGCACCGGACAAGCGGACCCGCCGCCACCTGCGAGACTCAATCTAGCCCGGTCTGCGGCGCCTGCGATTTCGTTCACCCGAACACACGCCACCGGTCCGGCTCGTTTGGACATGTCAATCCGGCTGGTCATGCCGCGAGCTGACCGTCCTTGCCCCCGTCTTGAGGAGAGATGTTCAACCCCTGCTCTCCCATGAGGCTCGGCCTGGCGATCGACCGATGAGCATCCAATAGGTACCGATAAGCTTCGCGATCGGCACTCCGTTCTCTTAGAATGCGTTCCTTCTCGCCAATGCTGACCAATTCTGCGCGCATCTGAGCCAGCTGCAGCGTCTCCGAGGTGAGGTTGTACTCGTTAAGAATTAATTCCCACATTGTCTCCTCCAGCCGAAGAAACCTGGACGAGTGTACCTTACGTGATCGGCAGCAATTAACCAACGAGATTTGCAGATTTTGCTTATAATCAAAATTTGTTTCATATTTGAACCTCGGGCGAGCATTCAATACCGTGACAAAGCGCAACCACGTGCCGAACCGACTTGAGAATGGTGGCCTGCAGAAGCCTACGAGAAAAGCGACTGACGTTTTTCGGTAATGCATCGCGCCGCGCAAAAAAATAAATCAGCCGAGAGTCGTAAATCAGACCGACAAGGCGAGTTTTAATTTGCACAAATAATAAAAAAGAGAATAGTTAATGGACTGCACCGAGGGGAGTGACACCAGTGATGCGGTTGGCTGATCTGTCCGTCGAGAGGAAATTGATGGTTTTGTCGCAGGGGGAACGTTCGACACGAAGTCGCGGGTATTTCGACATGACGGTTATTAGGCGCCTCCCAGAAGCGTTCGGTTGAGGTCGGACATTATTCAGAGTTGCGGCGAAAGCCCGCAGCTATCCCAAGAATTCGCCAAGCAGGAATCCGGTCGGTTGGAGAAGCGTCGTCACGAGCAAGCTGCCCTTTTGCTCGAACAACGACCCCAGGTGCGATGCCCCCCAAGTCACCCGCACCGACGAGAGCGCACTCCAGCCGGCCGGCCCTTTTTCTCGACAAATACGTGTTTCAGGGAGGCTCGTATGGGCATGATCATGGTCAAGTGTCCGCAATCCGGCCGCGCGATTCCGACCGGCATCAAATCCGATCGTGAGACTTTCCTGCGAAGCATCGTGTTTTTCGGCAATACTCTTTGTCCGGACTGTCGGGCCAATCACAACTGGTTTGCCCGCGAGGCCTGGGTCGAGGAGCCGATCGTCAGAACAGTAGAGGTAGCTCGTACAGCGCCAACGTGCTGATGCAAATGACGCGCGCGCTTCGGAGAGTGTGTTGATATTCCCCTTCCGATAGCGCGTTGCTGTTGCAATGCATTGCAACCATTTAGAATATTTTCGCGCATTGTCGTAAAACGAACCGACGCCCCCGGTGGCCATCGCTTACACGTTGTTGGCACGTCGCCACAAATCCGAGCTTCCGTCACGAATTCGGCAAAGGCCTGTTTGGGGGTGTTGTAGTGAGTAGTGGGATTTCCAGCCTGGCTGTTCTGCGTGACACAAGAATCGAGCTCGTCAGCCTGCTGGCCCAATTGAGGCGGCTCCGCGAGAGAGTAAGAAGGGCGGAAGCACGGCGCTCGGGACAAAGACGACGATCATCGTCGGCATCGCGCGCCCGAGGCCGCCGAGCATGAGACATCGCACGCAAGGCATCCGCAGTTCAGGGGCAATTGTGACGACTATGCTCCCTGGAGTTGAAGGCCAGCATGGAATTGCAAGCGCTCTTCTGGATCCCCGTTAGTGTAGGACCGCTTCATCGATGCCCAACGGGCGAGGAGAACGATAACGAGCGACCGTATCGCCTCTTTCGTTCCCATTATGTTCTAGCTGGGTATGTCTGACCGACCCGCGAGCTGGCGCATGCCAAACCCGCAACTGACAACCGTCCTCGCCAGGCACCTCCCGAGACCTGAACGTGTGCAACCTCTACTCGATGACGAAGAACGTGGACGCGATCCGCCGCTTTGTTTGGCGAGCTCAACAGCAGCGTCGGCAACTGAGCATGCCAGGCATTTTCCCGGATTACCCCGCCCCCAATCGTCCGCAACGTGCCCGACAGGCGTGGGATCATTGCGGCCGGCTCTCCGCTGAAACTCATCATTACTTAGGATGGGGGGTGAAATCTTGAGGGCAACGAGCAAGCCACACAGTGAGCTTGCGTTCACTTTCGACGGCTCTTGCACACTCGTATTCACCGCCACGGTGGGCAACCCGCCAGCGATTTGCAAATTGTGGTGCGCTCGGAGGGACTCGAACCCCCACGGTGTTACCCACTGCCACCTCAAGGCAGCGCGTCTACCAGTTCCGCCACGAGCGCTAGGAGATGCCGGCCTGAGGTCGTTCGGGCGGCCGGATCAGCGGCGCCGATCTAACAAATCCATCAGGGGGATACAAGCCTGCAAAAGCCCTGAATTCCACAAGCTTGGCAGGAAAAACGCCGCCCTTCCCCAGGAGATCGGCCTTATAGGATACCCAGGCCGCTACCGCTTGCCCGGTCCCGTGTGACCGGGGGCCTACCGCGTCCCCGGCGAGCGCGGCAGCATCTGCTTGACCTCGACCGCGATTCTGTTGCGGTCGACCAGCACAACGCCGGAGGCGACCGGCAGATTATTGGCGAGCACCTTGACTTCGTCGGCCTCAGTTGCGTCCAGCTCGATGATGGCGCCGCGGGAAAGACGTAATACTTGATGGATCGGCATCGTGGTCGTCCCGAGGACGACCATGAGATCCACGGTGACTTTGTCGAGAGTGGGCACTGTCAGGACCGCCGCAACTTGAGACTTGGGACTTGGGACTCTTCATTTGCTCCAGAGATGATCACCACGTTATGGTTAGCCAATGGTTAATTCCCCTGAAAGCCACCGCCAAGACCTCGATTTGACGTCGTTTTCCGCCGCAGGCGGCGAAGTCGTCGAATGGCGGATTTCGGATGCCCCGGTGCCCTATCCGGAGGCCGTGGCCGCCATGGAGGCGCGTGTCGCGGCGATCGCCGCGGGCGAGGCCCCTGAACTGGTCTGGCTGCTGGAACATCCCCCGCTCTACACCTCCGGCACCTCGGGCAAGGAAAGCGACCTGCTCGATTCCCGATTCCCGACCTTCGCGACAGGGCGCGGCGGGCAGCTCACCTATCACGGACCCGGCCAGCGCGTGGCCTACGTCATGCTCGACCTCAAGCGCCGCCGGCCGGACGTGCGGGCCTATGTCGCGAGCCTGGAAGAGCTGATCCTGAAGACGCTCGCCGCCTTCAACGTCCGCGGCGAGCGGCGCGAGGACCGGGTCGGCGTCTGGGTCAGGCGGCCCGACAAGGGACCTGGACACGAAGACAAGATCGCGGCGATCGGCGTCCGCCTGAAGCGCTGGGTCTCGTTTCACGGCATCGCCATTAATGTCGAGCCGGAGCTGTCGCATTTCGCCGGCATCGTGCCCTGCGGCGTCGTCGACCCCCGTTACGGCGTCACCTCGCTGGTCGATCTCGGCCAGCTCGTGACCATGGCCGACGTCGACATCGCGCTCAGGCAGGCGTTCGAAGAGCTGTTCGGACCGACCCGCGCGCTGCTGCCGGAAGCGGCAGTCTAATACTTTTTTTGTTGAGCCGACCGCGCCGCTCTCCGCCCGTCGCGGAATCAGCTACGCTTCATTTCGGTGCCGCCCACGCCTCCTCCCTCCGCCGGGAAAGCAGACCTCATGCCGGGCGAATTGATCATCGGCCGACTGTTCGAGCGCTAGGCATAAGGAGGGGTTGCGATCCATGCTCGCAATGGGAGGTTTTGACGATGAAACTGTCTGCGCCCATCTACCATCTGAAGCGCAAGGCCAGGCGCCTGTCCCGCGAGGCCGGCATTCCGCTCCACGACGCGCTTGACCGCATCGCTGCGACGGAGGGCTTTTCCGCCTGGAGCATGCTCGCGGCGAAAGCAGCCGCACTGACGCCGGCGAGCAAACTGTTCGCGCAGTTCCGGCCGGGCGATTTGGTGCTGGTCGGGGCCCGTCCGGGCCAGGGCAAGACGTTGATGAGCCTCGAACTTGCCGTCGAAGCCATGAAGTCCGGCCATCGCGCCGCATTCTTCTCACTGGAGTACACCGAGCGAGATGTGTTGGACCGCCTCCGTGCGATCGGCGTGGAGCCCACACAGTTCGACAAGCTGTTCGAGGTGGATTGCTCGGACGCAATCAGCGCCGATTACATCGTCAAGCAGATGGAAGCGGCGCCGCGCGGCACCTTCGTCGTGATCGACTATCTGCAACTGCTCGATCAGAGGCGGGAAAACCCCGACCTGACGGTGCAGGTGCGGGCGCTGAGGTCGTTCGCGCGCGACACGGGGCTGATCGTCGTCTTCATCTCGCAGATCGATCGATCCTATGATCCCGCAGCGAAGCCCTGCCCCGATCTCAGCGATGTCCGCCTGCCCAACCCGCTGGACCTGACGCTGTTCGACAAAACATGCTTCATCAACAAAGCCGAAGTGCAATTCCGCGCGGCGAGCTGATGGCTGCAGGCCGCGGGTGAGACGGCTCACCCGCGGCCTCTCGCATCACGCCGCCTGCAGCGAAACCTCGAGCTTGCCTGCGATGTAGCGTCGCTCCTGGGTCAGGCCGCCGAAGCCGTAGGCGTCGCCCTTGACCTCGTCGACATGCAGGTAGGTCTCGGGATGCAGCGGGCCCAGGATCTCGGCCATGCGCTTGAACATGGCGGCGAGATAGGTTGCCTTCTCGTCCTTGGTGTTGGTGCCCTCGGTGACGTGGATGTCGATCCAGTAGCTCGCGAGCTTCTGCTCGGCGAGCGACTTGCCGCCAGCGAACCAGTCGCCTGCCTCGACCGACTTCACGATGATCGCGGTCACCTTGGGATCCTTGTGCAGGATACTTGCTGTGAGCTCGGATACCGCGCTCGCGATATCGGCCTTCAGCGAGGGGGACTGGCGGGACGTGGTGTAAGATACGGTGATCAGGGGCATTGTCGTTCTCCTCGATAAGCTGCGCAAGTTGCGCGGCGTTGGAGGAGAAACTAGACCTGTCGCTGTCATTTTGGTATCTTATCTATCCTGATATCAGTGATAATGATTTATAATGAACCCCACACTCGACATCGCCACCGTCCAGGCCTTCCTTCTGGTCGCCGACCTTCAGAGCTTCACCCGCGCCGCCGAAGCGCTCGGCACGACGCAGGCCGCCGTCAGTCTCAAGCTGCAGCGGCTGGAGACATTGCTGGACAAGCGCCTCGTCGAGCGCTCGCCGCGCGCAGTCCGCCTTACCGCCGATGGCGCCGCGTTCCTCGATCGCGCCCGCGCGTTGATGACGGCACACGATCTCGCGCTGTCGGGCGACGCGCCGGCCGCGCAGTCGCTCTCGCTCGGCATCTCCGATCACGCCGCTGGCCCCGAATTGGTGCCGCTACTTGAGCGCCTGCACGCCATGTCGTCCAACCTCACCCTCGCCGTCACCATCGGCTTCTCGCGCGAGATGCAGGATGCCTACGATGCGGGCGAGCTCGATGCGGTGATCGTGCGCCAGGAAGGCAGCCGCCGCGGCGGCGAAAAATTGGCCGAGGACGAGTTCGGCTGGTTCGCCGCACGCCGCTTCACCCTGCCGAAAGGGGAGCCGTTGCCGCTCGCAGCGCTCGCCCAGCCCTGTGGCGTCCGCGCCGTCGCCGTGCGCGCGCTCGACAAGGCCGGCATCTCCTGGCGCGAGCGCTTCGTCGGCGGCGGCGTCACCGCGGTGGTCGCGGCCGCGCTAGCGGGGCTTGCGATCGCGCCGCTGGCGCGGCGTATCGCGCCGCCCGGGCTGATGGACATCGGTCCTGCGCACAAGCTGCCGAAGCTCGGCAGCTCGAAGGTGATGCTGCATTCGAAGGTCAGCGATCCTGCGAAACTCGCGGCGCTGCGTGCGGTGGCGGCGACATTTCGGAGTGTGGCGCCGACCTGAACGCTCACAAGATCGCCTCGAACGCACTGCGCAACGTCTCGTGGCGGAACACGAAGCCGCGGCTCAGCGCCTTGTTCGGCAGCACGCGCTGGCCGCCGAGCAGAAGCTCGTCGGCAAAGCCGCCGCCGATCCGGCGCAGCAGGCCGCCGGGAATGCGGAACACGACGGGCCGGTGCAGGCGGCGGCCGAGCTCTTCGGTGAATTTCGCGTTGGTGACGGGGATCGGCGCCGTGGCGTTGACGGGACCCGACAGATCCGGCGTCGCGATCAGATAGGCGATCAGCCGGATCAGATCGTCGCGCTCGATCCAGGACATCCACTGCCGCCCGGTGCCGAGCGGGCCGCCGAGGCCGAACTCGAATGGCGTCAACATGCGCGTGACGAAGCCGCCTTCCGTGCCGAGCACGAGGCCGATGCGCAAATACACCACGCGCACGCCGAGCTCCTCCGCCGGCCGCGCCGTTGTCTCCCAGGCCGCGCACAGCTCGTGGCTGAAGCAGGCATGCGACTTTGCCGATTCCGTCAGCACCTGGTCGGCCCAAAGGCCGTACCAGCCGATCGCCGAGCCGCTGATCAGCACCTCGGGCTTGCGCGCGAGCCGCGCGATCAGCTTGACGATCTCGCCGGTCGTGTCGATGCGCGAGCCGATGATCTTCGCACGCTTCGCGTCGGTCCACAGGCCGTTGCCGATCGGCTCACCCGCGAGATTGACGACGGCGTCGATTGGCGTGTCCGCGGCGAGCTGGTCGAGGCTGGTGATCAGCGTCACGGGAGGCGGCAGCATCTGGGCTTTCGCGGGATTGCGGATCAGCGCAATGACGTGATGTCCTGCCCCGCTGAGGCTTGCCGCAAGCCGGCTGCCGATAAAGCCGGTGGCACCTGTGATCAGCACGGTCTTGCGGCCGGGTAGCTGTTCGACAAGTCCGGCCCCCGGCACGCTTCGCATGCGGGCGAGCCGCCGCACCGCCGCGAAATCCCTGAGGCCGCACAGTGCCGCGCCAAATGCGCAGGCGGTCGCGGCGATGCTGAGCAGGCCCTGATAGACGACGATCACGCTGACGGGCTGCATCGCCCAGGCGATTAGCACGGGTATCAACAGCACCAGAATGGCGCCGTAATTGATCGCAAGCAGCGTGTGATTGATGCGCTCGCTCGGCGGCAGCTTGCGGCTGAGGTCCTCCTCGATGAAATCCATCAAGGTGATGACGATCTCGGCAACCAGCACCACGACGATCAACAGCGCCAGCACGCCGTGAACCTCGAGCCAGCCGAGCACCAGGAACAGCAGCGCATAGAGCATGTTGCGGATGCCGTGCAGCTTCAGCTCGAAGCGCTGCGACGGCCGCCAGGCCAGGCGCTCGGTGAATTCGTGGTGATATAAGGTGTCGAACACGCCCATCACGATCTGGATGGCGATGAGCGTCCACAACAGCGGCGTCATGATACGGCCTCCCTGAACAGGACGGATTGATGGATCAGCGCGCCGCGACGCGGGTGAGTGACATCGAGGGTGAAGCGGAAAGCGCCCTCGCCGAGATCTCGGTGCGTCACGGTGAGCTCGCCCGGCGTCAGCCAGCCCGGCAGCGGAAGCCACAGCCGTCCAAGCTGGAGGCCGTAGCCGGCGCTGCGAAAGGTCAGCACCTGATCCTCGACCGCGATGCGCAGCGCCATCGACACGCCGAAGCCGACATATTCCTCGAGCCCGGTCGGACCGGCAAAACGCTTGGCGGAATGGATCACCTGCGGAAAACCGCGCTTGCGCGCGCAGATGCGCGTCCAGGTCTGGCCGCCGGTCGCGCCGTCCTCGGTGACCGTGACGATCATGGGCACGCCGATGTCGCGGCCGGTCGGCAATGGTCCGCCGATCAGGCGTGCGGCCTGCGCAAACCACCAGCCGAAATCGCTGAAGGCGATCTCGTCGACCACGCCGACATAGACGATACTGTCGCCGTCGGCGACGCGTTTCGAGAAGCGCCGCCATGTCGCGAGCGGCAGGCGGCCCCAATCCTCGTCCGACAGCAGCGCGCGGAAACGCCGGTCGTCGAGCAGTCTTACGTGAGCGGAGGTCGATGCGTTGGAGCCCGATAGTCTTGCCGACGTCATCGCAACCTCCTCGATGCTATTTGACCTTGCCGATCGGCAGCAGGTTGGCGATCTTCTCGCCAAGCCGCATCAAGGCGACCAGACGCGGCCGCGGCACTTTCAGCATCTGCATGAACCAGTGGTCGGCGAGCTCGGTGAACGCCAGCATCTCCTTCAGGCGCTTGGCTGCGACGGGACTGATGCCGGGATCGTCCGTGGCATCGGACACGCAGGCGCGAAGGGCCGCGATCGCCGGGTCGATCTCCCGCTCCTTGCGCCGCGCCGCGATCCTCGCGGCGATCTCCCAGATGTCGGTCTCGGCCTCGTAATGGTCGCGGCGATCGCCCAGGATCGGGACCCGCCGGATCAGGTTCCAGGCGAGCAGCTCCTTCAGCGAGTTGGAGACGTTGGACCGTGCCATGCCGAGCGTGTCGGCGATGTCCTCGGCCGTCATCGGCGCCTCGGCGAGATAAAGCAGCCCATGAATTTGGCTAACCGAGCGGTTCACTCCCCACTCGTCGCCCATGTCGCCCCAGTGCAGGATGAAGCGCTCGACGGCAGCGGGAAGTTTCTTTTTTCCGGTTATTTCTGTCATAACAGAACTGTCTGACGAACTCGCTTTCTTGTCAAGACGCCTTGCATGCGGCCCGTCAGTCCTGCCTAAAAATGTCCCACAGCGCGGGGAACCATCCCGCAATTGCTGCGTTTGTTCCCGTCGAGGCGGGGTCCGGGAATGGTCGAAAAGTTCAGTCAGCAGAGAGACCTGTTCGAGAGCGAGCGCAGTTTCCGGCTGTTAGTTGAGGGGGTTGCCGACTACGCCTTGTACATGCTCGACCCTAACGGGATCATCACGAGCTGGAACATCGGCGGCGAACGCATCAAGGGTTATTCCCCCGAGGAGATCCTCGGCCAGCATTTTTCCCGTTTCTACACCGAAACCGACCGCGCCAACGGCAAGCCGGCGCGGGCGCTCGGAATCGCGCGGGAAAAGGGCCGATACGAGGAGGAAGGCTGGCGCGTCCGCAAGGACGGCACGTTCTTCTGGGCGAGCGTCGTGATCGACCCGATCTACGAGGACGGCAGGCTGATCGGCTTCGCCAAGATCACACGCGACATCACAGAGCGCCGCAATGCCCAGCTCAAGCTCGAGGCGATGCAGAAGCAGTTGGCCGAGTCGCAGAAATTCGATGCGCTCGGGCAGCTCACCGGCGGGGTCGCCCACGACTTCAACAATCTTCTGATGATCATCAGCGGCAGCCTTCACATCCTGAAGAAGGGCGCTGCCGACGATCCCAAGCTCGAGCGAGCCATCTCGGCGATCGACACCGCGACCAAGCGCGGCGCAGCGCTGACCAACCAGCTCCTCACCTTCGCGAGGCGGCAAAGCGTCAACCCGCAGGCGATTGATTTTAGCGAACGCATCGCAGCCATTCGCGAGGTGCTCGACGCGGGCGTCGGCAGCTCCGTGCGTCTCGCTTTCGAGATCGACTCCGGCACCTGGCCGATCAAGGCCGACGTCTCCGAGCTCGAGACCGCGCTGCTCAACCTCGTCATCAATGCGCGCGACGCGATGCCGGACGGCGGCACGGTGACGATAGGTGCGCGCAACGTCATGCTGAACGAGGCCCCCCTCATCGGCGATTTCGTCGCAATCGACGTCCGCGATAGCGGGCTCGGAATTCCTTCCGACGTTCTCGACAAGATCTTCGAGCCGTTCTTCACGACCAAGCCGATCGGAAAGGGCACCGGCCTCGGCCTTTCGCAGGTCCACGGCTTCGCCCACCAGGCCGGCGGCACGGTGAAGGTCGCGAGCGAGCTCGGCAAGGGCACGACATTCACCATCGTCCTGCCGCGTGGCACAGATGTGCCGTCGCGGGAGGTACCGGAAGCGGCGTTCCGCGGCAGCGGCACGGTGCTGCTGGTCGAGGACAATCCCGACGTCGCGCTGGTCAGCATCGGTCTTCTGGAGCAGCTCGGCTACCGGGTGCGCCGTGTCGCCGATGCCGAAGCGGCATTGCGCGAGCTCGAGAGCGATGGCGTCGACTTCGTGTTCTCGGACATTGTCATGCCCGGCAAGATGGACGGCCTCAGCCTCGCCCATCACCTCCGTCAGATCCGTCCCAGCCTGCCGATCCTGCTCGCCACCGGCTACAGCGAGGTCGCCGCCGGCGTGCGCGGCGATTTCCCGATCCTGCGCAAGCCCTATGAGATCCACGAGCTGAGCGAGGCGATCGCGAAATTGCCGAGGTGAATGTTCACCGCTTACCAAGGCCAACTCGCCGTCATGGCCGGGCTTGTCCCGGCCATCCACGCCTGGACAGGGGCACCAAGAACGTGGATGCCCGGGACAAGCCCGGGCATGACGATCTCTTGTGAACTATCACACCGTCGGCAGCACCGAAAATGCTTCCCCTGCCCTGCGCAAATTCAGCTCATCCACGCTTGCCGTCTCGCTGGTGACACTGTCGACGCGCGAGGATGGCGGCCCGTGGCGGCACAGCGCGACCATGTCGGCAACGTGCGTCGGCGCGCCGGCGAACAGCGCTTCCACGCTGCCGTCACGGCGGTTGCGGACCCAGCCTTCGAGGCCATACGCGGTGGCCTGAGACTCCACCCAGGCTCGATAACCGACGCCCTGCACGCGGCCGCGGACCATGACCTGGAGAATCGCCCGGCTCATGTCTTCGATCCGAGGAAATCAGCGCTGCGCGCCTTGACCGCGGCCTCGCGCGTAATGCGGGCCATCAGCTCCGACGATGCCAGGCCCTTGAGGCTTTTTGGCGCCATACCCTCGCGCAACGCCTTCTGCGTCTCGTAGACGGCTTGCGTCGCGGCGGCGATCGGTGCATGGCCCTGCAGCGCGATGCGCACGCGTTGACTCGCAAGATAATCGAGCCCGCCCAATTCCTCAGACGCGCCGCCGAGCACGATCGGCAGCCGCGTGGCGGAGACGATGGCCTCGAGCTCGGCGCGCGACTTGATGCCGGTGAAAAACAGCGCATCGACGCCGGCGGCCTCATAAGCCTGGGCGCGGCGCACCGCATCCTCGATCGAGGTGATCGCGGCTGCGCCTGTGCGGCCCATGATGACCAGCGAGGGATCGCTGCGGCCGCCAAGCGCCGCCTCCATCTTGCCGACGCCCTCCTCCAGCGAGATCAGCTGCGCCTTCGTCGCACCGAATGCGGCCGGCAACAGCGTGTCCTCGATGGTGAGGCCGGCCGCGCCCGACGTCTCCAGCTCCTGCACCGTGCGGCGCACGTTCAGCGCATTGCCATAGCCGTGATCGGCGTCGACGAGCACAGGCAGCGCCGAGGCCCGCGACATCCGCCGCATCTGCTCGGCAAGCTCGGTGAGCGTGATCAGCGTGACATCGGGATCGCCGAGCACGGCGAGCGAAGCCACCGATCCGCCGAACATGCCAAGCGGAAAGCCGAGATCCTCGGCAATGCGGATCGAGATCGCGTCATAGACCGAGCCGGGATGGACGCACGTCCCGCCCGACAGGATCGATCGCAGTTTCTCGCGGCGGGAACGAAAGGCCATGGTTGCCCTCCCAATATTGCGACGCAGCCGCAACGTACTCCGTCATTGCGAGCGCAGCGAAGCAATCCAGTGTCTTTCCGCAGAGGCAGTCTGGATTGCTTCGCTGCGCTCGCAATGACGGTGAGCTTGGGGCCCGGCAAGACCCCCCACTCACATCTTTTATCTTACGCAAACTCCAGGATCAGCGCGTCCACCGCGAGTGTCGCGCCGGCGCTGGCGTGGATCTTCTTCACGGTTCCGTCCTGTTCGGCGCGCAGCACGTTCTGCATCTTCATGGCTTCGACCACCGCCAGGGTCTCGCCGGCCTTGACCTCCTGCCCCTCGCTAACCGCGATCGAGACGACGAGGCCCGGCATCGGGCAGAGCAGCTTCTTGCCGCTGTCGGAGGCCGTGGTCACCGGCATCAGCCGCGCGGAGGCCGCCTCGGCCTCGGTCCAGACATAGACCGGCACCTCGACGCCCTGATGCGCGAGGCGGATGCCGTTGGCGATCGGGCGGGTCTGCACGGCGACGAACTGACCGTCGATGGTGCCCTGCCAGACCGGATCGCCCGGCTTCCACGGCGACTGCAACAGATGCGTGTTGCCGGCCTTGCCGTCGGCGTCGATGAAGCGAATCGCGATCGCCTCGCCTTCGCGCGTGACCTCGAGCAGGATCTCCTGGCGGTCGAGCCAGACCGCGCGGCGCCGCTCGCGCTGCACGACGCGGCCGCCCATCTGGCCGGAGATCTGCCGTTTGCGCGCTCCGAGCACGTGATCGATCGCGGCGCCGACCGCGGCGATGCGACGCGCGACCTCACCCTCGGGCACACGCACCGCAAAACCCTTGGGGAATTCCTCGGCGATGAAGCCGGTCGAGAGCCGTCCCTCGCGCCAACGCGGATGATGCATCAAGGCCGACAGGAACGGGATGTTGTGGCGGATGCCATCGACATAGAACGAGTCCAGTGCAGTCGCCTGCGCCTCGATCGCCGCCGCGCGCGAGGGCGCATGGGTGACGAGCTTGGCGATCATCGGATCGTAATGGATCGAGATCTCGCCGCCCTCCTGCACGCCGGTATCGTTGCGGATGGTGATGCCGTCGTGGCTCGCTTCCGCCGGCGGACGATATTTCACCAGGCGCCCGATCGAGGGCAGGAAGTTGCGGAACGGATCTTCGGCGTAGAGGCGCGATTCCACCGCCCAGCCGGTCAGCGTGACGTCCTTCTGCGCGATGGCGAGCTTCTCGCCGCTCGCGACGCGGATCATCTGCTCGACGAGATCGATGCCGGTGACGAGCTCGGTGACGGGATGCTCGACCTGGAGGCGCGTATTCATCTCCAGGAAGTAGAAGCTCTTGTCCTGGCCTGCGACGAACTCGACCGTGCCGGCGGAATCGTAGTTCACGGCCTTGGCCAGCGCGACCGCCTGCTCGCCCATCTTGCGGCGGGTCGCCTCGTCCAGCAGCGGCGACGGCGCTTCCTCGATGACCTTCTGGTTGCGGCGCTGGATCGAGCATTCGCGCTCGCCGAGATAGATCACGTTGCCGTGCTTGTCGCCCAGCACCTGGATCTCGATGTGGCGGGGATCGACGATGAACTTTTCGACGAAGACGCGGTCGTCACCGAACGAGGCCTTTGCCTCCGCCTTGGCGAGGTTGAAGCCCTCGGCAACCTCGGCTTTGGAATGGGCGATGCGCATGCCCTTGCCGCCGCCGCCGGCGGAGGCCTTGATCATGACGGGGTAGCCGATCTCGTCGGCGATCCGCACCGCGTGCTTGTCGTCCTCGATGACGCCGAGATAGCCCGGCACGGTCGAGACTTTTGCTTTTGCGGCGGCCTTCTTGGACTCGATCTTGTCGCCCATTGCGGCGATCGCGCCGGGATTCGGGCCGATGAAAACGATTCCTGCGGCTTCCAGCGCGCGCGGAAACGCCTCGCGCTCGGACAGGAAGCCGTAGCCGGGATGCACAGCCTCGGCACCCGTCTTCCGGCAGGCCTCCACGATCTTCTCGATCACCAGGTAGCTCTCGGCCGTGGCCGGCGGGCCGATCAGCACCGCCTCATCGGCCATCTCGACGTGGAGCGCATCGCGGTCGGCCTCGGAATAGACCGCGACCGTCTGAATTCCCATCTTGCGGGCAGTCTTGATGACCCGGCAGGCGATTTCGCCGCGATTGGCGATCAGAATGCGTTTGAACATGCTTTTCTTGAGTCTCGACCTTGGGCGGGACCCTTCCCTGGCCGTTGGGACCTTTGGGAGGGGCCGTGTGGCTCCCGTGGTACATCAAAATGGGCCGGAGGCAACGGTCTAAATCGGGCCGCCTTTGGCGTACCAGCGCAAGACCGAAAGGGCCCGGCGCGCCTGCCGTGCGGCATCCCTAGGACTTTCCGGCCTTGGCCGCGTCCCGGACCAGGTCATGAATGAAGCCCAGCTTGCCGACCACCGCGGGCGACAGGATGAAGGGATAGAGGTCGCGCAGGCCCATGGCGCGGTTGACGCTGTTCATGGCGAAGGTGAAGGGCAGCCATGCGTTGACCAGCACCTCGACATCCCTGGCCTCGTACGGGTTGAAGCGGATGCGCGCCGTCAGCTCCCCGTCGCGGTCGACCTTGGGACGCACCTCCATGCCGAACTCGGCGGCCATTTCCAGGGCATCGACGATGTGGAGGTAATGCGCCCATGTCTCGGCAAAATCCTCCCACGGATGCGTCGTGGCATAGGCCGAGACGTAGTTCTGCTGCCAGTCCGGCGGCGCGCCCTCGGCATAATGGCGCTGCAGGGCCTGGCCGTAATCGGCGCTATCGTCGCCGAAGACGGCGCGGCACTGGTCGAGCTTGCCGCCATCGCGCACCAGCACATCCCAGAAGTAATGTCCGACCTCGTGGCGAAAGTGCCCAAGCAGCGTCCGGTACGGCTCGCCCATCTCGAGCCGGCGCCGCTCGCGCTCGATGTCGTCGGCCTCGGTCAGCGCGATCGTGATCAGGCCGTTGTCATGGCCGGTCATGACCTTCTCGCCGCTGTGCGGATCGTCGGCGAGGAAGTTGAAGATCAGGCCATGCTCGGGATTGTCCTGGCGGGTCTGGAGCGGCAGCTTCCAGCGGATCAGGGAATAGAACAGCCGGTGCTTGGCCACCTCCAGCTCGCGCCAGCCGGCGAGCTGCGCCGGATCCGAAAGGTTCGGCACGGTCCCGTTGTGGCGGCAGGCGCGGCAATAGCCGGTGCTATCGCCTGCGTCGGTCAGCCAGTTGCAGGCGTCGTACTCGGCATTCCGGCACAGCATCCGGCTCTCACTCTTGTCGGCGAGGATGGTCCAGGCGTCTCCGTCGGCCTCGATCGCCGACATCGTCTCCTTCTCTGGCAGGAAGGCGATCCGATGGCCGCAGCGTTCGCAGGCGCGGTTCTCGAAATAGAGGACGTTGCCGCAGGCCTGGCAGATAAAGAGCTTCAAGATTTAGCCTCGTGGGAAAGGAAAGCCTATGAGCGCGCTGGCACCTCGCGACGACGCCTCAATCCGCCGATCGTTCCAGTATTCGGAACAAATTGCCAGACCGGACGTTACCACCGCGTACTTCTCTGCGTTCAGGCGCGCGCCCCCATTTCCCGGCACCACCTGCCCTCTAAACAATGGCCATCACGCTCCGTCTGTGTGAATATCGGTCCGGCACGTGCGCACCTGCATGACAACGGCCGATGCCTTGAACGAACCCTTGCCCGAGACCATCGCCGCCGAAAGGCTGCGCCAGCACCTCGAAGACGTCGCGCGCGAGCGCGACAATGCCTATCGCGCGCTGCAGGAGCGCGAGGCCGAGCTGGCGCGCATCCAGCGCATCGGCAAGGTCGGCGGCGTCGAGGTCGATTTCCGCGAAGGCTTCAAGAACCGGCGTTCGCCCGAATATCTGATGATCCACGGCCTTCCGCCGGAAGCCGCCGAGGAGTCGCACGAGGATTGGGTCAACCGTATCCATCCCGACGACCGCGACGCCACTGTCAAGCATTTCTTCGAAGCGCTCGCCGGAGCGAGCGAGGACTATAGCGCCGAATACCGCATCATCCGCCCCAGCGACAGCGAGACCCGCTGGATCCGTGTCGTCGCAAAGATCGAGCGCGACAAGGACGGCCGCGCCATCCGGCTCGTCGGCGCTCATATCGACATGACCGATCAGGCGCTGGCGCGCGAGACGCTGCGCGAAAGCGAGGAGCGCTTCCGGCTGATCGCCGACAGCGCGCCGGTGCCGATCTGGGTCACCAAGCTCGACCGCAAGCGGTCCTTCGCCAACCAGGCCTATGTCGATTTCGTCGGCCTGCCCTACGACCAGGCCATCGACTTCGACTGGCGCAAGGTGCTGCATCCCGACGACCTGCCGCACGTGCTGCAGCAATCCGTCCAGGGTGAAGCGTCCCTCAAACCCTTCGTGCTGGAAGCGCGCTACAAGAACGCCAGCGGCGAATGGCGCTGGCTCCGCTCGGAATCGCAGCCGCGCTGGGATGCGACCGGCAAGCATATCGGCTTCATCGGCGTCGCCCACGACGTCACCGTCGCCAAGCAGGCCGAGATCGAGCTCCGGCGGCTGAACGAGACGCTGGAAGAGCGCATCGCCGAGCGCACCGCCGAGCTCGAAGCCAACGAGGCGCGGCTGCGCGCGATCCTGGAGACGAGCAATCAGTATCAGGGCCTGGTCAATCTCGAGGGCCAGCTGGTCTACGCCAACAAGACCGCGCTCGCCGGCATCAAGGCGAATTCCGCGGACGTGGTCGGAAAGCCGTTCTGGGACACACCCTGGTTCACCGGCACGGAGGGCATGAGTGCCGCCGTGCGCGAGGCCTTCGACACCGTGCTCAAGGGCGAACCCGTGCGGCTGGAGATGCGCCTGCGCCTTCCGATCGGCGAGCGCGATTTCGACTTCGGCATGCGTCCCGTGCTCGACCGCCAGGGCAACATCACCGGCGCCGTGCCCGAGGCGGTGGACATCACCGAGCGGCGCCGCGGCGAGGAAGCGCTGCGGCAGTCGCAGAAGATGGAGGCGATCGGCCAGCTCACCGGTGGCGTCGCTCACGACTTCAACAATCTTCTCACCATCATCCGCTCTGCGACCGATTTCCTGCGCCGCCGCGAGCTGCCGGAGGAGCGCCGCCGACGCTACGTCGATGCCATCTCAGACACGGTCGAGCGCGCCTCCAAGCTGACCGCGCAGCTTCTGGCCTTCGCGCGCCGGCAACCGCTGAAGCCGCAGATCTTCAACGTCGGCAGCCAGGTCGAGGGCGTGGCGCAGCTGGTGCGGCCGCTGGTCGGCGCCCGCATCGAGATCGCCGTGGAGGTTCGGGACACCGGTTGCTTTACGGTGGCCGACATCGCCCAGTTCGAGACCGCGCTGATCAATCTCGCCATCAACGCCCGCGATGCCATGGACGGCGAAGGCCGCCTCACCATCGCCGTGCGCAAGGTCTCGGGAATACCGAGCCTGCGCGCACAATCGGCGCGCCGCGGCGACTATGTCGCGATCTCCGTTACCGACTCCGGCAGCGGCATCGCGCCGGAACATCTCGAACAGATCTTCGAGCCGTTCTTCACCACCAAGGAGGTCGGCAAGGGCACCGGCCTCGGGCTCAGCCAGGCCTTCGGCTTCGCCAAGCAGTCCGAGGGCGACATTGCGGTGACCAGCGTGCAAGGTGAAGGCGCCACCTTCACCATCTACCTGCCGCAGGCGCAAAGCCCCACCACGGAGAAGGAAGCCGCGGCGCTGAGCCACGAGGCGGCCACGACCGGGCGTGGCTATCGCGTGCTCGTGGTCGAGGACGACGACGAGGTCGGCCGCTTCTCCACCGAGCTCCTGGAGGATCTCGGCTATGTCGTCCGCCGCGTCGCCAATGCCAACGCGGCGCTGGCGATCCTGGGCGAGAATGAATTTGCCGTCGACCTCGTATTCTCCGACGTCATCATGCCCGGCATGAACGGGGTCGAGCTCGCCGGCATCGTCCGCGAGCGCTATCCGGGCCTGCCCGTGGTGCTCACGTCCGGCTACAGCAACGTGCTCGCCGAAAACGCCCATCGCGGCTTCGAGCTGATCCAGAAGCCCTATTCGGTGGAATCGCTCTCGCGCATCCTGCGCAAGGCGATCATGGAGAAGCTGTCGGTGGCAAGGTGAGTGTCACATTCGCGAGAAGCAGCCACGAATTCCAGTCCGTTGCCGCGGCAAGACTCTAGGGGAAGACAGCCGTTCCCGCATCGGTTATCGATGCCGAATGACTGACCGAACCTCAAGGACTGAACGTGCCGTCTGACGCCATCTGGGCCTGGAGCATCATCTTCGTCGCGACCGCCTGCGTCATCATCCGGCCGTTTCGCCTGCCCGAGGCGATCTGGGCCGCGATCGGCGCGAGCGCCCTGGTGCTATCAGGCTTGCTGCCTTGGCAGGACGCGCTTGTCGGCATCGAGAAAGGCCTCGACGTCTATCTCTTCCTGATCGGAATGATGCTGATCGCCGAGCTGGCGCGGCTCGAAGGCCTGTTCGATTATCTCGCCGCGCTCGCGGTGGAATACGCACGCGGCTCGCCGCAGCGGCTGTTTCTTCTTATCTATCTCGTCGGCACGCTCGTGACCGTGCTGCTTTCCAACGATGCCACCGCGATCGTGCTGACGCCGGCCGTCTATGCCGCGACGCGCGCGGCCGGTGCCAAGCCGCTGCCTTATCTGTTCGTCTGCGCCTTCATCGCCAATGCCGCGAGTTTCGTCCTGCCGATCTCCAACCCCGCCAACCTCGTCGTGTTCGGCGCGCGCATGCCGCACCTGACGGAATGGCTACGCCTGTTCGCCTTGCCCGCGGCGGCGTCGATCCTGCTGACCTACATCGTGCTGCGCCTGACCCAGCACCGCGCGCTGAAGGAAGAGACGATCGCGCGCAGCGTGCCGCATCCCAAGCTCGGCCGCGGCGGCAAGCTCACCGCAATAGGCATCGTCGCGATCGGCATCGTGCTGGTCACGGCGTCAGCGCTCGACAAGCAGCTCGGCCTGCCGACCTTTATCTGCGGCGGCGTGACGGCCGCGATCGTGCTGCTGCTCAGCCGGCAATCACCCTTGCCCGTGCTGCGCGGGGTGTCCTGGAGCGTGTTGCCGCTCGTCGGCGGGCTCTTCGTCATGGTGGAGGCGTTGATCAAGACCGGCGTGATCGCGCAGCTCAACGCGTTGCTGCACCAGGCGGTAGCTCAATCAGTCCCGCAGGCGGCCTGGAGCGTGGGCATTGCCACCGCGCTCGCCGACAACATCGCCAACAATCTCCCGGTCGGCCTCGTCGCCGGCTCGGTTGCCGCCGGCGATCATCTGCCGGTGCCCGTCGTCAGCGCGATCCTGATCGGCGTCGATCTCGGCCCAAATCTGTCGGTCACCGGCTCGCTCGCCACCATCCTCTGGCTGGTCGCGCTCCGCCGCGAGAAAATCGAGGTCGGCGCCTGGCCGTTCCTCAAGCTCGGCCTGCTGGTGACGCCGCCGGCCCTGATCGCGGCGTTAGCCGCCGCGATCAGATAGCGCTCATCGTCAGTCGTTCTCGTAGCCGTAGACTTCCGGCAGGATGAAGATCGCGGCAAGCAGGCCTACCAGCGGGAAGATCGCGACCATCAGCGTGGCGTTCGCCTGCCCGATCGCGGCAAACACCGTTGGGAACAGGAAGATCGCCAGGAACGACGGCAGCTTCACGAACATGTAGGCGAAGCCGCTTGCGGTGCCCCGATATCGCGGACGGGCGACCATGGTCGGGATCGTCATGCAGTTCGACGCATCCCAATAATGGCCCCAGAGCATGCCGGCGGCGGCGAACGGCAGCAGGATCTTGTTGTCGGTGTAGAGCGCGAAGGCCGCGACCAGCAGCGAAACCAGCACGATGCCGAAGCCGGCGATGGCGATGCCACGATGGCCGATCTTCGGCGTCAGCAAGGGTCCGACCCAGCCCGACAGGGCGGCGAAAGAGAACAGCGCCATCGTCACCACATTGATGCCAAGCACGCTCGATACGCCGACCATCACAAACAGCACCGGCAGATAGAATGCGAAGGTCGAGAACTCGCTCGCCTGGGCGAAACAGGCGATCCAGCCATAAAGGGTGGCACGCCAGCGAATCGGATCCTTCCTGAGGTCAGCGAGGAATGCGCGCGTGCTGGTCTTGGGAACCTCGACGTCCCGATCCGGCAGCATATCGAGATTGTCGTTGAACATCTCGCGCGCGACCTGCTTGGCCTCGCGGTAGCGCCCCTTTTGCACCAGCCACACCGCCGTCTCCGGCACGTCGTGGCGCATGATCAGGATGATCAGTGCCGGCACGGCACCGAGACCGAGCGTCACGCGCCACAGCATCTCGTGGTTCATGTCGACCAGAAGGAAGATCACGATCACGCCGATGGTGAGAACTTCACCGACGGCGAACATGAACTGCCAGCGGTTGCCCATGACCTCGCGCTCGCCCTTGGCCATGGATTCCATGATGTAGGTGTAGCCGGTCGAGATGTCGGAGCCGAGCGGAATGCCGAGCAGGAAGCGGATCACGACGAGCCAGCCGACGCTGGGTACGAAGGCCTGCGCCAGCGCCAGTACGATGAACAGCACCATCGTCACCAGGAACATCACGCGGCGGCCGATCTTGTCGGACAGCCAGCCGCCGAGCAGCGCGCCGATCAAGGCACCGCCCTGCGTGCCCGCGGCGGCGAGGCCGAGCATCAGCGGATCGGGATTGTACTGCTCCTTGATGAAGATCAGCACGAAGGCGATCGAATAGAGGTCCCAGGCCTCGACCAGGATCGAGGCCATCATCAGCCAACCGACCTTGTTGCCTTTGGGACTGTAGTTCGTGATGAGGTAGCGGACCGCGGCTTCGCTCGCGGTCGCCTGTGGCATCGCCATCGTTGACATTCTTCTTCCTTTCGTCACAACTCTCTGAAGCGCGATGAGATCAGGATCTCCTCGCGCTTTAGCTTGTTGTCTTGCGCATGATCTCTTCGGAGAACCGCCTCACATTTTTCCGGATCAAGCCCTACGCGCCGAGCAGCGGCTCGATGCTGCAATCGAGCAGGCGCGGATCGATCCCCGCCTCCATGCCCGTAAACATCTCGCCCATGTAGTCGATCAACGCGTCGCTCGCCTTCACCGCCTCCTCGACGCGGCGGTTGGCAACGGCTGCAAGAATGGCGAGATGATGATCGATCGTGCCTGACAGATCCGCCTGCCCCGGCATGAAGCGATGATGGATGTAGCCGATGCGCCGATACAGCGTGTGCAGCGGCCGCAGCGTATGCACCAGGAACGGCTCGCCGGCGGCCTCCAGCACCAGCGCATCGATGCGGCGGTCGATATGATTGAATTCGTCGAGCGTCAGGCTGGCGCGGCGCTCGCGCAGCAGGCGCTCGATGTGCAGCGCCTGATTGCGATGCGACAGGCTGGCACGATCGGCCGCGAGGCGGATCACGAAGCGCTCCATGTCGCGGCGTAAGGCCAGCAGCATGCGCTCGCGCGCCAGATCGATCGGCGCAATGTGCAGGCCGTGACGCGGCCGGATGATGATGAGGGTGTCGGCGGAGAGACGATTGACGGCGTGATGCACCGGCGTGCGGCCGAAACCGGTGATTTGCTGCAATTCCAGCATCGTCATGAATTGTCCGGGCTTGAGCTCGCAATGAACGAGCAGCTCCTCGATCCTCTGATAAGCCAGCTCGAAGAAGTTGAGACGGTTGCGTCGGGAGGGCCTGCCCTCCCCGTCGCCGTGTCTCACCACCGCGAGTGCGCGCTTGCGCCGTGCCATGCCGTCCTCTCCCGTCAGCCCGCGCTCTCGTTGCTGGGTGGCGCCTTGTTCGTGGTACCCTTAAAACATGTTGTGATATATTACAAGCAAGCGTAAGACGTCGGCACGACCTGCAGCATGCTGCAGCGCAAAATGAGACGTCAGGTGCGAAGCGCCGTTCGATGGGAGGATACTTGCCGTGAAGATCACGTCGATCGAGACATTGCGCACCGAGGAATTTTCCAACGTCATCTGGGTCCGCATCCACACCGACACTGGTCTGATCGGTCTCGGCGAAACCTTCTATGGCGCCGGCGCGGTCGAAGCGCAGATCCACGACACCTTTGCCGGCCGCCTGCTCGGCCGCAATCCCCTGCACATCGAAGCGATCCATCGCGACATGTTGAATCTGCCGATGGCGCAGTCCTCGACCGGCGTCGAATACCGCGCGGCATCAGCGATCGACATCGCGCTGTGGGATCTATTCGGCAAGGTCTGCGGTCAGCCGGTGCACCAGATGCTCGGGGGCCTCTGCCGCGACAAGCAGCGCATCTACAACACCTGCGCCGGCACGCAATATGTGCGCTCGACCAATATCAGCCCGGTGGCCAATTGGAATCTCGGCGCCTCCCAGGGGCCCTATGAAGATCTCGACGGCTTCATGAACCATGCCGATGCGCTCGCCGAAAGCCTGCTCGAAAGCGGCATCTCGGCGATGAAGATCTGGCCGTTCGATCCCGCCGCGCAGGAGAACAAGGGCCTCTACATCACCGCCGCACAGATGAAGCAGGCGATTGAGCCGTTCGAGAAGATCCGCAAAGCCGTCGGCGACAAGATGGAGATCATGGTCGAGCTCCATTCGCTCTGGAATCTGCCGACCGCCAAGCAGATCGCCCGTGCGCTCGAGCCCTACAAGCCGACCTGGTACGAGGACCCGATCCGGATGAACTCGCCGCAGGCGTTGGCCGAATATGCCCGTTCGACCGACGTCTGGGTCTGCGCCAGCGAGACGCTGGGCTCGCGCTTCCCCTACAAGGACATGCTCGACCGCGACGCCATGCACGTGGTGATGGCCGATCTGTGCTGGACCGGCGGTCTCACCGAAGGCCGCAAGATCGCGGCAATGGCCGAGACCTATCACCGGCCTTTTGCTCCTCATGACTGTATTGGCCCGATCGGCTTCATCGCGGCTATCCACATGTCCTTCAGCCAGCCCAACACCCTGATCCAGGAATCCGTGCGCGCCTTCTACAAGGGCTGGTACAATGAGCTCGTCACCACGATGCCCACCATCAAGGACGGCTATGTCTTCCCGATGGAAGGCCCCGGCCTGGGCGTCGACCTCTTGCCTGCCGTCTTCGAGCGCACCGATCTCACCGTGCGCCGCTCTAACGTCTGAGGAATTCTTGAGATGAGCACTTCCCTTTTCGATCTCTCCGGCCGCACCGCGCTCGTCACCGGCTCCTCCCGCGGTCTCGGCCGTGCCATCGCCGAAGGCATGGCCAAGGCCGGCGCGAAGATCATCATCAACGGCGTCGATCCCAAGCGCGTCGAGCAGGCCGTCGCCGAGTTTCGCGCCGCCGGCCATCAGGCCGAAGGCGCTGCCTTCAACGTCACCGATGAGCCCGCAATCGTCGCCGCCTTCAACGAGTTCGACAGACAAGGCCTCGCCGTCGACATCCTCGTCAACAATGCCGGCATCCAGCACCGCAAGCCGCTGGTCGAGTTCACCACCGACGAATGGCGCAAGGTGATCGAGACCAACCTCACCAGCGCCTTCGTGATCGGCCGCGAGGCGGCCAAGCGCATGATCCCGCGCAAGCACGGCAAGATCATCAATATCGGCTCGCTCGGCAGCGAGCTCGCCCGCCCGACCATTGCGCCCTACACCGCGGCCAAGGGCGGCATCAAGAACCTGACCCGTTCGATGGCGGTGGAATGGGCCCAGCACGGCATCCAGGCCAATGCGATCGGCCCCGGCTACATGCTCACCGACATGAACGAGGCACTGGTCAACAACGCCGATTTCAACAATTGGCTGATGGGCCGCATCCCCTCCAAGCGCTGGGGCAAGCCGGATGAGCTGGTGGGCGCCGCGATCTTCCTCGCCTCGGATGCGTCGACCTACGTCAACGGCCAGATCATCTATGTCGATGGCGGCATGATCGCCGCGATGTGATCGCCAAGACCACGAAGGAGCAAGCCGTGCGCGCCGTCGTCATCCACGCCCCGAAGGACCTGCGGATCGACAACTATGCCGATCCCGCCGCCGGCCCTGGCGAGGTCCGCGTCAAGATCGCCAATGGCGGAATCTGCGGCTCCGATCTGCACTACTATCATCACGGCGGCTTCGGTGTCGTGCGGATTCAGCAACCGATGGCCCTGGGTCACGAGATCGCCGGCGTCGTCGCTGACGTCGGTGACGGCCTCGCCAATGTCAGGCCGGGCACGCGCGTCGCGGTCAACCCGAGCAAACCGTGCGGGGCTTGCCTGCATTGCCAGGAAGGCATGCGCAACCAGTGCCTCGACATGCGCTTCCTCGGCAGCGCGATGCGCTTTCCCCATGTGCAGGGCGGCTTTCGCGAGTTCATCACGGTCGACGCGACGCAGGCCGTGCCGATCTCAGACAAGCTGTCGCTGGCGGAAGCCGCGGTCGCCGAGCCGCTTGCGGTGTGCCTGCATGCCGGCAAGCAGGCCGGTCCCCTGCTCGGCAAGCGCGTGCTGATCACCGGCTGCGGTCCGATCGGCGCGCTGATGATTTTGGTCTCGCGCTTCGGCGGCGCGTCGGAGATTGTTGTCACCGATGTGGCCGACGCCCCGCTCGCGGTCGCGAAAAAGCTCGGCGCCACGCATGCTATCAACGTCGCGACCAATGCCACTGCGCTCGATCCCTGGCGCGCCGGCAAGGGCGCGTTCGACACGCTGTTCGAGGCCTCCGGCAACCAGGCCGCGCTCCGCACCGCGCTCGACGTGCTGAGGCCCGGCGCGACGCTGGTGCAACTCGGCCTCGGCGGCGAGATGACGCTGCCGATCAACACGATCGTCGCTAAGGAATTGCAGCTGCGCGGCACGTTCCGCTTCGATCCCGAATTCGAGCTCGCGGTGCGCCTGATGGGCGACGGCCTGATCGACGTCAAGCCGTTGATCACGGCCACCATGCCGTTCGAGAATGCGGCCGCGGCCTTCGAGCTCGCCAGCGACCGCGCGCAGTCGATGAAGGTCCAGCTTACCTTCTAGGCGCGTCGTTGGCCTGTTGCCCCTCGATCAGCCGGTCGGTGACCAGCCGCACGGCCCCGCGCTTCCAGGAATAGTCGGCGCCCATGCGTAGTCCGCTGTCGCCACGCGCCAGCACCGCGCCGGTCCTGGCATCGCGCACCTGGAAGCCGAGCGTGTATTCGGTGCGGCTGACGCGGCGCACCACGCCGATCAGTGATTGGTCCGCGCCGAGCTTGCGCGCAATGGAGACCTCGCAGCCGCCGCAATCCCGCAAAGCGCCGGCCTTCCCCGCCTCTGCGCCGACCTCGACGATGCGATAGCGGCCGGATTGGCCGAGCGCCTCGCGCACACCGCCAGTGACCTCCGCGAGATATGACGCATCCGACGCACCGGACGTCCCCGCTGAGGCGGCCGTCATGTCCTCGAGCTCGAAATCGAACACGGCAAGCGCGACCGGCGCAGGCGTGCCGAGCGCGGCCATGACCTCGCGAGACACGAACATCTGGGCGCGCTCCCATGCCTCGTCATTGTCGCCGCGGAAGCTGTAGAGCTTGTCCAGCACAAGCGTCTTGGCGCCGACGTCGATCACGGCGACCTTGGCCCATTGCACCAGCGTGCTCGTCTTCTGAATGCCGCCGACCACCTTGAACACCGCTCCGTCTTGGACGGATCGCACCAAGCGGTAGCGCTGGTCTGCCTCGATGTCCCTTCGAAGCGCGGCCATGAACGCCGCCAGCCGCCGCTCGTGGGCCGCGGTCTGGTCGGTCGGCTCGCCCGAAGTGTCGGTGTAGCTGAAATCGTCCATGGCGACGCCGATGGCGGCCTGCGCAGCGAGGGGCGAGCAAGAGAGGACGAAGAGGAGACAGGCGGAGAGAACCAGGCGGCAGCGGTGCATGAACGGACCTCGTGGATGGGACGAAAATCTGGACGGGCCGCCTCAGGCCCCGCAGCTGCCACTATCCCGACCAATGCCGGGAAATTTTCACGACATTGCGGTGCGGCAAGTCGGGAACGCTTCCCGCCGCCGGCGTTCTGCCCTTTAATGAGGCGCGACAAGCCCGTTCGCACCAGGTGCAAGCCGATGTGGAATCGCCCGAGATTCGATCTCAAGGTCCGTCTGACGCTGCGCGTGGCCGCGATCTCGGCTGCCTGCTTCGCCGTGATCTCGACCTATTTCCTCGTCGCCGCCGATAACGCCGCGCATGCGCGGATCGACGGGATCGCCGCCATCGTGGCCAAGACGCTCGAGCTGCAGCAAGGCAAGGTGCAATGGGGGGCGAGCCCCCGCTCGGACTTTCCGGACCTCGACCCGGTGTCGGCCCATGTGATGACGCCCGGCCTCTGCCTCGGCTTCCGCAGCGCGAGCGGCGACATGCTGCAGCGCTTCTGTAGCGGCGCGCCTGCCCCGGCGAGCCCGCCGCCGCAAGCCTTCTCCGCCTTCTATCGCAGCCTGTTCGACCCGGGCCGCGAGGCGGCGCGGCCCGTGATCGTGCGCGGAACCAAGCTCGGCGAGACCGTGGTCTCGATCGATCCGGCGGTGCAGACGGCGGAGGCCTGGCACGAGGCCGGCCGCCTGATGATCGCGCTTGCGATCGCGCTGCCGCTGCTCTGTGCGCTGGTCTATGCCGCACTGGCCCGTGCCCTGCGCCCCACCCGCATGATCGGCAGCGGCCTCGAACGCATCGCCGCCGGCGACCTCACCACGCGGCTGCCGCCGTTCGATCTCGCCGAGCTCTCCGCCATCCGCGACGTCTTCAACCACCTCGCCGAAAGCCTCGACACTGCGCTTGCCGAGCGCAACGAGCTGACGCGGAAGCTGATCGCGCTCCAGGACGAGGAGCGCCGCCATCTCGCCCGCGAACTGCACGACGAATTCGGCCAGTCCCTCGCCGCGATCCGCGCGCTGGCCGCATCCGCCCGCCAGACTGCGGCACAGGACTGTCCCGACCTGCTCGGCGAATGCGACAGCATCGCCCGCACCGCGACAGGCATGATGGAGACGCTGCGCGGCGCGCTGTTCCGGCTGCGGCCGCCCGATGTCGACGAGCTCGGCCTCGTCGCTAGCCTCGAAGGCCTGGTCTCGGGATGGAACGGCCGCAGCCGCGGCCAGCCGCGCTTCGAGATCCGGTTCGACGGCGCCTTCGACAGCGTGCCCGCCTCCGTCAGTGCCAACCTCTATCGGATCGTGCAGGAGGCACTCACCAACGCGGCCAAGCATGCCGGTGCAACGAAGGTCAGCCTGCATCTGACCATGGCCGACAGCGAGATTGCTCTCGTGGTCGAGGACGATGGCCGGCCGAACGAGGCTTCCGCAAAATCGGGCATGGGCCTGCTGGGCATGCGCGAGCGCGTCGCCGCGCTTCGCGGCCGGATCAGCTTCGAGACCGGCCTTCAGGGCTCCTCGCTGCGCGTATTCATTCCGCTCCCGGCTGCCGCCTCTGAGGCCCTGGAGCACGCTGCATGAGCACGGCGGAAGCGACCATCCTGCTGGTCGACGACCATTCCGTCGTCCGTGAGGGCTATCGCTCGGTGCTGCAGAAGCAGCCGGGCCTGCGCGTTGTCGCCGAGGCGGCCGACGGAGCGGAAGCCTATCGCCTCTACAAATCCGAGACGCCCGACCTCGTCATCATGGACCTCAGCATGCCCGGCATAGGCGGCATCGAGGCCGTCAGGCGGATCAGGCAGTGGGACAAGGCGGCACGGATTCTCGTTTTCACCATGCACGAGAACGCCGGATTTGCCGTGCAGGCGATCCGCGCCGGTGCACGGGGCTACGTCACCAAGACCAGCCCGCCCGAGACCTTGGTGCGCGCGGTCAAGGACGTGCTCGCCGGCAAGATTGCCATCAGCCCCGACATCGACCACGAGCTTGCGCTCAGCCGCATCAGCGGCGAGAGCTCCGCCGCCGACGTGCTGACGCCACGCGAGTTCGAGGTGCTGCGGTTGCTGCTCGCCGAGAACACGACGGAGGAGATCGCCGAGACGCTGCATGTCAGCCCGAAGACGGTGGCGAACCTGCACTCGCTGATCAAGGACAAGCTCGGCGTCGGCTCCGACATCGAGCTGGTCCGGCTGGCGCTGCGCCAGGGCATCTTGACCGAGGTCGATCTCGGCGAAGCCTGATCGCGGCGCCGCAGGTCACTCACGCGCGACCACCGAGTCCAGCCACGCGCAATTGAGCGGCGGCACGCGCGGATCGGCGACGCGCACGCCGCGGGCAGCCGCGTCGAGCCGCATGTCGCGCAATCGCGTGCGCTGCTCTTCCGGCATATGCAGCCGCTCGTGGCCCCACAGCGAGGGCCCATCAAAGGTCTCGTGCGGCTGCCAGGTCTCGGGATCGATGACGCGTCCGCCCCAGCCATATTCGATGAAGAAGCCGGATGGCGTATTCACGTAGAACGAGGTCATGTGATCATTGGTGTGCCGGCCCAGCGTGTAGGCGATGCGCCCCTCGTCCATCTGCGCGAGGTCGTAGCCCTGCCCGACATCATCGAGGCAGCCGAGCTCGACCATGAAGTGATGCATCGCCTTTCGCCCCGAGCCGACCATCGCAAAGGAGTGGTGGCGGCCGTTGACGTGGAAGAAATAAAGCCCGTAAGGCTTCAGCCCGAAATCGGAGACGTGAAAGCCGAGCACGTCGCGATAGAACGGCAACAGCGGCTCGACGTCCTCCACATTGAGCACGACATGCCCCATGCCGAGCGCGCCGGTGCGGAAGCCCGAGATCGGGCGACCCGGCCTGAACGGCTCGCTCGCAAGCTCCGGCTTGCAAAAGGCCTCCAGCCGGTTGCCGGCGGGGTCAGTGAACGCGATCAGCTCGGCGACATGCCGCTCGTCAGCGAGTGCGCGCGAACCTCGGACCACCCTGATGCCATGGCTTTCGAGCCGTCCTGCCAGCTTATCCAGTTCGGCGGTCGAAGGAACTTCCCATCCCATCACCGCAAGGCCGGCATCGCTGCCGCCGTCGACGATCAGCCGCTGCTTGCGGTCGTCCATGCGAAAGGCCCGCATCTTGCCGCCGCGATCGACCTGCTGCATGCCGAGCAGCCCGGTCGCCATCCGGCTCCACTGCTCGAGCTGTGATGAGCTGATTCCGATATAGCCGAGCGCTGCGATTTCCATCGAACTCCTCCCGAAGGCATCGCGGTCGCCGTGTTGCGGCGAGCTTGATACCGGCCGCGCGCGATCCTACGGTGGCGTTCCGCAATCGCCTCGCGTTCGCAGGCGACAATAAGCGCGCCGCGATGTGCCACAAGGGAGGAAATAGGAAGTGTCCAAGGAGCGGACGCGGAACGGCCAGCCTCGGCAGTCTGAGGGCGTCCGTGCCTTCAAGCGCGGGCTCGACGTGCTGCACGAGGTCAACCGCTCCGGCGGCATCCGCGCCGGCGACGTCGCCCGCGCGCTCGACCTGCCCCGACCCACCGTCTACCGCCTCCTCGAAACCCTGGAGGAGCTCGGCTATATCGCCCGCAGCGCCAGCGACGACCGATTTCGGGTCACCCGGCGTGCCCTAAGCCTCGGCGACGGCTACGATCCCGGCGTGGTGATCTGCCAGGCGGCGGCGCCTTATCTCGCCGATCTCAGCAAGAAGCTGGTCTGGCCGGTCGATCTCTCGACTTACGAGAACGCGGCGATGGTGGTGCAGGAGACCACCCACTCTCGCAGCCCGCTCTCGATCGACCGCGGCATGATCGGCAAGCGCCTGCCGATGCTGCGCACGTCTGCGGGCCGCGCCTATCTCGCCGCCTGCCCTGCGCGCGAACGCGATCTCATCATCAATCATCTCCGCCGCATCGATGAGGCCGACGACCGCCCCTTCCTCGACCAGGGCCGGCTCGACCGCATGATCGCCGAGACCGCGGCGCGAGGTTACGCGATCCGAACCGAGGGCGAATACAATCCCAAGACGGCTTCGATTGCCGTTGCCATCGTGCGGGACGGCGCCGTATTCGGCTGCATCTCGATCATCTGGATCCGCTCGGCGCTGGGGATCGAGGAAGCGGTCGCGCAGTTTGCGAGCCAGCTGCTGGAAACGGCGTCGGCCATTCCTGTTGCGGAATAGAGGCCGTCCGCTGGGCGGACACTTGCCGCGCCGGCGTTGATGCGCCGGCCCTGCTTGGGGAAGAGATACCCCATGCAAGATAAATCCACCCCGGAAGAGTTTGACGTCGTGATCGTCGGCCGCGGGCCGGTGGGCGCCACGCTCGCCAACCTGCTCGGCCTGTGCGGCGTGCGGACTCTGGTGCTGGAGCGCGAGGCGCGGACCTATCATCTGCCGCGCGCGGTGCATTTCGACGATGAATGCATGCGCGTGTTCCAGACCATCGGGCTTGCCGAGGCGATCCTGCCGCACGTCATTCTCAGTCCCGGCATGCTGTTTCTCGATGCAGCCGGCCGCATGCTGCTGGACTGGTCCCGTCCGCAAACGCTGACGCCGATGGGCTGGCATCTCAGCTACCGCTTCCACCAGCCGGATCTGGAGGACGCGTTGATCGGTGGCCTCGCCCGCTGGCCGCACGTCACCTTGCGCAACCGCTGCGAGGTGTTCGCGCTCGATCAGGACGAGCACGGCGTGCGCGTCCGCTGCGAAGACCTCTCTAACGGGAGGCTCAGCGAGGTCCGAACCGCCTACGTGATCGGCTGCGACGGCGCCCGCTCCCTAGTGCGCCGCTTCATCGGTTCGGGCATGGACGACCTCGGCTTCCACGAGCGCTGGCTCGTGATCGACGTCCTGCTCAAGCGCGCGCGCGACGACCTCGGTGATTACAGCCTTCAGCACTGCGATCCCAGCCGGCCCGCGACTTACGTGCGCGGCACCGGCACGCGGCGCCGCTGGGAGATCACGGTTCTCCCGGACGAGGATTCGCAGAACGTTGCGCAACCCGCGAAGGTCTGGGAGCTGCTGTCGCGCTGGATCACGCCCGCCGATGCCGAGATCGAGCGCGCCGCGGTCTACACGTTCCATTCGGTCATCGCGCAGCAATGGCGGAACGGGCGATTGCTGCTCGCGGGCGATTCTGCGCACCAGACCCCGCCGTTCCTCGGCCAGGGCATGTGCGCCGGCATTCGCGATGCCGCCAACCTCGCCTGGAAGCTGGCGAGCGTGATCCGCGAAGGCGCCGCGCCCGATCTGCTCGACACCTATCAGAGCGAACGGCTGCCGCATGTGCGCGCGTTCATCGAGCTCGCCATTCGCCTCGGCGGTGTCATCAACACCAAGGCGATCGAGGCCGGCCTTGCCGCCGGCGAAGCGCGCGAGAACGCGCCGGTCAAGCTGGATGTGAAGAAGCCCCTGCTCGGCCCCGGACTAGTGTTCGGCGACCTGCCGCTCGCCGGACATCTCGCGCCGCAGTTCACGTTGACCGACGCCAGCCGCAGCGATGACCGGACCGGCTACAACCACGTGCTGCTCGTCGAGACGGCGGCGGCACTCTCATCGCGTCTCGCGCTGTCGCAGGCAGGGATCAAGATCCTGACCAGCGACGATGCCAACGATCTTGGGCCCTGGCTGCGCGAGCACGGCATCATCGCCGCACTGGTTCGTCCCGACCGTTACATCCGCGGCTCCGCCCGCAACGAGGCCGAGCTCGACCGCCTCATCGCCGCAATCGCCCCTGCAACCCGAATTCCTTCAGCCCAAGCGCCCTCCGCGGCCTGACCGAACCCTGTCAAGGACATTTCATGAAGCTGCTCTCATTCAGTGTGGACGGACGCCCCTCCTTCGGCGCCGTCAAGGACAACGGCGTCGTCGATCTCGGCGCGCGGATGGCGGCGTGCACCACGCTGCGGGAGCTGCTCGAAGCCGGTCAGCTCGCCGAGGCGGCAAGGCTGGCCGCCTCCGCGGCCCCTGATCATCCGCTCGACAAGATCAACTTCGCGCCCGTGATTCCCGATCCCGGCAAGATCATCTGCGTCGGCCTCAACTATCGCGACCACGTCGCCGAGACCGGCCGCACCGTCACCGAAAAGCCGGCGCTGTTTGCGCGCTTTGCCTGTAGCCAGGTCGGCCATCTCCAGCCCATCGTCAAACCTGGGGTGAGCGACGACTTCGACTATGAAGGCGAGCTCGCGCTCGTCATCGGCACGGCGGGCCGTCACATTCCCCCCGGCCGCGCGCTCGACCACGTCGCCGGCTATTCCTGCTACAACGAGGGCAGCATCCGCGACTGGCAGCGCCACACCAGCCAATTCCTCGCCGGCAAGACCTTTGCCGAGAGCGGCAGTTTCGGTCCGTGGCTGGTGACGACCGACGAGATTCCGGATCCGTCAAAGCTCACCTTGCAGACAAGGCTGAACGGCAATGTCGTGCAGGACACCACGACGGATCTCCTGATCACCGCCATCCCCGAGCTGATCGCCTACATCTCCACCATCTGCCCGCTCGTGCCCGGCGACGTCATCGTCACGGGCACGCCGGGCGGTGTCGGCGCCAAGCGCACGCCGCCGCTGTGGATGCGCCCCGGCGACACCGTCGAGGTCGAGATTTCCGGCATCGGCACCTTGCGCAACTCGGTGATCGCCGAACAGGCCTGACCGTCAACATCGATCAATCAACGATAACATCAAGGAAACGCCATGGGCACGACCCGCACCACCTCCGCCGCCACCCTCCTGATCGCACTTGCGCTCGCGCCCCTCCCCGCGCGGGCCGAGATCAAGGGCGAGGCCATCCGCATCGGCGTCCTCACCGACATGAACGGCGTGTTCGCGACCGCCATGGGTCCGGGCTCGGTCGAAGCGGCGCGAATGGCCGCCGAGGAGTTCGGCGGCAAGATCGACGGCAAGCCGATCGAGATCTTGCAGGCCGATCACCAGAACAAGCCGGATCTCGCCGCATCGCTGGCGCGAAAATGGTTCAGCGACGGGGTCCAGGCCGTCGCCGATGGCGGCAGCTCCGGCGCAGCGCTGGCGGTGCAGGAGCTGGTGCGCGGCAACGGCAAGATATTCCTCATCTCCGGCGCCGGCGCGAACCAGCTGACCGATGAAGCGTGCGCGCCAACCAGCGTGCAATGGACCCAGGACGCCTATTCCACCGCGACCGCCGTGGTCTCGGGCATCATGCAGACCAGCAAGGAGCCCTGGTTCTTCATCACCGGCGACTACGCCTTCGGCCATTCGATCGAGGTGACCGCACGCGAGCGCATCGCCGCACTCGGCGGCAAGGTCGCCGGCAGCGTCAAGGCGCAGCTCGGCACGCCCGATTACAGCTCATTCCTGCTCCAGGCGCAGTCGTCGGGCGCCAAGATCCTGGCCATCAACGTTGCCGGCGACAACGCGACCGCGATCAAGCAGGCCGAGGAGTTCGGCCTCGCCAGCCAAGGCATGAAGATCGTGCCGATGTCGTTCCAGAACGTCGACATCGAGGCGGTTGGGCTCAAAGCGACGCGCGGTGATCTCATCGTCACCTCCTTCTTCGAGGATGTCTCGCCGGCAGCCCGGAAATTCTCCGATGCGTTCTATGCTCGCCGCAAGGCGATGCCCTCGCAGATTCAGGCCGGCGTCTATTCCGCCGTGCGCCACTATCTGCAGGCCGTGAAGGACACCGGTTCCGATGAGGGCGCCGTCGTGATGGCCAAAATGAAGGCGACGCCGGTGTCGGACGCCTACACCCCCAACGGCCGCATTCGCGAGGACCAACGCATGGTGCACGATCTCTATCTGGTGCAGGTCAAGACACCGGAGGAATCCAAGGGCCCGTGGGACTTCGTCAAGCTGGTCGCGACGATCCCGCCCGACCAGGCCTTCCGCCCGCTCGATCGCAGCAAATGCAGCCTGGTCGGCAAATAAAGCCTCTGAAGCGAAGTGGATACCGCTTCGCTTCAGAGAACGCGTCAAGTTGGAATCTGACCGTCAGGCGAGATAGCGCGTCAGATAGCCTTCCATCGCGTAGAGCGCGCAGAGCGCGAGGCTCGACCACACCGCGGCGCTGAAATACAGGAACATCCAGGTCAGCTCGCCCTTCCAGTGCGCGATGTCATGGGTCACCACCCAGCGCGTCGAGACGTCATGCAGTCCTTCGAGGAAGCCGAGGAATGTGTTGCCCTCTTCATGCCCTGCCCGCCAGCGGCTGAGATACATCGGCACATCGACGGTGATGAGGAAGGCGAGGAAGCAGGCGATGCCGACGATGCCTGACATCAGCGCCCAGCGCACCACGCCCTGGAATTCCGGCATCAGGCGGCACAGCGCGATGCCGGCCAGGAAGAAGGTCACAGCCCACAGCGAATTCTCGATCGCGTTGTAGAGGAAGTTGGTCGTCACCACCGCGTACCAGGAGAAGCATTCCGCGATGATTATGATCGGCACGATCACGAGCGCGATGTTCACCGCGGTCTCCGCGCCCGTCATCTTGCCGAGCTGATGCAGGATGATGGCCCATTGCGCGGCGAAGCAGAGCTCGGCCACCGTCGCCACCGTCCGGCCGACGGCGACGCTGGAGAGCCAGGTGTCGAACAGGCAGATGCGCTGCACGTCGGCGCGCGGCAGCACCGAACGGAAGGCGCAGCCGAACACATAGCCGGCGCACAGCAGGAACATCAGCCCGATGTCCGAGCCGCCACCGAGGCTGGCCGAAGGCGTCGGATAGAACTCACGATAGAGCATGAACCAGACGAGGATATTGGCGCTGCTCACAAGCGTGAGGGATCCCCACCACCACGCCAGGGGATTTGACCGCGCCTGCCACTGCAACATGAACCGCTCCGCAAAAATTATCGATCTGACACGTCGTCGTAATAATCCTGTCACGGAACGACAGGCAATCACGACAAAAATCTGTGTGCCCGGTCGTTCCAGCGGTGCCCGGAAGGCGCAAGAAGCGCTGAGCCGAGTGTCCACATATCGGACAATTTTCCCATGGATGGCGAATCTATTGGACATTTGAAATCCGTCCGTCTGATATTCGGGGATGGCTCCGACTGACTCACCCAAGCCGCAGCGCCCGCTCTCCTCTGCCGCAGCCGTGCTGGCCGAGAGCGCGGATGACGCCGCTTTCGCCACCACTCTGGCCAAGGGGCTCGTCGTGCTCGAGGCGTTCAAGGCCGGGAGCACGCTGCTGGGCAACATGGAGCTGTCGACGCTGACCGGCATCCCGCGCCCGACGGTGGCGAGGCTGACCCATACCTTGGCCGAGCTCGGCTATCTCCGCTACGACGCCGAGCGGTCGAAGTACCGCGTCGGTGCACGGGCGCTGCGGATGGCGCATCCCCTGCTCGCTGGAATGCAATTCCGCCAAGTTGCGCGGCCGATGATGCAGGAGCTGGCGCACAGCGTCCGCGGCACGGTGTCGATCGGCCTGCTCGATGCGACGTCGATGATCTATGTCGAGACCGCGCGCTCCGGCGATGTCGGCCCGCACGTGCCCGACATCGGCATGCCCATTCCCGTCGTGATGACCGCCATGGGCCGCGCCGCGGCGGCGACCTTGCCGCCGGCCGATGCAGACCGGCTGGAACGCAATCTCGCCGCCGAGGATGCCGGATTGTGGTCGGCGCTCCGCGACAAATACCGCGCCGGCATCGCGCAATGCAAAAGCCGCGGCTTCTGCACCTGCTGGGGCGAGTACATGGCCTCGATCCATGCCGTCGCCGCGCCGCTGTTTCATATCGGCGAAGCGAAACAATCATTCTCGATCAATTGCGGCATCCCCGCCTTCCGGCTGCAGCCCGGGCAGCTCGAGGGCGAAATCGGTCCGCGCATCGCGGCGCTCGCCGATAGCATCCGGGCCATGGTCGGGCAGGCCGAGCTCAAGCCGCCGCCGCGCAAAACCAAGAAAATCACAAGCGCCGGAACATGATATGGCTGGACCGCTCGAAGGATTGAAGGTTCTCGACATCGCGACGATCATCGCCGCGCCGTTCGCCGCCACGCTGCTGGCCGACTACGGCGCGGACGTGCTCAAGATCGAGATGCCCGGGCACGGCGACGGCGTGCGGTCGTTTCCGCCGTTCAAGAACGGCAAGCCGCTGTGGTGGAAGGCCGCCAACCGCAACAAGAAGTTTGCCACGCTCGATCTGCGCACGCCGGAAGGGCTTGCGCTGTTCAAGCAGCTGCTTCCACGCTTCGACGTGCTGATCGAGAATTTTCGTCCGGGAACGCTGGATCGCTGGGGGCTTCCCAAGGAGGTGCTGTGGTCGATCCAGCCGCGTCTCGTGATTCTGCGCGCCACCGCCTTCGGGCAGGATGGTCCCTATCGGGAGCGCCCCGGCTTCGCCCGCATCTTCGAGGCCATGGGCGGACTGACTTACATCACCGGCGAGAGCGGCGGCGAACCGACCCATCCCGGATACCCGATCGGGGATTCGATCGGCGGCCTGTTCGGCGCCGTCGGCGTGCTGGCAGCGCTGTGGAAGCGGGCGCGCGACCCGGATGCGCCGGGCGAGGAGATCGATCTCGCGCTGACCGAAGCCACCTTCCGCCTGCTCGACGTCCTCGCCATCGAGCACGACCAGCTCGGCACCGTTCGCAGCCGCATCGGCAACGCCAATGGTTATTCAGCACCGGCCGCGGTGTTTCGCACCCGCGACGGTCACTGGGTCACGCTCGCAGGTTCGACCAACGCGCTCTTTGCAGCGAACTGCCGGGCGATCGGCCGCCCCGATCTGATCGCGGATCCGCGCTTTGCCGGCAATGAGCAGCGCGTCCAGCACGCCGCCGAGCTCAACGACATCTTTGCGGCCTGGTGCGCCGCGCACCCCCTCGACGAGGTCCTCGCGAGCTTCAACGCCCCGCAGGGAACGCTCGCCCCGATCTATTCGATAGATCAGATCGCCGACGACCCGCAGGTGAAGGCGCGCGAGGTGATCACGCGCGTTGCCGACCGGGATTTCGGCACGGTCGCCATGACCAATGTCGTGCCGCGTTTCACCGTCGATCCCGCGCGCCTGCGCCATGCCGCGGGCGACGTCGGCCAGGACAATGACGAGGTCTACCGGGATTGGCTCGGGCTCTCGGACGCCAGGATCGAGCAGCTCACCCAACGAAAGGTGATCTGAGGTCGTAAGAGCGGCAGATAAAAGAGAAACAAATACAGGGAGGAAGACAACAGTGGCATCGTTCAAGGTGACGCGGCGAGCTCTGCTGGGCACGATCGCGGGCGGGCTCGCGGCCGGCTCAGGCATGAGGGCACATGCCGAGGACGCCTGGCCCTCGCGCATGGTCCGTCTGATCTCGCCTTACGGGCCCGGCGGGTCCAACGACATCTCGCTGCGTCTGCTCGCCGAAGAGTTCGGCCGCAGCCTGCGTCAGCAGTTTATTGTCGAGAACAAGCCGGGCGCCGGCACGCGCATCGCCAACGACATGGTCGCCCATGCGCCGGGCGACGGCTACACCATCCTCTATGTCGCGGCGCCCTACGCCACCGCCGAGGCGCTGTTCGGCAAGCTGACCTATGAGCGCAAGGATCTGGCGCCGGTGGCGATGGTGGTGATCGCGCCGCTGTTCCTCATCATCAGCGCCGACGCGCCGTTCAAGACGCTTCCCGACCTGATCGCCTACGGCAAATCCAAGCCCGACGGCCTCACCTTCGCCTCCCCAGGCGCCGGCTCGCAGCCGCATCTTGCCGGAGAGCTCCTGTTCCGCGACGCCGGCGTCAAGGGTTTGAACATCCCGTTCCGGGGCGATGCGGCCTCCTACACCGAGCTGCTCGCCGGACGCGTCGACGCCACACTGACCGCGCTGCCGACGGCCTTGCCCTACATCCAGAGCGGCAAGTTCACCGTGCTCGGCGTCGCCTCGGCCGAGCGCAGCGCGCTGTATCCGCAGGCACCGACGCTGCGCGAGCAGGGCTTTCCCAATGTGGCTGCGGCCGGCTGGTACGGCTTCATGGTGCCGTCCACGACGCCGCGCGCCATCGTGGACAAATTCCAGGCCGAGGTTCTGCGGGCGCTCGCCGAGCCTGCGATCAAGGACAAGCTGACCGCGCAGGGCCTCGAAGTGCGCCCAGGCACCGCCGCCGAGTTCAGCAAGTTCATCGACGCCGAAACGCAGAAATGGACCAAGCTGATCCGCGACGCCGGCCTCAAGGGCGAATGAGGATTGCTGGAGGAAACCGACATGAAAAACGTCGTCACCAAATTCATCGCCACCTCCGCCCTTCTCCTCTCGGTCGCGGCAGCGCAGGCACAAAAGAAATACGATCCCGGCGCGTCCGACACCGCGATCAAGGTGGGCCAGACCGTGCCGCTCAGCGGCCCGGCCTCGGCCTACGCGGTGATCGGCAAGACCCAGGCCGCCTATCTGAGGATGATCAACGACCAGGGCGGCGTGAACGGCCGCAAGGTCGAGCTGATCCAGTATGACGATGCCTATTCGCCGCCGAAGACGGTGGAGCAGGTCCGCAAGCTCGTCGAAAGCGACGAAGTGCTTTTGACCTTCCAGATCATCGGCACCGCCCCGAACGTCGCCGTGCAGAAATATCTCAACGCCAAGAAGATCCCGCAGCTCTTCGCCGCCACCGGCGCCGCACGCTTCACCGATCCAAAGAACTTCCCCTGGACCATGGGCTTCAACCCCTCTTACCTCGTCGAGGGCCGGATCTATGCGCAATACCTCCTGAAGAACCATCCGAACGCCAAAATCGGCGTGCTCTACCAGAACGACGATCTCGGCAAGGATTATCTCGCCGGCCTCAAGGCGGGCCTCGGCAACAAGGCGAGCATGGTCGTCGCCGAGACCTCCTACGAGATCAACGAGCCGACGATCGACTCGCAGATCCTGCGGTTGAAGGATGCGGGCGCCGACGTGCTGTTCAGCGCGACCACGCCGAAGCAGGCCGCGCAGGCCATCAAGAAGGTCGCCGAGATCGGCTGGAAGGCGCTGCACATCATCGACATCAACGCCTCCTCGCTCAGCGCCGTGCTCAAGCCCGCCGGGCTCGACAATTCCAAGGGCATCATCAGCGTCGGATACGTCAAGGATGCCGCGGATCCCGAATGGAAGGACGACCCGGGCATGAAGCGCTACCTCGCCTTCATGGCCAAGTACTATCCTGAGGGCGACAAGGATTCGAACCTGAACGTCTACGGCTACATCACCGCGCAGCTCCTGGTGCAAGTGCTGAAGCAATGCGGCGACGATCTGACCCGCGAGAACGTGATGCGACAGGCGGCCAACCTCAAGAACGTCGAGCTCGACCTGACGCTCCCGGGGATCTCGGTCACGACCACGCCGACGGACTATCGCGTCAACAAGCAGTTCCAGATGGTGCAGTTCGACGGCCAGCGCTGGCAGAAGCTCGGCGACATCGTCACGGACGAAGCCAGGGAGTGAACCCGCTTCGCCGGCGCTCAACGCCTTTCGGCGTAACGGCCGCCGCCACGGATGAGATCGTCGCGTTCCGCGGCATGGCGCTGGTATTCGGAGATCGCGCGGTTGGCCATGCGGATCCGATTCGTGTGTCCCTCCTCGACCATCACGGTGATGCGCTGCGCCAGGAACACGCAGGCGTCGAATTCGTCGCTGATGGCGCCCGTTCGCGTAAGAAAGTCCCAGGCGATCTCGTAGGCCTGCTCCGCCGCGGGATTGCGGTAATCGCTGAAGATGATGTGCGTCATCACTGCCAAAGCCTGATCGCAGCGATCGTTCCTAGGCTCACGCGCAGATGGCAGGGAACCCGGCGGCGCGAAAAAACCACCGGCCGCGGGGCGCGCCGGTGGTTCGCTGTCAGCGAGGAACGCGAAGAACTACGCGGCCTGGCGCTGATGCGTGAGGTACTCCATGGTGACCTTCTCGACATTGGAATCGATCCAGGCCGCCATGCGCTGCTCCTCCTTCAGAGACGTCTCGAGCGGCTCCTTCGCCTCCGGCATGCCGGCCGCGCCGCACAGCGCGAGCAGCGACTTGTAGGCGGCGATCTCGAAATTCTCGAAGGCGTTGTTCGCGAAAGTGTTCTTCAGAATCTCGTCGCCGGCAACCGAATGCGCCATGGCCATCATGTTGGCCATCACCGACTGCGCCGTATCCTTCAGGCTCGACGTGCTCTCGCCACAGGCTTCCAGGCACTTTTCGAGGCGACGCAGCTGCTCATTGGTCTCCTGAAGGTGCGCCGTGATCTTCGCCTTGACCTCGGGATATTCGTCCAGCCGCTCCGACTGGCGCTCCATCAACTCTCGCGCCTGCACTTCCATCGCATGCGCATTGCGTAGTCCCACCACGAACGTATCGCGGGCTGCATTGGCCATTTTCCTGTTCTCCATTTGACTGGCGTCGTTCGCGCAACCGGGAAGCACGGGCGATTGTTCCTAACACGGCCGCTGATTGCCGCAGGAGAGACCATGTCTTCGTTGCCTGTTCCGGCCGAAGGACCCAGCGCTAACCTGCGATAGCCAAACGCAAACGTGGTCTTCGACCGCGGGAACGCCGGCTGCGCCCCGCCGTTCACAGCAGCGCGTGGTCACAGCGCGACGTTGCGCCCTCACCCCAGCGACAATGATGATCTAATGACCGACAGTCCTTCACCCGCCAGCAATTTCCCGGTGCCGCGTCCGGGCCAGGGGCAGCCGGACAACGCCTCAGATCCCTATTTCATGCAGATCCGCGATGACCTCGCGGACAAGGGCTTCTTCACCGCCACCGCCGAGGATTTGATCACCTGGGCGCGGACGGGATCGCTGATGTGGATGACGTTTGGACTCGCCTGCTGCGCCGTCGAGATGATGCAGATGTCGATGCCGCGCTATGACGCCGAGCGGTTCGGCTTTGCGCCGCGGGCCTCACCGCGTCAATCCGACGTGATCATCGTGGCAGGCACCTTGACCAACAAGATGGCCCCGGCCTTCCGCAAGGTCTACGACCAGATGCCCGAGCCGCGTTACGTGATCTCGATGGGATCCTGCGCCAACGGCGGCGGCTATTACCATTACTCCTATTCCGTCGTGCGCGGCTGCGACCGCGTGGTGCCGGTCGACATCTACGTCCCCGGCTGCCCGCCGACCGCGGAAGCGCTGCTCTACGGCGTGATGCTGCTCCAGAAGAAAATCCGGCGGATGGGCACGATAGAACGATGACACATCAGACTGGGTCGACACGGACCGGCAAGACGCAAATTCCTCTTTCCCCGGCGGCCGAGGCGGAAAACCCCGAATTCGACCTCGAGCGAAACGACAACACACGACAGATCGTGGCCGACGTTGCTTACCGGCAGCTTGCCATCGTCAACGTGATCTTTGTCGGCCGCGAAGGTGCTGGCGACGGCAACTGGGTACTGGTCGACGCCGGCATCCCCGGAGCGGCACCGGCGATTCGCTCCGCCGCCAAGGCTCGGTTCGGCGGCCACGGCCGCCCGGCCTGCATCATCATGACACACGCTCATTTCGATCACGTCGGTGTGCTCGAGACGCTGGCGAACGAGTGGGACGTCCCGGTTTATGCGCATCACGCCGAGCATCCCTATCTCGACGGCACGCAATCCTATCCGCCAGCCGATCCGAGTGTCGGTGGCGGCTTGCTCGCCCTGCTCTCTCCGCTGTTTCCGACAAGACCCGTCAACGTCGCATCCCGCCTTTATGATCTGCCCTCGGACCACAGCGTGCCCTTCATGCAAGACTGGCGGTGGATCCCGACGCCCGGCCACACGCCCGGTCATGTCTCGCTCTGGCGTGAGCGCGACCGCGTCCTGATCGCCGGCGACGCCTTCATCACCACCCGGCAGGAGTCAGTTTACGCGGCAATGACGCAAACGCCAGAGATGCACGGGCCGCCGATGTATTTCACGCCGGATTGGGCCAGCGCAAAAACCTCGGTGCGCGAACTTGCCGCGCTTGCTCCCGAGATCGTCGTGACCGGCCATGGCGCGGCGATGCAAGGACCGGCGATGCGCGTTGCGCTCGATGCTCTGGCCGAGTTGTTCGACGAGGTCGCCGTACCTTCCCATCGACGCGCATAGAAGTGGTGGTGGGGGACCGCGTCAATTTCGGCTTTGCGGTCCGCGAATTTCGAAGCGATCTGAACTGCGATTGCAGATGATTAGGAACGCAACCCCACGGGCTTCATTGCGCCAATACGACAGAACAAAAAGGAGTTGCGCATGTACTATTTCGACAAGCGACTGCAATACCCGGTCAGGGTCGAGAAGCCCGATCCGATCTTCGCCCGCCAGCTGCAGCAGGCGATCGGCGGCGTGGAGGGCGAGATCCGCGTCTGCCTGCAATATTTCTTCCAGGCCTGGGGCGCGCGCGGTCCGGCCAAATATCGCGACGTGTTGCTCAACACCGCAACCGAGGAGATCAGCCACATCGAGATGCTTTCGACCGCGGTCGCCCTGAACCTGGAAAATGCACCGGCGACGATGCAGGAGAGCAGCATGCAGGGCAATCCGATCGTCGGCGCGGTGATGTCCGGCGGCGAGCGGCCGCGACACGTGATCGAGGGCATGCTGCATCGGCATATCCTGTCGACGGGCATGGCGGCCTTCCCGGCCAATGCCGACGGTGTCCCGTTCGATTGCTCGCATATCTATGCCAGCGGCAATCTCGCTGCCGACATGTATTGCAACGTGGCCGCCGAAGCCACCGGCCGAACGCTGGCGGTGCGCCTCTTCAACTCCACGAGCGATCCGGGCATGCAGGACATGCTCAGCTACCTGATCGCGCGCGACACCATGCATCAACAGCAATGGCTCGCCGTGATCGAGGAGCTGGGCGGAGATGCCGCGCTGCCGATTCCGAACAGCTTCGACCGGAGCAAGGAAGCGACCGAGTTCAGCTACATGTTCATGGGTACCGAGCGCAACGGAGCGCCGCTCCAGCCGGGCCGCTACAATGAAGGTCCCTCGCTCGACGGCCGCGGCGAATTCAGCTTCCGCCCCGCCTTCGAGCCGCTCGGCGACGAGCCCGTGCTTGGACCCGCACGTCCCGACAGCGCCGCGCAAGTGGAGCAGATGCAGGAGCCGCCGGTCACCAACGCGCTGACCTGACCTGTACGAGGCAAGCCGCCATTTCGACGGCGGCTTGATCAGAATGCGTTCGCGCACGCCGTCATTCCCGGCTCGCCATCTCAGGGCCCGGGAATGGCGGGGCTGCCTTCACCGCTTCATGCCCGCCACATAGGCCGCGAGCTTGTCGAGCGTCTGGTAGCCGTATTCGACGGCGCCGAAACCGATCATGCCATCGCGCTGCTCGGTGCTCGAGGCCAGCTGCCGCATCATCAGCACGGTCTTGCCGTTGCTCTGCTCGGCAAAGGTGACGGTGAAGCGGAACATGCGGGGATCGTCATCCTGGTCTGCACCGTGATCCATCTCCATCAGCGACGGCCGCTCGATGCGGCGGAAGCGCATCCGGTTCGGATAGACCGTACCGTCGGGCCCGATCATGTTGAAGCGCCAGACGCCGCCGACGCGCACGTCGATCTCGAAGGTCTCGACCTTGAAGCCCTTCGGGCCGAACCATTGCGGCAGATGCTTCGGGTCGGACCATGCCTCGAACACCAGATCGCGCGGCGCGTCGATCACGCGCGACATCACGATCTCGCGGTCGAGCGACCATTGCGACAGAGCGGGGTTGGCAGAACCAGTCATTGTCAGGAACCTTTCCGTTTGGTTGTTCGGGACGGCCGCTTGACGGCCGCCCTTTCTTTCTTGAGCTTCATCACATAGGCCTCGAAGCGGTCGAGCCGCGCTTCCCAGACCGCGCGCTGCTGCTGGAACCAATCCTCGGCGCCGACAAGCGCATCCGCGCTCAGACGGCAGGTGCGCACGCGTCCCGATTTCTCGGACTGAACGAGCCCGCTCGTCTCGAGCACGTGGATGTGCTTCATGAAGCTCGGCAGCGCCATGTCGAAGGGATCGGCGAGCTCGCCGACCGACGCCTCGCCCGCGCACAGCCGCATCACGATCGCCCGCCGCGTCGGATCGGCGAGCGCGGCGAATATCTGGTCGAGATTGGATAATTGGTTAGCCATGAAGCTAACTATACACGCCGGGGTCGCGGCCGTCAACAATTGTTAGCCTGACGGCTCAGTTTCGCAGCCCGGAATGACGGGAACCCACAACGCGCAATCGTGAATTGGGACCTCGCGGTCTTCTCGCTAAACCATGTCCGGGGCGCATCAGCATGATCGATCAGAGCACGTGCCGCCCGTTGTCATCTCATCCCCGATCACCCGGCGAGGCTTCGCCCAGGCCGCGTCCATTGCGATGGCGATGGCGCTTTGCCCGCGCCGCGCCTCGGCCGATTCCGACATGATTGCGCAAATGCGCGACATCGTCGCCAGCGCGCTGGCGCCGACCGCGACGGCGGACCATGCGGGCGGCCTCGCCGCAGCGCTCTATGCCGGCCGCCATATCGAGTTCTTCAGCTACGGGTTCGCCGATGATGCGACCGGACGGAAGGTGACGCCCGACACGCTGTTCAACCTCGCCTCGTTGCGAAAGCCGTTCGAGGCCGCGCTCGTGGCGCTCGGCGTGCTGCGCGGCGAGCTGCGGCTCGACGATCGTCTGCCGAAATACCTGCCCGAGCTGAGCGGCAACTACATCCGCAACGTCACTGTGGGCCAGTTGGCGACGCACACGTCGGGCCTGCTGCTGCCGACCGACCATCCGCCCTGGCCGAACGAAGAGTTTACGCGCGAGCAGTTCATCGCCCTGCTGAACGCCTTCACGCCGGCACCCGGCATCGCACCTGGCCGGCAACGCGTCTACACCCATGCCGGCTATGTGCTGCTTCAGCTCGTGCTCGAGCGTTGCTACGGCAAGCCGATCCATGCGCTGATCCAGCACCGCATTCTCCGCCCCCTCGCCATGGGCTCCACCTTCCTCCCCGAGCGCGGTCCGGACCATCGCGCCGTCATGGACGCGGCGGCGATGCAGCGCGTGGTCCAGGGCTATTCCGACCAGGGCATGGCGATCGGGCCGATCGGCAACCAGCAGAGCTACTTTGATTTTCCCGGCACGGGCCAGATGTTCGCCTCCGCCCGCGACCTTGCCGCCTTCGCGGCCGCCTGCGTCGACGGCCGCGCGATCGACCCGCATTTGCGCGAGGCGTTGCGGCTGACGCAGCGCGAGGCCTTCCGCGTCGACGAAAGATTCGGACAGGGCCTGGCCTGGGAGACCGTGCGCGTTCCAGGCGTCACCATCGTCGACAAGCCCGGCGGACTCAACAACGCCTCCGGCTATATCGGCCTGGTGCCGGCGCGGCGGATCGGCATCGTCCTGCTGGCCAATCGCGGCGAGTATCCGCACGAGATCGCCCGCTACAAGATCCTGCCGGAGCTGGCGCGGCTCATCGCCTCACATTGAGGCCGCCGCTCAGACCGAGCGCATCAGCCCGCCGTCGACGCGGATGTTCTGGCCGGTGATGTAGGCGGCGCCGTCGGAGGCCAGGAACGAGATTGTCGCCGCGACCTCTTCGACCTTGCCGTAGCGCTTCATCGGCACGCTGTCGCGCCGCGCGTCCTGTTGCGGCAGGCTGTCGATCCAGCCCGGCAGCACGTTGTTCATGCGGACATTGTCGGCCGCGTAAGCGTCGGTGAAGATCTTGGTGAAGGCGGCGAGCCCTGCGCGGAACACCGCCGAGGTCGGGAACATCGCGCTGGGCTCGAACGCCCAGGCGGTCGAGATGTTGATGATGGCGCCGCCCTTCTGCGCCTGCATCAGCGGCGTCACCAGTCGGGTCGGACGGATCACGTTCAAGAGATAAGTGTCGAGGCCGGTGTGCCACTGCTCGTCGGTGATCTCGGCGATGGGGGCACGCGGCCCGTGCCCCGCGCTGTTGACGAGAACGTCGATCCGTCCCCACTTCGCCATCGCAGCCTCGACGAGGCGCTTCAGGTCGTCGTTCGACTGGTTCGAGCCGGTAACGCCGAGCCCGCCGAGCTCGGCCGCCAGCGCCTCGCCCTTGCCCGAGGACGACAGGATCGCGACGCCAAACCCGTCCGCCGCCAGCCGCCGCGCAGCCCCCGCCCCCATGCCGCTGCCGCCGGCGGTGACGAGCGCAACCTTCTCTACTGCCATGATCCGATGATCCCTTCAGTTGAGGCGAGCCGCAGGCTCGGCCTATCATGAGGCCTTCTACAGCCAGACCCGTCGGGAGGTCCATGGCCGAAGACATCCATCATGAGGCGCTTGAAATGAGTGATCTGCAGATCCGCAATTTGCGCCCCGACGAAATCGCCCTCGCCGTCGACTGGGCCGCTGCAGAGGGCTGGAATCCGGGGCTGGCGGATGCCGCCTGCTTCGCGATCCCCGATGCCCGAGGCTTCTTCGTCGGCGAGATCGACGGCGAGCCGGTCGCGACCGTCTCCTGCGTCAATTACGACGACCGCTTCGCCTTCCTTGGCTTCTACATCGTGCGCGAGCGCTTTCGCGGCGCGGGCCATGGCCTGCGCATCTGGAATGCCGCGATCGCGCATGCAGGCGCGCGCGTGATCGGCCTCGACGGCGTCGTGGCGCAGCAGGAGAATTACAAGAAGTCGGGTTTCCAGCTCGCTTACGCCAATATCCGCTATGGCGGCACCGTTGCGGGATCCGTCAAGCCGTCTGCCGATGTCGTTGCGCTCGACAAGGTCCCGTTTGCGCTGGTGGACGCCGATGACGCCCGTGTATTCCCCGCCGCGCGTAGCGCCTTCCTGCGCGCCTGGATCAACACGCGAGGTCATGTCGGCCGCGCGTTGCTGCGCGAGGGCAGGCTCGCTGCATGGGGTGTGATCCGGACCTGCCGGACGGGCTACAAGATCGGCCCGCTCGTCGCCGACGATCGCGCCGCCGCGGATCAAGTCGTGCAGGCGCTGCTCGGAAGCGCGGGCGCCGGCGAGGTCTTCCTCGACGTCCCCGCCGTCAATCCCGTCGCGATCGCGCTCGCCGAGGAGCTCGGCCTCGAGCCGGTGTTCGAGACGGCGCGGATGTATACGGGGCCGATCGCGCCGCTGCGCATCGACCGCGTCTTCGGCGTCACCAGCTTCGAACTCGGCTAGCTCAATAGCAGCGCATGATGTTGACGGTGTGCTCGCTGCCGCCACGGCCGGGCACCGTCACCTGCTCCGTCGGGCAGCTCGGCACGTAGGGCCGATTGGACGGCACGACGTTCGGCGGATAGCGATGCGTCCAGTCCCAGGGCACATCATAGGTGTAGGTGTAGCGCACATCGGCGGAGAGCGATTGGTTCACATCGGCGAAGGGCTGGCTGTAGCCGGCGCCGTCGTAGAAGTAGCTGCCGCCGCCCGGCCAATAGACCCAGGGAGCGCTGCGGCGATGGAACCTGGCGCCCGGCCCGATCGGCGGACGTGCCGCAGCCGGCGGGGCAGCAACTGCGGCGACGCCGGACGCTGTGGCGCCAGCAGCTCTGGCAGGACTGTCACTGGAGCTAAGCAGCAGCGCAGCTGCGCTGAGCGAGGCGAACAACGCCCCATATGATCTGGCAATCATGATACGCACCACACTCGTTTGGCTTCGCGATAGCGGCCCCCCGAAAGGAGGCTAGGCCGGGCTGTCGCCCACCCGCAAACGTATAATTAATTATTGGTTAAGGCACGCGAATAGCCGGGAACAAGGTGCGGCAGAACGCCCGGAATTCCTCTCTTATTTCAATGGCTTCACGCGTCAGTGGCCCTTCAGCTTGCGCAGCCAGTCGAGCATGTCCTGCGGGCTTGCGCTGCCCTGTGTCACGATCGCGGTGTTGCCGCCGCTGCGGCGGGTGACCGTCGTGCGCCCGGGCTCCTTGTCGATCGTGACCTCGGCCTCCGCCGGATCACCGCTCTGCGTGATCACCGACGTGCCGTTCTCGTCCTGGACCACGGTGGTGTGACCGTCGCCGGCGCCGGCCGGCGCCATTGCAACCACGCTCATGAATCCCAGTCCGGATGCGAGCAGAAGCAGCTTCATGTTACACCTCCATCATCGGCCGAACTGGAAGATCGCCAGCCAGTTGAAACGCCCGAACTGCCTCACCGCTCCCGTGTTCATGTCGCCGATCTGGAGCAGGAGCGCGTTGGTGGAATTGCCGATCTGGGTGATCTCGGCGGTGTTGCTCACCCCGGATTGACCGATCGCCGCATTGGTGGTGCCGCCGACCTGGATCACATTGGCATAGTTGTGCGTGCCGTTCTGGATGATGGTCGCGTCCACCGTGCCGGTCCCGCCGATCTGGATCACCCGCGCGATGTTGATGCGGCTGTTCTCCTCGATCGTGACAGGCTGAACATTGTCGCCGAACTGCACGACCGTTTGGATGCTTACGTTCCGGTTGGTCACGCTGCGCTGGACGGTCCCCGCGCTTGCCGGCGTCGCCGCACCGACGGCGGCGAGCATCGCCGCCAGGGCCAAAGCCCGCCTCAGCACCTGTCTGCCACCTCGCATCGCGCTTCCCCGTTCGTTGTCGACACTGGCGAGATCGCTCGCGCGTCAGGGACCGGTCTGGACGATGGTCGAGGCGTTGACTTGCCGAACTGCGCCACCGTGCCCGCATTCATCGCGCCGAGCTGCGATATCAGGCTGGTCGCCGACTGGCCGGCCTGGCCGACATAGGCGAAGTTGTTGACGCCGGCCTGCCCGATCGATGCGGAATTCGTTCCGCCGAACTGCAGCACGCCGGTGGCGTTGTTGGTGCCGTTCTGGGTGACCGTCGCGCTGGTCGTGCCCCCGATCATGAACACGCCCGCCATGTTGAGCTGGCTGTTCTGGTTCAGCACCACGGGCGGCCCGCCGACCGACACGATGGTCTTGATGTCGGCCGTCTGCGCTTGCGCCGAAAGGGCGCCGGCCAGGTATAGAGCGAGCGTTGCGGCACATGCGCCGCCGAGATGACGTTTCATGACATGCCTCACCACTTCGGATCTGCTCACGGAACCTGCTGGAGGACAGTCGATCCGTTCAGGATCCCGAGCTGTCCGACGCCGGCGGTGTTGTTCGCGCCGATCTGGCCGATCAGGCTCGAATTGGAGCCGCCAACCTGGCCGGTCAGCGCGGTATTGGTTGCGGTCGCAGTGGTGCCGCCCTGCCCGATCACGGAGGTGTTGACGGTGAGCAGCGAGCCCGTCTGCAAGGTCGTCGCGGCATTGGTGGCGCCGAACTGCATCGTGGTGGCGCTGTTGCTGGTGCCGCCGCTCTGCGAAATGAACGAAGAGTTGGTCGTGCCGAATTGCAGCACGCTGGCCGAGTTGCCGGCCCGGGCATCGGCTGCCGTCAGTGCACCGAATGCTGCGAGAGTTGCAATGAAATAGGTGATCCGCATGTCCTGTCCTCCGCGAGAATGAGCCGGCGTCGCAATTGACCGTCCTGCCCGGTAGCGGTGCTCTAGAGAGTGGCCCGGACGCACCAACCTGGGTGCGTCCGACCTAAACCAACCGTGCCTCAGTTCGCCGTCTGCGAGACGGTGCTGCCGTTGATGCCGAACACGCTGAGCTGGCCGACGGCGGCGGAGTTGTTCTGGAGCGCGGCAGGCCCGAACGAGTTCTGGGTGATCGCGCTGCCGTTGTTGCCGAGCGCCACCTGGCCGGTGGCCGCCGTGTTCTGCACGCCGATCTGGTTCACGGTGCTGCCGTTGTTGAGCGAGGCAGCACTGGTGCCCTGCATCGTCGTCGCACCGTTGATGATGCCGAGCTGGCTGGTCGACGAGGTAGAGTTGGTGAGGCCCTGCTGCGAAACGCTCGAAGAGTTCACGACGCCGACCTGCACCGTGGTGGAGGTGTTGGCGGCCTGAGCTGCGGAGGACAGAGCGAACACGGCAACGGAAGCAAAAAACAATTTACGCATGGAGTATCCCTTTCTGGCCAAGTTGTCTGACTGGTTTCGGATGCCTTCCCGGAAAGAGGCCGACATCGTAGGGGTGAGACTGAACCGATCCTGGCCGGCGCGACAGACTGCAGTTCATGCTAGTCGCTACGGACTAGACGCTGCGTGTCGTCTCGGCTTGGCGCCCCATGCTGTCGACCAGGCGCACCACCTCGATCGGCGTACGCAGCTGCAGCTTTCGCATCATCCTGGCGCGATGGACCTTCGCGGTCACTTCGCTCACGCCGAGTCGTGCGGCGATCTGCTTGGCGACGAGCCCTTCGGCCATCAGCAGCATGATCTCGCGCTCTCTGGCCGTCAGCGTCTCGACGCGTTGGCGGGCTTCACGGACGCTGTCTTCGCGTTGCAGCCGCCTGCGGTCGCGCTCGATGCCGTGCCTGATCGCATCGAGGATCTCCTGCTCGCGAAACGGCTTTGGCAGAAACTCGACCGCGCCGCGCTTCATCGCCTCGACCGAGACGCGGACGTCGGAGTAGCCGCTGATGAAGACGATCGGAATGGACACGCCCGTCTCGGCCAGCCGGCGCTGAAGCTCGAGCCCGGTCGGCGACGTGCCGGGAAACCTCACGTCGAGCACGAGGCATGACGGCCCGGGCGAAACGGTCTCGGTGAGGAACTCGTCGGTCGAGGCGAACAACTTCACCTGATGCCCGGTCTCCTCGCAGAGACTTCCGATCGCGGCTCGAATCTGGGCTTCGTCGTCAACGACATAAACTGTGGCTTGGTCCGAATTCATGGCAATGGGCTCCCCGGCTTGGGGCTCGATGAAAAGGCAACGAGCTATCCATTCTTCTTGCAAGCGAGATCAAGGTGCTTGGATGATTCGCGCAGATCGAGCCGAGCGCGCCGGTCTGCCGGTTCGATGTCATAGGGCCAACACGCTCCGGAGGCGAGTGAAGGCGTTCACATATCGGGCTTCGTGATGGGAGGACGTCGATCTTACCGCCGGCGGCATCGGGGCGCACCGACATCGAGAATGCGGCAATGCTGCGTCGTGGTCTCGCCGGCTGCATCATGGCATCGCCACCCATGTGTCGGCTCGACGCCAGCTGCTGGCCGCTCCGGCCGGATCAGACGGGACGTTCAGTCAGCTTATCGAGATCGATACCGCGCGCCTCATATCGATACGCTCCGTATGCATCCTGATCAAATCACGAAAAGTAGCATCCCACCTGCTTTACCACTGGATGATGCGCCACGCCCGACCGTCAGCCCGGCGAGGACGACATACTGACATTCGATACAACCTTAGACGTTTTACAACCATAGCGAGCTTGCCACTTTTTCCTGATTCCCCGAAATTAATTCAATCGGCGAGTTTTGATATGCGATTTGTGCCAGCATTTGCCTTGCTCGGAGCTTCATGCGGCCTCGCTGCGATCCTCTACGCCGGTCCGGGCACGATCGCCGGCGCTGCCGGGAGCGCGGCGGACACGGCCGCTCGCGCCTATGAGCAGACCAGGCGGCTGCTCGTGCCCGGCGGCCGCGAAGCGCCGACCATCGGATCGGATGCCCCCTTGTTCCGCTATGCCTCGATCCAGCGTGGCAGCATCGAGCAGACCGTCACCGTCACCGGCGCCCTGCAGCCGGTCAAGACGATCGAGGTTGGATCGCAACTGTCGGGGCAGCTCGCCCGCGTCTATGTCGACTTCAACGACACCGTCACCAGGGATCAGCCGCTTGCTCTGATCGATCCGCGCAGCTTTGCGGCCAAGGTCGACGAGGCCCGGGCGTCGCTGGCCGTCGCCAATGCCCTGGTCGACATCGCCAGGGCCAAGCTCGACCGGGCCAGGATCGATCTGCAGAATGCGAGGGGCAGCCGCGACGTGCTCGCGGCCAAGCTCGAGAGCGCGCAGGCGGTGAAGTCCTCGGCTCAGAAGACGCTGCAGCGCAAGCTGGCGCTGCAGTCGCAGAACGTGGTGGCGACGACCGCGGTCGACGACGCACAGACCGAATTCACCGCGCGCCTCGCCCAGGAACGCGAAGCCGAGATCCTGATGTCCCTCAACTCCTATTCGGTGGAGGGTGCGCAGGCCGACGTCCGCCGCATCGAGGCGGAGCTGCAGCAGGCTCGCATGGCGGTGCCGGAGAAAGCCGCCGTCCTCGCCGCAGCCCAGGCCGATCTCGACCGCACCATGATCCGTTCGCCGATCGACGGCGTCGTGGTCGGCAGGTTCGTCAACGAGGGGCAGACGCTCGCGGTCGGACTTGAAGCGCGCACCACCTTCATGGTGGCGCACCGCCTGGAGGACATGGAGATTCACGCGCAGGTCGATGAAGCCGATATCGGCCGCATCGCGCCCGTGCAGCACGCGCATTTCACCGTCGACGCCTACCCGGACCGCCGCTTCGAGGCCGTGGTGCGCCAGGTGCGCAAGGCGCCGCAGACCCAGCAGAACGTCGTCACCTACACCGTGGTGCTGGCGACCGCCAACCTCGACGGCGCGCTGCTGCCGGGAATGACTGCCCTGGTGAAGATCGTCATCGAACGCCAGGACGACGTGCTGAAAGTGCCGCTTGCAGCGCTGCGATTCCAGCCGACCGGCACGCGGCCGGACACCGGACGCAGCGGCGTGTGGGTGCGCACCGCCAGCGGCGCGCTGCAGCGCGTCGCCGTCACGGTCGGCGCCGCCGGCACCGAGCAGGTCGCGCTCCGGAGCGGAGACCTCGTCGAGGGCAGCGAGGTCGCGGTCGGCCAAGCCATCCGCCCGGCGGGCATGGAAATACTCGGAATCAGGTTCGGGTCATGACCGCCGCTGCGCCCCTCATCAGCCTCCAGTCGGTCAGCAGGACCTATCGCACCGAGCGCGTCGCGGTGGCCGCGGTGCGCAATGTCAGTTTCGACATCGCGCAAGGCGAGATCGTCGCCGTGATGGGACCGTCCGGCTCCGGCAAGTCGACGCTGATGAACATGATCGGATTGCTCGACCTGCCGAGCGAGGGCGCGGTCTATCTTCAGGGCGCCAACGTTGCCGATCTCACGGAAGATCGCCGCTCGTCCCTGCGCGCTCGCCGCATCGGCTTCGTGTTCCAATCCTACAATCTGCTCGCCCGCCACGATGCCATCGAGAACGTCGCATTGCCGCTGGTCTATTGCGGCATCGCGCGCAAGGAACGCATGGCGCGCGCGGAAGCGAGCCTTCAGGCGGTCGGCATGCTGCACCGAGCCCATCACTTCCCGCGGCAGCTCTCCGGCGGCGAGCAGCAGCGCGTCGCGATCGCGCGCGCACTGATCGCCTCCCCCCTGATCGTGCTCGCCGACGAGCCGACCGGCGCGCTCGACAGCCGCACCGGTGCCGAGATCCTGTCCCTGTTCGCCGCGCTCAACCGGATCGGCCAGACCATCGTCATGATCACCCATGATCCCGGCATCGCGGCCCAGTGCCGGCGCACGATCCACCTGCATGACGGCGAGCTCGTCGGCGACGAAACGCAGACCCCTGCTCTGGCGAAACGGAGCGCTGTGTCATGACGATGCTGCAGGGCTTTCAGATCGCGTTGCACGCCCTGCGCCTCAATCCGCTGCGCAGCTTCCTCACCATGCTCGGCATCGTGATCGGCGTCGCCTCGATCGTGACGGTGTTCGCGATCGGGGCCGGCGCGCAGCTCCGCCTCCAGGAGCAGATCCGTTCGATCGGGGCCAACGTGCTGATGATCACCCCCGGCGCGGTCTACCAGGGCGGTGTGCGTCTCAAGGACGGCAGCAAGCTGACGATGACCGAGAGCGACGTGCAGGCCATTATCGAGCAGATCCCGGAAATCCAGGCCGCAGCCGGCTCCATCGCGGGAACGGCGCAGGTCATCCACGAGGGCAAGAACTGGAACACGACGATCAACGGCACGACCACCGGCCACTTCATGGTGCGCGACTGGCAGCTCGCGGCCGGGCGCTATTTCTCCGCCACCGAGGAAGCCGGCGCCGGCAAGGTCGTGATCCTCGGAAGCACGGTCGCGCGCGAGCTGTTCGCACCCGGCGACGATCCGATCGGCGCGCAGATCAGGATCATGAAGGTCCCGCTCGAGGTGGTCGGCGTGCTCGACCGCAAGGGACCGGCTCAGGACGACGTCGCCTTCGTGCCGCTCACCACGGCCAAGCTCCGCTTCCTCGGCAGCGCCAGCAAGATCAACCGCGACGCGGTCGCCTACATCATCGCCAAGGTGGCCGCAGACGGTCAGATGGCGGGCGCGCGCGCGGAGATCGCGAACCTGCTGCGGCAGCGCCACCGCATCCCCGCCGGCCAGGACGACGACTTCAAGGTCCAGGATCCCGCCGCCGCCATGGAGGCGCAGCAGGGCGCGATCCGCACCGTCGCGCTGCTGCTCGTCGCCATCGCCTCGGTTTCGCTGCTCGTCGGCGGCATCAGCATCATGAATGTCATGATCGTGTCGGTCACCGAGCGCACGCGGGAGATCGGCATCCGCCGGGCGCTCGGCGGGCGAATGCGCGACATCCGTCTGCAGTTTCTCTGCGAAGCGCTCGTCCTCTGCCTGCTCGGCGGCGCCATCGGCGTCGCCGGCGGCATCACGCTCTCGATGACGGTCGCCCGCATGGCCGGTTGGGTCACCTCGATCGACGGCCAGGCGATCGGCCTGTCTCTCGTCTTCTCGATCGCGACCGGCCTCGTCTTTGGTTTCTATCCAGCCCACAAGGCGTCCAAGCTGAGCCCGATCGAGGCGCTCAAGACGGAGTGAGAGCATGCCGGGATGTTCGCAAAGGCCAGGGAGGCATCAGCCATGAGCTCGGATCCGAAGGACTTGATCGCACCGACGCCGCGCGAACGGGAGCTGATGACGCTGATCGCGCGGGGAATGCAGAACAAGAACATCGCCTACGAGCTCAACATCTCGGAGAACACGGTGCGGGCGCATATCGGCAACATCATGCGCAAGTACCGGCTTCAGAACAGAACGCAGATCGCGATCGCCTTTGCCCTGCACGCGGCGCCATCGTCGCTCCGCCGCGATCTCGCCAAGACCGAGCTCTATCCGGCCGCGACGAAGCCGGCGCAGGCGCTTGCACCGAATCCACCGACGGCGCAGACCGCGCCGGATTGAATGGTTGCAGCTACCATCCCTTGCGTTGCCCGACGGGCAAAACATCCAATCTATGGGTCAACGCACGCGGCCCAAAATATTCCGCTTTACCGAAATTCGGAAATCGCCTATGTGTCGCGCAACCCGGCCCAAGGAAGAGGGGCGTATCGCGATCGTCACGAACGCGGGCCGGGGGGCGGTGGACGCTGATGGCGTTGGCGCGAAAGGGTTTGCAGGGCGGAGAGCCGTGAGCAAAGACCTCGCGCATGCGACCGGTGTCATCGGCGTACGGCAAAATCGTGTGGTCCTGACGCCCGGGGTCTGTGCGTCAAGTCTTGCGGTGATGTTGCGGCCCCACCGGGCAAGCGCATCAGCCATCCGCGGGGCGACGGGGGCAATAGTGCATCGCTCCCCGAGGAGAGCACGACATAAGCCGTAAAGCCACTGCGCAGGGAAGGCCGGATGTTTGGCTTCACCTGTATGCCGCTGTGCAAATTCTTCGTTGCCACCTTTCGCACAGTGGACCGTGGGTGCCCGGCCGGCACCCGGTCTTCCCTGCGCCCTCTTTCAATTGAGGGTCGGACGACAGGCAAAGCTCGGGCGAAATGAGCCGCGAGGATGCGGAAGCGTGCCTGCGAGTCACGCGAATTGGAGAGACGCGGTGTCGCAACTTGCCCCGTCATTGCGAGCGCAGCGAAGCAATCCAGAAATGTATCCGCGGAAAGATTCTGGATTGCTTCGCTGCGCTCGCAATGACGCTGTTGAGACAGTTGTTTGCCTGAAACTCAGGTCTCGTGCCCGGGACGCAGCGCGGCGTCTCTTGGACGATGCGCTGCAGAGCCGGGGCCCATGTCACAGCGAACCGCGCGGTGTCCTGGGTCCCGGCTCTGCGCCACACCGCTTACGCGCTGCGCCGCGTCCGGGACAGGAGGAAACCGAACGACGCTGCGAGCCGCGACCGCGGCCCATTTGCCTTACATCCCGATGTCGAACACGTTCGGCAATTGGCCTGCCAGAGGCAGTGCGGTGGCGCCGAGGAAGGTCGCCACCATCGCCATCAGGCGACGGTTGTTCTGGCGCTTGCCACGCATCTGGCCGGCGATCCACTCCAGCATCTCGCTGTTGACCTTGGAGGCATAGGACGGCGCCCAGCTCTCGATCTCGGTGTCGGCCGACAGCGCGACGCTGCGCGGCGGCACCTTCAGGCCCGAGGCGCTCGCGGCATAATGGGCGACCGCCTTGGCAAGCAGGTCGTCGAACCGGCCGCCATCGGTGCGCTCCGTCGCGGCCTCGTTGATCTCGAACAGAACTTCGGCCTCGGCGCGGCTGACCGGCTGGTCGTTGACGGCGGTGGCGGTGAGGATGCGCACGCACCAGGCGGTGTCATCGGCGTCGAGCGAACGGGAGAAATGCACCCGTCCCTTGGTGGTCGGGCCTTCGCCCGTGATCACGCCGTCCCGCACGACGGAAAGGGCATGAGCTGCGGTATCGCGGCAGGACGGCACGAGGGACGACGGCTCGGTGGGCTTAGGCGCAGCGGCGGACATAGTTCACTTCCAGACTTCTTCTGATCGACCAGCATTTCCATGCCGGCGTAAAGGGGTGGTTAACGATTCGATACGGGGATCGCGACTTTTCTAGATGGTTGCCAATTGGTCGCTATCAGGACCAATCTGGTTCTAGAACGCGCCGGGCGAGCGTGATGAAAGTCATAAAAGGCATTATCGGGGCGAGCGAGACCGTGTGACCCCGGGTGGAGCTGTTTCGCCGCAGCTGCCGCTGTAACAATAAGTTGCTAGAAAATCGGCTCTTCAAAGAAGGAATTCACATTTTACTTGAGCCGGTTCAGTTGGCGTTCACTTAGGCCGGCGAAGCCCTTATAATGGATGTGACGGCCGGAGACGAATTCTCGATTAGATTCAATGAGATGAGGTAAGATCATGACACTTCCGATCGGCGCCACCGCCCCTGACTTCGAAGCCGAAACCACCGAAGGGAAGATCAAATTCCACGACTGGATCGGCAACAGCTGGGCCCTCTTGTTCTCACACCCGAAGGATTTCACGCCGGTTTGCACCACCGAACTCGGCGCCCTCGCCAAGCTGAAGCCGGAATTCGACAAGCGCGGGGTCAAGCTGATGGGCCTCTCGGTCGATCCGGTCGACCGTCATGCCAAATGGTCGGAAGACATCATGGAGACCCAAGGCGCCGCGCCGAACTACCCGATGATCGGCGACACCGATTTCAACGTCTCCAAGCTCTACGGCATGCTGCCAGCCTCGACCTCTGGCGATCCCCTCACCCGCACGCCGGCCGACAACCAAACCGTCCGCAACGTCTTCATCATCGGCCCGGACAAGAAGATCAAGCTGGTGCTGGTCTATCCGATGACGACGGGCCGGAACTTCCAGGAGATCCTGCGCGTCATCGACTCGCTCCAGCTCACCGCCAAGCATCGCGTCGCCACCCCGGCCGACTGGTCGCAGGGCGACGACGTCATCATCGCGGGCTCGGTCTCCAACGACGAGGCCAAGACGATCTATCCGCAGGGCTGGAAGGAGCCGAAGCCCTACATCCGCATCGTCCCGCAGCCCAGATGACTTTTGGCGGTCGCGGATAGCGGCCCCAAAAAGTCATCCCGGGGCGATGCGTCAGCATCGAACCCGAGATCTCGAGATCCCGGGGCTGGTCCTTCGGACCATCCCGGGATGATGACCCAGAATCACGCCGCGTGCACGCGGTCGAGGAAGCTCTCGACCTCGGCCTTCAGATGCAGGCTCTCGCCCGACAGCGCCTGGGCGGAAGCAAACATGCGGCTCGACGTTTCGCCCGTCTCGCTGGCGCCCTTGGCGGCGTGACGGACATTGACCGCGACATCGGCCGTGCCTGACACCGCGGCGCGCACGCTGGCCACGATGTTGTGCGTCGCGCTTTTCTGTTGCTCGACCGCCGCCGAGATCGAGCCTGCGATGCCGCTGATGCGCTCGATCGTCTGGCTGATCGCCTTGATGGCTGCGACCGATTCCTCGGTCGCAAGCTGCATGCTCTCGATCTGGTTCGAGATTTCGTCGGTCGCCTTCGCGGTCTGGCCGGCGAGCGTCTTGACCTCCTGAGCCACCACCGCGAAGCCGCGGCCGGCATCGCCCGCGCGTGCAGCCTCGATGGTCGCATTCAGCGCCAGCAGATTGGTCTGCTCGGCGATCGAGGTGATCAGCTTGACGACGTCGCCGATGCGCGAGCCGGCCTCCGAGAGCTGCGCGATGCGCTGGTCCGTCGCTTCGGCCTGCCGCACCGCCTCGGCGGAGATCTCGTTCGATTCCTGCACCCGGCGGGTGATCTCGGAGATGGATTGAGACAGCTCGTCGGAAGCGGACGCCGCCGAACGCACATGCTCGGAGGCGCTTTCGGAAGCTCCCGCCGACTGCGCCGACAGATCTGCCGTGGAGCGCGCGGCGTCGGTGAGTTGTCGCGCGGCGCGCTCGAACTCGCCGGACGATGCCAGCACTTTGTCGAGAATGCCGCCGACGCTGCCGCGGAACCCCTCGACGAAGTTGCGCAGCTCGGCCTTGCGCTGCTCGGCTGCGGCAGCGGTTGCCGCTGCCTGCTCAGTGCGCAGGCGCGCCCGCTCCTGCGAGTTGCTCTTGAACACCGCGACCGTGCGGGCGATTTCGCCGATCTCGTCGGCACGGTCCTCGCATTCGATCGCGACGTCGCTCTGACCGTTGGCAAGCGCGGTGAGCGAATGCGTCACCGAGGTCAGGGGCCGGGTGATGCGCCGGACGACCAGCAGGGTCAGGACCAGCACCAGAAGCGCGGCAAGCCCGGCAGCGGCCGCCATGCTCTCCATCGCCTGGGACAGCATGCCCTCGAACTGCACCATGGGGATGCCGACATAGAGAATGCCGGCGACCTTGCCGGTGCCATCGGCGATCGGGAAATAGGCGGTCATGAACGTCTTGCCGAACAGCGTGGCCGGCCCCTTATAGGCCTCGCCACGGCGCAGCGGGGCCTGCCCCGGATGATCGGCGGCCAGCTGGGTCCCGACGGCGCGGTCGCCGTTTTCCTTTTTCACGTTGGTCGAGCGGCGGATGAACTGTCCGCTCGCCGCGTCGAACACGAACAGGGTCGCGTTGCCGCCGACATAGGACACCGCCCGGTCGACGATGGCGTGATCCCTGAAGTCGGGCATTTTGGGGATCTCGGCGCGGACCACCGCGCCGTCTCGGATCGTGATCTTGGCTTCGGGAACGGTCTCCGCAAAGGCCAGCCCCAGCGTGCGCAGATTGACCTCGATGTCGCGCAGGGCGCGGTCAGTGAAGGCGGATGTCAGTGACCAATAGCCGGCGCCGACCACGAGCGCCGTGTTCATTGCGATCAGCAGCACCGCGCACAGGACCGCTTTGGTGCCGAGCTTGAACCGCGGCAGGAACTTCGCCGTTAGAAGATTGGACATGGATGGAATGACCCCCGTAATTCCTGCATATTGGTGCAATTGACTTACAGCCGCATTAACGACGGGTTCCCACCGCCGCACGCCGTACGGTTTCCAATTGGTAAACGAGGCCTTCCCTGACCCCGCCCGTCATCGTCTGGTTTCGCGACGATCTCCGCCTGTCCGACCACCCCGCCCTCCACGCCGCCGCCAAGTCCGGAGCGCCGGTGCTTTGCCTCTACGTCCTGGACGAGGCGGCGGGGCGAGCGCCGGGCGGTGCGGCACGCTGGTGGCTGGCGCAGTCGCTGCGGGCGCTCGGAGCCGAGATCGCCGCGCGCGGCGGCTCGCTCGTCCTGCGCAGAGGACCGGCGGCCAAGGTGATCCCTGAGGTGGTGCGACAGAGCGGTGCCCGCGCCGTCTACTGGAACGAGATCGCGCAGGCGCCTCATCAGGCGGTTGAGCGACAGCTCCAAGCGGCCCTTGCGAAGCTCGGCATGCACGCGCAAAGCTTTCCGGGCGACTTGCTGGTCCCGCCTGCGGCGATCCGCACCAAGGACGGCCGGGGCCTGCGCGTGTTCACCCCGTTCTGGCGCCGCGTACTGGCACTCGGCGACCCGCCAAAGCCCCTGCCCGCGCCGAAGCAGCTTCGCGCTGCACCGAGCATCGCAAGCGATCGACTGGAGAGCTGGAAGCTCGAGCCGACCACGCCCGATTGGGCGGGTGGCCTGCGCGAGGCATGGACCCCCGGCGCCGCGTCCGCCCGGCTGCGCCTGCGCGACTTCCTCAAGCACAAAGTTCGCATGTATGCCGGCCACCGCGACCGTCCGGACCGAGAGGGCACCTCACTTCTGTCGCCGCATCTGCGCTTCGGCGAGCTCAGCCCGCGTCAGGTCTGGCACGCCGCCCGGTTTGCCGCGGCGGAAGATCCGGCACGGGGGCAGGGTGTGGATAAATTCCTGAGCGAGCTCGGCTGGCGCGAATTCTGCCGCCACCTGCTCCACGATCATCCCCAGTTCGCCACCCAAAACCTGCAGACGAACTTCGATGGCTTCCCTTGGCAGCCCGACAATGAAGCGCTCACCGCCTGGCAGCGCGGGCGCACCGGATATCCCATCGTCGATGCCGGCCTGCGCGAGCTCTGGCGCACCGGCGTGATGCACAACCGGGTGCGGATGGTGGTGGCCTCCTTCCTCGTCAAGCACCTCCTGATCGACTGGCGCGAGGGCGAGGCCTGGTTCTGGGACACGCTGGTCGACGCGGACGCCGGCAGCAATCCCGCCAACTGGCAATGGGTCGCCGGCTGCGGTGCCGACGCTGCGCCCTATTTCCGCGTATTCAATCCGCAGCTCCAGGGCGAGAAATTCGATCCTGACGGCGCTTATGTTCGACGCTGGGTTCCGGAGCTGAAGGCCCTGCCCGCCAAGCTGATCCACCGGCCCTGGCAGGCAACGCCGATCGAGCTTGCGAGCGCGGGCATCACGATCGGCAAGACCTATCCGCAACCGATCGTCGATCATGCCAGGGCACGCGAACGCGCGCTCGCCGCCTACGCAAAGATCCGCAAAGGTTGAGCGTCGCTTTGACACAATTTCGAAACCCGCTATCGTCATCGCTCCATGCAAACCGTGGGGGACGATATGGACGACGAGAAGCCGATCACCGAACAGGCGATGGAGACGATCACCAGCGCCGTGGAAACGACCAAGGACGCGGCAGTCACCGCAGTCAAGCAGGTGAAGAAAGCCGCCAAGAAGGTCGCGAAGAAAGTAGCGCCGAAGAAGGCGGCCAAGAAGAAAGCCAAGAAGGCTGCGAAGAAGACGACGAAGAAGGCCGCAAAGAAGTCGTCCAAGAAGGCGGCGAAAAAGGCGACCAAGAAAGCCGGCAAGTCGAAGAAGAAGGCCAAGAAGGCCAAGCGCTGATCGCACCGGAAGACGTCTCCGGGTGCGGGCGCGCCCGGAGACAGCCCGCATCTATCCTCGCCGCTTGCTCGGCGTTGAAGCACTTCCGCGTTTCCGGCGAGCCGAACTGCGTGCCGTCAGGACCGCCAATTGACCACAAAGACCGCCGCGGCGCAGAGCGCCATGCCAGCAATGGCAATCGCATCCAGCTTTTCTCCGAACAGCAGATAGGCCATCAGGGCCGTGACGGCCGGAACCAAATAGAACAGGCTCGCGACCGAGGTCGCCGCGGCGTGGCGGATCAGCCAGTACAACAGCCCGATCGATCCGATCGAGAGCGCGACCGCGAGCCAGGCGAGCGCAAGCACAAACTCCCGCGTCCAGTGCACCACGCGATCCTCGAACAGGAAGGCGCCGACCGCGAAGAAGATGGTGACCGCCACGTACTGCACGAGATTGCCGGCGCGCCAGTCGATGTGATTGCAATAGCGGCGCTGATAGAGCGTGCCGAGCGTGATGCTGACCAGCGAGACCACCGAGGCGAGCCAGCCGAGCCCGGCTTCGCCGGTCATCGGACGATTGTGCAGGATCAGCACCACCCCACCGAGGCCGAGCACGAGCCCGGCCCATTGTAGCGGCGTCACCTTCTCACCGAGCCAACGGTTGGCGATGGTCGAGGTCAGGATCGGCTGCAGGCCCGGAATCAGCGCGGAAAGGCCGGCCGGAATCGAATGCGCGATCGCGATCGCGGTGCCGCCGAGATAGAAGCCGTGGACGAGGATTCCGGCGACCGCGCTGTGCGCGATGCCGGCGCTATCAGGCCATTTCGGCCGGGCGATTCCTGCGATGATTGCCATCAGCCCGACCACGATCGCCATGCGGATGGCGAGATAGGTCAGGGGATCGGCATTGTTGACGACGTATTTGGTCCCAATGAATCCGGTGCTCCAGAGCAGCACGAACAGGATCGGCGCGGCGCGGGCGGCCAGGGTTTCTTGATTATGGTTCATTGCCGCCCTCATTGCCCGACCCTCGGCCATGCGGCAATGCGAATTTCGTGGTGACGATATGCTGCGCTGCGACGGAGGATCGCGGTCCGTCTCAGCCGCTCACCATTCGTCCGGGCAGGGATTGACGATCTTCCAGAGCTCGACCCCGTTCTTGATCTTCTTCATGTCCGTGGTGAGCCCGCCATTGCGGCGAATCCAGTCCTTCACCGTGTCGGGGTAGTAGGACATGAGATCGGAGGTACCCTCAGCGCTGGTGACCTTGATGCCGAAGGTGAACGCCTTGTCGTAATAGGCCTGGTGGAAGCCGAGGCTCGCGCGCGGCGTCACGCAGATCTTGTTCATCGGCACGATGCCGAGCACGAGCGTGCAGGCCGAATTGCAGATGCCGTCGATGATGACCCGCTCGCCCTTTTCGCGCACCCGCTTGTACTTGGCCTTGTACTCCTCGACATAGCCGCCGTGGTCGCGCGTGATGTGCAGCTCGGCGCGCGCGGGCGTGGCGGCGGCGAGGCAGAGCAACAGCAGACTCGGAAGCGTGATGCGCATGGCGAGATGACGGCGAAGGCCTTCAGGAATGTACCGGACTCGAGGGGCCGGCAAATGCCCCCCGGGGCCGGCGGCAGAATTCTGAACCGAATAGTCTTTGGTCATACTTGTGTGGGGAATTCGTTAAGCATCCCGAAAAGGCCAAAAATGGGCAGCTTTGGCCGCATGTCCGGCAATTCTGTCACACCCACCCGGAAATCTGCGGGATTGGCCTTGATTTCTGGCCTCCGGAGCGATGCTTGGCCGCTCGAAATTGCTATAACAGGCTGACCCATTCGAGCGGGTTCCGGAGAATCGAGATGAGCAAGTTGACGCGTGTCGCCGCGGTTGCGGCCTTGACGGCTGCGGTCCTGGCCCCCGCCCTCGCGGAGGCGAACGGCCGCCACCGGTACCACCGCTCCTACGCGAGCCCGCTGCCCTACCCGATCAGCTACCTGCACAATTACGGCCCGGGTATCACCCCCGGCACCTTCGCCTACTATGACGGCCCGGCGACCAACCACTGCTACCGCAGCGCGGCCGCTTATATTGGTCAGGACGGCCGGCGGCACCCCTGCTACTGAGGCGCCGCGGCCGCTGCGGCTCCTCTATTTGGCGGCGCCCGACCGCAGCAATTGCTTCTCGATCTCGTAGACCGGCAGCTTGACGAGGTCCTTGCCGACCTCCCCCTGAAGCGCCTTGCGCAGCCCGTCCGAATAGTCGGCGCGGATCATGCCGAGCGCACGTGGCGAGGCCACCATGGTCAGGGCCGTCGTCTCACCGGAGCTGACGGCGGCATCGAGCCGGCCGGCTAGGCTCCGCAGAAAGGCGCGCTCGGCCTCGTCGTGCCAATCGGTCTGCTCGACCGAGCTGCGTGCGCCGCCGACCGCGCCATGCAACCGGCCCGGCGCGTCGGCCCCCTGAGCGGCGGTCGCGGGATTGGGCTGCTCGTGCACCTCCCTGGTGTGGAGGTTCGGAAACATCTCGTCGCCGAGGTTTTCCAGAATGAGCGCCTTGCGCCCGTCGCACACGACCAGCCAGTCACCCTTGTCCATTCTCATCTTGTCCATCGCAACTTCTCCTTCACTTGCAGACGCCGCATCCGGCATCAGAGCTGTTCTTCGAATTCCTCGAAGGACTTGCCGAATTGCGTCATCGCCTCCTCCAGATAGTCGGCGAGCATTGGCGTACCGATCAGATAGGAGGCGGTACGCTGGTTGTGCGCCTGGGCGGCCTGGGCGCGCAGTTGACGCCAATCGGAGAGATCACCGTCGCCGCGGCCAAGCCAGGTCAGCGCCACGAGATCGATCTGCTCGTCAACATTGAGAGCGCGGATGAAGCCCGCGAGCTCGGCACGGTCGGTTGTTTCGCCGCGCCCACCGCGGCCGTAGCTCATGTCGTCGTCGCCGAAGTCCAGGATGACGCCACCCCCGCCCGCTTCGCTGTCGGACCGGCGCGATTTCGAGATGACGAAGAACACCTTCTCCGGCGAGATCGACAGATCTGGAATGACTCGCATTCAGCTCACCTTGCCCGGCAGCAGGCACCACGCCGCTGCCATGACGGCGACAGTAAGAGCCAAGGCAAACTTGCGAATTGCGCAGGATCAAGCTCAAGTCACGACACGGCCTGCCCGGCCTACGGCCCGCTGCCGAGCCGTGACGTAAGGGTCAGCTCGCCTGTTCATCTGTATTACATTTCGGTTCGGCCACAATTTGATCAGAACAACCTCGATATCCTGCATCGCGTAAGCGAAGGAAGACATCATGAACCTCACGACTGGCCGATTGGCCGCGTTCCTGTTCGGCGCCCTCGTTGCATCGTCGACGGCATCCGCCATGCCCATCGCGCCTGCACCTGCGACACCGCAGGTCTCCGGCGTCGAGCAGGTCCGCATGGTCTGCGACGCCTGGGGACGGTGCTGGTGGCGGCCGAACTATTATGGCTACTACTACAGGCCGCGGCCATATTATTACGGCCCGCGGTACTATGGGCCGCCGCGCTATTACGGGCCGCGCCATTATGGGTACTACGGCTATCGCCGCTGGTGACGTTTGAAGGGGCCTTCGGGCCCCTTCGCTTTTGCGAGATCATGTCTTGCGCAGTGGATCACTGGCCCCAAGCCGTTCATGTTTGATCTAGATCAAAGATGAGATCAGCCGAAAAGGTCACTTATGACGATTTAACCGATCGTGTTTCGGTGCTGTCAACATGAAGGTGCAGAGCGTTGAGAAACGGCGATGATCCAACGTACCTCATGGCATGATGTCCGCAATACTACGGCCCTGAAATTCGGTTTACTGAAACTCGATGCTTCGCCATTGATGATGCAGCGATGTTCCTTTGATTGTCTCATTTCAGCGGCCGGCCAGAATCATGTTGTTCGACGACCTCGCTCCCTCCTCTGCGCTTCAACTGATCGGCTTCTCCGATGTCGATGCGTTTCGGCCGATTGAGACGATGGAGGATGCGAGGAGCATTCCGCTCGACATCCCGAACTTCGCGGCGGCCCGAGCCATCGTCTCCCTGCCGGCGTGCCGCATCATCGTGATGAGATCGTTCGCGCGGATCCTAGATACCGCTTATCGCATGCCGAGCGGGATGGTGATCCTGTCGATGAGCGACGATCTTCAGGTCAACTTCAAAGGTGTGGATCTCGACGCCCGCTTCTTCGCTGCCCTCCACGGCAACGATGAGTGCCATTTCGTCGAGCCCCGGACCAATCATCACGCCATGATCATCTTCTCCCCCGAGCTGAGAGACCGGGGCTGGTTCGACCGCGCCGACCATTTGCGCGCCCATGTCGCGAACCGGCCCGCCCTGCTCCACACCCGACAGCTCCTGCTCGATATCCTGCGCACCGCGTCAGTGCAGCCAGACCTGTTCGAGACGACCGAGATTGCGGCCCATCTGCAGGAAGGCCTGCTGCTCGCGCTCGACGATTTGTTTCGAATCGATTCGACGTCGGATCGGAGCACCTCGGTCCACAGCGAGCGGGCGATCAAGCTCGTGCAGCGCATCGACGACTACGTCGCTACATATCCGACCGCACCGATCTATACAGCCGATCTCGCCCGCGAGTTCGACGTCTCGATCCGTACGCTCGGCGGCGCCGTCAGCAAGGTGCGGGGCATGAGCCTGCACCAGTACATTCGCCTGAAGAGGCTGTGGGCGACCCGCGCCCGCCTCCTCAAGGGCGGCGTCACCGTGGCCACCTGCGCACGTGCCCAGGGCTTCCATCATCTCGGCGAATTTGCCGCAGCCTACCGCGCGATCTTCCACGAGGCGCCCTCCGACACGCTGGCACGCGGCCGGCAAAGTGGTGTCCCGGCAGGCTGATGGACGCCGCAAGCCCTCGCGGCGGTGACCCGGCATCCTCGCCGCTTTAGAACATATATGGAACAAAGAGGACTGGCGCGCTCGGAAGGATTCGAACCTCCGACCCTCGGAATCGAAATCCGATGCTCTATCCAGCTGAGCTACGAGCGCCCTGGCCCGAGTAGCGGGCCACCGAGATCCGCCGGCCGGCACTGGCGAGGAGCCAGTACACCCGACGGCGGTCGGATTGGTTCGAATTAGCAGAGAGGCCGGCCAATAAAAAGCCCTTCCCACCTCGATCGAGGCAGCCGAAGGCGCTGTTACCAGGTCGTGTTGAAGAGGCCGAAATGCGGCTGCTGAGCGACCAGCATCATGGGGCGGCCCGGCTGATGCGCCGGTTGCGTCCTGACGATCTTACGCTTGGGCTGAGCCTGGACAGGAGACGCTTGGGCCTGGAACGTCTGGGGCTGGCCCGCGTCGGACTTCCTCGCTGCGGCGGTCCCGGCCCTCGGCTCTGGCGTGAACTGGGCGAAGGTCTCGCGCACCCGCGTCTTGGCAGACATCTCGGCCAAAGCCGGCGACAGGCTCTCCTGTACCGGTGGCTGGGGAGCCGCAACTGCGGCAGTCTGAACCGCGGGTGCGACAATCGTCGGCTGGCTGGTGTCGAGGACGACGCGCTCAGGCAGATGGCGGTCGGACCGGATTCGGATCAGCGGCTGGTCGTTGCTTGCGGTCGCGACGGCCTGCGCTACGGGCGTCGCCGGGAAAACGAAATCCGCCGCGAACAGCAGTGTGAGCAAAGCTCCACCGACAAAGATGAAATACCTAAAGATGGGCATTGGCCGCGCTCCGCCCCCCGCATCCCCGCGTGGGCTCTGCTCGCCTCAACAGGCGATCTTCCAATTGGTTCCTGGCCCAGCCGTTCGGTTCAAATGGTGATGCATAGTTTTCGGCCAAGGACCGCAGAAGGTAACTTTTCAGCTACCGGGACAAGTCGCCTTCAAGCACGGCGTGCTGCAACCGGGGAACATTTTGCCTGATCGGCATTCACGTTAACGAAGCCGATCGGGATACGCACAAAGGTCTTGCGGCTCTTCATGCTGACCGGATCCGCCAGCACGCGGCTGCGGTCGGTCAGATGACTTCCATCGCGCCGCGTGAAGGCGCAGACGATCTCGACATCCTTTACGGCATAGTCGTTGTCGTTTCGCAGCGTGAACGTCACCAGGGCTTTGGAGCCGAGGCCGCCGCGACGCCAGGTCTGTGATGAAATCCTGAGACGACCAAGTTCTGCTGTCGCCGGCACCTGAGCTTCGGACACTGGCGAGGCTACTTTGGACGCATCGCCGGAGGGAGGCGCTTCAACAGCCGCCAGCTCAGGCCTCACCGGCTCAGCACTGTTGCCCTTGGAGAGAGGTAGCAGCATCCAAATGCCGCAACCGACGATGATTGCCGCCAGCAGCCATAGAAGGCTTCGGCCAAATGAGACGCTCGCAATCGTCACCGCCCGCGCCAGTCGTTCGCCGGTGCCGGCCAAGCGCCCCAATCCGAGTCGGTCGAGCCTCGCATTCATGGTTGCACACCGATCGCGACCGCAGCACCATCGAAGATGGATTTAGTCACAGCTTACCTTAATTCGGGCGACGAACTAAGGTTCCCCCAACGTCATGCGAGTCGGCAACGGCGGTGGTGGCCACCGGCGATACTGCTAGCATGCGCCATAGCATCGAAAAGACCCGTTGGGAGATTATGAAATGCCGTTCGCCGTCGCTTGGGATCACGTCCATCTGCGCAGCCCCGATCCGGAGGCCACCGCGGCCTGGCTGCAGGACATCCTTGGTGGCGAGATCGTGCGCGCGCCGGGACGAATCGACGTGAACCTCGGCGGAGCCAGGATCTTCATCGCGCCACTCGAGGGCGACAGCGCCGTCAGCCCGCCACCTCCGCACCCGCATCAGGGCCTCGACCATTTCGGCTTGACGGTGAAGGACATCGACGCGGTCGCCGCCGAGATCAAGGCCAAGGGTGTCACGTTCACGCGCGAGCCGACGACCATTCGTCCCGGCGTACGCATCTGCTTCATCCGCGGGCCCGAAGGCATCTCGATCGAGCTGCTCGAGCGCGACAAGAAATATACCTGACGCGACGGGGCGCCCCGCCGTCCAGGCACCGAGCCGGCGACGACGTCACGCCCGAAGGCTAAGTCATGCTACCGGGCATAAAGCAGCGGATGGTGACACCCATGTAGCCGTAGATCGGCCAGACCATGGTGCGTCCCACCCGGTTCGGCTCCGAGATCACGGCCTCCGCGGGCACGTCGACCCAGACGAGCTCCTGCTGCTGGCCATCGAGCGCATAGCCATAGCGCGGGACGCGGACGCGATAATGCCCGTCCTTGCTGTCCCAGTCGGAGTCCGAGAGCGCCGAACCGTCGGCATCGGAACAGCAGGGCCCCTCGCCGCTGCGCAGACTGTCGAACCAAGCCTTCAATTCGGGATTGGTGTTGGCGAACTGCCCGCGGTCGCGCGCGTGCCCCGAGGGGGCTGCGAGCGCGATCAAAGCCAACGCGGGCGCCAGCCTCGTGAGGTTTGCCCGGCGTATCGCATCGCCAATCCGCCGTTGTTCGCTTTTGCAATTCGTGGGACGCGCACCGTACAGACGCGGCTCATCGCCGCCGGAATCGATCCAGTTGGTCACGTTCGTCTTGCTCCAGCACCCCGCGGCCAGTGCAACAATGGTTATGCATTTCGCGGGCCAACTCTGATTCGCAACGTCGGGCCTCGCCTCACCATCAGAGCGTCACGACGGTGTCATGGACAAACCGGAACAACGACGGCTCGCAGCCGCCGCGACCGGCCGGCAAACTGCCTCGTTGCGCGCAGGGATGGGCTTTGGCATAAAAGCGGGACCGGTTGCGCCATTGGGCGATGGCGGCCGGCCTACGGGACGTTATGAAAAACGGCCTCTATTCAATTCACGTCACCCTGCTCGATGGTCGAGTCGGCAAGGGCAGCGGCGTGATTCTCTTCCGCGACGGCAAGATTCTCGGCGGCGATGCCTACCTGTATTACACCGGCAGCTACACGGTGAAGGACAACAACAGCTTCAAGGGCGAGGTGCTGGTGCAACGGCACACCTCGCCTCGAGGCGATGACAATCCGCTGTTCGGCGGCCCTGCCCCTGTCGGCATCGGCGTCACCGGCACGTTCACGGACACGCGCGGACAGATGACCGGCACCGCGCTGGTCGGCAAGGCCAGCCAGATCTTCGGCGCGACGCTGCACAAGCTTGCAGACGTCGATTAGCTATTCCGCGGCCTGTTCGAGCGGCGCCACACGCGGCAGGATCATCTGGATGCGCGTACCGCCACCCGGTTCGGAATCGAGATCGAGCCGGCCACCGAGCCGGTTGGTGACGATGCTGTAGACGATGTGCAGCCCGAGGCCGGTGCCGCCTTGGTCGCGCCGCGTGGTGAAAAACGGATCGAAGGCGCGGCGACGGACGTCGAGCGACATGCCGCAGCCATTGTCGGAGAAGATGATCTCGACGTTGTCCTTGCCGGACTCGCGCACCTGGATCTCGATCGTCCCGGGCCGGCCGTCCGGGAAGGCGTGCGCCACCGAGTTCAGAAACAGATTGGTCAGCACCTGGCCGTACGGGCCGGGATAGCTGTTCATGGTCAGGTCCGGCTGACACTCGACGTTGAGCGTCAGATTGTGCTTACGCAGGCCCGGCCGCAGGCTCATCACCACCTGCTCGGTGAGGTCACCGAGATCGAAAGTACGCTGATCCGAATAATTGCGGTCGGCGGCGACCTGCTTGAACGACTGGATCAGCTCGGCGGCGCGGTTGAGATTGGAGACGAGCTGCGAGGACGCATCGCGGCTGGTGCTGAGGAAGTCGTTGAGCGTGGAGCGGCGCAGCTCGCCGCGCTCGACTTCGGCGGTGAACATGGCGGTCTTGCGCTCCAGCGCGGAGGCGACGGTGAGACTGATGCCGACGGGATTGTTGACCTCGTGGGCGACGCCGGCGACGAGGCGCCCGAGCGCGGCCAGCTTCTCGGCCTCGATCAGGGAGGCCTGGGTCTCGCGGAGATTGCGCAGCGCGGTTTCGGCGGCTTCCTTGGCCTTGCGCATCTCCTGCTCGCCCCGCTTGCGCTCGCCGATATCGAGCGCAACGGTCACGATCCGCTCGATCTCGCCCTCGGCGTCGAGCAACGGCAACTTGTTGACCAGCCATTGCCGCATGTTGCCGGAGGCGTCCTGATACTCCTCCTCGTAGAAACCGAGACCTTTTCGAAGCTTGAGCACCCGCTTGTCGCTCTCGTCGGACTTGGATGCGCCGTAGCGCGACATCAGGTCGGCCGTGGTGCGGCCGAGCGCCTCGCCGGGCTCGATGCCGAAGATGCCGGCCATGTAGCGGTTCATCAGCACGTAGCGTAGATTGCGATCCTTGACGTTGATCACCGCCGGCACGGTGTCGATGACCTGCTGGAGCAGGCGCCGGCCTTCGGCGATGGCTTCCTCCGCCCGCTTCTGGTCGGTGATGTCGCGCAGCGTGCCCTCGTAGCGGATGATGTTGCCCGCTTCGTCCCGCACGCCCGTGGCGCTGTCGGAGAGCCAGAGGATGTCGCCGCTGCGCTGGCGCACCTGATACTCGAACTCGCGCACCATGCCGTCGCGCGCCATCAGCCGCTGGTATTCGGCGCGCGCCTCGGGGTGGACGTAAATCGTGTGGGCGATGTCGCTGATGCTGTCGATCAGCTGCTGCGGGCTGTCGTAGCCCATCATGCGCGCCAGCGCGGGATTGGCGTTGAGGAGGTCACCGGCCGGGGTCGTCACGTAGATGCCGTCGATGGAGCCTTCGAACAGTTTTCGATAGCTCTCCTCGGCGAGCCGCTGCTCGGTGAGCGCGCGCACCGCCGCCTCGCGCGCGGTGTCGGCCTCCTCCAGCGCGCGGCGAAACACTTCGGCCGCCCGCGCAATGTCGCCGATCTCGTTGCCAAGGTCGGCGGACGGAATTGAGACGTCTTTCCGGCCGGCGGCGAGCGCGCGAATGGATCGCGCGATCTGGGCGAGCGGACGCACCGTCCTGCGAACCACGAACCAGGCAGCGCCGATGCCGATCAGCACGCCGACCGTGCCGAGCACGATGCTCTGCCATCGCGCCTCGGTCAGTGTCCGGGCGAAGTCGCGCGACAGCACGTGACCGCGTCGGGAGCTGACCTCGCGCAGCAATTCGGTGACGCGGCCGATCAGCCGTCCTTCCGTTCCCAGCACCTCGCGATCGATGTCGGCGATCTGCCGCTCGCGGACGGCGACGGCCATGATCGCCTCGGCATAGTCGTTCACCGCCGACTTCAGCTTGGCATCGGCAATATCGAGCCCCCGCATTCCCTGTGCAGCCTGCTCGGCTGCAGACGGGTTGCGCGCGAGCAGCCCGATCGCGATCCGGCCCTGTGCCTCGGACAGGCGGGACGCCAGCTCGCGGTCCGCGGTGCCTTCAACCGCTGCGTCGAATTGTTCGCGCAGCGGCGGCAGTCCGGCGAGCAGCTGGGCGCGGCGGTCGATCAGCGTGGAGATCCGCTCGAGGCCGGAGCGATAGGTTGCGAGCCGCTCGGTGACCCCGTCGAGCATGTCCTGCTGCTCGGGCGCGAGCTCGATGCGGGTCTTCTTCAGGATGTCGCTGAGCGTCGAGGCCGCCTCGCCGACCTGCTGGAACTGGATGCCGGCACCGGGATCTGTGACGAAGTCGCGCGCGGCAAGACGCAGTTCGTTCATGCGGCGATCGATGTCCTCGGCGAGGTCACCGACGCTCTGCAGCCGCTGCAGCTCGGCGAAGGTCGAATCGATGTGCCGGATCGCAATCACGCTCGCAGTCGAGGTGACAATGATCACCGCCAGCACCAACAGGAAGCTACCGAAGGTGAGCTGGCCGATGGAGAGCGAGAAGGTTCGCCTTTTCTCAGGGGGCGGCGTCAATTCGGCGGACATTGGTGGTTTGAGGACCGGACTGCTGGAGGTCCAATATACGACGTATTCCTGCCCGGGGGGAACATGCCTCGGGACGCGGAATATCGTTAATATCGGGACTTGCCGCCCGCTTCAGCTTTACGACAGTTTGACGCTGGCTGCCCCGCGCGCCGGGATTCATCGATACTTCGCCGCCTGTCGAAGTGTGCTAGCCGACGGGGCCGACGTCGAACACCTCGCCGTCATAGCCGGCCTCGCGGGGGATGCGGAGCTGACGGCCGGTTTCGGTTTTGGTCATCACCGGCATCACCGTAACGATCGAGAGTCCGCGGGCGTGCTCCAGCGCCGCGCTCACGCTTCCCTGCTTGGCGAGCCGGATCAGATTGCGCGTGGTCGGGAACGGCAGCTTGAAGCGGCCGCTTTCGCCGCCCTCCACCGCCTCGCGCGCTGACAGCCAGATCGAATCGGTGGACTCCCGCCCGTCGTGGGCGCCGAGCTGGTCGGGCGGCGCGGCCGCGAGGAAGAACCAGGTATCGAAGCGCTTCGGCATGCCCTCCGGCGTGATCCAGTGTGCGTAAGGCACCAGCGTGTCGAGCGCGAGCTGGAGGCCATTGTCGTCGAGGATCTTCAGGAAGCTGATCTTGTGCTCGTTGAGGGCAACGCGGTGCGCGTCAGCGATCTCGCCGGCGCGGTTGGCATCGACCGCCAGGCCAGTCTGCCTCGATCGCGCCAGCAGGATGCCGCTCTCCTCGAAGGTCTCGCGGATCGCGGCGATCCGGAAGCCGCGGTCCGCTTCGCTGAGGCTTTCGCCGCCCGAATAGAGGTCGGCGCGGGCGACGATCTCGTTGTCGCCGGCATCGACGCTGCCACCGGGAAACACCAGCGCGCCCGAGTTGAACTCGATCTGATGATGGCGGACCATCATGAAGACTTCGATTTCCTTAGTGCCGTCGCGCAGCAGGAGGATCGTCGAGGCCGGGCGTGATGCTGATGTCTCGGCCATGCAACTAGCCTGCGGCGCTGGATTGCGGGCCGAGATTGGCGCGCTTGTCGAAACGGGCGACCCGCGACAAGAGATAGTCGACCTCGGCCTTCGCCGTCGCCGTCATCGTCGCACCGGGCTTGCGCTGCGCGCTGGAAGCGATAATACCACGCTTCTGCAGCACGTATTTGCGCACGGTGAGGCCGACGCCGGGCTGCTGCTCGTAGCGGATCAGCGGCAGATGCGCGTCGAAGATGTCATGTGCCGCGTCGCGCTTGCCGGCCTTGGAGAGGTTCACGACGTCGATCAGGAGCTCCGGGAAGGCATAGCCGGTCATGGCGCCGTCGGCGCCGCGCTCCATCTCGAAGTCCAGGAAGGTGCCGCCATTGCCGCAGAGAATCGAGAGCGGACGGAGCGAGCCGTCCTTCTGGAAGCCGCGTAGTGTCGAGATCTTCTCCAGGCCCGGCCAGTCCTCGTGCTTGAGCATCACGCAGTTCGGATTGTCCATGACGATCTTGCGGATCACGGCGGGGGTGAACACCACCTGCAAGGTCAGCGGATAGTCCTGCAGCACCCAGGGCACATCAGGGCCGATGGCTTCCGCCGCCTGCTTGAAATAGCCGATGATCTGGTCGTCGGTGCGAAGCGAGGGCGGCGGCGCGATCATGACGCCGGCCGCGCCCGCATCCATCGAAGCCTTGGCCAGCGAACGCATGGTGGCAAAGCCCGGCGCGGAGACGCCGACGATCACCTGCATCTTCTTGGCGCGCTTGACGTAGCGCACCGCGACCTGCTCGGCCTCGACGGCGTCGAGCTTGGGGGCTTCACCAAGAATGCCCAGCACCGTGACGCCGTCGCAGCCGACCTCCTCGTAGAAATCGGTCAGGCGGTCGATCGAGCGCTCGTCGATCCGGCCGTCGTCGTGGAACGGCGTCGGCGCGATTGCGAAGGTGCCCTTGGCGTCGGCGGTGAGTTTCATCGGTCCTCGTCTTTCTCTAATCTGTCATTCCGGGGCGCGACGCAGTCGCGAGCCCGGAATCCATAACCACGATCCGGAGTATGGATCCCGGGCTCACGCTTCGCGTGCCCCGAGATGACGGCCTTCTAAAACCGCCGTGCCCCCATCTTGATCTGCTCCTCGGAGAAGAAGATCTCCTTGGCATGATCGACAATGTCCTGGGCGTTCCAGCCCGAGTGCGGCGGCTTCCAGCCTTCCATTTCCATCATCCGCATCTCGCGCACGCCGCGGGGCCCGGACACGCCCAGCACCTTGCCGGTCTGGTCGCCCGACAAATCGCTGACCATGTATAGCACGGCCGGCGCGATGCCGTCCGGCCCGAGTGCGGCGCCGGGGTTCTCCTTATAGCGGGGCAGGTCTGCGGTCATGCGGGTCAGGGCGCCCGGGGCCAGCGTCCAGATCCGGATGTTGTACTTGCGGCCCTCGATCGCGAGCACGTTGGACAGGCCCCAGATGCCGCCCTTGGCCGCGCCGTAATTGGTCTGGCCGAAATTGCCGATCAGCCCTGATGTCGAGGAGGTGTTGACGATGACGCCGCCGCCGTTTTCCCGCATCCAGCGAAACACCGGCATGGTGCAACAAAAGGTGCCCTTCAGATGGACCTTGATGACCTTGTCCCAGTCGGCCTCGCTGGCCTTGTGAAAGGTCTGGTCGCGCAAAATGCCGGCATTGTTGACCAGGATGTCGGCGCGGCCAAAGTGCTTGATGGCGTCGTCGAACACCGATTGGCCGCCCTCCATGGTGGAGATGTCGGCGCCGTTGGCGACCGCCTTGCCGCCCTCGGCCTTGATCGCATCCACCACCTGCTGCGCCATGGACACGTCGGCGCCGGAGCCGTCGCGGGGACCGCCGAGGTCGTTGACGACGACCGAGGCCCCTTCCCGCGCGAACAGCTTTGCGTAGGCCTCACCGAGCCCGCCGCCCGCGCCGGTGATCAGCGCGACCTTGCCGTCGAGTAGTCCCATGGTGGCGTCTCCCTGTTTGTTTTTCTTCCACCTCTCCCCGCTTGCGGGGAGAGGTCGATCGCGTAGCGATCGGGTGAGGGGGTACAGGTCTCAATACCGTCCCGACTCGTGGTGAGAGCCCCTCACCCCACCCTCTCCCCGCAAGCGGGGCGAGGGAGTGAAACGCCGGTGCCCACTAACCCAGCACCGTCTTGCCGTTCTTGATCACCGTCACCCCGCGCGACTTCACCTTGGCTTCGAACGAGATCACGTTGCCGTCCTTCCAGAGGTCCATGGTCACGGTCTCGCCGGGATAGACCGGCGAGGAGAACCGCGCGACGTGCTGACGGAAGGCGCTCGCATCGTAGTCGGCATAGGTCTGGAGCACGCCGCGGCAGGTGATGCCGTAGGTGCACATGCCGTGCAGGATCGGACGCGGGAAGCCGGCTTTCTTGGCGAACTCGGGATCGGAGTGCAGCGGGTTGCGGTCGCCGCAGAGGCGATAGACCAGCGCCTGGTCGGGGCGCGTGGTGATGTCGATGGTCTTGTCCGGCTCGCGCGATGGGATCTTGTGCGGATCGGGCTGGGTCAGGTTCGGCCCGCCGAAGCCGCCATCGCCGCGGGCAAAGCGCGAGGCGACCAGCGTTGCCAGCTTCTCGCCCTTCTCGTTCTTCAGCACGGTCTGGTGAACGATGACCACGCCCTTGTCCTTGCCCTTGTCGTAGACTTCGAGCACCGAGGAGTCGGCGGTGATGTTGGCGGCGACCGGCAGCGGCTGGTGGAAGGTGATGTCCCGTTCGCCGTCGACCACCATGACGCGGTTGAGATTCATCTCGCCCGGGCCCGAGCCCCAGGCCGCGACTGAAGCAAAGGTCGGCACCACCTTCAGCGGCCGCGGCGTGAACGTGCCCTCGTTGACGAAGGCGAGCTCGTTCTCGTCCATGGGATCGGCGCCGAGGCCGATGCCGTAGGCGTAGAGCATCACCTCGCGATCGGTGTAGGCGTATTTCTGGCCGAGATTTTTCAGGCCTTTGAGCTCTTCGTATCTGGCGGACATTCTTCTGGTTTCTCCCGGGATTTCACCGGCGCTTACTGATGCGCCCTCTCCCCTTGCGGGAGAGGGCTCCGAGGTGCCGGCCACATACGCGTTTGGGTGAGGGGTTGCTTCCACGTTGAAGATTCTCTCCGTGGAGAGAACCCCTCATCCGGCGCTTCGCGCCACCTTCCCCCGCAAGGGGGAAGGAAGAAAGCAATCAAGCCACCGTGAAGAACGGCAGCGGGGCGCCGTCGGTCGGCTTGAACACCACCTTCACCTTCTGACCGATCTTGAGCTTCTCCAGATCGCAGTCGACGAAATTGGTCTGCACCGATGGCCCCTCCTTCAGCGTGACGTAGCCGATGGCGTAAGGACCGGTCGGCGATTTCCGCATCAAACTGTAGGTGTAGATCGTGCCCTCGCCAGAGGCCTGTTCCCACACCGTCTTGTCGGAGTAGCAGAACGGGCAGATCGAGCGCGGGAAGTAATGCGCTTCGCCGCAGGCGGTGCAGCGCTTGATCATGAACTTGCCCTCTTTCGCCGCGTCCCAGAACGCTGAAGTCTCGGGATTCGTCACCGGGGCCGGATACTTTTTCACTTCGCTCATCACACGCGCTCCAGAATGGCGGTCGAGGCGGCGTGGCGGACGCCGAGCAGGCCGCCGGTGCCGTGGGCGATGGCGAGATCGCAGTTCTTGACCTGCACCTTCGGATGCGCCTCGCCGCGCAGCTGCCTGACGGCTTCGAGGATCTTGGTCATGCCGCCGCGGTTGACGGGGTGGTTGCTGCAGAGGCCGCCACCATCGGTGTTGAACGGCAGCTTGCCGACGCCCGAGATCAGGTTGCCGTCGGCGACGAACTTGCCGCCCTCGCCCTTCTTGCAGAAACCGAGGTCTTCGAGCTGCATCAGCACGGTGATGGTGAAGCTGTCATAGATCGAGGCGTATTTGATGTCCTTCGGCGTGATGCCGGCTTCCTCGAACGCACGCGGACCGGACCAGACGCCGGCGGAGTAAGTGAGGTCGAGATCTTTGCCGCCGCGCGGGCCCTTCATCGCCTCGCCATGGCCGATCAGGCGCACCAGCGGCTTCTTCAGGCTCTTGGCAATCTCCGGCGTCGTCACGATCAGCGCGCCGCCGCCGTCGGAGACGACGCAGCAATCCATGCGATGCAGGGGATCGGAGATCATCGGCGAGTTCAGGACGTCCTCGACAGTGACCACGTCCTTGAGCATCGCATACGGATTGTACTGCGCGTGATGCGAGGCCGCGACCTTGATCCAGGCGAGCTGCTCGGAGGTGGTGCCATAGTCGTGCATGTGGCGCATGGCACACATGCCATAGGCATTGTGCGTGGTCGCCCCGTAAGCGGTTTCGAAATCGACCTCGGCGCCGGAAGCGCGCGGCGGCATCGCGCCGGTGCGCGGCTTGCCGGCGAGCGTCACGAGCGCGATCGAGCATTTGCCCGCGGCGATCGCCTCGGCGGCATGGCCGAGATGGATGATGTAGGAGCAGCCACCGGTCTCGGTGGAATCAATGTGGCGAAGCTTCTTGGTGTTCAGGCCGAGATAATCGACCATCGGCCAGGCGCCGCCGGGCGCGTCGCCCGCACAGAAATAGCCGTCGATATCATCCTTGCTGATCCCGGCATCCTCGATCGCGCCCTTGGCGACCTCGGCGTGGAGCTGGGCGGTGGATTTGTCCGGCGCATGCCGGGTCGGGTGTTCGTAGATCCCGGCAATGTAGGCCTTGCCCTTGATGGTCAAAACTTCAGTCTCCGCTCGCGTCTCGTTCGTGGCTCTTTTTTTGGCTCTTTTTTCTGAACCGCACCGGGCTGATTGGCAAGCGCGGAAATATTCCGCCCCGCGAGAGGGTAGCGGATTGGCGCAAGGGGAGCACATCCGAAAATCCGCCCCAGATAGCAAGCGAACCTGCCCGCCGCGTCGTCATTGCGAGGAGCCCTTGCGACGAAGCAATCCAGAGCCCCTCCATTGAGGAATTCTGGATTTGCTTCGCTACGCTCGCAATGACGGAGTTTGTTGCCACTGATGGCGCTGCTTCAACTCAAGACTCGCTCGCAGACACACGCCCGCATCCTCGCGGCACATCTCGCCCGAGTTTTGCTCCCGTCTTGCTCCCTCCGAAGACAGAGGGCGCAGGGAAGACCGGGTGCCGGCTGGGCACCCACGGTCCGCTGTGCGCGAATTGCGCGAAAAACAGATGCACAGCGGCATACAGGTGGAGCCCAACATCCGGCCTTCCCTGCGCAGTGGCTCTACGGCTTATGTCGCGCTCTCCCCGGGGAGCGATGCACTATTGCCCCCGTCGCCTTGCGAGAGAGACCCGCACGACTTGACGCACAGACCCCGGGCGTCAGGACCACACGATTTTGCCGTACGCGAGACCGCGCCCGTCGTGCGCGCGAAAGACTCGCGCGACGCAGCCCGCGTCCACCGCCGCTCACCCCGCGTTTCGTGACGATCGCGATACGCCCCTCTGAGAGGGATGAGGTGGCGGAGAGATACGATAATTCCGAATTTCGGTAAAGCGGAATGTTTTTGCGCGCGCGGATTGACCATGGCTTGGGTGTTTTGCCCGGCGGGCAACGCAACGGATGGTGTCGTAGCCCGGATGGAGCGCAGCGCAATCCGGGGCCGTCACCCGCGGAGGCACTCGTCCCGGATTACGCTGCGCTCCATCCGGGCTACTACGCCTACTCCGCCGCGATCTGCCGGGGCGCCGGCGGCGGGTTGGCCAAATCCGCGGCGAGCTGGGCGTAGCGGGCCTTGGCGTCGTGTACGGCCTTCTCCTTCACGGGGCCGTAGCCGCGGATGCGGTCGGGCAGTGAGAGCAGCTCGACCGCGGTGTCGATCGTGAGCGGCGACAAAAGGCCGAGCACCCTTGCGACGTCCTTCTCGTAGCCGGCGATCAGGTCGCGCTCGAGCTTGCGGTCGGCGCTGCGGCCGAAGATGTCGAACGGCGTGCCGCGCAGGAACTTGAACTTGGCCAGCACGCGGAAGACCTTCAGCATCCACGGGCCGAAGGCGCGCTTCTTCGGGCGCCCCAGCGCATCGACACCGCTGCTGAGGATCGGCGGCGCGAGATTGAAGTTGAACTTGAAGTCGCCCTCGAACTGGTCGCGGAGCTGCTGCTCGAAGGCGCCGTCGGTGTAGAGGCGCGCCACTTCGTACTCGTCCTTGTAGGCGAGGAGCTTTGCATAATTCACGGCAACCGCGCGCGGCAGCGCATCGCCATAGCCGCCCTTCGCGGCGGCATCGCGGACCTGGTCCACCAGCTTGCGATAGCGCTTGGCGAGACGAGCGTTCTGGTAGGCGGTCAGATGCTTGGCACGGTGCTCGATGACCTCGTCGAGCGTCATGGCATCGAGCGCCTTCGGCGCGGCCACTTCGTCCCCGCCCTTCAGCATATCCGCAAGGCGCTTGGGGTCGGCGACTGCGAGGCGGCCGAGGCGGAAGGCTTCCTTGTTCATCTTGATCGAGACGCCATTGACCTCGATCGCCTGCTCGATCGCTTCCGCGGAGAGCGGCAACAAACCCTTCTGATAGGCATAGCCCATCATCATCATGTTGGTGGCGATGGCATCGCCGAGCAGCTGCTCGGCAGGCTTGGTGAAGTCGAAGAACACCGAATCCTTGTGCAGCGCCGTTTCCAGGAGCCCGTTCAGCTTGCGGGTCTGGAAATTGAAATCGCGATTGAGGATGAAATCGGCGGTGGGAATGACGTGGCTGTTGATGATGCCGTGGGTGCGGCTGGTGTCACAAAGGGTGATCGTGTCCTTGGCGACTGCGACGACTTCGTCGGCGGCGAGCACGAGATCGGCCGTGCCGGTGACGATGCGCGAGCAGGTCACCTCGGCCGGATGATCTGATAGCCGCACATGGCTGAGCACCGCCCCGCCCTTTTGCGCGAGGCCCGACATATCCAGGATCATCGAGGCCTTGCCCTCGATGTGGGCGGCCATGCCGAGCAGCGCGCCGATGGTGAGCACGCCGGTGCCGCCGACGCCGCCGACGGCGATGTTATAGGGCTTGTCGAGCGTCGGACGCGAGGCCGGCTCGGGCAGCGCGCCGATCTCAGCGAGCTCGGCTGGCGCGCGGTGGCGCGGCGCGCCGCCGTCGATGGTGACGAAGGACGGACAGAATCCTTTCAGGCAGGAATAGTCCTTGTTGCAGGATGACTGGTTGATAGCGCGCTTGCGGCCGAACTCGGTCTCCAGCGGCTCGACCGAGATGCAGTTCGACTGCACCGAGCAATCGCCGCAGCCTTCGCAGACGGCCGGATTGATCATGACGCGGCGCGCCGGGTCCTCCATCAGGCCGCGCTTGCGGCGACGGCGCTTCTCGGCGGCGCAGGTCTGCACGAACACGATCGCCGAGGTGCCCTTGAACTCGCGGCACATCTTCATGACGTTGTCGAGCTCGTCGCGGTGATACTTCTTCACGCCGGGCGCGATGGTATCGGCGGGATAAGCGTCGGGGTTTTCCGAGACCAGATAGAGCTCGCGGATGCCTTCGGCGTACAGCTGCTGGGTGATCTGCTGCGGCGAGAGATCGCCGTCATGACGCTGGCCGCCGGTCATGGCTACCGCATCGTTGTAGAGGATCTTGTAGGTGATGTTGGCCTTGGAGGCGATCGCCTGGCGGATGGCGAGAATGCCGGAGTGGAAGTAGGTGCCGTCGCCGAGATTGGCGAAGATGTGGTTCTCGTTGGTGAAGGGCGCGATGCCGACCCAGGGCACGCCCTCGCCGCCCATATGCGTGAACGTCTCGGTCGAGCGGTCCATCCACAGCGCCATGAAGTGGCAGCCGATGCCGGCAAGCGCGCGGCTGCCTTCGGGGACTTTCGTCGACGTGTTGTGGGGGCAGCCGGAGCAGAAATACGGGGTTCGGGAGACAGGGGCGACCGCCTGCATCTGGGTCGCCTGGCGGCCGTTGAACCAGTCGGCCTTGGCGCGGAGCATCTCCGCGATTTCGGGGTTGAGATCAAGTCGAAGCAGGCGTTCGGTCAGCGAGGTCGCGAGCGAGGCGACGCTGAGCTCGGCGGCGAAGGTCAGGAAGCGCTTGTCGTGCTCGTCCATCTTGCCGACGATGCGCGGGCGCACATCGTCGCGCCAGTTGAACAACACCTGCTTGACCTGGTTCTCGACGATCTCGCGCCGCTCCTCGACGATGAAGATCTCCTCCAGGCCGACGGCGAATTCATGCACGCCTTCGGGCTCGAGCGGCCAGGGCATGCCGATCTTGTAGAGACGAAGGCCGATTTTGGCGGCGACCTCCTCGGTGATGCCGAGCTCGCGCAGCGCCTGACGAACGTCCTCGTAGCTCTTGCCAGAGGCCATGATGCCGAAACGGGCGGTCGGCGAATCCATGGTGACGCGGTTGACCTTATTGGCGCGGGCAAAGGCGATGGCGGCAAAGCCCTTGTAGTCCTGCAGGCGCCGGTCCTGCTCGAAGCGGTCGTCGGGCCAGCGCAGGTTGAGGCCGCCGGGTGGCAGCTCGAAATCGGTGGGAATGATGAACGGCTTCATCTCGTCGGTGAGGTCGATCTCGGCGGTGGTCTCGACCGTCTCCGTGATCACCTTCATGCCGACCCAGCAGCCGGAATAGCGCGACATCGCGATGCCGAGCAGGCCCATCTCGATCATCTCGTGGATGCTCGAGGGATAGAGATACGGCATCAGCGCCGACATGAAGGCATGGTCGGACTGATGCGGGACGGTGGAGGATTTTGCGCCGTGGTCGTCGCCGGCAAGGCACAGCACGCCGCCGTTCTTGGCCGAGCCCGCGGCATTGCCGTGACGGAACACGTCGCCGCAGCGGTCGACGCCCGGGCCCTTGCCGTACCAGATGCCGACCACGCCGTCGTATTTGGCGCCGGGCGAGAGGTTGAGCTGCTGCGAGCCCCACACCGCGGTCGCGGCGAGGTCCTCGTTCACGCCGGGTTGGAACTTGATGTTGTACTGCTCGAGATGCTTGCGCGCGGCGAACAGCTGCTGGTCGTAGCCGCCGAGCGGCGAGCCGCGATAACCGGAGATGAAGCCCGCGGTGTTGAGGCCGTTGGCGCGGTCGCGCCGGATCTGGGCCATCGGCAAGCGGACCAGGGCCTGGATGCCCGTGGTGAAGACGTGTCCGGTCTGCTGGGTGTACTTTTGATCGAGACTGATCGGACCCTGGTTGATGCCCATGCTGTCCTCGCTTCGCGCCCTGTTCAGGTCTTGCTGACTTAAGTCGTTGCCTGCCCGTTGGTTTTAGCTAGGGCGGGCCGACCACCTCCGCCACTCTATGTCGGATATTTCATGCTCCGCATCACAATTCTGGACCAAAGGAGGCCTCGGGTAAAAATCGCAATTTCGTGGCCTGAAACACGTTGGCGATTTTCAGTTTGTGTCACCATACCCCCATCGTTGCGAAATGAATCGACGCTTCCCTTCACGCACGTAGGGTCGATGGGTCGCAGGGGAGGCTGTCGATGCGGACGATTCTGACGGGCCTGGCGCTTGTGGGCCTGGCGTTGTGCAGTGCGGTTGCAAGTACGGTCACAAGCGCGGCCGGCGCCGCCGGACCATCTTCCGAGCTGATCGCCTATGGCAAGGCGCTGGCCGAGGCCGGCGACTGCGCGGGCTGCCACACTGCCGATCCGGCCAAACCGTTCGCGGGCGGCAAGCGCATCGACACGCCCTTTGGCGCGATCTATGCGCCGAACCTGACGCCGGACCGCGACACCGGCATCGGCGGCTGGACGGATGCCGATTTCACCCGCGCCTTGCGCACCGGCATCGCGCCTGACGGCTCGAATTATTACCCGGCGTTTCCCTACCCCTATTTCACGAGGATGACGAAGGACGACACGCTGGCGATCCGCGCCTATCTCGCCACGCTGGCGCCCGTCACCAGCCGCAACAAGCCGCCGGAGCTGCGCTGGCCATTCGGCTATCGCGGCCTGATGCGGCTTTGGAACACGATGTATTTCAAGCCCGGCCTGTTCGAGCCGGACCAGACCAAGAGCGCGGCCTGGAACAGAGGCGGCTACCTGGTCACCGGGCTCGGCCATTGCGGCGCCTGCCACACGCCCAAGAATTATTTCGGCGCCGACCGGGATGCGCAGGCGCTGTCCGGCAACGCGGTCGGCGGCTGGTTCGCACCGCGGCTCGACGGCGCCCCGCGCACCGGGCTGAAATCCTGGAGCGAGGCCGATATCACGGAGTACCTGCAAAGCGGGCGCAATGCCAAAAGCCACGCCGGCGGGCCGATGGCGGAGGTCGTCGTCAACTCGACCTCGAAGATGAGCGATGCCGACGTGCGCGCGATCGCGATCTATCTGAAGAGCCTGCCGCCGGCCCGGCGCGAGACGATCGTAACGCCGCCGGACGCTGCCGAGATGAAGGCCGGCCAGGCGGTCTACGCAAAGCTCTGCATCGCCTGCCACGAGGCCGACGGCACAGGCAGCCCGCGCATCTACCCGCCGCTGCCGGGCAATGCGCTGCTGCAATCGATCAATCCGTCCTCGACCTTGCGCATCATCCTCGACGGTGCCCACACCGTGACGACGCCGCGCGCGCCGAACACCGGCGAGATGCCGGCTTACGCCAAGCAGCTGTCCGACGCCGAGATCGCCGCGGTGACGAACTACATCCGCAATTCCTGGGGCAATGCCGGCCCGCTGGTGACACCGGCACAGGTGGCAAAAGCAAGGAAGCGAGAGGCGAATGGGGAATAGCGAGTGGCGAATGGCCCAGAACCATTCGCTATTCGCCATTCGCGCGCGACAGCGCTCACCGCTCTTCATCCCCCGTAAAGACAAACTTCGGCATCTCCCATTTGTAGCGCACCGCAAGCAGGCGGAAGCTGATGCCGAGGACAAATGTCAAAATGGTCCAGAGCTCCGCGTTGAGCTTGAGACCGAACGCGGTCGCATAGAACAACCCCGTCACCAGCGAGACGCTGGCATAGAGCTCGGAGCGAAACAGCAGCGGCACGTCGTTGCAGAGCACGTCGCGCAGCACGCCGCCGGCGCAGCCCGTCACCATGCCCGAGACGATGACGATCGGCAGAGAAGCACCCATCTGCCAGGCAACGTCGCAGCCGGTCATGGTGAAGACGACGAGACCGATGGCATCGAGCACGATGAAGGCGACCTTCAGCCGGTGCACGAGGCGCGCAAACAGGATGGTGAGGAAGGCGGCGCCGCCGGCGAGCGCGAGATAGATGGGGTTCTGCACCCAAGCCAGCGGATAATGTCCGAGGAAGAGATCGCGCAACGTGCCGCCGCCGAGCGCGGTGATGCAGCCGAGGAAGCAGACGCCCAGCCAATCCATGCTGCGGCGTCCGGCAGCGAGCGCAGCCGTCATGCCCTGCGCGGCCACCGCGGCCAGGGACAGGAAATGCAGCACGCTATCAGTAGGCGGCAGGCTCCACATCGCGTGTTCCCTCTCCGTGGCCCTCGAACTCAGGCGCGGGTTCCCATGGAACAGGTTCCCGATTCCCCACACCGAGGCAACATGCGACGAAAGCATCAAGGCGGCGGAACAGAATCTCGCACCTGAGGGTTGTCCCGGGGTCATAACCGAGGAGACCAAATCGATGGCAGACGACCGTTTTCCCAACGATCCGTACCGCCCGAACCTCGCCGACGATGAGTACTCTCGCGCGGCGCGCCGGGATGCCGACCTGCAGGCCGATCCCGAGCTCGGGGAAGGCCCCGCCTCCAGCGGCAAGATCGCGCTGTTTGCGGTCGCTGTCGCCCTGGTGCTGGGCGCAGTGTTCTACGGCTTGAACAATTCCAGCACCACCAACGAGGCCAGCAACACACCGGCCTCGCAGACTGCGCAGACGCAGCCGACCAATCCGGCCGCACCTCCCGGCATGCGTGACGTGACGCCGCGCAGCAACACCGAGCCGGGCGTGACCACGGGTGCAGCGCCGAACAGGCCGGCCCCGAATACGCCAGCTCCGTCCGACGGCGCGAAGTAACATTTCGTAATGATGCGCGAGAGCGGCGGGATGCAACATCCCGCCGCTTTCGTTTGGCTAAAGCGCGATGAGATTTGGACGAATCGTCATCGCGCTTTAGGTTATTGTTTGAGCATGATCGTTTCGGAAAACCGCTTCACACTTTTCCGGATCATGCTCTAGCCGAACATCTTGTTGAGCTCGCCGCCGGGATAGCCGCCGCCGAGCTCGTTGAAGGTCCCCTTCTCCGCCATCTCCTTGGCCGCGCGCATGAAGCCGCCCCAGGCGGCGCGGGCGAGCGAGCCGCCGACGCTGATGCGGCGCACGCCGAGATCCTGGGCTTCCTGCAGCGACAGGCCGGAGCCGCCGATCAGAAGATTGAACGGCTTCGGTGCGACCGCCTTGACCACCGCGGCGATGTCCTCGCGGCTCTTCAGACCCGGCGCATAGAGGCAGTCGGCGCCAGCATCGGCATAGGCGGTGAGCCGGTCGATGACGAGCTTGAGATCGGTCACGCCCCACAGATAGGCCTCGCAGCGGCCGACCAGCAGCGTGCCGCTGTCGCCGATCGCCTTGCGCGAGGCCTTGATGCGCTCGACGGCCAGCGCGCGATCGTAGAGCGGCTTGTCCTTGTCGCCGGTGGAATCCTCGATCGAGAGGCCCGCAACGCCGGTGCGCACACCGCGCTCGACATTGTCCGCGACCTTGTCGGGCTCGACCGCAAAGCCACCCTCGAAATCGGCGTTCACGGGGATGTCGACAGCCGAGCTCAATGCTGCCAGATGCTGACAGACGTCCTCGACGGTGACGTGGTTGTCGGCCTTGCCGATGGTCCAGGCAAAGCCCGCGCTCGATGACGCGATCGCCTTGAAACCGAGATGCTGCAAGGCTTTCGCGCTGCCGACATCGACCGGATTGGGCAGGATGAAGCAGCCGCTCTCGTGCATCTTCCTGAACGTCGCGCGCTTGTCAGCGGTCGTCACGTGCATGTTTCTCTCCCTTGTTAGCCGCGCAGAGATAAGGCTGCGTTTTCGAGTCCGCTAGTGCGCGTCATGCACGGCGCGGCTGTCCTTCGGCGCCTCGTCGCGATCGTTCATGCCGTAGTCGCGGATGACGCTGGCGATGCGTAAGTGATAATCGGCGAAGATCTGCGCCCTGCCCCTGGCCTGGGTGCGGCGGTGCTCCATCGTGTTGCGCCAGGCCTGGACGGCCGCTTCGTCCCGCCAGAACGATACCGACAGGATCTTGCCCTTCTCCGTCAGGCTCTCGAAGCGCTCGACCGAGATGAAGCCGTCGATGGTCTGCAGCAACGGCTTCAGATCGGCTGCAAGGTCGAAATAGGTCTGGCGGTGTTCCGGCTTGGGCCAGACCTCGAAGATCACGGCGATCATGGGCGTCTCCTGCTGTTGGTCGGCCTACAATACCACCTTGCGCAGGAAGGTGCGTTCTTCGGCGAGGATGAATTTCTCCGCCTCCGCAAAGTTGAAGTTTGCCATACCGTCGAGATCGGCGCGCAGCCGTTTGCGATAGGCTTCATAGGCGGCCAGGCTCTCGAACGAGATCAGGGCGGACGCGATGTTGTTGGTGCCCTCATGCGGCATGAAGTAGCCAATCAACTCGCCGCCACATCTTGGGATGATGGTGAGCCAGCGCTTCGAATATTCCTCGAACTGCGCGCGCTTGAACGGATCGAGCTGGTAGCGGATGAAGACGGTGACGGACATGATGGGCTCCTTTGTTTTCGCCGTCATTGCGAGCATAGCGAAGCAATCCAGGAGTCCCTCCGCGGACGCAGTCTGGATTGCTTCGCTACGCTCGCAATGACGACGTGGTGACACGATACGCCCTTGCCCGACACCAACGCTTCGGTTACCATCGAAGCATGAAATCAGGACCCGACATCGCCATGGTCGCCTCGCTGGTTGGCGACCCCGCCCGCGCCAATATGCTCACGGCGCTGATGAACGGCCGTGCGCTCACGGCGAGCGAGCTGGCGCAGGAGGCCGGCATCACGCCGCAGACCGCAAGCTCGCATCTGTCGAAGCTCGAGGCCGGCGGCCTGATCGAGCCGGAGAAACAGGGCCGCCACCGCTATTACCGCCTCACCGACGACGACGTCGCCGGCGTGCTCGAGGGGCTCGCCGGCCTTGCCGCGCGGACCGGCCATATGCGCGTGCGCACCGGGCCGAAGGACCCTGCGCTGCGGCGCGCGCGGATCTGCTACGACCATCTCGCCGGCGACCTCGGCGTGCAGATGCTGGACTCCTTGCGCGAGCGGCATCTGGTCAGGCAGAGGAAGCAGGAGATCGAGCTGACCGCCGAGGGCGAGCGCTTTCTTGTGAAGCACCTGCAGATCTCGCCCGACATGCTCAGCCATCCGCGCCGCCCGGTCTGCAAGGCCTGCCTCGACTGGAGCGAGCGGCGGCACCATCTCGCCGGCACGTTGGGCGCGGCCATGATGCAACGGTTCGCCGAGTTGAAGTGGGCCGCGCGCGATCCCACGCCCGGCAGCCGTATCGTGAATTTCACCCGTACCGGCGAGAAGCAGTTCGCTGCGCTGTTCGCGAATGGGAAGGACTGATCACACAAGCTCTGTGAGATCGCACGCTTGCGTGTGAATGTGCACTCTCGTCATGGCCGGGCTTGACCCGGCCATCCACGTCTTTATTGCGGCTGGCACGTGGATGCCCTGGACAAGCCCGGGCATGACGGAGACTGTGATGAACCGCATCTTCCTGGCCGCGCTCGCCGCCGCCCTTCTTACTTTCCAACTCACATCGACCTACGCCGCCGATGCCACGCCCCGCGAGCCCTATGGCATCGCGCTCGAAGGCTTTGCCTATCCTTACCCCGTGCACTTGCTCCCCGTCGTCAACGACGGCGAGCAGCTCAGCATGGCCTATATGGATGTCGCCGCGGCACGGCCGAACGGCCGCACCGTCGTGCTGCTGCACGGGCGCAATTTTCCGTCGAGCTATTGGGCGCCCGTGATCAAGATGCTGAGCGAGGCCGGCTTTCGTGTCGTGGTGCCGGACCAGGTCGGTTTCGGCAAGTCTTCCAAGCCGGCGGGCGAGCTGCATTTCGACAATCTGGCGCGCAACACCATTGCGCTGCTCGATCACCTCAAAATCGACAAGGCCGAGATCGTCGCGCATTCGCTCGGCGGCATGCTCGGCGTGCGCGTCGCCCGGGCCTATCCCGACCGCCTCGTCCATCTGGTGCTGACCGCGCCGATCGGGCTCGAGGACTACCGCCTCTACGTGCCGCCGACGCCGACCGAGAAGATGATCGAGACCGAGGACAAGCTCACCGCCGACGGCTATCGCAAGCAGCTCCAGACCAATTACGCAATCAAGCTGCCGGCCGAGGCGATCACGCCGTTCATCGAGGCCCGCTTCAATATCAAGGGCAGCCCGGACTATCCGCGCTGGCTGCGCGCCTTCGTCTCTTCCGGCCAGATGATCTATCGTGAACCGGTGGCGCACGAGATCCCGCTGATCGCGACACCGACTCTGTTCATCATGGGCGCGGACGACCACAACGCGCCGGGCCGGCCGCTCGCGCCGGAGGCGCTGCGGGCCAAGATGGGGCAGAACGCAGAGCTTGCGAAGCAGCTCGCCGCGAAGATGCCGAACGCGCGGGCCGAGGTGATCCCCGACACCGGCCATCTCGTGTTCCTGGAGGCGCCGGAGACGTACAAGGAACTGGTGCTGGGCTTTCTCGGCCGCTAGCGACACCAGCGTGTCGTCCGGGACCAGATGCGGGGAACGTTCATGCCGCATTCAGGTCATGATTGGCAGGTTTGGATCGCAACGTGCCGGCACGTTTCTCCAATTTTAACGTGTCGAATCGTGTCTGTTGATTCATTGTGCGCCACAAGCGCCATCCCCCTAAGCCTGCCCCCAGGACGAGAAGGAAGATCAAAAATGAAATACCTGTTAGCCGCCGTCATGCTCGCCAGCGCGGCCGTCGTCGGTTTCAGCGAGGCGGCCAGCGCCGCCGAGGGCTGCGGCCGAGGGTTTTATCGCGGCCCCTATGGTCAGTGCCGCCCGATGCGTGGCGCGGTCGTCGTGCGCCCCGCCCCCGTGGTGGTCGCCCCACCGGTCGTCGTGGTGCCCCGCGCGCGCGTCTGCCCTTACGGCTTCCGCTGGTACGCCGGCCGCTGCCGTCCTTACTGATCTTCTTCGCACTCCAGAATGGCCGCGCGGCACCCGCTGCGCGGCCATTTTCTTTTGGCGCTCTGACTTTCGCCCACGGAGCCGGGCGTCTCCAGAATCGAAACGGGGACCGCCAGCGGCGATCCCCGTCGAGTCCGCGAATGGTCGCGAGCTTACCAATAATGGCGGCGGCGCCAGCGCCGGTGACGCCGGCGCCAATGACGGCGGTGCCAGCCCCAGTGGCGGCCACGCCCACGCCAGTGAACCTGCTCAGGAGCGAGTTGCGCAGCTTCCTCACTGGTCGTGACAGCGGGATGAGCGTCGGGATTGCCTTGCGGCGCGTGAGTGGGATCAGCGAGCGGCTGCGGTGACAGCGGCGCGGCCTGTGCCGCGGTCGCGGCGAAGGCAGCGGCGCCCGCCGTCAATCCCAAGGCAAGTTTCAAAAAGTTCCGGCGCTCCATCGTTTCTTCCTTCTTGGATCATCGTACCCGTGATGCAGAAGGAATGTCGCCGCAACGCCATGAACCGAAGCTGAAGCCGGCGTTCAGATTCATGCGAGCCGAGATGAAGAATTCGTAACTCCGTCCGGGTTACAGGACCTACGTCGCAAACTCCTGCGCCAGCACCAGCGTCTCGCGCGAGCGCTTCACGTCGGGCCAGTCGCGGTTGAAATCGGCGACGAGCTTTTTCAGCGCGTCACCTTTCAGCATCGCGTTCAGCTTGGCCTCGTCATCGAACTGATAGATCGCCTGGTGCAGCGAGGGATCGTCGAGGCTCCAGAATCGCCACGCCTTGCTCACGCCGAAGGCCTGCACCGCGTCGGGCAAATGTTCCGTCTCGTACCATCGGTCGAAAGCAGCGCGCTTTTCGGCGTCGGAGACGATGGCGCGAACGACGAAGAAGGCTGCTGGCATCGGGTTTCCTCCTGTTGTTTGACGCGAGACTAACCGCTCAAGCCGCCGGCGACAAAAAGAGTTGCCTCCGGTGTCGGAACGGGCGCCCTTCGTTCGTCCTTTGCATCGAACCAGGACACGGAGACAGGAAATGGCCGACCTCACCCTGACCACCTTCGATTGGGTTCCCGCAGCGCCGCGAGGCTTCGTGCGCGACTTCCGCGTGCGCTGGGCCCTCGAAGAGGCCGCCCTGCCCTATCGCGTCGCCAGCACTCCGTTCGACGATCGCGCGCCAGCGCACTTCACCCACCAGCCGTTCGGCCAGGTTCCGTGGCTGACCGACGGCGACCTCTCGATCTTCGAGACCGGCGCGATCCTGCTGCATCTCGGCGGCCTCAGTGAGAGGCTGATGCCAAAGGACCAGCGCGGCCGCACTGAAGCGGCGGAATGGGTGTTCGCGGCGCTCAATTCGGTGGAGATGGCCAGCCTGCCCTGGAGCATGTCGAAATTCATGGGACATCCGACCGACACGGCAGCATGGAAGTTCGTGGATGACTTCCTCAAGCTTCGGCTCAAGCATCTCGAGCCGGTGCTGGGCAGCCGCGAATGGCTGGCGGGCTCCTTCTCCGTCGCCGACATCCTGATGGCGGACGTGCTGCGCGTCGTCGATGGTTTCAACGGGCTGACGGATAGTCCTGCCTGCCGCGCTTACGTCGCGCGCGCCACCGGACGTCCGGCGTTCGCCAAGGCCCACGCCGACCAGCTGGCGCATTTCGCCGCGGCGGATAAGGCGCGTGGGACGTGATGCACCTCACATAATCGATGCTTTGCTTGGCATAGAGTCGCCGGCATCGGAACGATTCAATTCGACAGGTGACCCATGGTCCGCATCGAATATCTCAAGCGACAGATCGCCCGCGCCGAGCGGTTGGCCAAGGCCATCCTCGACCGGCAGACCGCCGACCGGCTCCAGGCCTACGCCGCCGAATGCCGCGCCGAATTGTCGGAGCTGACAGTCAAGCAGGCCGCGTGAGGCTTGCTGGCGCTGGAGGCGTCTGATGCGTAGGGCGGATTAGCGATAGCGTAATCCGCCACTTCTCCATCCGATGACGCACACCTTGGTGGATTACGCTTCGCTAATCCACCCTACACCTCACACCAGCTTCAGCGGCGCATCGGCAACGACCCTGAGGTCAATGCTGCCGATCAACGCCGCACGCCGCGCCTCCGCAGCACTGATGGCCTCGTCCGTCTGCCGCAACGTCGAGACATTCGAGCCGAGCGAGACGATCCCGCCGAGCACCAGCGCAATCGATCCGAGCGCGGCAGTCTGACCAAATCCGAACAGACCGAGGATCGTCACCAGCAGCAGCGCCGCCCCGCCACCGATCGCGATCTTGGACGCCAGGATGTACTTGCGGCACCGCTCAGCGATCTCGGCGAGCTCTTCGATCCGATCTTCGATATCGGAGATTTCATCGGTCGGATCGTCTTCGGTCATTGGATCGAGCGTGCCAAATCAGAAGGAGCCTGTCGCCCGCATGAGCAAAGCGACATGCGGGACCTCGGCAAAGACCCGGATTTCGCTGCGCTCATCCGGGCTACCTCCTATTACAACGGCAAATTGTCGTGCTTCTTCGCCGGCATTTCCGTCTTTTTGTCCTTCAGCATCGCCAGCGCCCGCGCGATGCGCTTGCGGGTCGAGTGCGGCATGATGACGTCGTCGATATAGCCGCGCTCGGCGGCGATGAAGGGCGACAGGAAGCGGTCTTCGTATTCCTTGGTGCGGGCGGCGATCTTGTCGGGGTCGCCGATGTCTGAGCGGAAGATGATCTCGACCGCGCCCTTGGCGCCCATCACCGCGATCTGGGCGGTCGGCCACGCGTAGTTCATGTCGGCGCCGATCTCCTTGGAGGCCATGACGTCGAAGGCGCCGCCATAGGCCTTGCGGGTGATGATGGTGACGAGCGGCACGGTGCACTGCGAATAGGCGAACAGGAGCTTCGCGCCGTGCTTGATCAGGCCGCCATATTCCTGCGCGGTGCCGGGCAGGAAGCCCGGCACGTCGACGAAGGTGACGATCGGGATGTTGAAGGCGTCGCAGAAGCGGACGAAGCGTGCCGCCTTGCGCGATGCGTCGCTGTCGAGCACGCCGGCCAGCACCATCGGCTGGTTGGCGACGAAGCCGACCGTGCGCCCGGCAATGCGACCAAAGCCGGTGACGATGTTCTTGGCGAAGGCTTCCGCGATCTCGAAGAAGTCGCCCTCGTCCACGACCTTCAGGATCAGCTCCTTCATGTCATAGGGCTTGTTCGGATTGTCGGGGATCAGCGTGTCGAGCGACATGTCGACCCGCTCGATGTCATCGAAGCTCGGCCATTCCGGCACGCCGTCGGTGTTGTTGGAGGGCAGGAAGTCGATCAGGCGACGCATCTGCAAGAGGGTCTCGACGTCGTTCTCGAAGGCGCCGTCGGCGATTGAGGAGCGCGTGGCGTGCACCGAGGCGCCGCCGAGCTCCTCGGCCGTCACGACCTCGTTGGTCACGGTCTTCACCACGTCGGGACCGGTGACGAACATGTAACTGGTGTTCTTCACCATGAAGATGAAGTCGGTCATGGCAGGCGAATAGACGTCGCCGCCGGCGCAGGGGCCCATGATGACGGAGATCTGCGGGATCACGCCCGAGGCAAGCACATTGCGACGGAACACGTAGGAATAGCCGGCGAGCGCAGCGACGCCTTCCTGGATGCGGGCGCCGCCGGCGTCATACAGGCCAATGATGGGCGCCCTCGCCTTCATCGCCATGTCCTGGAGTTTTGTAATTTTCAGCGCGTGCGTTTCGGACAACGAGCCGCCGAACACCGTAAAGTCTTTGGCAAAGACAAAAGTCTTGCGACCGTTGACGGTGCCCCAGCCGGTGACGACGCCGTCGCCCGGCACCTTGGTCTTCTCCATGCCGAACTCGGTGGAGCGGTGCTCGACGAACATGTCGAACTCCTCGAACGATCCCTTGTCGAGCAGAAGCTCGATGCGCTCGCGGGCCGTCAGCTTGCCGCGGGCGTGCTGCGCCTCGATGCGCTTCTCCCCGCCGCCGAGCTTTGCGCCGGCACGACGATCTTCAAGGGCGTCCAGGATGTGTTTCATTTGCTCCCGCCAGTTCTTAAGTGATGGGCGGGTTCTAACACGGCATTTTGCGGCCCGGAAAGCCGCTTTCGCCGTCGCAGGGCTGCCCTGCCGCAGCGGGAAAGCGCAAGGAATTACAAAGTTTTGCCCAGGAGGCGAGCGTGAGCGAAGGAACGGCCGAGACGGGCGCTGCGACAGGCGGCGTCAACATCCTGCTGCGGCTGGAGGGCCTCACCCTGTTTGCAGGGATGGTGACGCTCTATGCGGCCTGGGACGGGTCGTGGCTGGTGTTTGCGCTGCTGTTCTTCGTACCCGATCTGAGCTTCCTGGCCTACCTGTCCGACGCCAGGTTCGGCGCGATGGTCTACAACGCCGCCCACAGCTACTTGGTGCCGGTGGCGCTGCTGACGCTGGGCTTCGCCCTCGCCTCGCCCCTCATCCTCTCCATCGCCTTGATCTGGCTTGCCCATATCGGCATCGACCGGGCGCTCGGCTACGGCCTGAAATATTCCGCCGGGTTCGGCTTCACCCACCTGGGGCGGATTGGGCGGCAGAAGGATTCCTGACCTCACATTTGGCAGCCCGGCAGGTTGACCGGGCCGACCGATTCAGGCTTGCTCCGAGTCAGATCAGGCGCCGAATGTTGCGTGAGCCCAGTCGGTACGGCGGTGATCATCTGCCCTGGCTCCAGCGTCTACCTACTGGCATCACCGAGATGTCCGCGACGGTCGTCCCCTTGCCGCCGAACCCAGCGTCCGAAACGATCGACTTCCTGCGCCGCATGGCCGGCATGGTGTCGGGGCGGAACGGCGAGATGCTGCTGCGCGCAGCCAGCATGATCGAACAGCTCGGCCAGCGGGCGATGTCGGCCGAGCGGCTCTATCATCAGGCGCAGGAAGAGAGCACGCGGAACGCCGAGCTGCGCGAGTCCGCCGAACTCGCCTCCGACGCCATGGTCGGCCAGATCGCGGCGCTGCGGGCACAGCTCGCCGAGCTCACCGCCGCGACCGCAGCCGAGCGCGCCGCCTTCGATGCCGAGCGCGGCAAGCTGCTCGCGCTGATGCAGCATGCCGAGCAGCATATTGGCAAGCTCACGACGGAGCTGGACAGCTTGCGCGCCTCCGTCGACAGCTTCAACGAAACCGCGGTCTCGGTGCCGATCGAGGTGCTGCGGCTGGCGCGGACGCAGTTCGATTATCTCTCCAGCGGCTTTGCCCGGCGCGGCGATCCGATCTCGCAGGCCATGAGCGAGATCGGCGGCTTTGCGATTGACCGGGCGCTCACGGCAAAACCCGACAACGCCTGAACTCCGTCCCCGAAATCGTCGACTTTCAGCTCGAGCTGGACCGCCGGGTTGGCGCTCAGAATTGCCGAGGAGTTGCCGATGGCTGCGTGGTGTTGCCATGACGTCATCATAGCGGTGACACCGAAACCACTACAAGGCCGGGCGTTCGAAAGCGATATCAGCGCAGCAAGAACCCACGACCGGAGAGAACAATGTTCGTCGATATCGATAATGCATCACTCGCGATGGCAGGCTCGAGCCTGCCCGGAGATCAACCTATCTTCATGATCAATCTTCTCCGTTATCGGAATGAGGCCTTGTACCGGGACAAGTCCGAGCTTCCGGCCTGTTGCGGCCGCGAAGCCTATTTTACGCGCTATGTCCCCGCATTTCGCAAGATCGCGACTCCGCAAGGGGTCAGGCCAACTTGGCTTGGATCTGTCGGAGCTCTGCTGGTGGCCGCGCAAGGCGAAGCCTGGCACGACGCCGCAATCGTCCGTTACCCTGACTTCGCGACCTTTCGAGCGATCGTCTTGAGCTCCGATTACCGGCGTGAGGCCGAGCCCCACCGTTTGGCCGCGCTCGCCGATTGGCGCCTGATTGCGACGACCGAGGTTCAGGTGCCGGCTGATCTGCAACCGCGCGCTTAAGCTGACCGTGTGGGATCGGGTTGCTTCTCCATCAACCACACGGTCGCGCTAGATCGCGCCGATCTCGGCAAGGCAGGCTTGCATCAGCGTCATGCGAGCCTCGATGTGCCGTGGCTCTTTGCAATCCATGTTGAGCGCGAACACGGTATGTGCCTCGCCCTTCTCGGCCCAGCCGACCATCCAGCCGAGCGACGGCTCGCCGCGCTCGGCGCCCAGGAGACCGGATTTGGCGCGGATGACGGCGTCGCCGACCTTCGTCGCCGGCAGGATATCGGCAACGAGATCCTGGCTGCGCTTTGAGATCGGCAGCGCGCGGCGGCGCAGCCGGTCGACGAAATCGACCTGCTCGACCGGATCGATGCGCAAGGCCCCGGTGAGCCAGAACTGGTCGATGCCGCCGCCGATGTCGCGATTGCCGTAGTCGAACGCGTCGACATATTGCTGCATGCGCGCCTCGCCGATGCGGCGCGCGATCTCCTGATAGACCGGCACCGCGCTCACCGCGATCGCGCTGCGCAGCGTGTGATCCTTGTTCCAGGCCTCGATCGGGCGCTTGACGCCGTCCCAGGCAAACACGTCCTTGTCGGGGTCAGTGACGACACCGGCCTCGAGCGCAATCAGCGAGTTGGGAATCTTGAAGGTCGAGGCCGGCAACTTGCCCTCGCCCGAGCGCTCCTTGTCGCTGGCGACGATCAGATAGTCCTCGACCTTGTAGCCGACGAAGGTGCCCGACGTGCCGAGGTCGGTGAAGCGCTTTGCAAGAGCGTCGCGGATTTCATTGCGCGGCGGCGCGACATGGGCGCGCGCGCGTCGAGGCAGGATCGCGGTTGCGGCGAGGAGGCCGAGGGTGGAACGGCGGGTCAGCAAAAGCGATATCCGTGAGCAGCGAAAACCAGCGCGACCATGCAGCCGCTAAGTGTTGAAACGATGACAGGTTGTGTTTACCGCCCCCGGCCCGACAGCCGCAGCACGAACACCAGCACCTCGGCGACGGCCTTGTAGAGATCTGGCGGGATCTCGTCGCCGAGCTCGACCTTCGACAGCGCGCCGGCCAGAACCTCGTTCTCCTCGATCGGAATGTCGTGGGCCTTGGCGATCTCGACGATCTTCTCGCCGATCGTGCCCTTGCCCTTGGCGACGACGACGGGCGCGCCAGATCCCTTCTCGTAATGCAGCGCGATCGCGAGCTTGGAGGGATTGCTCATGTGGCGCGATCCAGGAAGTGGCCGGCGCGAGCGGGCGCCGGAGCCGGCGGCGTGCCGTCGCGGACCACGATATCGCCGGGCTTGAGCTCGGCCTTCGTCAATGCCTGGCTGAGCTCACCGATGCCGGCGCGGAGCTGCTGCGCCGTGACCGGCCGCTCCGCCCACATCCGAACGAAGGTCTTGTCGCCGTTCAGCGTGATCAGCGCATGCACGGGTCCGGCCGGCTCGACATCGAGCGAGAAGCGCGCGCGCCAGGCGCGCTTGGCGGGATCGTCCGACTCATTGCCGCCGTCGCGCGAGATCTCGAACTGCGCCATCGCGGTACCTTGCGGGGTCGCGAACGGAATCTCGAAATTCCACTGCGGCACGGCCGGATCGATGCGGTGGCCGCTGGCGTCGGTGCGATCGGGAAGCGAGGCAATTTGCAACAGCGTCTGCCGCGCGATCGCGGCATCGGTGTCATCGAGCAGACGATGCACGGTCGCAGCCAGCGGCGTATCCGGTGCGAGCGACGGCGCGGCGATGGACTGAGGCGCCGGCAGCGCACCGCGGACCGGTGGAGGTGTCGGGTGTGCGGCCGCCTCGAAGATATGGGCGTCCGGCACGGACTTGTTGGAGCCCGGCACGTTGCCGGTCAGGCGCGGCAGGTTTTCGGTGACCTCCTGCAGCAAGCTCGCGGCAAGGCCCCCGGACATGGTGCGCGACACCAAGGCTTGCGGATTGTTCCCCGCCGCATGGGCCAGCACGGCGACAGCGAGCGCGCCGCGCGACGCTTGCGCCGGTTGAGCGAGTTCCGGCGACGCCGCTTGGGCCGTTTCGCCCGCCAGCGCGGAGGCTGCGGTCTGCGTCGTGGCCGCAGCACTCGCCGGCAACGGCACAGCTGACGCAGTTGCCTGCGCCGCGCCGGAGGTCGATGCCAGGGTCTGGCGCAACACCAGCAGTGCGGCCTTCAAGTCCGGGATCGCGCCGGAGGACGGTGTCGTGCCTGCGGCCAATGACGACTCGAGAAACAATCCGGATTTCTGGAAGGCGGATTCGATATCACCGCCGTCGAGGGCGGTGTTGAGCGGCGTCTGCTGCGCCAGCACGTCGAGCACCGCCTGCTTCAGCCCGGCGGGCAGATTGCTGCTCGTCACGACGGAGGCCAGGTTGGCAAACAGCGGCGCCTGGCTGCCCTGTTTGGTCACGGCCCCGGCAGAGGCCGTTTGGACGGCGACCTGCTCGGACGGAGTGAGGGTGTTCCGTGCCGTCGCCACCGACGGCGCCAGCGGCGGGCTGTCCACCAGCGAGGCCGCGCGCGGGGTCAGCGTGACCTGATCTCCCGCCGCCTCGCCCGCCCCGGCCATGACTGCAAGGCGAATGGTGCCGTTGCTCTGCGAGACCGCGAGCTGGAGATTCTGCCCCGGCGTCAGCGCCACCTCCGACATCACGTCCATCGCCAGGTTGGCGATCGCGATCCGCACCAGATTGTCGGCGAGCACGCTGACCACCCTGGCATCGACGACACTGCCGGCTTGCAGCACGAGATCCGGCGTCGCCGCATCAGCCGGTCGGCTGGCAGCGTTGACGGGAGCGATGGGGGTGACCGGCGTCGGCATCTCGGCAGCCCTAGGGGAATGCTGGCTACCGTAACCGCTGCCTCGTAAACCTCTCGTTAACCTGGCACGGCCGGCGGCTTCACCGCCGCCAGAACCGTCGCAGCGGCCTGGAAATCCTTCAGGCGGGCGGCGCGGCGGGCGGCCGCCTCCTCGTCCAAGCCCCATTGCTCGACGTTCCAGTCCTCGTCGACATGGGCGGCGGCCCAGACCTGGTCGGCATCGCGCACGTCCTGGTCCAGCGCCAGCGCGAGCAGCGCCGATCCGGTCAGGGTGGTCACCATGTGGAGCGCGGCGACCGACCAGGGGTCGCCGGGCAGCGCGGCCCGTACGGCCTTCACCGCCTCGTCCGGCTGCTTCACGTGCATGACGCCTTCAGACAGGATGAAATGCGCACCCAGCGTCTGCGCCGCCCAGGACAGCACAGGATCCCAATGCGCGGCCTCCCGGGCGACCAGTCCCTCAGGATGGCCGGCACGATAGAACAGCAGGTCAGACTCGAAATATTTGGCGAGGTCGTCGCTGACGAGCTCGACGCGATCGACAACGCCCTCGACCACGCTGTTGGCGATGCGCGTCAACGGCATGGTCACGGGATCGATCGCCTCGCCTTGGGCGGACCATTCTGCGGCGACACTATCTGCGAGCGCGCGCGTCGGGATCACCAATTGGCGGCCGGAGGGCGTACGGATCGGCTTGCCGTCGAGAGTGATGGCGAAGCCGCCCTCGGCATCGACGACGCCGGCCTCCTTGTAGAAGCGCTTGCGCAGCGGCGCGCGCGCGGACGCGCGCGCCGATTCTCGGGGATCAGGCGGGAGCTGCCCCGCGGCTTCTTCGAACAATTCGCGCATGTCGTTTTCTTGTTCCTGTCGTCAGTCGAATTACCAGTGTCGTCACGACCTCGCCAGTAGGACCAGGAGTGCTGCTAGTTCGCACACATGCGCGCGTACGTGCCGCGATCGGCCGGCCCCAGTCCTGCGGCTGCGCCGTCGTGAAGACATTTCGTGACGCGATCGCTGAACGAATTGCGCGGGAGCGGCTGGTAATTGTAGCGCGGCGGCGCGTCAAACTGCGGAACCTTGGGCACCTCGATCTTCGGCGGCGGTGGCGGCGCAGGCAGCGGTGGAGCGAGCCGCGCGGCGTCCGGCGAGACATATTGCGCGCGGGCGGCCGGCTCTACCAACAGAGTAGCCAAGAGCGCAAAGCAGATCGACAATCGTCTCATGGGGGAACATGTCGTGCGCCAGCCGCCCCTATTCAACCTCACTATTCTTCAGGCGCGTTCTCGATCGGATCAAATCTGGTTGCGTCCAGACCCAGCAGGTTCCACGACTGCTGCATGTGCGGCGGCAACGGCGCGGTGGCGTCGATCACGCCGCCGCGCGGATGCGGGATGACGATCCGGCGTGCGAGCAGATGCAGCCGGTTCTGCAAGCCGCCCGGCAGCTGCCAGTTCTCGATGTTGAAATATTTGGGATCGCCGACGATGGGATGGCCGATATGGGCCATGTGGGCGCGCAGCTGGTGGGTGCGGCCCGTCACCGGCTTCAGCGACACCCAGGTCAGCTTGTTGCCGGCGGTCTCGACCACGGCGTAGTACGTCACCGCGTGACTGGCGCCCTCATCGCCATGCTGGGCGATGCGCATGATGGTGTCGTCCTCGCCCTCCTCCTTTGCAAGGAAGGTCGAGATGCGGCCCTGCTTCGGCTTCGGCAGGCCCGGCACCAAGGCCCAATAGACCTTTCGCGCCGAGCGCGAGCGGAACGCGCCGGTCAGGTGTGAGGCAGCGAAGCGCGTCTTGGCGATCAGGAGACAGCCCGAGGTCTCGCGATCGATACGGTGGACGAGACGCGGCTTCTGGCCCTTGGCATCGCGCATCACCTCCAGCATCTGGTCGATGTGCCGCGTCATCCCCGAGCCACCCTGCACGGCAAGGCCGGCCGGCTTGTTCAGGACGAGGACGTCGTCGTCCTCCCAGATCGTCATCTCCTTCAGCGCCTTCAGCGTCTTCTGCGCGGCCTCCGAGAGCTCGCCGACGACCTTCGGCGCATCGAGCTTGAGCGGCGGGATGCGGACGCTCTGTCCCTCCTCCAGCCGGTCTTTGCTGTCGACGCGCTTGCCGTCGACACGCAGCTCGCCTTTGCGCACGACGCGCTGGATGTGGGAGAACGACAGGCCGGGAAAGCGCGCTTCCAGGAAACGGTCAACGCGCATGTTGTTCTCGTCGGCCGTGACCGTGACGGTTTGCACCTTGGTCGGCAGCAGCGCCTCGATGGACTTTGCAGGCGCAGGCCTCTCCTGGACTGCTTTTGGCGGACGCCGCTCGGCGCGATCGCCGACAAAGCGCGGCGGCTTCCCGCCGGGCTTGCCGCCCGGACGCGGCCCGGCCTTCTTCGCGCTACGCGCCTGATGCGCCCGCGAGTCGTCGCGCTCGTCACGCGAACGCGGCTTTGGGTTCATTCTCTTGATGCGGCGACTCATGCGGTTTTTCCAAGCTTTCGCGTCGACTGCGCATTGGCGCGGCGGGGCAGCGACGCAACCTGCGCGCCCACCTCCTTCTCCGCCAGCCGCAGCTCATATTGCTGTTGCAGGTTCATCCAGAATTGCGGGCTGGTGCCGAACCAGTGACCCAGGCGCAACGCCGTGTCGGCGGTGATGCCGCGCTGCCCGTTGATGATGCCGGTGATGCGATTCACAGGTACGTCGATCTGACGCGACAGCTCTGCGGCCGAAATGCCGAGTTCGCGCAGTTCTTCGGCGAGATGCTCACCGGGATGTGTTGGTGTATGAGCCATGGGAGTTTCCCCGGCGAGTAGCAAGATTTACGCGTTACGTAAACCGTAAATATACGCCCTGTAGCCCTAAGTCCCGCCCCGCTCCTTGCGCAGCTTGGCCCAGTAATCCAGCCGCTTCCTGATCTCGCGTTCAAAACCGCGCTCGGGCGGGTCGTAGAAGGTCTGACGTCCCAGGGCCTCCGGAAAGTAGTCCTGGCCGGAGAAGGCGTCCGGCGCGTCGTGGTCGTATGCGTAGCCGGAGCCGTAGCCTTCCGACTTCATCAGCTTGGTCGGGGAATTGAGGATGTGCTTTGGCGGTAGCAGCGAGCCGGCCTGCTTGGCGACCTGCATCGCGCTGCCAAAGGCGGTGTAGACCGCGTTCGATTTCGGCGCGGTGGCGAGATAGACCACGGCCTGGGCGATGGCGAGCTCGCCCTCGGGATGGCCGAGGAAGTCGAAGGCGTCCTTGGCGGCATTGGCGATGACGAGCGCCTGCGGATCGGCCAGCCCGATGTCCTCGACCGCCATGCGCACGACGCGGCGGGCCAGGAACAGCGGGTCCTCGCCGGCGTCCAGCATGCGCGCGAGATAATACAACGCAGCATCGGGATCGGAGCCGCGCACCGATTTATGCAGCGCCGAGATCAGACTGTAGTGGCCGTCGGCCGATTTGTCGTAGATCGGCGCGCGGCGCTGCAGAATCTCCTGCAGCTGCGCGGCATTGAAAATCTCGTCCGCCCGCGCCGAACGCCAGACTTCTTCGGCGAGCGTCAACGACGCACGGCCATCGCCGTCGGCCATGCGCACCAGCACCGCGCGCGCCTCCGCATCGAGTGGCAGCTTCCTGCCCTCGACGGCTTCGGCATGCACGAACAGCTTTTCGATCGCGGCGGCATCGAGCGAGCGAAACACCAGCACGCGCGCACGCGAGAGCAACGCCGCATTGAGCTCAAAGGACGGGTTCTCGGTGGTGGCGCCGACCATGACGACAGTGCCGTCTTCCATCACCGGCAGAAAGGAGTCCTGCTGGGCGCGGTTGAATCTGTGCACCTCATCGACGAAGAGCAGCGTGCCCTTGCCCATCTCGCGACGGGCGCGCGCGGCATCGAACGCTTTCTTGAGGTCGGCGACGCCAGAGAACACCGCAGAGATCTGCTCAAAATGCAGATCCGTCGCGTCAGCCAGGAGCCGCGCCACCGTGGTCTTGCCGGTGCCGGGCGGGCCCCAGAACACCAGCGAGCCGAGCGTGCGCGTTTCCAGCATGCGCGTCAGCGCACCGTCCGGGCCGAGGATGTGATCCTGGCCGACGACCTCCGACAGCGCACGCGGGCGCAGCCGGTCCGGCAGCGGATGCGGAGCATCGTGATCGAGCCCCGCCGCAGCAAAGAGAGTCGGTGTCTCCGTTGGTCGCTTCGGACTCATCCGCCCAGCGTGACGTTGATCTGCTGGCCACCACGCACCAGCGTGATGCGCCAGATCCGTGCCCGTTCACCTGCAGCCTTCTCGAGGTCGCCGGTCTTGCTGATCTTCTGATTGTTGACGGCCAGGATGATGTCGCCCTTCTGGAAGCCGACACTCGCAGCCGCGGTATCGCCGCCGATATCGGTGATCACGACGCCTTCGGTGTCGGCATCCAGACGCAGCTCATCGGCGACGGCCGGCGTGATGGTCGAAACCTTCGCGCCCTGGAACGGCGAACGCGCGGTGACGACGAGCTCGTTGCGCCCGGTGTCGGGCGCGGTCTCCAGCGCTACCGTGAGCTTCACCGACTTGCCGCCGCGCTGCACGTCGAGCTGCGCGGTGCCGCCGAGCGGACGGGTTGCGAAGCGATAGTCGAAGGCGTTGGGATCATCCACGATCTGGCCGTCGATCCCGGTGATGAGGTCGGAGGATTTCAGGCCGGCTTTCGCCGCCGGACCGTTCGACACCACGCTCGCGACCAGCGCACCGGTCGGCGAGCGCAAGCCGAGGCTCTCGGCGATGTCGGGCGTCACCGCCTGCAATTTTGCTCCTAACCAGGGCCGCTTCACCGCCTTGCCGCCGCTCTTGGCGGAGGCGACGACGACGCGCACCATGTTGGCGGGAATCGCAAAGCCGATGCCTTGCGAGCCGCCGGAGCGCGAATAGATCGCGGTATTGATGCCGGCGAGCTTGCCACCCATGTCGACCAGCGCGCCGCCGGAATTGCCCGGGTTGATCGCCGCATCGGTCTGAATGAAGAACTGATAGTCGGTGATGCCCACTTGCGTGCGCGCCAGCGCCGAAATGATACCCTGGGTCACGGTCTGGCCGACGCCGAACGGATTGCCGATCGCGAGCACGACGTCGCCGACCAAGAGCTCATCGGAATTGGTGAAGTCCAGCGTCGGGAACTTCTCCTTGCTGTCCTTCAGGCGCAGCACGGCGAGATCGGTCCGGGAATCCTTGAGCAGGATCTCGGCCTCGAACTCGCGCTTGTCCGACAGCGACACCTTCACCTGGTCGGCGCCCTCGATGACGTGGACGTTGGTGACGACGAGGCCGGAGGCATCGACGATGACGCCGGAGCCGAGCGAGCGCTGCATCTGCTCGGGCTGCTGGCCCGGCACACCGAAGAAGCGGCGGAAGATCGGATCGTCCAGTAGCGGATTGCGGTTCTGCACCACCTTTGCGGCATAGACGTTGACGACCGCCGGCTGCACCCGCTGCACGATCGGCGCATAGGACATCCGCAGCTCGGCCGGCGACGAGGGGACCCGACGGTCCTGCGCAGCAGTCGGATTAAAGGTGGCCGAAAAGGCTACGCACAGCGCCGTAAGGGCGGCAGTCCAGGTCGCTCGAAACATTCCTACCTCTTGGAAAAGACGCCGGAATATAGGCGCGTTCGCCTCCCAATAGAAGGCCGCCGGCGGGCAATATTCGGTCCCTTCGCAGCCGTGTCCGGCATGCAAGGGTGCCGTGCGAATCGGCCATTTGCCCGGCGGCGGATTGGCATGATGTGCGTCATCTTGCATGGTGGTGTGAAGCGGATTCGGTTGCGGCGAATTTGCATCAGTGGGAACCCACGCAACCGCTCGCAGCGTCGCGGGGCAGTCATCGATCACACCTAGGCTCTCCGTTCGCGACTTGGGGAAAACAGTCAGATGATGGAGCGTAACGTGAGCAGAACAAGAATTGCGGCCACCGCGATTGGTCTCGCCGGCGCGCTGGCGGCCTCGCAGGCCCAGGCCCAGTCGGCAAGCAGCAGCGAGCAGGAGATCGCGCTGTTGAAGCAGCAGTTGAAGATGCTCGAGCAGAAGCTCGACAAGCTGCAGAGCCAGACCGCGGCGAACACGGCGGCCACAGCAAAGGCGAAAGTCGAGGCCAAGGCAGAGGCAAAGGCCGAGGCGCGCGCGGAGGCAAAGGCCGCGGTGGCCAATGCCAACGCGGCAATCCCCGTCAAGGGGCCGGCGCCGGCGTCCGGCGTCGTCGTGACGATGCCGAACAACCGGCCGACGATCTGCACCGCCGACCAAGCCAACTGCGTCGCCATCACCAGCCGCCTGCATTGGGATGTCGGCGGCTATGACTATCGTCCCAACACCGCGGCCACCGTGCCGCAAAAGCTCGATAGCGGCCAGAACGTCCGCCGCGCGCGCATCGGTGTCACCGGCAAGTTCTTCCACGATTGGAATTTCGCACTGGTCTACGATTTCGGCGGCTCGTCCGACGGATTTGGCGGCACTGCTCCGGGATCGCTGCCCGGCGGCGGCGTCTCCGGCGTCGAGAACGCCTATATCAGCTATACCGGCCTGAAGCCGTTCGGCGGCAAGATGGCGATCGAGGCCGGCATCATGGACCTGCCCTACACCATGGATGAAGCCACGAGCTCCAACGACATCATGTTCATGGAGCGCGCCTCGCCCGGCGTGATCGCGACCAACATCGCCGCCGGTGACTTCCGTTCCGCAGCCGGTGCGCGCTGGTTCAACGACCAGCTCTGGATCGGCGGCTATGTCACGGGACCGACGACCGGTGCGATCCATTCCGCCTCGAGCGCGGCGCCGCCCGGCACCAGCGAGCAATATGGTGCCGTGGCGCGCGTCGCCGGCAATCCGATCAGCACCAAGGACTACTCGGTGCATATCGGCGCCAATGCGCAATGGCTGATCCAGCCGCCGCGCAATCTCATCGCCAACACCCAGACGGTCACGCTCAGCGATCGTCCGGAATTGCGTCTCGACCCGACCACGCTGATCTCGACCGGCGCTATCGCCAATGCCTCGGGCGCGCAGGTCTACAGCGTCGAGGCGGCGGCGACCTACGGTCCGTTCATCGTCCAGGGCGAGTATTTCTGGTACAATGTCGATCGTACCGCCAACACGGCCGTGCCGCTGACGGGTGCACCGAGCCTGCAATTCCAAGGCGGCTACGCGCAGGCCGGCTATGTGCTGACCGGCGAAGGCCGCTCCTACAATGCGGCGAACGCGGCCTATAGCGGCGTCAAGCCGGCGCACCCGTTCTCGCTCGACGGCGGCGGCTGGGGCGCGTGGGAGATCGCAGGACGGTTCTCGACGATCGACCTCAACGATCAGCTCGCGACCGCGAGCGGCGTCGCAGGCGGCCGGCAGACCGTCTATACGCTCGCGCTCAACTGGTACGTCAACGGCAACGTGCGCTTCATGCTCGACTATCTGCACGGCACGGTGTCGCGACAGGCCTCGCCGATCTCGACCGCCGACGTCGGCTCGAAGTTCGACGCGGTCGCGATGCGTACGCAGTTCGCGTTCTGAGACTCTACACATCTCCCATTGGGAGAGGTCGCGCCGAAGGCGCGGGTGAGGGGTTACGTTCCATCGAGGATGACGGCGCCCCCTCACCCGAATTGCTTCGCAATTCGACCTCTCCCCGTCGGGGAGAGGTAACGAACCGCACCGCCTGTGTTCTCCAAATCACGCCGCGCGCTTCTTCTTCACGACCACGGGCGGCGGCGCGCAGGACAACCGCTCCTGGTGGCTCTCGCCCCAGGCCTTCAGGATGTCGATCACGGGCCTCAGGCTCTCGCCCAGCTCGGACAGGCAATACTCCACGCGCGGCGGCACCTCGGCATAGACCTTGCGGATGACGAGCTTGTCTTCCTCCAGCGCGCGCAGCTGCTTCGTCAGCATGCGCTGGGTGATGCCAGGCATCCGGCGGCGCAATTCGCCGAAGCGCTGGGTGCCGCTCTGCAGATGGTAGAGGATCACGCCCTTCCACTTGCCGTCGATCAGGTCCAGCGTCGCCTCGACCGAGCAGCCTGGACGGCGGGCGAAATTACGGCGTTTCATGCGGCCTTTTCCCAATAGTATCCAAACAGGGACTATATCCCCAAATTTACAGTACTTGCCAAATCGGAGCCAGAGCGACAGTTAGGGCAGCGGGCGAACAAAGCCATCTGATGGAGACACGCCATGAAAGCCGTCGGCTACAAGAAATCGCTTCCGATCGAGGACGCGGAATCACTGTTCGATTTCGAGACCGCTAAACCCGACCCCAAAGGGCGCGACATCCGCGTCGCGGTGAAAGCGATCTCGGCCAATCCGGTCGACTACAAAGTGCGCAAGCGCGCCGCCCCGCCCGAGGGCGAGACCAAGATCCTCGGCTATGACGCGGCCGGCGTGGTCGATGCGGTCGGGTCTGAGGTCACGCTGTTCAAGCCAGGGGACGAAGTGTTCTACGCGGGCTCGATCCTGCGCCAGGGCACCAACGCCGAATTCCATCTGGTCGACGAGCGCATCGTCGGCGCCAAACCGAAGAGCCTGTCGTTCGCCCAAGCCGCCGCTCTTCCCCTCACCTCGATCACCGCCTGGGAGCTGCTGTTCGACCGGCTCGGCGCAGTGCCGGGCAAGAGCGTCGATCCGCGTACCCTCTTGATCACGGGCGGCGCCGGCGGCGTCGGCTCGATCCTGATCCAGCTCGCCCGCCGCCTCACCGGGCTGACGGTGCTCGCCACCGCGACGCGGCCGGAGTCGCAGAAATGGTGCCTCGATCTCGGCGCGCATGCGGTGATCGACCATGGCAAGCCGATGAAGGAGCAGATCGAGAAATTGAAGCTGCCGCCGGTTGCGCTGGTGGCCAGCCTCACCTTTACCGACCAGCACTACAAGGCGATTGCGGAATTCATGGCACCACAGGGCAAGTTCGGCCTGATCGACGATCCTCCGGAGTTCACGATTGCCGCATTCAAGGGCAAGGCAATCTCGGTGCACTGGGAATCGATGTTCACGCGCTCCTCGTTCCAGACCCCTGACATGATCGCGCAGCATCATCTGCTCAATGATGTCGCCGACCTCATCGACAAGAGCGTGTTGCGCACCACGCTGGACCAGACCTTCGGCACAATCAACGCAGCCAACCTCAAGCGCGCGCACGCGCTGTTGGAGAGCGGCAAGTCGCGCGGCAAGATCGTGCTGGAGGGATGGTAGCTTTCGTCGGGTGGGCAACGCGCACTTGCGCAGTGCCCACCATCTCTCTCTAGTCGCGACAATGGTGGGCACGCTTCGCTTTGCCCACCCTACGGCACCGGCGTCCCTTCAACGAACAACAGCCGCCGCTCCAGCGCCGTCTGCCGCACCTTGAGCGCTTCGGCATATTCCCGCGAGGCGTACCATTCCTTCAGCCGCGCCATGGACGCGAACTCGACGATGATAATGGCCTTCGGCGGCAAATTGCCTTCGGCAAGCTCGGCCTTGCCGCCGCGGACGAGATAACGCCCGTCGTACTGCGCGATCGTCTTGGCAGCCAGGGCGCGATAGGCCTCGAATGCGGCGGGATCGCGCACCTCGACCTCGGAAATCACATAGGCCGCCATGCGCATCGCCTCAGGCGATCGTGTTGACGATGCCACCCTCGGCGCGCAGCGCTGCGCCGTTTGTGGCGGATGCCTCCTTCGAGGCGACATAGACCACCATGTTGGCGATCTCGTCGACGCTGGCGAAGCGCTGCAGCAGCGAGCTCGGACGATGCTGCTTGACGAAGTTGGCGGCGGCTTCATCCACGGACTGGCCGTTCTGCTTCGCGAGATCCTTGACGAACGTCTCGACGCCTTCCGACATGGTCGGGCCCGGCAGCACTGAATTGACGGTGACGCCGGTGCCGCTGGTGAGCTGCGCCAGGCCGCGCGCCACCGAAAGCTGGGCCGTCTTGGTCATGCCGTAATGGATCATCTCGACGGGAATGTTGAGCCCGGATTCCGAGGAGATGAAGACGATGCGGCCCCAATTGCGTGCGAGCATGCCCTTCATGTAGGCGCGCGACAGCCGCACGCCGCTCATCACGTTGACCTCAAAGAAGCGGCTCCAATCCTCGTCCGGAATATCGAAGAAATCCTTGGGCTCGAAGATGCCGGCATTGTTGATGAGGATGTCGACCTCGGGCAGCGCCGCAACGAGTGCCTTGCAGCCTGCCGCGGTCGAGACGTCGGCCGCGATGCCGCGGACCTTCCCGCCCGTCCCTTCCAGCCTGCGCACCGCCGCATCGACTTTGTCCTGGCCGCGGCCGTTGATCACGACGCTGGCGCCGGAGCCGGCGAGACCCCTGGCGATGGCGTGGCCGATACCGGCGGTCGAGCCGGTCACGAGAGCGGTTTTTCCGGAAAGGTCGATCTTCATGCGATATCTCCATGGATGCGGATGGAGATATCGGAAGCGGCTCCCTCAGCTGCAATCGGGGCTCACCGACGCGTGAGGAGCGTGAATGGTGGGCACGGCGCGCTAAGAGCGGGCCTTTGTCCACCCCGACCGTTCCAACAAAAAAGCGGCGCCAAAGGCGCCGCTCTTGAAACGTCATGCCGATCGGGCTTTACGCCGCCTCGGCTTCCTTCTCCTGCACCGGGCCGGAATCCTGGCCCTTGGCATCGACGTCGCGATCGACGAACTCGATCACGGCCATCGCGGCGTTGTCGCCGTAGCGGAAGCCGGCCTTGATGATGCGGGTGTAGCCGCCCTGGCGGTCCTTGTAGCGGGTCGCCAGCGTGTCGAAGAGCTTCTTGACCATGTCGACGTCGCGCAGCTCGGAGATGGCCTGACGGCGCAGCGACAGGCCGCCCTTCTTGCCGAGGGTGACGAGCTTCTCGACGATCGGGCGAAGCTCCTTGGCCTTGGGCAGCGTGGTGACGATCTGCTCGTGCTTGATCAGCGCGGCCGCCATGTTGGCGAACATCGCCTTGCGGTGCTCGGCCGTGCGGTTGAGCTTCCGATGAACCTTGCCGTGACGCATGTGTGTAGTCCTTCTTCGATTGTGTCGCGGTGGTTCAGCGACTGGTTTTCAGGTGGGCTTCCTGCGTTCGCCCTAGGCTGCGAGTGGCGAATGGTGAGTAGCGAATAGATCTTCTTCCCCTACTCGCCACTCCCTACTCGCCATTCGCTCAGTAATGATCCTCGAAGCGCTTGGCGAGCTCGTCGATGTTCTCCGGCGGCCAGCCCGGCACTTCCATGCCGAGGTGCAGACCCATCTGGGCCAGCACTTCCTTGATCTCGTTCAGCGACTTGCGGCCGAAGTTCGGGGTGCGGAGCATTTCCGCCTCGCTCTTCTGCACGAGGTCGCCGATGTAGACGATGTTGTCGTTCTTCAGGCAGTTGGCCGAACGCACCGACAGCTCGAGCTCGTCCACCTTCTTGAGGAAGGCCGGGTTGAAGGCGAGGTCCGGGATGATCTCCTGGGCGACTTCCTTGCGCGGTTCTTCGAAGTTGACGAACACGTTGAGCTGATCCTGCAGGATGCGGGCGGCGTAGGCCACCGAGTCATCCGGCGTGATCGCGCCGTTGGTCTCGATCGTCATGGTCAACTTGTCGTAGTCGAGGATCTGGCCCTCGCGGGTGTTCTCGACCTTGTAGGAGACCTTGCGGACCGGCGAGTACAGGCTGTCGACCGGGATCAGGCCGATCGGCGCATCCTCGGGACGGTTGCGCTCGGCGGGCACGTAGCCCTTGCCGGTCGAGACCGTGAACTCCATGCGGATCTCGGCGCCCTCGTCGAGCGTGCAGATCTGCAGATCGGGATTGAGCACGACCACATCGCCGACGGTCTGAATGTCGCCGGCGGTGACGACACCCGGGCCCTGCTTCTTCACGACCATGCGCTTGGGGCCTTCGCCCTGCATCTTGATCGAGATGTCCTTGATGTTGAGCACGATGTCGGTGACGTCCTCACGGACGCCCGCGATCGAGGAGAACTCGTGCAGCACGCCGTCGATGTGCACCGACTGCACCGCCGCGCCCTGGAGCGAGGAGAGCAGGATGCGGCGCAGCGCATTGCCGAGGGTCTGGCCGAAGCCACGCTCGAGCGGCTCGGCGACGATGGTCGCGAAACGCGAGGAATCGCTGCCGGGCGTGACCTGGAGCTTGTTCGGCCGAATCAGTTCTTGCCAATTTTTCTGGATCGTCACTGTTTCACCCATACAGGCCAGTCAATTTGACGGTGCAAATACTGGCGTTGGAGAAAGGCCGCAGATCATTCCCGCGGCTTCTTGCAAAGTCGCCGCGGGCGCCGACGCGCCCGCAGCTCGTCAGAATCAAACGCGCCGACGCTTGCGGGGACGGCAGCCGTTGTGCGGGATCGTGGTCACGTCGCGGATCGAGGTGACGGTGAAGCCGGCAGCCTGGAGCGCGCGGAGCGCCGATTCGCGGCCCGAACCGGGACCGGCGACCTCGACTTCCAGCGTGCGCATGCCGTGCTCCTGCGCCTTCTTGGACACGTCCTCGGCGGCAACCTGCGCGGCATACGGGGTCGACTTGCGCGAGCCCTTGAAGCCCATCGTGCCGGCCGAGGACCAGGCGATCGTATTGCCCTGCGCGTCGGTGATGGTGATGGTCGTGTTGTTGAACGACGAGTTCACATGCGCGACGCCGGAGGCGATGTTCTTGCGCTCACGACGACGAACGCGGGTGGCTTCCTTGCCCATTGAGTCCCTTTCCTGAAGATCTCAAACGCCGCCGTAATGCCAGCGGCTACACCTATGGAAGCGAATAGCGAGTAGCGAGTGGCGAATAGGGAAGCCCCCTACTCGCCACTCGCCACGTCCAATTCGCCAGTTTACTTCTTCTTGCCGGCGATGGCCTTGGCCGGGCCCTTGCGCGTGCGCGCATTGGTGTGGGTCCGCTGACCGCGCACCGGCAGACCGCGACGATGACGCAGGCCGCGATAGCAGCCGAGGTCCATCAGACGCTTGATGTTGATGCCGACCTCACGACGCAGGTCGCCCTCGACGAGATAGTCGCGGTCGATCACTTCGCGGATCTGGAGCACTTCGGCGTCGCTGAGCTGATTGACGCGACGATCCACGGGGATCTTCACCTTCTCGAGGATCTCACCAGCGATCTTCTGGCCGATGCCATGGATGTACTGGAGCGCGATCAGCACGCGCTTGTTGGTGGGAATGTTCACGCCGGCAATACGGGCCACGGCCTTCTCTCCTGTTGCCGATCCCTCGTCAGGGCTCGGGCTTTAAGTGCTTGCTTTCTCGGGCAGGTGTTCACAAACGCGAACACGACGCCCACCCCCGGTCTTCCTGGGGCCCGGCATCGTCTGAAACTATCCGACTTGGATGCGGGGCTTATTAGGGGATTCCGGGGGCTTTCGTCAACCGCTGCTAGCGCTTGGCTCGCTTTTTCGTGACCTTTTTTGCGGCCTTTTTGGCACCCTTTTTGACCGACTTCTTGGCTGCTTTCTTGACGGTTTTCTTGGTGGCTTTCTTGGAGGCTTTCTTGGCCGCCTTCTTTGGGCCTTTCACCGCCGATTTGGCGGCCTTTTTAGCCAATTTGACGCCCTTTTTGGCCGTTTTTGCCGGCCTTGCCGCCGCCTTCTTCCCCGCCTGGGCCTTTTTAGCCGGCGCCGCCTTGGCGGCGCTCCGGGCATGCGTCTTGGGCTCGACCGCCCCCAGAGCCAGCAGCTGGCGATGGATGGCGCGGGTGACCTCGTCGATGGTCATCATGCCGTCGATGGTCGAGAGCTTCCGCCGCTCGGAATAGTAGTGAATCAGCGGTTCCGTCTGGCTGCGATAGCTGGCCAGCCGCTTGGTCAAGACCTCCGGGGTATCGTCGAGCCGGACCTCCTCGCCGCGCTCCCGCATTTGGGCGACGCGGGTCTCGACGCGGCTCAGAAGCGCACTCTCATTGACCCGGAGCTCGATCACGGCGTCCAGCTTGAGGTGCTTGCGCTTGAGCAGCTCGTCCAGCGCCTCGGCCTGCGGCACGGTGCGGGGGAAACCGTCGAGGATGAAACCGCTCTTGGCGTCCGGCTGCTCGATGCGGTCGGAAATGATCCCCACCACGACGTCATCGGGCACGAGGCCGCCGCTCGCCATGATCTCCTTGGCCTTCAACCCGACCGGGGTGCCGGCCGCAACCGCGGCACGCAGCATCTCGCCAGTCGAGAGCTGGACGATGCCATAGCGCTGCACCAGGAGCTGGGCCTGGGTCCCCTTGCCCGACCCCGGCGGTCCCAGAAGTATAATTCTCATCGGCGTACGCCCCCCGGATTGGTGAGCGACACCTCGCGCACCTGCGTTTTGATATCAAGAACGGTGCAAACCACAACCAGCACTGCACCACCATTGACGACCATACTATAAGGCAGCCCGATCCCGTAAAGCTCGAACACCTCCGGAATCACCTGCAACGCCGTCAGGTAGACGGCTCCGACGACTGTCGTCAATGACACGACGCGATCGAGATAGTCCGCGGTGGCCTCGCCGGGAGCGACACCGGGAATTGCGCCCTCATGGCGGGTCAGGGATTTGGCGGTGTATTCGGGATCAATCACATAAGCAGTGTAGACGAAGGCGAGCACGAACACGGCGATCGACACGAGAATGAGGTGCGCCGGCTGCCCCAGCTGGAGATGCCGGTAGGTTGCGGCAACCAGGGGATGATCGCCTCCCAGGATGAAGCCCGCAAAGGCAAGCGGCAGATAGAATATCCACGGCGCCACGGTGACGGGAATCACGAACCCGGCGCTGTTGAGCTTGATCGGCAGTACTGCATCGCGCACAGGCAGTTGCCGCGTACCGACGCTTTGTGCTGCGAACTGGACCCGGATATTTCGCCGCGCACCTTCGACAAGCACGATCACGACGACGATCGCCATCCAAAACACGACATGGCCGAGCACAAGATTGCCCGAGATCGTCCCGCTCCGCACGAGATCCGCGATACCGGCAATGTTTTGCGGAACGGCGACGATGAAGCCGGCACTCAAGATCAGCGCCAAGCCATTGCCGATGCCGTAGCGGGTCATCTGTTCGCTGAGCCACACCAGCACGACGACGCCGCCGACCATCGAGGCCGTAGCCGTCGTCACGAACCAGCCGTCGGGATTTTTGACGAGGCCCGGGATCGACGTCAGTGCCGAGGCGATGCCGTAGGCCTGAAAGGCCGCAATTCCGAGTGTGAGCCCGAGCGTGGCACGTGCGATCTTACGCCGTCCGCCCTCGCCGGATCGTTCGAGCGAACTCAGGCCGCGCCACACCATGGACAGCAGCCGGATCAAGATTGCCGCAGTCAGATAGGGAATGAGGCCGAGCGCAAAGATCGAAAGCCGGGAGACGAGATCCAGCGCCGGCGAGACGTCGGAGAGATTCAGTCCCGCAATCGGGATCTGCGTGCCGAGCCTGAAAAGGAGCAGCGCGCCGATCGTGAAAGCGATTCGGCGCGCGAGCTCCCTGCTCATCTACGGCGGCCCCGCAGCTTGGACTTGCGGATCAGACCTTCATACTGGTGCGCCAGCAGATAGCCCTGGACCTGCGCCACCGTGTCCATGGTGACGCTGACGACGATCAGCAGCGAGGTGCCGCCGAAATAGAACGGCACCGAAGCGTAGGAGATCAGGATTTCCGGGATCAAGCAGACGATGGCGAGATAAATCGCACCCAGCACGGTGATGCGCGACAGCACATAGTCGATGTATTCCGCGGTGCGTTCGCCCGGGCGAATGCCGGGAATGAAACCGCCGTGCTTCTTCAGATTGTCCGCGGTCTCGGTCGGGTTGAACACGATCGCGGTGTAGAAGAAGGCGAAGAACACGATCAGCGCCAGATACATGATCAGGAACAGCGGACGGCCATGGCCGAGCTGTGTCGTGATCCACTGGAACCATTCCGGCCCGCTACCCGTGTTGAAGTTCGCAACCGTCGTCGGCAAGAGGAGCAGCGAGGATGCGAAGATCGGCGGGATCACGCCGGAGGTGTTGAGCTTGAGCGGCAGATGCGAGGACTGGCCCTCGAACATCTTGTTGCCGACCTGGCGCTTCGGATACTGGATCAAGAGGCGGCGCTGGGCGCGCTCCATGAAGACGATGAAGGCGATCACGACGACGGCCATGATGATGACGACCAGGATCAGGCCGGTCGACATCGCGCCCTGACGGCCGAGCTCGAGCATGCCGGCGAGTGCCGCGGGCAACTCGGCGACGATGCCGGCCAGAATGATCAGCGAAATGCCGTTGCCGATGCCGCGCGAGGTGATCTGCTCGCCGAGCCACATCAGGAACATGGTGCCGCCGGTCAGCGTGATAGAGGTCGAGAGCAGGAAAAACAGTCCAGGTTCGCTGACGACATTGCCGGCGCCCTGAAGTCCTACCGCGATGCCGTAGGACTGGAACGCGGCCAGGATCACCGTGAGATAGCGGGTATACTGATTCAGCGTCTTGCGGCCGGCTTCGCCTTCCTTTTTCAGCGCTTCGAGCTGCGGCGACACCGTGGTCAACAGCTGGATGATGATGGAGGCCGAGATATACGGCATGATGTTCAGCGCGAAGATCGCCATGCGGTTGATGCCGCCGCCGGCGAACATGTTGAACATGCCGAGGATGCCGCCGGCCTGCGAGCGGAACACCTGTTCCCAGGCGCTCGGGTCGATGCCGGGCAGCGGAATGTAGGTCCCGAGCCGATAAACGAGCAGCGCACCCAGGGTGAACCAGATGCGCTTCTTCAGTTCGTCGGCCTTGGCAAACGCGCCGAAATTGAGATTGGCTGCCAGTTGTTCCGCTGCAGAGACCATCTTGGACTTTCTCCCGCCGCCTATTGCGCCGTTGATGCCCGCGGCCGGGCTGAATTAGCGGACGCCGGACATTATCTGGGGCTCGGCTTCGATAAGTCCACGTCCCGCATGCGTAAAGGCCCGCGCGCCGCGGGCCAATGACGCAGTTGTTACGCCGCCTCGCCTTCTTCCTTGGGCTGGGCGAGGATCTTCACCGAACCGCCGGCCTTCTCGACCGCGGCGATCGCGGTCTTGCTGGCGCCGTGCACTTCGATGTTGAGCTTGGACTTGAGCTCGCCTCGGCCGAGCAGCCGCAGGCCGCCCTTGGCGCGGCGCAGCACGCCGCCTTTCACCAGGGCCTCGACGTTGACGACGCTGCCGGCGTCGATCTTCTTGGCGTCGACCGCTTCCTGGAGCCGGTCGAGATTGATCTCGGCGAACTCGACGCGGAAGATGTTGTTGAAGCCGCGCTTGGGCAGACGGCGATGCATCGGCATCTGGCCGCCTTCGAAACCCTTGATGCGCACGCCCGAACGCGCGGTCTGGCCCTTGCCGCCGCGGCCGGACTGCTTGCCCTTGCCGGAACCGATGCCGCGGCCGACGCGCATACGCTTCTTGCGCGAGCCGGCGTTGTCTGCGATATCGCTGAGCTTCATCGCCCTTCTCCTTGTGTCTTGCGCACGATCTTCACCGAAAACCGCTTCCCGCTCTCCGGGACCGTGCGCCTTTGCTTACTTCTCGTCGATGATGCGGACGAGATGGTGAACCTTCTCGATCATGCCGCGGACCGCCGGGGTATCCGGCAGTTCGCTGGTGCGGCCGATCTTGTTGAGCTTGAGCCCGATCAGGGTCGAACGCTGCGAGTGGTGGCGGCGGATCGCGCTGCCGGTCTGCTCGACCTTGATCGTCTTTGCGGCCTTGGCCATGGGAGTCTACTCCGAAAAGCTTCCGTTAGTCGGCGGCCGCCTCGGCATCGCCGCCGATACGACGGGACTGGAGGGTGGACACCTTGATGTTGCGGCGGGCTGCGACCGAACGCGGCGAATCCTGGTGCTTGAGCGCGTCGAAGGTCGCGCGCACCATGTTGTACGGGTTCGACGAGCCGATCGACTTCGCCACCACGTCCTGGACGCCGAGCGTCTCGAACACGGCGCGCATCGGGCCACCGGCGATGATGCCGGTACCGGCCGGAGCTGCACGCAGATAGACACGGCCCGCGCCATGACGGCCGGCGATGTCGTGATGGAGCGTGCGGCCCTCGCGCAGCGACACCCGCGTCAGGTTGCGCTTGGCGGACTCGGTCGCCTTGCGGATCGCCTCAGGCACTTCGCGCGCCTTGCCGTGACCGAAGCCGGCGCGGCCCTTCTGGTCGCCGATCACGACCAGCGCTGCGAAACCGAAGCGCTTGCCGCCCTTGACGACCTTGGCCACGCGGTTGATGTGGACGAGCTTGTCGACGAACTCGCTGTCGCGCTCCTCGCGCTCCCTGCGTTCACGTCCGCCGCCGCGTTGATCGCGTCCACCACGTTGTTCGCGTTCTGCCATTTTTCTAATCCTTCAGAGACTTACGCCTCAATCCTCAAATTCTGTTAGAAGCTCAGCCCACTCTCACGCGCTGCATCGGCAAGAGCCTTGACGCGCCCGTGATAGAGATAGCTGCCGCGATCGAACACGACTTCCTTGACACCCTTCTCTGCAGCGCGCTCGGCCAGCAGCTTGCCGACCGCCTTCGCCGCATCGATGTCGGCGCCGGTCTTGCCGCCGTCGCGCATCGACTTCTCGAGCGACGAAGCAGAGGCCAGCGTCTCGCCCTTCAGGTCGTCGATGACCTGGGCGTAGATGTGCTTGGACGAGCGGAACACCGACAGGCGCGGACGGCCGCCGGCGGAACGGCGCAGCTTCAGCCGCACACTCCGCTTGCGCCGGGCATTCGTAACCTTGGCTTTCGACATGACCGGCTCCGTTACTTCTTCTTGCCTTCCTTGCGGAAGATGAATTCGCCCACATACTTCACGCCCTTGCCCTTGTAGGGCTCCGGCGGACGATAGGAGCGGATCTCGGCGGCGACCTGGCCGACGCGCTGGACGTCGCTGCCCGCCACCGTGATCTCGGTCGGCTTCGGCACGGTGATCGTGATCCCCTCGGGGATCGGGTAGATCACGTCATGGCTGTAGCCGAGCGCGAGCTGCAGGTTCTTGCCCTGCATCGCGGCGCGATAGCCGACGCCGGTGATCTCGAGCTTCTTCTCGAAACCTTTGGTGACGCCTTCGACCAGATTCGCAACCTGGGCGCGAGCGGTGCCGTAGAGGGCCCGCGCGCGGTTGGTCTCGGTCCGCGGCTTGACCTTGACCTGGCCGTTCTCGAGCTTCACCTCGACGTCGTCGTGGACGACGAACTGAAGCTGGCCCTTCGGCCCCTTCATCTTGACGGTCTGCCCATCGACGGTCGCGGTCACACCCGACGGAACCGCCACAGGCCTTTTGCCAACTCGTGACATGGATGAAAAATCCTTCTCAGAACACCGTGAAGAGGACTTCACCGCCCACATTCGCGTCGCGCGCGCTGTGGTCGGCCATGATCCCCTTCGGCGTCGACAACACCGAAATGCCGAGACCGTTGTTCACCCGCGGCAGGTTCTTCACCGAGGCGTAGACTCTGCGCCCGGGCTTGGAAACGCGCTCAATCTCGCGAATGACGGGCTCGCCGTCGAAATACTTCAGCTCGATCTCGATCTCGCTGCGGCCCGAGGAGTGCTCGAGCGTGGCGTAACCGCGGATGTAGCCTTCGGCCTTCAGAACCTCGAGCACGTTCTCGCGCATCTTCGAGCCAGGCGTGGAAACCTTGGTCTTCGAACGCATCTGCGCGTTGCGGATACGGGTGATCAGATCGCTGATTGGATCGTGCGTAGACATCTAAACGACCCTCCTTACCAGCTGGACTTCACGAGGCCCGGGACCATGCCCTTGGAGCCAAGTTCGCGCAGCGCGATACGGGACAGCTTGTTCTTGCGATAGTTCGAGCGCGGACGGCCCGACAACTCGCAACGCAGGCGGATGCGGGTCGCCGACGAGTTGCGCGGCATTTCCGCCAGCTTCAGGGTCGCGGCGAACCGCTCCTCCATCGGCAGCGTCTTGTCGGCGATGATCGCCTTCAACCGCTCGCGCTTGGCGGCGGCGTTCTTCACCATCCGCTTGCGCCGGTTGTTCTTCTCGACTGAACTCTTCTTTGCCATGCTTGGCTCCTGGGTATCCGCGTTTGAGAGGCTCTAAGTCAGCGTCTCACTGCCGGAACGGGAAATTGAAAGCGGTCAACAAGGCCCTCGCCTCTTCGTCGGTCTTGGCCGTGGTGCAGACGGTGATGTCCATACCGCGGGCTTCCGTGACCTTGTCGAAGTCGATCTCGGGGAAAATGATGTGCTCCTTGATGCCGAGCGAGTAGTTGCCGCGGCCGTCGAAGCTCTTCGGGTTCAGGCCGCGGAAGTCGCGCACGCGCGGCAGCGCGACGTTCACCAGGCGATCGATGAACTCGTACATGCGGGCCTTGCGCAGCGTGACCTTGCAGCCGATCGGCTGGTTCTCACGCAGTTTGAAGGTCGCGATCGCAATGCGCGAATAGGTGACGATCGCCTTCTGGCCGGCGATCTGGGTCAATTCGGCAGCGGCGGTCTCGGCCTTCTTGCGGTCGTTGACGGAATCGCCAACGCCCATGTTCAGCACGACCTTGTCCAGGCGCGGAACCTGCATGACATTCTCGTAACCGAACTTCTCGGTCAGAGCCGTGCGGATCTTCGCGTCATATTCCGCGCGCAGGCGCGGCGTGTAAGCGGCCTCAGCCATCGATCTCAGCTCCCGAGCTCTTGGCGATGCGGACCTTCTTGCCGTCCGCCAGAATCTTGAATCCGACGCGGGTCGGCTTTCCGTCCTTGCCGACATACGCGATGTTGGACAGTTGGATCGGCGCCTCTTTCGAGATGATGCCGCCCTCCTGGGCCTGCGTCTGCTTCTGGTGACGCTTGACCATGTTGATGCCGCGCACCAGCGCGGTGCCGGCGTCGGGGCGAACCTCGAACACTTCGCCGGTGCGGCCCTTGTCGCGGCCGGTCAGCACGACGACCTTGTCGCCCTTGCGGATCTTCGCAGCCATCACAGCACCTCCGGCGCGAGCGAGATGATCTTCATGTGGTTCTTGGCGCGCAGCTCGCGCGGCACGGGCCCGAAGATACGGGTGCCGACCGGCTCGGACTGGTTGTTGATCAGCACGGCGGCGTTGCGGTCGAAACGGATGACCGAGCCGTCGGCGCGGCGGATGTCCTTGCGGACGCGCACCACGACGGCCTTCATCACGTCGCCCTTCTTCACCTTGCCACGCGGAATGGCTTCCTTGATCGACACGACGATGATGTCGCCGATCGTGGCGTAGCGGCGCTTGGAGCCTCCGAGCACCTTGATACACATGACACGGCGTGCGCCAGAATTGTCGGCCACGTCGAGGTTGGTCTGCATCTGAATCATTGATGCACCTCGTCCTCTTTCTCTTTGCGCCAGCCCAGCCGGCGCTCAACATTTCCCTGAAGTCAGTCGGCTAAAGCCAACAGATCAGGCGCTTTTCTTGTGTTCGCCCCGGATCACGACCCAGCGCTTCAACTTCGAAATCGGCTTCGTTTCCTCGATCCACACCATGTCGCCCGGCTTGAACTGGTTGCTCTCGTCGTGCGCGTGGTAGTTCTTCGAACGGCGGATCGTCTTCTTGTAGATCGGGTGCGTGAAGCGGCGGTCGACGCGCACCACGATGGTCTTGGCTTGCTTGTCGCTGACGACCACGCCCTGCAAAGTACGTTTCGGCATCTTCGTAAGCCTCTTACTTCTTCTTCGCGCGCGTCTGCGCGGCGATGGTCTTGATCCGGGCGATGTCGCGGCGGGCCTCGCGCAGGCGCGAGGTGTTCTCGAGCTGCCCGGTGGCGCGCTGGAAGCGCAGGTTGAAGCGCTCCTTCTTCAGGTTCAGGATGGCCTCATCCTGCTGGTCGGGGCTCATCGCGCGGATGTCTTCGATCTTCATCTGTGCCATGGCCATTACTCCGCAATGCGCTCGACGAAGCGCGTCTTGATCGGCAGCTTGGCGGCCGCCAGGGTCAGCGCCTCACGCGCCGTCTGGGTATTGACGCCGTCGATCTCGAACAGCACCCGGCCCGGCTTGACGCGCGCGACCCACAATTCCGGCGAACCCTTGCCGGAGCCCATGCGGACTTCGGCCGGCTTCTTCGACACCGGAACGTCGGGGAACACGCGGATCCAGACGCGGCCGGCGCGCTTCATGTGGCGGGTCAGCGCGCGGCGGGCGGCTTCGATCTGGCGCGCGGTGACGCGCTCAGGCTCGGTCGCCTTCAGGCCGAACTGGCCGAACGCCAACGTCGCGCCCGAAGACGCAACGCCGTGGATGCGGCCCTTATGCGCCTTCCGGAACTTCGTTTTCTTAGGTTGCATCATGGCTTTAAGCCCTCAAATTCCTGTCTGGCCTTAGGCAGCGGCCGTCTCGCGGCGCTGACGGCCACCGCGATCGCCACTGCCGCCGGTCTCGCCTTCGGCCATTCTCTTGTCCTGGGCCATCGGATCGTGCTCGAGGATCTCGCCCTTGAAGATCCAGACCTTGACGCCGCAGGTGCCGAAGGTCGTGAACGCGGTCGCAACGCCGTAGTCGATGTCGGCACGCAGCGTGTGCAGCGGCACGCGGCCTTCGCGGTACCACTCCATGCGCGCGATTTCCGCACCGCCCAGACGTCCCGAGCAGTTGATGCGGATGCCCTCCGCGCCGAGACGCATTGCCGACTGCACGGCGCGCTTCATGGCACGGCGGAACGCCACGCGGCGCTCGAGCTGCTGCGCGATCGATTCGGCCACCAGCGTCGCATCGAGCTCCGGCTTGCGGATCTCGACGATGTTGATGACGACGTCGGACGAGGTGATGTCCGCGACCCTCTTGCGCAGCTTGTCGATGTCGGCGCCCTTCTTGCCGATCACCACGCCCGGACGGGCCGAGTGGATGGTGACGCGGCACTTCTTGTGCGGACGCTCGATCACGATGCGGGCGACGGCCGCCTGCTTGAGCTCCTTGTGCAGGATCTCGCGGATCTTGACGTCCTCGTGCAGCAGCTTGCCGTATTCCTGCTTGCCGGCGAACCAGCGGGAATCCCAGGTCCGGTTGATGCCGAGACGCAGACCGATCGGATTGATCTTTTGACCCATCGTGTTCTCCTGCGCCCTTAAGCGGCGGCTTCAGCTTCGACCTGACGAACGATGATCGTCAGCTGCGAAAACGGTTTGTAGACACGGCCCGAGCGGCCGCGGCCGCGGGCGGCGAAGCGCTTCATCACGAGGCCATTGCCGACGAAGGCCTGCGCCACGACGAGATCGTCGACGTCGAGGTCGTGGTTGTTCTCGGCGTTGGCGATCGCCGATTCCAGGCACTTCTTCACGTCGACCGCGATCCGCTTGCGCGAAAACTGCAGGTCGGCGAGCGCGGCAGACGCCTTCCGGCCGCGAATGAGCTGGGCGACCAGGTTGAGCTTCTGCGGGCTCACCCGCAGCATCCGGGCGACCGCCTTGGCCTCGTTGTCGGCGAGGCTCCGTTCGCGCTTAGGTTTGCTCATCGTTTAATCCTCAAGCCTTCTTGGCTTTCTTGTCGCCGGAGTGGCCATGGAAGGTCCGGGTCGGCGAGAACTCGCCGAACTTGTGACCGACCATTTCCTCGTTCACGGCCACCGGCACGTGCTTCTGACCGTTGTAGACGCCGAAGGTCAGGCCGACGAATTGCGGCAGGATCGTCGAGCGACGGCTCCAGATCTTGATGACGTCGTGACGGCCGGACGCGCGCGCGGCATCTGCCTTCTTGAGCAGAGAACCCTCGACGAACGGGCCTTTCCAGACTGAACGAACCATGTCCGGCGTTCCTTACTTCTTCCGCTTGTGGCGGCTTAGGAGAATGAATTTGTTGGTCGACTTGTTGGTGCGGGTCTTCTTGCCCTTGGTCGGCTTGCCCCACGGGGTGACCGGGTGGCGGCCGCCCGAGGTACGACCTTCACCACCGCCGTGCGGATGGTCGATCGGGTTCATCGCGACACCGCGGTTGTGCGGCCTGCGGCCCATCCAACGCTTGCGACCGGCCTTGCCGATCGAGGTGTTCATGTGATCCGGGTTCGACACCGCGCCGATCGTGCCGCGGCAACGACCGTGCACGAGGCGCTGCTCGCCCGAGTTCAGGCGGATGATGACGTAATCCTGGTCACGGCCGACGAGCTGGGCGTAGGTGCCGGCGGAACGCGCCAGCTGGCCGCCCTTGCCGATCTTGACCTCGATGTTGTGGATGATCGTGCCGACCGGCATGTTGCCGAGCGGCATGACGTTGCCCGGCTTCACGTCGACGTAATTGCCGGCGATGATCGTGTCACCCACCGCCAGGCGCTGCGGCGCCAGGATGTAGGCCTGCTCGCCGTCCTGATACTTGATCAGGGCGATGAAACCGGTGCGATTGGGATCATACTCGAGACGCTCGACGGTCGCGGGCACGTCGATCTTCTCACGCTTGAAGTCGACGGTACGCAGCGTCTGCTTGTGACCACCGCCGCGGAAGCGCACGGTGATGCGGCCGGTGTTGTTGCGGCCGCCCGAGGACTTCTTGCCTTCGGTGAGCGCCTTGACCGGCTTGCCCTTGTAGAGGGCCGAACGATCGACCATGACCAGCTGGCGCTGGCCCGGCGTCGTGGGATTGAATGTCTTCAGTGCCATCGTCGTACGACCTTACAGACCGGTGGTGACGTCGATCCGGTGACCCTCTTCGAGGGTCACGATCGCGCGTTTGCTGTTCGACTGCGAGCCGATGGTGCCGCGGAAGGCCTTGACCTTGCCCTTGCGGACCAGCGTGTTGACGCTCTTGACCTTGACGTCGAACAGCTTCTCGATCGCTTCCTTGATTTGCGGCTTGGTCGCCTTGGCGGCCACCTTGAACAGCACCTTGTTGTGCTCCGAGGCGATCGTCGCCTTTTCGGTCACGACCGGCGACAGGATCACGTCGTAGTGGCGAGGCTCGATGTTCTTGCTCATTTGAAGCGCGCCTCCAGCGCATCGATGGCGGCCTTGGTCAGAACGAGCTTCTGACGGCGCAGGATGTCATAGACGTTGATGCCCTGGATCGGCAGCACGTCCATGTTCGGGATGTTGCGAGCCGCAGCGGCGAAGCCGTTGTTGAGCTCGGCACCGTCGATGATCAGCGCGTTGGTGAGGCCGAGGCCCGAGAAGTGGCCGAGCAGCGCCTTGGTCTTGGCGGCTTCCAGTGCGGCCTTCTCGATCACGACGAGATCGCCGTCCTTGGCCTTGGCCGAGAGCGCATGCTTCAGAGCGAGCGCACGGACCTTCTTCGGCAGGTCGGTGGCGTGCGAACGCACCACCGGACCGAAGGCACGACCGCCGCCGCGGAACTGCGGCACGCGGGCCGAGCCGTGACGAGCACCGCCGGTGCCCTTCTGCTTGTACATCTTCTTGCCGGTGCGCCAGATCTCGGCGCGGCCCTTGGCCTTGTGCGTGCCGGCCTGGCGCTTGTTGAGCTGCCACTGCACGCAGCGCGCGATGATGTCCTCGCGCGGCTCGAGGCCGAAAATGGCGTCGGACAGCTGGACGGAGCCGGCTTCCTTACCTTCGAGGGTGGTGACCTTCAATTCCATCTCACGCCTCCTGCGCAGCCGGAGCGGCTTCCGCGTCGCCAGCAACCTTAAACTTGCCGGGCTTCGGGGCTTCCTTCGGCAGCGGCTTTTTGACGGCGTCGCGCACGCGGATCCAGCCGCCCTTGGAGCCGGGAACGGCGCCTTCGACGAGGATCAGGCCGCGCTCGACATCGGTCTGGACGACGCGAAGGTTGAGCGTGGTGATGCGATCGACACCCATGTGGCCGGGCATCTTCTTGTTCTTCCAGGTCTTGCCGGGGTCCTGACGGCCACCAGTCGAACCGATCGAGCGGTGCGAGATCGACACACCGTGCGTGGCGCGCAGACCGCCGAAGTTCCAGCGCTTCATGCCGCCGGCGAAGCCCTTACCGACCGAGGTGCCGGTGACGTCGACGAGCTGGCCGACGACGAAGTGGTCGGCCTGGATCTCGGCGCCGACCGGGATCATGGCGTCCGCGGTGACGCGGAATTCCTCGACCCGGCGCTTCGGCTCGACCTTGGCGACCGCGAACTGGCCGCGCTCGGCCTTCGGCATGTAGACGGTCTTGCGGCTGCCCGAACCGAGCTGGAGCGCGACGTAACCGTTCTTCTCTTCGGTGCGGTGGCCTACGACCTGGCAATTGCCGAGCTTCAGCACGGTCACGGGGATATGTTCGCCGGCCTCCGTGAAGACCCGCGTCATCCCGACCTTTTGTGCGATCACTCCGGAGCGCATCGGCTTGCTTCCTGTTCTCTTTGTCCGCTTTTGGCGAACGGGATCCAAAATCTTAGAGCTTGATCTCGACGTCGACACCGGCGGCCAGGTCGAGCTTCATCAAAGCATCGACGGTTTGCGGGGTCGGATCGACGATGTCGAGCAGGCGCTTGTGAGTGCGCATCTCGAACTGTTCGCGGCTCTTCTTGTCGACGTGGGGCGAACGGTTGACGGTGAACTTCTCGATGCGGGTGGGCAGCGGAATGGGTCCGCGGACCTGCGCGCCGGTGCGCTTCGCCGTGTTCACGATCTCACGGGTCGACGTATCGAGGATACGATGGTCGAACGCCTTGAGACGGATACGAATGTTTTGGCCGTTCATTGCCGAATCTTTCTTAGTGAGTGGCGAGTAGCGAATGGCGAATAGAAACTATTCGCCACTCGCCATTCCCTATTCGCGTTGTTACTCGATGATCGAGGCGACGACGCCGGCGCCGACGGTGCGGCCGCCTTCGCGGATCGCGAAGCGGAGCTTCTCTTCCATCGCGATCGGCACGATCAGGTGCACTTCCATCGCGATGTTGTCGCCCGGCATCACCATCTCGGTGCCTTCCGGCAGGTGCACGACACCGGTCACGTCGGTGGTGCGGAAGTAGAACTGCGGACGGTAGTTGGTGAAGAACGGGGTGTGGCGACCGCCCTCTTCCTTGGTGAGGATGTAGGCCTCAGCCTTGAACTTGGTGTGCGGCTTGACCGAACCGGGCTTGGCCAGAACCTGGCCGCGCTCGACGTCCTCGCGCTTGGTGCCGCGGAGCAGCGCGCCGATGTTGTCGCCGGCCTGGCCCTGATCGAGCAGCTTGCGGAACATTTCGACGCCGGTGACGGTGGTCTTCTGGGTGGCGCGGAGACCGACGATCTCGATTTCCTCGCCGACCTTGACGACGCCGCGCTCGACACGGCCGGTCACGACGGTGCCGCGGCCCGAGATCGAGAACACGTCTTCAACCGGCATCAGGAACGGCTGGTCGATCGGACGCTCCGGCTGCGGGATGTACTCGTCGACGTTCTTCATCAGCTCGAGGATGGCGTCGTGGCCGAGCTTCTTGTCGGAGTCTTCGAGAGCGGCGAGCGCCGAACCCTTGATGATCGGAATCTTGTCGCCGGGGAATTCGTACTTGGAAAGCAGCTCGCGGACTTCGAGCTCGACGAGCTCGAGCAGCTCCGGATCGTCGACCATGTCGCACTTGTTGAGGAACACGACGAGCGCGGGCACACCGACCTGGCGGGCGAGCAGGATGTGCTCGCGGGTCTGCGGCATCGGGCCGTCAGCGGCCGACACAACCAGGATCGCGCCGTCCATCTGGGCAGCGCCGGTGATCATGTTCTTGACGTAGTCGGCGTGGCCGGGGCAGTCGACGTGGGCGTAGTGGCGGTTCGGCGTCTCGTACTCGACGTGCGCGGTCGAGATGGTGATGCCGCGGGCCTTCTCTTCCGGCGCCTTGTCGATCTGGTCGTACGCGGTGAACGTCGCACCGCCGGCTTCGGCGAGAACCTTGGTGATCGCCGCGGTCAGCGACGTCTTGCCATGGTCGACGTGACCGATGGTGCCGATGTTGCAGTGCGGCTTGGTACGTTCAAACTTTGCTTTGGCCATTTGACTCTCCGTTCAATCGTCAGCTTTCAACCGACGACAATCAGGCAAACTTCTTCTGGACTTCTGCCGACACGTTGGCCGGCGCTTCTGCGTAGTGATCGAACTGCATGGTGAAGGTCGCGCGACCCTGGCTCATCGAGCGCAGATTGTTCACGTAACCGAACATGTTCATGAGCGGCACCATCGCGTTGATGACGTTGGCGTTGCCGCGCATGTCCTGCCCCTGGATCTGACCGCGCCGGGAATTCAGGTCGCCGATGACCGAGCCGGTGTAGTCTTCCGGGGTCACCACCTCGACCTTCATGATCGGCTCGAGCAGGACCGACTTGCCCATCTGCAGCGCTTCGCGGAAGCAGGCGCGCGAGGCGATTTCGAAGGCGAGCGCCGACGAGTCGACGTCGTGATACTTGCCGTCGACCAGCTGCACCTTGACGTCGACCACGGGGAAGCCCGCGACCACGCCGGACGACAGCACGCTCTCCAGGCCCTTCTCGACGCCCGGGATGTATTCCTTCGGCACCGCGCCACCGACGATCTTCGATTCGAACTCGAAGCCCTTGCCGGCTTCGTTCGGCTCGACGATGAACGACACGGCCGCGAACTGGCCGGTACCGCCGGTCTGCTTCTTGTGGGTATAGCTGTGCTCCACCCGCTTGGTGATGCGCTCACGGAACGCCACCTGCGGCGCGCCGATGTTGGCGTCGACCTTGTAGGTGCGCTTGAGGATGTCGACCTTGATGTCGAGGTGGAGTTCGCCCATGCCCTTGAGGATGGTCTGGCCGGACTCGTGGTCGGTCGACACGCGGAAGGACGGATCCTCCGCGGCGAGCTTGGCCAGCGCCACGCCCAGCTTCTCCTGGTCGGCCTTGGACTTCGGCTCGATCGCGATCTCGATGACCGGCTCGGGGAACTCCATCTTCTCCAGGATCACCTGCTTGTCGGGATCGCACAGCGTGTCACCGGTGCGCGCTTCCTTCAGACCGGCCAGCGCGACGATGTCGCCGGCATAGGCTTCCTTGATGTCCTCGCGGTTGTTCGCATGCATCAACAGCATGCGCCCGATCCGCTCCTTCTTCTCGCGGGTCGAGTTCACGACGCCGGTGCCGCTCTGCAGGATGCCGGAATAGATGCGGCAGAAGGTGATGGTGCCGACGAACGGGTCGTCCATGATCTTGAACGCGAGCAGCGCCAGCGGCTCCTTGTCGTCCGCCTTGCGCACGACCTCGTTGCCCTTGTCGTCGGTGCCCTTGATCGCGGGCACGTCGAGCGGCGACGGCAGATAGTCGACCACGGCGTCGAGCAGCGGCTGCACGCCCTTGTTCTTGAAGGCCGAGCCGCACAGCACGGGATAAAACGCGCCGGTCAGCACCGCCTTGCGGATCAGGCGCTTCAGGGTCGCCTCGTCCGGCTCCTTGCCATCGAGATAGGCGGCCATGGCATCGTCGTCGAGCTCGACGGCGGCTTCCACCATCTTCTCGCGGTATTCCTTGGCCTGGTCGGCAAGGTCTTCCGGAATATCGACATAATCGAACTTGGCGCCGAGCGATTCATCGTTCCAGACGACGCCCTTCATCTTCACGAGGTCGACGAGACCCTTGAAGTTGTTCTCGGCACCGATCGGAAGCTGGATCGCGACGGGCTTGGCGCCCAGACGGTCGACAATGTCCGCCAGACACTTGAAGAAGTCGGCACCGATCTTGTCCATCTTGTTGGCGAAGACGATGCGCGGAACCTTGTACTTGTCGCCCTGGCGCCAGACGGTCTCGGTCTGAGGCTCGACGCCCTGGTTGGAGTCGAGCACGCAGACGGCGCCGTCGAGCACGCGGAGCGAACGCTCGACTTCGATGGTGAAGTCGACGTGACCGGGCGTGTCGATGATGTTCAGGCGCTTGCCGTTCCAGAACGCGGTGGTCGCAGCCGAGGTGATCGTGATGCCACGCTCCTGCTCCTGCTCCATCCAGTCCATCGTCGCGGCACCTTCGTGCACTTCGCCGATCTTGTGGCTCTTGCCGGTGTAATAGAGGATGCGCTCGGTCGTCGTGGTCTTGCCGGCGTCGATATGCGCCATGATACCGAAGTTACGGTAGTCCTCGATGGCATGTTGGCGGGGCATGGGTCGTTCCTTGCGAGTCCGAGTGTGTCGCCGTTACCAGCGGTAGTGCGAGAAGGCGCGGTTGGCTTCCGCCATGCGGTGCACGTCTTCGCGCTTCTTAACGGCGTTCCCCCGGTTGTTCGATGCGTCCAAGAGCTCCGCCGAGAGCCGCTCGGTCATGGTCTTCTCGTTGCGCTCGCGCGCAGCCGCGATCAGCCAGCGAATGCCGAGCGCCTGCCGGCGGGTCGAGCGGACCTCGACCGGAACCTGGTAGGTCGCGCCGCCGACGCGGCGGGAGCGGACCTCGATGGTCGGCATGACGTTCTCGAGCGCCTGCTCGAACACGCCGAGCGGGTTCTGCTTGGTCTTGGATTCGATGATGCCGAACGCACCATAGACGATGCCTTCCGCAACCGACTTCTTGCCGGCGTACATCACCGAGTTCATGAACTTCGTGACGATGATGTTCCCGAACTTCGGATCCGGAAGAACTTCGCGCTTTTCCGCAGAGTGGCGACGAGACATAGGCTTGGTTCCCGCTTACTTCGGACGCTTGGCGCCGTACTTCGAACGACGCTGCTTACGGTTCTTGACGCCCTGGGTGTCCAGAACGCCGCGGAGGATGTGATAGCGCACGCCCGGCAAGTCCTTGACGCGGCCGCCGCGGATCATGACCACCGAGTGCTCCTGGAGGTTATGGCCCTCGCCAGGGATGTAGCCGATCACCTCGAAGCCGTTGGTCAGGCGCACCTTGGCAACCTTACGAAGCGCCGAGTTCGGCTTCTTCGGGGTCGTGGTGTAGACGCGCGTGCAAACACCACGCTTCTGCGGCGACTGCTGCAGCGCCGGCACCTTCTTGCGCGACTTCTGCACTTCCCGCGGTTGAGCGATCAGCTGGTTGATCGTCGGCATTCTGGCCTTCACCCTTTTTCTGCTGCGGCCCCTCTCGGGTCCGCTGTCTTGCCGCGGCCCGTCACCGGGTCCGCAAATTCTGCTCGAGCTACCCGCCCGAACGGGCCGCCTGGCGCGAAAGACCCGCGCAAAGCGAAATTGCGCCAACCGCTCCATCAACGAGCGGAAAGCGCTTCGACGCCACAGAGGACCGCAGTCTCGAAGCCGTTCAGCGTAACGCCGCGGCCCGCGCACTGAGGTCATGCATCCGAATTCGATCTCAAGAGAACGTGCTCGAGAGAACTAAAGTCGCACTGGCATTGCCTAGCTATGATCGACAGCGTTTGAGCGGCATTCGTCGAGGTTGGTGCCCGTCTTTGCGACCCCTGGCAGATCTAGTCTTTGGGGATCAACGGGTGGCCCGTTCCGACGCTGGCGATGCTCACCGCCTGTCGTTAAGTGAGGCGCTTTCTATAAGTGGGAATCGGTCAAGTCAAGGTGAAACGACAGTCACAAAGCGCTTCATGCGCCTGCAAAAAATCGCCTCTTCGCCGCCTCCCCGCGCCTGCCTGATATAGGAGCGAGGCGACTGACCTGCCAGATCTGAAACAATTATACCCGGGTTTAATGTAGTTTTATTACCAAACTGAGGGGCTTTTTTCCTGCCTGCGCTCAGTTTGCTGGCTGGTGGCCGGTCTGCCAGCTTTTCCCGGCCCGCCGCGATGCCCGGTGTGACGGGGCTTCAGCCCGGACTGGTCGATCCGCGAATGGCTCTTGCCCCAAACCATGCGTGCGAAAAAACGCGGCGCGCGGCGGCCGAACGCCTTGCATCAGAGAATCGACGAGTCGACGCTGAACCGCGCGTTGCCGTGAGACGAGACGATCAGACGCGGCCGCTCGAAGCTCACCGCCCGCGGTTACTCCTCCTCGTCGTCCTCATCGTCATCGAGGTCTTCGTCCTCGTCGTCATCATTGCGGTCGGCGTCGGCGTGAGCTGCCGCGCCATGGGGCTGGTGGATCTGGTCGTTCCACAGCTTGCGATAGGTGCCATTCTTGGCGAGCAACTCGGCATGGGAACCGCGCTCGATCGCCCTGCCCCCTGAAATCACGATGATCTCGTCCATCTCGACCACCGAGGTCAGGCGGTGGGTCGACCAGATCATGGTGCGACCCTTGGCGACCCTGAGCAGCGTGCGGTTGATTGCGGCCTCGGTGGTCTGGTCCAGCGCCGAAGTTGCTTCGTCCAGCAGCAGCACGGAGGGGTTGCGGATGATCGCGCGCGCGATCGCAATGCGCTGGCGTTGGCCGCCCGACAGCGTGTCGCCGCGCTCGCCGACCGGCGTGTCGTAGCGCTGCGGCAGGCTCATGATGTAGCGGTGGATCTCGGCCTTCTTGGCCGCCTCCTCCACCTCCTCGTCCGTTGCGCCCTCCTTGCCGAGCCGGATGTTCTCGCGGATCGACATGTTGAACAGCATGTTCTCCTGGAACACCACCGCCATGCTCCGGCGCAGCGAGTCCAGCGTCACCTTGCGGACGTCGACCCCGTCGATGGTGACGCGGCCTTCGTCGGGCACGTAGAGCCGCAGGATCAAATTGAGCAGCGTGCTCTTGCCGGAGCCGCTCGGACCGACGATCGCGATGCGCTTGCCGGCATCGAGCTTGAGGCTGAGATTGTCCAGCACCGGCGTCTGACTGCCCTCGTACTGGAAGGTGACGTGATCGAAGGTAATGTCGTGGGTGATGCGCGGCAGATCGGGCGCGCCCGGCCGATCGGCGCTGCGGGTCGGCTCGTCGAGCAACTCCTGGATGTGGCGGATCGCGGCGGCCGAGGAGATCGACACCGGGATGAAATGCATCACATGGGCGATGTTGTAGGAGACCTCCCAGAACGCGCTCTCGAAGGTGACAAAGGTGCCGATGGTGATATGGCCCTTGGTCGCCAGATACGCGCCGATCGCGAGCACCACAAGGTGCAGGAGGAGCACCGAGATGGTGACTGTCCGCTCCACCATGGTCGAGAGGAATGTGGCCGAGGCCATCTTGTTGCGGGTCTCGTCGTTGCGTAACCGGAAGAAGCCGAACATCTTGCGTTGCAGGCTGAACGCCTTGATGACCGCCTGGGCGGCCACGTTCTCCTGGACTTGGCCCAGCAACGCCGATTCATTGAGCTTCTGTTCGTAATTGGCCTGCACCGCCTTCGGCGTCAGGATCCGCGGGCCGATCAGCGTGATCGGGAACACCAGCAGCGCGACGACGGCGAGCTGCCAGTTGAGGAACAGCATCAGGATGATGCCGGCGATCAGCTCCAGGAACGGCAGCGCGGCACTGTTGGCGAACGTCTTGACCGAGCCTTCGAAGGCCGAGAGATCGACCGAGAAGCGCGATAGGATCTCGCCGCGCCTGGTGCGGCCGAAATAGGCGGCGGGCAGGTCCTGGACGTGCTCGAACAGGCGTTTGCGAACATCGGAGATGACGCAAGCGGCGAGTCGCGCGTCCCAGCGTTCGTACCAGACCGCAACGATCGAGGTGAAAATGCCGGCGACGGCGAGCACGCCGAGGATCTTGTAGAGCGCCTGAAAATCCTCCTCGCCGAGCGCATCGTCGATCAGGAACTTGAGGCTGAGCGGCATGATGACGTTGAACAACGTCTCGACCACGACGCCGAATGCCACGAATGACAGCATCCGCTTGTAGTTGGAGAGATAGGGCTTGACGAACCCGACAATGGTCGCAAGGGCCCCGGCGGCTTCGCGCGCGGTAAAGACGACGAGGTCCTCGTCCTCATCGTCCTCGTCGAGCTCCAGCTCGTCATCCCCCTCGTCTTCGGCGTCCTCGTCGTCCTTGAGATCCGGCTTGGCAGCGTCGGCGAGCTTGCCATCGAGCCCGGCCGCCTCCTCCGCGGCGAGCTTCTGTTGATCGGGAGATCGAGGCTTGTCGCCAGGCAAGAAAGGCTTGGATGCCATGAAACCAACCGATGCTGACGGCCGGCATGACCGCAGAGAACGCAGGAAATAGCGGCAACCGCTATTGCACCGATTCTATGCGATCAAGATGAATTCGGCAAAACAATTGGCGAATTCGGTTGGCGTCCCCAAGGCTAGTCCTCGTCCTCGACCTTGTCGAAGAAGGAATAGCGCAAGCTGTCCGCGTCGGCGTACCACTGCCCCGGCCCCTTGTTGGCGGCGAGCGTCGCCTCCCACAGCGCATCGGTGCAATCCTTGCGGTGCATCGATAGGTCGAAGCCGTTGCCGAAGAACAGTTCGGACCATTCCCACCAGGTGCCGAGCTTCTTGACTCCGCGCAGGAGGTCGTAGCGGTCGATCAATGCCGGCGCCATGTCCGAGGTGATGGAGCCGAACACGAGGCCGGTCTTGACCACGCGGTTGAGCTCGCGGATCGCGCGGACCACTTGCTTGGGGGAAACGTGGCAGAGGCTGGTCTCGAACACGAAGTCGAACGTGCCGTCCTTGAACGGCATGTCGGTGATCGTGCCGAGCTTGTTGTACTTCTTCAGCGATTTCGGCGTCCTGGCGTGGATCGCGCGGTTGTTCTCGATTCCCCATGCATCGATGCCGCGATCGCGCAGGGCGCCGACCAGTTCGCCGCTGGCGGAGCCCGCGACCAGCAGCTTGGCGCCCGCCGCCCTGCCCCAGACGATGCCGATCAGCTTCGTCAGGTAGTCGGGATCGGTGAAGTGCCGCCATGCCTGATGATAGGGGCCGAGACCGCGATAATTCTCGAAATATTTGCGATCGATCTTGTCCGAGAGCGGCTTGTCGTCCTGCGCGCGCTGGCGGCGCAGGCGCATCATCTCGGTCAGGATGATGTCGGTCGCCGCGTCCGAGGAATCCAGTAGGCCGTTCAGCGTCGAATCGAACAGATAGTCGCCGACCACCACGATGCCGGGGTGCTCCTTCGGCTCGGGCCGGTGATTGGTCATGACGTCGCGCGCGGGCAAACCACCAGGCAGCGCGTTCACCGAGGACAGCCAGCGGTGGATCTTGCCTTCCATAAAGTGCAGACGCGCATCGCCGAGAGAAGCCGGCAGCGATTTCAGGGCGGTCTCGATCAGCTCCTGGTCCGACAGATTGGCAAAAGCCAGTGCGTCAGAGCCGGGAATGAGCCAGTTCAGAACACCATGCTTGCCGACATCGTGACGTGCGCCCTCGTTGTAGACGCAGCAGCCGCCGAAGGCTTCCGACATGAACCAGGCGCCCGGAATCTTGTCGCCCCAGAACGGCTCGTCGAACAGGATCGAGACGCGCAGATAGTGCGCGGGACGGTCGAAATAGGCCACGTGCTTGACCATCGACCTGCGCAGCTGCTCGCCCTCCCAGCCGAGAGTGGCGAGCCAGGAATGCGGCAGGCAGACCAGCACGAGATCGAAGTCACGGGTCTCCGGCCCCTTGCCGTTCATCATCTTGAGCTGATACCGGCCGGTCGGCGCCTTGCCGACGGTGAGCACGCGGTGATTGAGCTGGATGTCGGCATTGACCTCCGACTGCAGGCATTCGATCAGCTGCTCGTTGCCGTTCTGGATGGAATAGAGGCCGATATAGCCGTCGACGTCCATAAGATAGTTCTTGAGCGCGTTGAGCCCGTTGGTGTTGTGGCTCTCGGTCGCGATGTCGGAACGCGCCATCACCTTGAAGAAGCGCTTTGCGGTGACGTCCTCGACCTCCTCGTCGAGCACCTGCTCGGCGGTCTTGTAGGCCCAGGGATGTTCGTTGTCGTGCGCGCCGACGCCCTCGTAATATTCCACCGGCGACATCACCTCGGCGCAACGCTTGCGGAAGGCTTCGATCGCGGCGGCAGTCTTGGCGCCGTATTTGCGGCGCATGCCGGGAACGTCGTTGAGCAGCTCACCGCCGAACTGCACCTGCTCGGCATCCATCGGAATGGTCTGAAGGCCGAAATGCTGGATCAGCTCGCGCAGCGGGTCCGGGCCCGTCATCGAGTAGTCGTAGATCTCGGCAACGCCGGCCTCGTACATCGCGGGCGCCGAATCGAACTTGCGGGTGACGATCTTGCCGCCGAGCCTGTCGGAGGCCTCGTAGATGGTGACGCGGCAGAGGTCGCCGAGCTTGCGCTTCAGGTACCAGGCGCTCATCAGCCCGCCGGGGCCGCCGCCTACGATTGCGAGATCAAGCATGAGAGTTCCGTGGTCTTCCGGCCCTGCCCCCTTGGCGGGACCACCGGTCTAAGGCGCCATAGCACAAGCGCTTTTGCGGCTGAAGGAAAGATGAACAAAGGTTGATCCCGCATCGCAACAAAGCAGCAAAAAGGCCGGCAAAAGCCGGCCTTTTCATTGTCCTCGGTATTCCTACGGATGAACGATCACTCCGCGGGCGGCAGCGCAGGAAGCTCGGCTTCCGGCGCCGGCGACACGACGGCGGCCTGCTTCTCCCGCTCGTCCAGGATCAGCTTGTCGCGCTTCATGGCGACTTCGCGGATCTTGGCCATGGAGGCGCCGGTGCCCGCCGGGATCAGCCGGCCGACGATGACGTTCTCCTTGAGGCCTTCGAGCGGATCGATCTTGCCGTTGACCGCCGCCTCGGTGAGGACGCGGGTGGTCTCCTGGAACGATGCCGCCGAGAAGAAGGAGCGGGTCTGGAGGCTCGCCTTGGTGATGCCGAGCAGAACCGGCGTTCCCGTGGCGGGCTTCTTGCCCTCTTCCTTGGCCTTCACGTTCAGCGCGTCGAACTCGATCTTATCGACCTGCTCGCCGGAGATCATGTCCGTGTCGCCCTGGTCGGTGATTTCCACCTTCTGGAGCATCTGACGGACAATCACCTCGATGTGCTTGTCGTTGATGAGCACGCCCTGCAGCCGGTAGACCTCCTGGATCTCGTTGACCAGATAGGCCGCGAGCTCCTCGATGCCCTTGACCGCGAGGATGTCGTGCGGCGCCGGGTTGCCTTCCACGATGAAGTCGCCCTTTTCGACGACGTCGCCGTCCTGAAGGTGGATGTGCTTGCCCTTCGGGATCAGGTACTCGCGCGGCTCGTCGGTCTTGTCCATCGGCTCGATCGAGATGCGACGCTTGTTCTTGTAGTCGCGCCCGAACCGGATGGTACCCGCGATTTCGGCGATGATCGCCGCATCCTTCGGGCGCCGAGCCTCGAACAGTTCCGCCACCCGCGGCAGACCGCCGGTGATGTCACGCGTCTTGGCGCTTTCGGTCGAGACACGGGCGAGGATGTCGCCCGGCTGGACCTTGGCTCCGATGTCGACCGAGAGAATGGCGTCGACCGACAGCATGTAGCGCGCATCGCCGCCGCGGGCGAGCTTGAGCACCTTGCCGTCCTTGCCCTTGACCACGATGGCCGGACGCAGGTCCGAGCCGCCGCGGGTCGAGCGCCAGTCGATGACCACGCGCTTGGCGATACCGGTGGCCTCGTCGAGCGTTTCCGAGATCGACTGCCCCTCCACCAGATCCTCGAAGCCGATGGTTCCTTCGACCTCGGTGAGCAGCGGACGGGTGTAGGGATCCCACTCGACGATACGCTGGCCGCGCTTGACCATGTCGCCCTCGTCGACGTGCAGGCGCGAACCGTACTGGATACGGTGCGTCGCACGCTCGGTGCCGTCGGCATCGACGATCGCGACAACCATGTTGCGCACCATGGCGATCAGGTGACCTTCGCTGTTGCGGGCGATGGCCTTGTTCCTGATCACGATCTTGCCGTCGAAGTTGGCTTCGACGAAGGACTGCTCGTTGAGCTGCGCCGCACCGCCGATGTGGAAGGTGCGCATGGTGAGCTGGGTGCCCGGCTCGCCGATCGACTGCGCCGCGATAACGCCGACCGCTTCGCCGTGGTTGACCGGCGTGCCGCGGGCGAGGTCGCGGCCGTAGCACTTGCCGCAGATGCCGTTGACGAGCTCGCAGGTCAGCGCCGAGCGGATCTTCACCTCCTGGATGCCGGCCTGGTGGATGGCGTCCACGTGGCTCTCTTCCATCAGCGTATCGCGCTTGACGATCACCTGGCCCGAGCTGTCACGCACGTCTTCGCAGGCCGTGCGTCCGAGGATGCGCGAGCCGAGCGAGGCGACCACGGTACCGGCATCGACGATGGCGCGCATCTTGATGCCGAGCTTGGTGCCGCAGTCGCTCTGCGTGATGATGCAGTCCTGCGCCACGTCGACGAGACGACGGGTCAGGTAGCCGGAGTTCGCGGTCTTCAACGCGGTGTCCGCGAGGCCCTTGCGGGCGCCGTGGGTCGAGTTGAAGTACTCGAGCACCGAGAGGCCTTCCTTGAAGTTCGAGATGATCGGCGTCTCGATGATCTCGCCCGACGGCTTGGCCATCAGGCCGCGCATGCCGGCGAGCTGGCGCATCTGGGCCGGCGAACCGCGGGCACCGGAGTGAGCCATCATGTAGATCGAGTTGATGTCGGCGTCGGCTCCGCTCGCCGTCTTCTTGGTGGCGGAGATCTCCTTCATCATCGCCTTGGCGATTTCTTCCGTGGCCTTCGACCAGGCGTCGACGACCTTGTTGTACTTCTCGCCATGGGTGATCAGGCCGTCGTTGTACTGCTGCTCGAAATCCTTCGCCAGCGTACGGGTGGTGTCGACGATCTTCCACTTGCCGTGCGGCACGACCATGTCGTCCTTGCCGAACGAGATGCCGGCCTTGAACGCGTTGTAGAAGCCGAGCGCCATGATGCGGTCGCAGAAGATCACCGTCTCCTTCTGGCCGCAGTGGCGGTAGACCTGGTCGATGACGCCGGAGATCTCGCGCTTGGTCATCAGCTTGTTGATGATCTCGTAGGAGATGCGCGGGTTCTTCGGCAGCAGATTGCCGAGCATGACGCGGCCGGCGGTGGTCTCGATCCAGCGCTTGGAGACCTTGCCGGTCTCGTCCATGCCTTCCCACCGGTACTTGATCTTGGTGTGGAGGTGGATGACCTTCGCGTGCAGCGCATGCTCGAGCTCGGCCATGTCGCCGAACACCTTACCCTCGCCGGGCAGGCCTTCGCGCATGATCGAGACGTAGTACAGACCGAGCACGATGTCCTGCGACGGCACGATGATCGGCTGGCCGTTCGCGGGATGCAGGATGTTGTTGGTCGACATCATCAGGACGCGCGCTTCCAGCTGCGCTTCGAGCGACAGCGGAACGTGCACGGCCATCTGGTCGCCGTCGAAGTCGGCGTTGAACGCGGAGCAGACCAGCGGGTGAAGCTGGATCGCCTTGCCCTCGATCAGCACGGGCTCGAATGCCTGAATGCCGAGGCGGTGCAGCGTCGGGGCGCGGTTGAGCAGCACCGGATGCTCGCGGATCACCTCGTCCAGGATGTCCCAGACCTCGGGCCGTTCCTTCTCGACCAGCTTCTTGGCCTGCTTCACGGTGGTGGACAGGCCCTTGGCGTCGAGCCGCGAATAGATGAACGGCTTGAACAGCTCGAGCGCCATCTTCTTCGGCAGGCCGCACTGATGCAGGCGCAGCTCGGGACCGACCACGATCACCGAACGGCCCGAATAGTCGACGCGCTTGCCGAGCAGGTTCTGGCGGAAGCGGCCCTGCTTGCCCTTGAGCATGTCGGCGAGCGACTTCAGCGGACGCTTGTTGGCGCCGGTGATGACGCGGCCGCGGCGGCCGTTGTCGAACAGCGCATCGACCGCTTCCTGAAGCATGCGCTTCTCGTTGCGGATGATGATGTCGGGCGCGCGCAGCTCCATCAGCCGCTTCAAGCGGTTGTTGCGGTTGATGACGCGGCGATAGAGGTCGTTGAGATCAGAGGTCGCGAAACGGCCGCCGTCCAGCGGCACCAGCGGACGCAGGTCCGGCGGAATCACCGGGATCACGGTCATGATCATCCATTCCGGCTTGTTGCCGGAATGGCGGAACGCTTCCACGATCTTCAGACGCTTGGCGAGCTTCTTGTGCTTGATGTCGGAGTCGGTCTCCTGCATCTCGGCACGCAGCGAGGCCTCGAGCTTCTCGAGGTCCATGCCCTTGAGCAGCTCGCGGATCGCCTCGGCGCCGATCATGGCGGTGAAGCTGTCCTGGCCGTACTCGTCCTGCGCCTTCAGATACTCGTCTTCCGACAGCAGCTGACGGTCCTTCAGCGCGGTGAGGCCCGGCTCGAGCACGACGTAATATTCGAAGTAGAGGATCCGCTCGAGATCCTTCAGCGTCATGTCGAGCAGGAGGCCGATGCGCGAGGGCAGCGACTTCAGGAACCAGATGTGCGCGACGGGGGCTGCGAGTTCGATATGACCCATGCGCTCGCGCCGGACGCGCGACAGCGTGACCTCGACCGAGCACTTCTCGCAGATGATGCCCTTGTACTTCATGCGCTTGTACTTGCCGCACAAGCACTCGTAGTCCTTGATCGGCCCGAAGATGCGGGCGCAGAACAGGCCGTCGCGCTCGGGCTTGAAGGTACGATAGTTGATGGTCTCCGGCTTCTTGATCTCGCCGTAGGACCAGGACAGAATCTTCTCTGGAGACGCGATCGAGATCCGGATCTGGTCGAAGACCTGAGCCGGCGTCGTCGGGTTGAAGAGATTCATAATTTCTTGGTTCATCGTCTTCTCCTCGCGTGCCGGTCGCCTCCGGCCGCAAATTCGAAAATCACTTCTGCATGGCGCCCTGCCCTCAAGGCCTCGGGCGGGGCGCCGATGCCCGGCCGCGAAGGCCGGGCATGACAGGTCGAATTACTCGGCCGCTTCCGACGTCGGCGCCGGTCCCATCTTGGAGTTGTGCAGGTCGACGTTGAGGCCGAGCGAGCGCATTTCCTTGACCAGCACGTTGAACGATTCCGGAATACCGGCCTCGAACGTGTCGTCGCCGCGCACGATCGCCTCGTACACCTTGGTACGGCCGGCGACGTCGTCCGACTTCACCGTCAGCATCTCCTGGAGCGTGTACGCCGCGCCGTAAGCCTCGAGCGCCCACACCTCCATTTCGCCGAAGCGCTGGCCGCCGAACTGCGCCTTGCCGCCCAGCGGCTGCTGGGTGACGAGCGAGTACGGACCGATCGAACGCGCATGGATCTTGTCGTCGACCAGATGGTGCAGCTTGAGCATGTAGATGTAGCCCACCGTCACCTTGCGATCGAACGGATCGCCGGTGCGGCCGTCATAGACGGTCGACTGACCCGAAGCGTCGAGACCGGCGAGCTTCAGCATCTCCTCGATATCGGCTTCCTTGGCGCCGTCGAACACCGGGGTTGCGATCGGCACGCCGCGGCTGAGGTTATGGCCGAGCTCGAGCAGCTCGTTGTCGTTGAGCGACTTGATCGTCTCGTCCTCGCCGTAGACCTTCTTCAAGGTCTCCTTCAGCGGCTTGATGTCCTGCTTCGACAGGTACGCATCGACGGTCTGGCCGATACGCTTGCCGAGGCCGGCGCAGGCCCAGCCGAGATGGGTCTCGAGGATCTGTCCGACGTTCATGCGCGAAGGCACGCCGAGCGGATTGAGCACGATGTCGGCATGCGTGCCGTCTTCGAGGAACGGCATGTCCTCGATCGGCACGATCTTCGACACCACGCCCTTGTTGCCGTGGCGGCCGGCCATCTTGTCGCCGGGCTGGATCTTGCGCTTCACCGCGACGAAGACCTTGACCATCTTCATCACGCCGGGCGGCAATTCGTCACCGCGCTGAAGCTTCTCGACCTTGTCGAGGAAGCGCTGTTCCAGTCCCTTCTTCGACTCGTCGTACTGCTTCCGCATGGCCTCGATCTCGGCCATCAGCTTGTCGTTGGGCGAAGCGAACAGCCACCATTGCGACTTCGGATACTCCTCGAGCACCGCACGGGTGATCTTGGTGTCCTTCTTGAAGCCCTTGGGACCTGCAATGCCCTGCCGCCCCTCGAGCAGCTCGGCAAGACGGTTGTAGACGTTGCGGTCCAGGATCGCCTGCTCGTCGTCGCGGTCCTTGGCGAGGCGCTCGATCTCCTCCCGCTCGATCGCCAGCGCACGCTCGTCCTTGTCGACGCCGTGGCGGTTGAACACGCGCACTTCGACGATGGTGCCCTGCACGCCCGGGGGAACGCGCAGCGAGGTGTCGCGGACGTCGGAGGCCTTCTCGCCGAAGATGGCGCGCAGCAGCTTCTCTTCCGGCGTCATCGGGCTTTCGCCCTTCGGCGTGATCTTGCCGACCAGGATGTCGCCGGCGCGCACTTCCGCGCCGATGTAGACGATACCGGCTTCGTCGAGGTTCTTCAGCGCTTCTTCCGAGACGTTCGGAATGTCGCGGGTGATTTCCTCAGGTCCGAGCTTGGTGTCGCGGGCCATCACCTCGAACTCCTCGATGTGGATCGAGGTGAAGACGTCCTCCTTCACGATCCGCTCGGAGAGCAGGATCGAGTCTTCGAAGTTGTAGCCGTTCCACGGCATGAACGCGACCAGCACGTTGCGGCCGAGCGCGAGCTCGCCGAGATCGGTCGAAGGACCGTCGGCGATGATGTCGCCCTTCCTGACGACGTCGCCGACCTTCACCAGCGGACGCTGGTTGATGCAGGTCGACTGGTTCGAGCGCTGGTACTTCATGAGGCGGTAGATATCGACGCCCGACTTGGTCGGATCGAGATCTTCCGTGGCGCGGATGACGACGCGGGTCGCATCGATCTGGTCGATCACGCCCGAACGGCGCGCCGCGATCGCAGCGCCCGAGTCACGGGCAACCACGCCCTCCATGCCGGTGCCGACGAACGGCGCCTCGGCGCGAACCAGCGGCACCGCCTGGCGCTGCATGTTCGAGCCCATCAGCGCGCGGTTGGCGTCGTCGTTCTCGAGGAACGGGATCAGCGCCGCGGCGACCGAAACGAGCTGCTTCGGCGACACGTCCATGTAGTCGACCTTGTCGGGCGTCATCGGCACGACGTCGCGGGTGCCGCTCGAACGGCAGACCACGAGGTCTTCGGTGAAGCGGCCCTTGGCGTCGACCGGCACGTTGGCCTGGGCCACGGAATAGCGCCCTTCCTCCATCGCCGACAGGTACACGACCTCGTCGGTGACACGGCCATCCTTGACCTTGCGATACGGCGTCTCGACGAAGCCGTACTTGTTCACGCGCGCGAAGGTCGCGAGCGAGTTGATCAGGCCGATGTTCGGACCTTCCGGCGTCTCGATCGGGCAGATGCGGCCGTAATGCGTCGGGTGCACGTCGCGCACCTCGAAGCCAGCGCGCTCGCGGGTGAGACCGCCCGGTCCGAGCGCCGAGAGGCGGCGCTTGTGGGTGATCTCGCTGAGCGGGTTGGTCTGGTCCATGAACTGCGAGAGCTGCGAGGAGCCGAAGAACTCGCGCACCGCGGCGGCGGCCGGCTTGGCGTTGATCAGGTCCTGCGGCATGACCGTGTCGATGTCGACCGAGGACATGCGCTCCTTGATCGCGCGCTCCATGCGCAACAGGCCGATGCGGTACTGGTTCTCCATGAGCTCGCCGACCGAACGCACGCGGCGGTTGCCGAGATGGTCGATGTCGTCGATCTCGCCCTTGCCGTCGCGCAGATCCACCAGCGTCTTGATGACGGAGAGGATGTCCTCCTTGCGCAGCGTGCGCTGGGTGTCGGGCGCATCGAGGTCGAGGCGCATGTTCATCTTGACGCGGCCGACCGCGGAGAGGTCGTAGCGCTCGGCGTCGAAGAACAGCGACTGGAACATGGCCTGCGCCGATTCCAGCGTTGGCGGCTCGCCCGGACGCATCACGCGGTAGATGTCGAACAGCGCGTCCTCGCGCGTCATGTTCTTGTCGGCCGAGAGCGTGTTGCGGATGTAGGGGCCGACATTGACGTGGTCGATGTCGAGCAGCGGCAGTTCTTTGTAGCCCTGCTCGTTGAGCGCCTTCATCAGCTTGTCGGTGATCTCCTCACCGGCCTCGGCGTGGATCTCACCGGTCTTGGGGTTGACGAGATCCTCGGCGACGTAGTTGCCGACCAGTTCCTCGTCGGCCATGCGCAGCGCCTTCAGCCCCTTCTCCTGGAGCTGGCGGGCGGCGCGGACGGTGAGCTTCTTGCCGGCCTCGAGCACGACCTTGCCGGTGTCGGCATCGATCAGGTCGTTGACCGTGGAGTAGCCGCGGAAGCGGTTGGCGTCGAACGGAACGCGCCAGCCTTCCTTGGTCCGCTTGTAGAGAATCTTCTTGTAGAACGTGGACAGGATCGCCTCGCCGTCGAGGCCGAGGGCGAACATCAGCGACGTCACCGGAATCTTGCGGCGACGGTCGATACGCGCATAGACGATGTCCTTGGCGTCGAACTCGATGTCGAGCCAGGAACCGCGATAGGGGATGACGCGGGCGGCGAACAGCAGCTTGCCCGAGGAATGGGTCTTGCCCTTGTCGTGGTCGAAGAACACGCCGGGCGAACGGTGCATCTGCGAGACGATGACGCGCTCGGTGCCGTTGACGATGAAGGTGCCGTTCATCGTCATGAGCGGGATGTCGCCCATGTAGACGTCCTGCTCCTTGATGTCCTTCACCGACTTCGCGCCGGTTTCCTCGTCGATATCGAACACGATGAGGCGCAGCGTCACCTTGAGGGGCGCAGCGAAGGTCATGCCGCGCTGGCGGCACTCGTCGACGTCGTATTTCGGCTGCTCGAACTCGTAGCGGACGAATTCCAGCATCGAGGTGCCGGAGAAGTCGGAGATCGGAAACACCGAGCGGAACACCGCCTGCAGACCCTCGTCGAGACGTCCGCCCTGGGGTTCGTCCACCATCAGGAACTGGTCATAGGACGCCTTCTGAACCTCGATGAGGTTCGGCATCTCGGCGACTTCCTTGATGTGTCCGAAGAACTTGCGAACGCGTTTGCGACCGGTGAATGTCTGCTGCGCCATCGTGGCCTCTCATTTTCGTCGCCCGCCCTGGGCGCACCGTCCGGACCGCGGCTGCCACCGCTTTCCGGGTTGAATTTTCGAACCCGTCTTGGGGGGCCGGAGACGCAGTTTCAGGCGCCGATGTCCTGAATCTGTTCTTCAGACCTTCAAAACGCAAAACGACGCGCGGGGCGCAGATGCGCGCCCGCCCGTCACAACGATCATCTTCACGGACTGCAAAAGCCCGAAATAGCCTGCTCTCCCAACGGCTTACAGGGAAATCCGGCATCCCTGCCCACCGCGCTTTCGTGCTGCCGACCCGATATGGGGCGACAATAGTGCAGATTCGAGGGTCAAACCCTCAAATCCCCACACTTTTTCGTGTTTGGCCTGCGTCGGATCGTTCCGTCGCACGCCTTTTGCATTCCGGTCCACCCTCTCGAAGGGGGACCAGGATCCCGGGCAGAGCCGTTGCCCGCCCGGGATCCCGCCAGTAAGCAGTGCTTACTTGAGCTCGACCTTGGCGCCAGCCTTCTCGAGCTGGGCCTTGATCTTGTCGGCTTCGTCCTTGTTCACGCCTTCCTTCAGCGGCTTCGGAGCACCCTCGACGAGGTCCTTTGCTTCCTTCAGGCCGAGACCGGTGATGGCGCGGACTTCCTTGATGACCTCGATCTTCTTGTCGCCGGCGCTGGCGAGAACGACCGTGAACTCAGTCTTCTCTTCCGCCGGAGCGGCAGCACCGCCGCCGCCAGCGGCCGGGCCGGCCACGGCGACAGCCGCGGCAGCCGAAACGCCCCACTTCTCTTCGAGGAGCTTCGCGAGTTCGGCAGCTTCGAGCACGGTCAGGCTCGAGAGGTCGTCAACGATCTTCTGCAGGTCAGCCATTGTTCAGTTTCCTTAACTGTAAGTCTGGTTCGGGTTTGAGTTTTGCGAAGGGCGTCAGGCCGCTTCGCCCTTTGAGGCATGAGCCTGGATGACGCGCGCGAGCTTGCCCGCGGGCGCGTTGGCGAGCTGGGCCAGCTTGGTCGCCGGGGCCACGATGAGGCCGACGATCTTGCCGCGCAGTTCGTCAAGCGACGGCAGCGAGGCAAGCGCCTTCACGCCATCGACATTCAGGACGGTCTTCCCCATCGATCCGCCGACGATGACGAACTTTTCGTTCGCCTTGGCGAATTCGATGGCGACCTTTGGCGCCGCTACCGGATCGTTCGAAGTCGCGATCACGGTCGGCCCCTTCAGCATGGGGCCGATGGCAACGACGTCAGTGCCTTCAAGAGCAATTTTGGCGAGACGGTTCTTCGAGACCTTCACCGCGGCACCCGCCTGCTTCATCTGCTGGCGCAGCTTCTGCATCTGGGCGACGGTGAGGCCGGAATATTGAGCAACGATCGCGACGCTCGTGGTCTTGAAGACCTCGTTGAGCTGTTCGACCGCTTCTTTTTTTGCCGCTCGTTCCACAGCAAGCTCTCTCCGGTTGGCGGTCATCGCGAGAAGCGGGACCGCCGGGTTGCACCCATCGTCCCGCCCAAACCTGAACCTCCGGGTCAAAAACCCATCGGACACGCCGGGCAAGACGACAATTCAAAGCCTGCCCTCCGGGAGCCCAAGGGCCCACGGCGTGTCGAGGTCCGAACCAGACCCGTTTCGCAAAACCAGCCCTTAAAGCTGGATGCGAAGTGAAATCCGGTCTTCACCCGTCTATGCAGGCCATGCGATTAAGCCGTTGAGGAATCGAGATTCCCCGCGGGCGCCTGCAGTCTTGGACAGGACGAGGTCAGCCGGCGAACCGCCCGACCTCTGCCCGCATCCCTGCCAAAAGACGGATCTTCCTTCCTTTTCGGGCAAATCCTCACGGACGTCCTGAAAAGGAATGATCTCCTGTCGTGTCGGGTTTTCGGAATGCGTGCACGAACGCGCCAGCCGAGGCCGGCACGTCCGGAGGCGGTTCTTTAACCGCTCGGAGCCTGCTTGCCAAGAGCAAAATTCACACCAGTTCCAATCGATTGGCGGTTGGCCTTGAGATGGCCCAACAAGGGCCGATTCAGGCCGATTTGATCCGGTACGGCAGCGTTTTGCCCTCGAAGAACGCGGTCAGGTTGGCCAGCACGCAGTTCTGCATGGCGACGTGCGAATCCAGGGTGTGGCCGCCGATATGCGGGGCGAACACCACGTTGGGGAGTTCGGTCAGGGCGTCAGGCGCGTGCGGTTCCTTCTCGAAGACGTCGAGGCCCGCCCCCGCGATGGTCTTGTCGGTGAGCGCCGCGACCAGGGCCTTCTCGTCGATGACGGAGCCGCGGGAGATGTTGACGACGTAGCCCTCCGCCCCGAGGCGCCTGAGGATATCGGCGTTGACGGCATGTTGGGTCTCGGCCCCTGCCCGCACCGCGATCATCAGGACGCTGCACCAATCGGCGAGCGCCTCCAGGGTCTGAAAGTACTGATAGGGCAGATCATACCGGGTGCGGCTGAAATAGCCGACCTCGCTCTCGAAAGCAGCACAGCGCGCGGCGATCTTGCGGCCGATCTCACCCATGCCGTAGATGCCGATGCGGCGGCCGGGCATGCCGGCCTGGGGACGCATCATCGGCGACTGTTTCGAGGCCGCCCAATCGCCGCTGCGGACATATTGGTCGGCCACCAAAATCCGCCGCGTCGTCGCCAGCATCAAGGTCATCGCGATGTCGGCGACAGAAGCCGCATTGGCACCTGGGCTGTGACCGACCGCGATGTTCCGGCTGGCCGCCGCCTTCAGGTCGACGCCATCATAGCCAGTCCCATAGCAGACGATGGCGCCGAGCTTCGGAAACAGGTCCATCGCCTCCGCACCGAGTGGCGAGCCGCCAGCAGTCAGCAGTGCGCGGATGCCGCCCAGCTCCTCCGCCGGAAACACCTCCCGCACGGGCTTGCCGCCGGTGTCGAGCAGCTCGAACCGCTCGGCGAAGCGCGCCATCATCGACTTGGGAAAGCGCGAGTAGATCAGGACCTTGTCAGCCATTGTTGTTGTTTCCGAAGAGCGCCGCCACAAACGACGAGGGGCGGAATCGGTCGCCCGATCCCGCCCCTCGCCTCATGCAATTTCCAAACCTCAGCCGAGAATGGTGCCCGGCTCGACCTTCACGCCCGGGCCCATCGTCGAGGACACTGCAACGCGCTGGATGTAAGTGCCCTTGGAACCGGCCGGCTTCGCCTTGGAGACCGCGTCAGCCAGAGCCTTGATGTTCTCGACCAGCTTCTCCTCGGAGAACGAGGCCTTGCCGACGCCGGCCTGCAGGATGCCGGCCTTCTCGACGCGGAACTCGACCGAGCCGCCCTTGGCGCCCTTCACCGCACCGGTGACGTCCATGGTCACGGTACCGATCTTCGGGTTCGGCATCAGGCCGCGCGGGCCGAGCACCTTACCGAGGCGGCCGACCAGCGGCATCATGTCGGGGGTGGCGATACAGCGGTCGAAATCGATCGTGCCGTTCTGCACCTTTTCGACCAGGTCCTCGGCGCCGACGACGTCGGCACCGGCGGCCTTGGCTTCATCGGCCTTGGCGCCGCGGGCGAACACGCCGACGCGGAGCGTACGGCCGGTGCCGTTCGGCAGGGTAACGACGCCGCGGACCATCTGGTCGGCGTGGCGCGGATCGACGCCGAGATTGATCGCGACCTCGATGGTCTCGTCGAACTTCGCTTTCGCGCGTTCCTTGACCATCTTGATGGCGTCCGCGAGCGGGTAAAGCTTTTCGCGGTCAATGCCTTCGCGGGCTTTGTTCAAACGCTTTCCGATTGCCATGGCCGCTTACCCCGCAACTTCCAGACCCATCGAACGGGCCGAGCCCTCGACCATCTTCATGGCCGATTCGATGGTGTCGCAATTCAAGTCCTTCATCTTCTTCTCGGCGATCTCGCGCACCTGCGCCTTGGTCACCTTGCCGGCCTTGTCGCGGCCCGGCGCCTTCGAGCCGGACTGGATTTTTGCAGCCTGCTTGAGGAAGTAGGACATCGGCGGCGTCTTCATCTCGAAGGTGAAGGAACGGTCCGCATAGATGGTGATGATCACCGGGATCGGGGTGTTCTTCTCTTCCTTCTGGGTCTGGGCGTTGAACGCCTTGCAGAACTCCATGATGTTGAGACCGCGCTGACCGAGCGCGGGACCGATCGGGGGCGAGGGATTCGCCGCACCGGCCGGGACCTGAAGCTTCAGGTATCCGGTCACTTTCTTTGCCATGTATCACTCCTGTTGTGCCGGCAGGACCGGCGGTTTCAGGTTCGTGGTCTGGGTCGGATGCGGCTGGCAACCGCCCCCCCCCTCCCACGGCCTCTTGTTGCGCGAGACCGAAGCCTCCCGCGTTACCCGATCAGACCTTCTCGACCTGACCGAATTCCAGCTCGACCGGCGTCGCGCGGCCGAAGATCGACACGGCGACCTTCACGCGCGAGCGCGCCTCATCGATCTCCTCGACCACACCCGAGAACGAGGCGAACGGGCCGTCGGCCACGCGCACGTTCTCGCCGATCTCGAACGACACCGACGCCTTCGGCCGTTCCACGCCCTCCTGCACCTGGTGCAGGATGCGCATGGCCTCGGCTTCCGAGATCGGCATCGGCTTGTTCTCGGCGCCGAGGAAGCCCGTGACCTTCGGCGTGTTCTTGATCAGATGGAACGCCTCGTCGGTCAGCTTCATCTTCACCAGCACGTAGCCGGGGAAGAACTTGCGCTCGGCGTCGATCTTGCGGCCGCGGCGCACTTCCGTGACCTTCTCGGTCGGAACCAGCACCAGCTCGAACAGCTCCTCGAGCCCGCGCTGCTTGGCCTGCTCGCGGATCGATTCGGCGACCTTCTTCTCGAAGTTCGAATAGGCGTGGACGATGTACCAGCGCTTGTCGGACACTTGAGCGGTTGCTGTTGCCATCATTGAATGCCCAGGAGGAAGGTGACGAGGTAGCGAATGATCAGGTCGGCGGCGAAGAAGAAGATCGAAGCCACCGCGACCATGACGAACACCATGATGGTGGTGATCGTGGTCTCACGGCGGGTCGGCCAGGTGACCTTGGCAGTCTCCGAGCGCACTTCCTGCAAGAACTTGAACGGGCTGACTGCCATCGCTTGAGGTCCAGCGTCCGTCGACAGACGCAAATGAATTTCAGGGATCCGAACAGCCGCCGTTGGCCCAGCCCTCTGTCTCGAAGGATGAGCCGGAAACCGGGCTCGATTGTTCGGGGATTTCAAGGCCGCGCCGGAAATCCGCGTCTAACGGGCCGGCTGCGAGTGCCGGGTATCTACTGCGGATGCGGCCAAAGGTCAAGGTAGAGAGAGTTCGCCCCGGGCAGGCCGCCCTCCCCCCGAGGGTCGTGCAGAGGCCATGTGGATCAAGGACTTGTCGACCGCCCGGAACGCGCCATCCCATCCCCGGCAAGGCTAATCGGGAGCCGTCAGTCGGCCCGGTCGACCATGGAAATCCCCGGCAGCGGCACCACGAACTTCCCGCCTTCGGCGAAATAGCGGGCGTGCTTGGCCCGGATCGGGTCGACATAGCGCCAGGCGAAGACCACGACGAACGCGGGCTTGCGCTCGTAGAGAGCGGCAGGCGGCAGGATCGGGATGTCATAGCCGGGGCCCGCCATCACCTTCCCCTTGTTGGGATCGTCGTCCACGAGGAAGTCGATCTTGTTCTCCAGGCCGAACTGCGGCAGCAGCGTCGTGGTGCCCACCGAGACGCCATAGCCGGCGACCAGCTCACCGCGCGCATGGGCGGCATCGGCCATCGCGACCAATTCGTCACGGATGGCGGCGATCCTCTTCACGTACGGCACATAATAGGCCGGCTGATCGACGCCGAGCCGGTCTTCCTCGGCAACGAAACGCGCGACCTCGGCCGACGGTTTCTTGGCGCCGCCGGCGCGCTGCACGGTCACGCGGATCGAGCCGCCCTTGGTCCAGATGTGCTGGACGTCGATCAGCTCCATGCCCAGCCGGGCGAAGAAACGGATCAGCGGCTTGATGTTAAAATACGACAGATGCTCGTGATAGACGGTATCGAGCAGGTTCTTCTCGGTGACGTCGACGCCGTATTGCGTTTCGAAGACGAACAATCCGTCCGGCGCGAGTACGTCGCGAACCCCGATCACCAGCGGATCCAGATTGTCGACATTGGCGATCATGTTGTTGGCGATCACGACGCTCGCCGCGCCATGGCTCTGCAGGATGCGGCGACCAACGGCATCGGTGAAGAAATCGCCGATGGTCTCGATGCCCGCCTCCGTGGCGCGCCGCGCGATGTCGACGGCGGGATCAACACCCAGCACCCGCATCCCCCGCTCCTTGAAGAAGCCGAGCAGCGATCCGTCATTGCTGCCGAGCTCGACCACCAGCGAACCCGACGCAATGCCGAAACGGCTGACGACGTCGTCGGCATAGGTAGCGAAATGCTCGCGCAGGCCGAGTGAGAGCGAGGTGGTATAGACATAGTTTCGGTACTGGATCTCCGGATTGCCGACATGGAGGATCTGGAGGTGGCCGCAGTCCCGGCACAGATGCAGCGCCATCGGGACCGCAGCACGGAAGACGGGATCGTCGACGCTGGCGTTCGGCACCTGGAAGTTCGGCGTGCCGATCGGCATGCCCGCCATCGGGACAACCAGCTCTTGCTTGTCGGAATGACAGAGGCGGCAGGTATTGCGGAGGTAGAACAGGTTTTTCATCGTGCAACCGAAGAATGAGTTACGCGCGCGAGTGAAGTAATCCCACCCTGTGAAGACCAGATCGGCAACGGGCTCCAGGGGGTCATGGATGGCTCGAGGCCTCGTTGCCCAGCCCGTAGCCGGGCGCGTCCTCCGCCGCCTTGGCCGCCTTGTCGGCCGAATACGAGCCGCGCTCCGGACTTGCCAGCCAGATGACGCCACCGACGAGTCCAATGATCACGCTGATGGCGCCCAGCAAGAGCGATACCGACAGCGCCTGCTCGGACGGCACACCCGCCAGACCAAGGCAGGCGACCATCGCTCCCTCGCGAACGCCCCAGCCGCTGATCGAGATGGGGACCGCCGTCAACAGCACCACCGGCGGAATCAGGATGCCGGCATCGAGGATCGAGAGCTGCGCTCCGACGCCGCGCGCCAAAGCGTAGCAAGCCGCGGCGGTGACGAGATGGATGAGGAGCGCCGATCCGAGCAGCAGCGCACGGCGCTCGGACTGCAGGAGCAAAAACCTGACCAGCGTTCCGAACCGGACGAAGCTCGCAATCGCTGGAAGCGCGATGAAGCGCTTCGGCAGACGGTCGAGAGTCAACAGGACCAGCGTGCCGACGACGCCGGCCACCGTCAGTCCGCCGATGGCCAGGATCGCAGCGTGATTCGACACGCGCGACAGCAGAAACGGCAATCCGGCCACCATCAACACGATCAGTCCGATCAATGCCGTAAAGCGGTCGGCAGCGACGCCCTTGACCGCCTCCGGCCACTGCACGTCGCGCTGGCGCAGCAGCCAGATCCGCACCGCGTCACCGCCGACCGACGACGGCAACACCTGGTTGAACCACAGGCTGATCATGAGGATCCGCCAGCCGGCGAGCCAATCCAGCGACACGCCGAGCGCGCGCATGATCAGCTCCCACCGGCCGTTGAGCACGAAGGTCTGAAAGAAGATCAGCGCAAGCGCGACGGCGAACAGGACCGGATCGACCGAGACGAGATGGTCGCGCAGCTGGCGCAGGTCGAGGCCACGCGCGATGTAGACCAGCACGGCGATCGACAGCAGCAGCTTCACCGAAAACAGGGCCGCATGCTTGAATCGCGACTGCATCGGATGCCCGCCTCAGGACGCCGGATATTCCGCGCGACCGATGATGAGGTCGATTGCGGCCATCATCCAGAACTGGTGCGTGGTCTCGACAATGTTGTAGCTGCGGCTGTCGACCCAGAAATTGACGTCGCCGAGATTGCGCAGCGGATTGTCCGCGTTCATGCCCGACAACGTGATCACGTCGAGCTTCATCTGGCGCGCCTGCGCGACCGCGTTGAGGATGTTCTTCGAACGCCCCGACGAGCTGATCGCGACGAGGCAATCGCCGGCGCGCGCGTTCAGCCGCACGGCGTGCGCGATCCAGTCCTCGAACCCGTAATCGTTGGCAAGGCACGACATCATGCTCGCATCGCTGAAGCAGAGTGCGGGCACCGACGCATTCTTCGCCAGATCGATCGCCAGATGCGAAGCGATGCCGGCCGACCCGCCGTTGCCGATGAAGATGACGCGACCGCCCTGCTCACGCGTGCGCAACCAGGACGCGCGCGTTGCGGAGATCCTCGCAAAAACACCGTCGTCGACCGCCGTCGCGCGATGCAGGCGCCCCATGTAATCGTCGAGGAAAGCCTTGTGATCGGGATCGACGGATTCGACAGGCATAGGCTGACGGCTCGATTGCAACATCACCGGGTGATACCGGCTATTACCAAGGATTGCAAAGGTATATTACTTGCAAAGTTTGCGGGCGACTGATAGTCGGCTTTTCGGGTTTCACTCAACATTGGCGAGCCTATTTCGCTGGGCATTCGCGTCACGGATGTTCCCCATGAAATGCATCGTTACTGGTGGCGCCGGCTTCATTGGAAGTCACCTCGTCGATCGCCTGCTCGATGACGGCCATGAGGTCATTGCGCTCGATAATTTCGTGATCGGACGCGCTGAAAACCTCGCCGCACGCGCCGGTTCGAGCCAGTTGCAGGTCGTGCGGGCGGACGTCACCGAACTGGACGCGATCAAACCGTATTTTCACGGAGTAGATTGGGTCTTCCATCTCGCCGCGCTGGCGGACATCGTACCCTCGATCGAATCACCGATCCCCTATCACCGCGCCAATGTCGACGGCACGGTCAACGTTCTCGAAGCGGCGCGGCACGCGGGCGCCAGCCGCTTCATCTATGCGGCTTCCTCCTCCTGCTACGGCATTCCGGATGTCTATCCCACGCCGGAAAGCGCCGAGATCCGGCCGATGTATCCCTACGCGCTCACCAAGAATCTCGGCGAGCAATGCGTCATGCACTGGTGCCAGGTCTACAAGCTGCCCGCCGTGGCGTTGCGCCTGTTCAACGTGTTCGGACCGCGCCATCGCACCACCGGCACCTACGGCGCCGTGTTCGGCGTGTTCATGGCACAGAAGCTCGCGGGCAAGCCCTTCACGGTGGTCGGCGACGGCGAGCAGACGCGCGACTTCACCTTCGTCAGCGACGTCGCCGATGCCTTCGTGACCGCCGCGCACTCCGATGTCTCGCACGAGATCTTCAATGTCGGCTCGGACAACACCTACAGCGTGAACCGCCTGGTCGATCTCCTCGGCGGCGACAAGGTCCACATTCCCAAGCGCCCGGGCGAGCCCGACTGCACCTACGCCGACATCAGCAAGATCAAGCGGGTCCTGAAATGGGCGCCGAAGGTGAAGTTCGAGGACGGCGTCGCGACGATGTTGAAATCGATGGACCAGTACAAGGACGCTCCGCTCTGGACGGTGGACAAGATCGCCGACGCCACCAAGGACTGGTTCAAATATCTCGGTGACGACGAGGCCACCCCGCAGAAGGCAAGCCGTTGAGCAGATTCGTTCACCCCCCAATTTCGCCGCCAGCCGATCATGTCCGGGCCGGCCAATCGAGACCGACCGCCGCCTTGGGTCATTCACATGGGTAACGCTGCGACAGACAAGCCGGCCGGCCATCCGGCACCGCACGAGAAAATCAAGACGATAGAGGAGCTCGGCGAGATTGCGCGCGCCGCACAGGCTGATGGCCTGACCGTCGCGCTCTGCCACGGCGTGTTCGATCTGGTGCATCTCGGCCACGTCCGGCACATCCTGGCAGCCCGCAACGAGGCCGACGTCGTCGTGGTGACCATCACCGCCGACCGTTACGTCAACAAGGGCCCGGGACGGCCGATCTTTCCGGAGAACATGCGCGCCGAGATGCTGGCCGCGCTCGGCACGGTCGACTGGGTCGGCATCAATCAGACCTCCAGCGCCGAGCCGGTCCTCGATACCGTCCGCCCCGACATCTACGTGAAGGGCTCGGACTACGAGAATCCCGAGGATGACGTGACCGGCAAGATCGCGGTGGAGCGCGAGGCGGTCGAGCGTCACGGCGGGCGAATCGTCTTCACGCGCGACGTGACGTTCAGCTCGTCGTCGCTGCTGAACCGCTATTTCGACATCTACGATCCCCCACTGCGCGACTACCTCCAGAAGGTGCGCGATGGCGGCGGCGCCGAACGCCTGCTGAAGCTGATCGACAAGATCCAGGACATGCACGTCGTGTTGGTCGGCGACACCATCATCGACGAATACCAGTACGTCACCGCGCTCGGGAAGGCCTCCAAGGAGAACATCGTCGCGACCCTGCTCAAGAATGGCGAGCAGTTTGCCGGCGGCGTCATTGCCGCGGCCAATCATGTCGCGAGCTTCTGCAAGTCGGTCGAGATCGTCACGACGCTGGGTGGCAACGACTATCCTGAAGAGTTCATTCGAGCGCATGTCCGCCCGAACGTCACGCTCACGCCGATCCGCGTTCAGGGCCGTCCGACCACCCGCAAGCTGCGCTACGTCGAGATGGGCTACCTGCACAAGCTGTTCGAAGTCTACACGATGGACGACACGCCGCTCGACGAGGCCGCGCGAACGGAGATCGACCGCGTCACCACCGAGCGCGTCCGCGGGGCCGACGTCGTCATCGTCACCGATTTCGGTCACGGCATGATCGCATCCAGCACGATCGACGCCTTGATCGCGAATTCCAAGTTCCTGGCCGTCAACGCCCAGAGCAACAGCGGCAACCACGGCTACAACCTGATCACGAAATATCCGCGGGCCGACTACATCTGCATCGACGCACCGGAAGCGCGGCTGGCGGCCACCGACAAGTTCAACGAGATCGCTTCGGTGATCCAGGACGGCCTGCATCGCAAGATCGATTGCGACAACATGATCATCACGCACGGCTCCTTCGGCTGCTACCCCTTCTCGTCGAAGACCGGCGTTGCGCGCGTCCCTGCTTTCACCAAGACCGTCGTCGACACCGTCGGTGCGGGCGATGCCTTCCTGACGATCACGGCGCCGCTGGTGGCGGCCGGCGGCAACATCGAGGACGTCGCCTTCATCGGCAATGCGGCGGGCGCGATCAAGGTCGGCATCGTCGGTCACCGCAACTCGGTCGAGAAGGCGCCGCTGGTCAAGTTCGTCACCGCGTTGTTGAAATAGCGCAAAAAGAATAATCCCGGAGAGCGACAGTGATTGATCGGAAATGGAACGTGATGGTCACCGGTGGCGCCGGCTATGTCGGCAGCGTGCTGGTTCCGCAATTGCTGGCCGCGGGGCACAAGGTCACCGTGCTCGACTTGTTCATGTATGGCGAGGACGTCTTCGACGCCGTTCGCGACAATCCGAACCTGCGCCTGATCAAGGGCGACATCCGCGATGAAGCCGCAATCAACGAGGCCCTGCGCGGCAACAACGCGGTGATTCACCTCGCCTGCATCTCCAACGATCCCTCCTTCGAGCTGGATCCCGCGCTCGGCAAGTCCATCAACTACGACTGCTTCCGCCCGATGGTGCGCGCCGCGAAGAAGGCGGGTATCAAGCGCTTCATCTACGCCTCCTCCTCGAGCGTCTACGGCATCAAGGACGAGGCCGAGGTGACCGAGGAGCTGTCCTGCGAGCCGCTCACCGACTACTCCAAGTTCAAAGCGATGTGCGAGACCGATCTTGCCGACGAGGCCGCGTCCGGCTTCGTCACCTGCACCGTTCGCCCCGCCACCGTCTGCGGCTACGCTCCGCGGCAGCGGCTCGACGTTGTCGTCAACATCCTGACCAATTTGGCCGTCAACACCGGCCGCATCCGCGTGTTCGGCGGCACGCAGAAGCGGCCCAATCTGCACATCCAGGACATGACGGCGGCCTATCTGTTCCTGCTGCAGCAGGATGATGCGAAGATCGACGGCAAGACCTACAACATCGGCTACGAAAACCACTCGCTGATGAAGATCGCCGACATCGTCAAATCGGTGGTTGGAAACAATGTCGACGTGGCCGTCGAGCCGACCGACGATCTGCGTTCCTACCACGTCTCGTCGGAGAAGATCCGCCGCGAGCTCGGCTTTGCGCCGACGCACACGATCGAGCAGGCCGTGTCCGGCCTCGTGGACGCCTTCAGGGCGGGCCGCCTGCCGAACTCGCTCAACGATCCCAGGTATTTCAACATCAAGATGATGCAGAACATCAGCCTGAAGTGAGCGGCGTGCGGATCGGCATCGATTTCGACAACACGATCATCTGCTACGATAAAGTCTTTGCCGCCGCCGCGCGCCAGCGCGGGCTGGTGCCGGAGGGCTGGGACGGGCTGAAGACCGACGTGCGGGATTTCTTGCGATCCCGCGCCGGCGGCGAGCTTGCCTGGCAGGGGCTGCAAGGCTTCGTCTACGGCAAGGGAATCGGCGGCGCCGAGATCTACCCAGGCGTCCGCGAATTCCTCGCCGCGAGCCGCAAGGCCGGCGCGAGCGTCCATATCGTCAGCCACAAGACGCAGTTCGGCCATCAGGATCCCGATCGGGTCGACTTGCGCGAGGCTGCGCGTGGCTGGCTGAAGTGCGCGGGGCTCATCGACGCCGCCGACGCCGCGATCTCGGCGGGCAATGTCTATTTCGAGGACACGCTGGCGGCCAAGGTCGAGCGGTTGGCAAGCCTGCAGCTCGACATCTTCATTGACGATCTCGTCGACGTCTTCGCGCAGCCGCATTTTCCGAAGGCGACGCGATCGATCCTGTTCACGCAGTCGCGGCCGCCGCATCCCGCGCATTGCGAGCCGCTCGCGACCTGGGCCAATATCCACCGCGGAGTGTTCGGGGCATGAGCCAGCCGGACATCAGCATACAGGATGCGGTCTCGATCGGCAGCCGCCTCTCCGGGGCGCGGGTCGCGGCGGCGCAACCGGCGCGGGCCGGCGGCAACAACCGGGTGTTTCGGCTGGAGATGGCGGAAGGCCCGCCCCTCGCCCTCAAGCACTATCCGTCCGACGGACGTGATCGCCTCGGACAGGAATATGACGCGCTTTCGTTTCTCTCGCGCCACGGCATCAATGCGACGCCGCGGCCGATCGCAAAAGACCCGGCCGCGTTCTGTGCGCTGTATCAATGGTTCGACGGTGACCCCGCGGTCCTGCATCCGCAGTCCGACGACGCCGACCAGTTGGCCGATTTCCTGATCGAGCTGCAAAAGCTGCGCGACGCTGAAGGCGCGCAGACTCTGCGGAATGCGTCAGCCAGCATCTTTTCGCCCGCGGCGGCCATCGCCCAGTACGAGCAACGCCTCGACGACCTGAAGCGGGCCTCAGATGATCATCCGGATCTGCGCGCATTCATGGATGACAGCCTGGTTCCCACCACTGCCATTGCGATCCGGCAACTCCGAAGACGCTATGCGGAACGGGGCCTCGATCCCGCCGCGGACCTTGCGCCCGCCCAACGTGCATTGAGCCCGTCGGATTTCGGACTGCACAACGCACTGCGCACCGACGACGGCAAATTGCGCTTCATCGACTTCGAGTATTTCGGCTGGGACGACCCGGTCAAGCTCGTGTCCGACACCGCGATTCACCCCGGCAGCGGTCTGCCCGAGGCCGATGCGAATCGATTGATCGAGCGGCTCTCGCGCGCCTTCACGGCTTGGGATGACGCGTTTGCGGTCCGCCTTGACGTACTGTATCCTGTGTTCGGGGCGATTTGGTGCCTGATTGTCCTGAATGCCTATTTGCCGGAAAGCCGCTCCCGGCGTGCCCTGGCTGCGCAAGGTGGCGATCTGACGGTCCGCCTTGCCGGCCAGCTCGACAAAGCCCGCCGGCTCCACCAGACGATTTGCCAACGTGATCCAGATCTCACCCCACGCTGAAGCTGCTCTCACCTGCACGCTGGACGAGCGGAGCCTTTATTTGCGCCGCCTGGTGCTCGGTTCGGTCCGCTCCGCAGGACGCGGCCATGTCGGGCCAGCCCTGTCGCTGATCGAGATGGTCCGCGTGCTCTACGACGACGTGCTGCGGATCGACCCGAAGAACCCGGGCGATCCCGATCGCGACCGCGCCATCCTCAGCAAGGGACACGGATGTCTGGCGCTCTATGCGCTGTTGGCCGACCGCGGCTTCTTCCCGCTGTCGGAGCTGGACGGCTTTTGCGGTCCCGACAGCATTCTGGGCGGACATCCCGAATACGGCATGGTGCCCGGCGTCGAGGCCTCGACCGGCGCGCTCGGACACGGCCTCTCAATCGGCGTCGGCCTTGCGCTCGCCGCCCGCATGCGCGAGCGCAGCTACCGCACCTTCGTGCTGCTCGGCGACGGCGAGATCAACGAGGGATCGGTGTGGGAAGCGGCGATGGGCGCCGCCAAGCACGGCCTCGACAACCTGGTCGCGCTGATCGACTACAACAAGCTGCAGAGCTACGGCCCAACCGACTACGTGCTGCCGCTGGAGCCGCTCGCGGACAAGTGGCGCAGCTTCGGCTTCGCGGTGCAGGAGGTCAACGGCCACGACGTCGGCGCACTGCGCAACGTGCTGAAGCAGCTTCCGGCCGTTGCCGGCAAGCCCACCGCCATCATCTGCCATACCGTCAAGGGCAAGGGTCTTCCGGCTGCGGAATCCAATGCCGATTGGCATCACAAGAACAAGCTGACCGACAGCGAGCTCGACGCCATTCGCGTCGCCGTCGGCGATTTTTGATCGGCTCCCCATGCGCAACACCGCGATGAACATGGTCCACAAGCTCGCCGCGCGCGACGAGCGTGTGCTCTACATCGGCTCCGATCCCGGCGCCGGCACGCTGCGTGCGATGAGCAAGGAGTTTCCCAAGCGCCATCTGATCGAGGGCATCTCGGAAGCGCATATCATCGGCATGTCGGCCGGTCTGGCGATGGAGGGCTTCGTGCCCTACGTCAACACCATCGCGACCTTCCTCACCCGCCGCTGCTACGAGCAGGTGGCGGTCGATCTCTGCCTGCACAATCTGCCGGTGCGACTGATCGCCAATGGCGGTGGCCTCGTCTATGCGCCGCTCGGTCCCACCCACCAGGCGATCGAGGACATCGCGATCATGCGGGCGCTGCCCAACATGACGGTGATCTGCCCGTGCGACGCCGACGAGGCCGCGCGCATGATGGAGCAGACGCTGGATTGGAAGGGCCCGATCTACATCCGGCTCGGCAAGGGCGGCGATGCCATTGTGTCCAAGGCCGAGCATGGCTTCGAGATCGGCAAAGCGATCCTGATGCGCCCGCCCGGCGACGTCCTCATGGTGACCACCGGCATCATGCTGCAGCGGGCGCTGGCCGCAGCCGACCTGCTGGCCGCGCAAGGCCTTCGCGCCGGCATCCTGCACATGCATACCGTGAAGCCGCTCGATACCGCAGCGCTGCTGCAGGCGATCCGCGGCACCAGACTCTTGGTCACGCTGGAGGAGCACGTGCCCTCCGGCGGCCTCGGCAGCGCCGTCGCGGAGGCGCTGATCGACAAGCTCGGCTCCGGTTTCCCCGCGATGCTGCGGCTGTCGCTGCCGGACCGCTTCATGCACAATTACGGCTCGCAGGACTCGCTGCTGAAGAAGCACGGGCTTTCCGCGGGCGCCATTGCGACCTCGATCGAGCATGCGCTCGCCGCGTCGCACACCCCCTCTCCTCAACTTCATTCCACCTGACGGGCCACATGTACGACGTTCGATATTCCTATCTGCTCGAGCAATTCGCGGATCCCGCACCCATCCTCGCCGAGATCGGCCGGCTGGTTGCGACCGGTGACTTCACCCTTGGCAAGCCCGTCGCCGAATTCGAAAAGCGCTTCGCTGAATTGATCGGCGTCCGTCACGCCATCGGCGTCGGATCCGGCACCGACGCGCTCAAGCTGCCGCTCAAGGCGCTCGGCATCGGTCATGGCGACGAGGTCATCACCGCAGCGAACACCTTCATCGCCACGGTCGGCGCGATCGCGGAAACCGGCGCGACGCCCATCCTGGTCGATTGCGACGATTCCTTCTGCATGAACGTGGACCAGGTCGAGGCCGCCATCACCGGGAAGACCAAGGCGATCATGCCGGTCCAGTTGACCGGCGAGGTCACCGACATGGACAAGCTGATGCCGATCGCGCAGCGCCACAACCTGCCGGTGGTCGAGGACGCCTGCCAAGGCATCCTGTCGGAGTTTGCGGGAAAACGCTCCGGCACCCACGGCATCGCGGCCGGCTTCTCGCTGCATCCGCTCAAGAACCTCAATGTCTGGGGCGATGCCGGCGTCGTCGTCACCAATGACGACGGCATGAACGAAAAGCTCCGCCTGATCCGCAACCACGGCATGAAGAACCGCGACGAGATCGCGATCCTCGGCTGCAACTCGCGGCTCGATTCCCTGCAGGCCGTGGTCGGCAACTGGCTGATCGGCCAGACCAGCGAGATCACGCGCCGCAGGATCGAGAATGCGGCCTATTACGATGCGGGTCTCGCCGGCCTGCCCGGCCTGCGCATCCCGCCGCGCCGTCCCAACGTGAAGCACGTCTACCATCTCTACATGGTGTTCGCCGAACGCCGCGACGAGCTCTACAAGTACTGCCTGGACAATGGCATCGAGGCCAAGATCCACTATCCTATCCCGCTGTATCAGCAGGAAGGCCTGAAGCATCTCGGCTACGCGCCGGGCACGTTCCCGGTCACCGATCGCCACGCCAAGGAAGTCATCAGCTTCCCGGTCGACCAGCACCTGACGCGCGCCCAGCAGGATCGCGTCATCGAGACCGTCAGGAAGTTCTGCCATGGACGCTGACACCGGCCGCCGCCGCATCGGCTACGTCAATCTTCCCGCGCAGTTCGAGGAAGAGCGCGCCGAGATCCTGCAGGCGGTCGAGGGCGTGTTTTCCCGCGGCGACTTCATCGGCGGCGCCGCGGTCGGGAAGCTCGAGGAGGAATTGTCGGCCTATCTCGGCTCGCCGCATGTGGTGACGCTGAACTCCGGCACCGACGCGCTGATCCTCGCCATGCGCGCGCTTGACATCGGTCCCGGCGACGAGGTGATCACGCCGCCGAATTCGTTCGTGGCCTCGACCGCCGCGATCATCGCGGTCGGCGCCACGCCGGTGTTTGCGGACGTGCTGCCGGACCAGAACATCGATCCGGCCGCGGTCGAGGCTGCCGTCACGCCGCGGACCAAGGCGATCATGCCGGTGCATCTGACCGGGCGCATGGCCGATATGGCTCCGCTGATGGCGATCGCTGCCAAGCACGCGCTCGCCGTGATCGAGGACAGCGCCCAGGCGGTCGGTTCGACCTATGACGGCCGGATGAGCGGCACCATCGGCACCTTCGGCTGCTTCTCCGCCCACCCCTTGAAGAATCTCAATGCCGCCGGCGATGCTGGCTTCCTCGTTACTGCCGACGCCGAGCTTGCCGCAAGAATCCGACGGCTGCGCAATCACGGCCTGATCAACCGCAGCGACGTCCAGGAATGGGGGATCGTGTCGCGGCTCGACACGCTCCAGGCCGAGGTGCTGCGCATCCGCCTGCGCCACCTTCCTTCCGTGATCGAACGCCGGCGGCGCAACGCCGCGCAATACCGCGCCGAGCTCGCCGGCCTGCCCCTGTTCATTCCGCCCTGCCGGAACATCGAGTTCAACACCTTCCACACTTTCGTGGTGCAGACCGAGCGTCGCAACGACTTCCAGAAATATCTTGCCGACAAAGGCATCGAGACCGCGATCCATTATCCGGTCCCGATCCACCTGCAGCCGGCAGCAGCGCATCTCGGCCATGGCCGCGGCGCGTTCCCGGTGACGGAACGGCAGGCGGACCAGATCCTCACGCTTCCCATCAACCAGTTCCTGTCGGCCGCCGACATCAGCTATATTTGCGCGACCGCCCGGGAGTATTTTGCATGACGGACACGGACTTCCTGCACGCCGACGAGCAGGCGCTGGCGCAGCGCTTCATCGACGATGGCTTCGTCACCACCCCGGCCGACGATCGCGCCGGGCTCGACCGGATCCAGCGCCGTGCTGCCGAGCTCGCGGCGGACTATCTGAAGCTGCCGCACAGCAACGATCCCTACGCGATGCTCGACACCATCCACACGCGGGTGAGCGTGGATGATCTCAACGGCCTGCGGCTGCACGTCTTCAACGGCCTCAACGCCGAGCCCTGGTTCCGGCCAACCTATTTCCGCCTGGCGCGCTCGACGATCGAGACCATCGTCGGCAACGAGCTCTGCATGCAGCGCCGCGTCAATCTCAGCATCCAGCTTCCCGGCGACAGCTCCTCGCTGCTCGCCACCCATTCCGACGTCTGGTCGGGCGACTCGCCGTTCGAGGTCGTGGTGTGGGTGCCCCTGGTCGATGTCCACCGCACCAAGTCGATGTATCTGCTGCCGCCGTCCCTGAACGGCGAGATGCAGGACCGGATGGCGGCCTTGCGAAGCGCCGAAGAGCTCTACAAGACCATCAAGCCGCACGCGACCTTCATCGAGATTCCCTACGGTCACGTCATGCTGTTCAACCAGACCCTGATGCACGGCAATCGCGTCAACGAGGAAGCCGGCACGCGCTGGAGCATGAACTGCCGCTTCAAGAGCATCATGTCGCCCTACGCGGACAAGCGCTTCGGCGAGTTCTTCGAGCCGATCCTGCTGCGCCCCGCAACCCGTGTCGGGATGCAGTACAAGCTGCCGGGAGGCTTCCATGGCTGAGCGAGCCGGCCACCGCGGCTATATCGGCGCCAGGCCGCTGAACGGCAGCCGCACCCCGCAGCACGTCCAGAACATCGTGATCCGCGACTATGCGCGGCGCAAGAACCTGCACTATCTGTTGAGCGCCGCCGAGCACACCATGCCCGGCAGCTACATGGTGCTGGAAGACATCCTGGACGAGCTGCCGCAGCTGCGTGGCCTGATCCTCTACAGCATCTTCATGCTGCCGCCCGACGAGGCTCGGCGGCGGCAGATCTACGACCGCGTGCTGCGCGAGGGCTGCGATCTCCATGCAGCGGTCGAGGAGATCACGCTGGCGTCTCAGAAGGACATCCAGGCCGTCGAGGACATCCTGCTCGTCAACAGGTTCGCGACTATCCTGTGATGATGCCGCGGACCGGTTGGCCCCCATGACCGAGATCAACCTGCTCCAGCCGATGCACGCATCGACGAGGCGGGACTACGTCCAGCGCGTGGTCGAGCACGACAAGGCGGAATCCGCCACTGTGGCGCGGCAATGGGGACGCGACTATTGGGACGGCGACCGGCGCTACGGCTACGGCGGCTATCGCTATGACGGACGGTGGCGCCCGCTCGCCCAGACCCTGATCGATCGCTACGGCATCAAACCGGGCATGAGCGTACTCGACGTCGGCTGCGGCAAGGGCTACCTGCTCTATGAGTTCACCCAGCTCGTCCCCGATCTCAGGATCGCCGGCATCGACATCTCCGAGTATGGCATCGCCAACGCCAAGGAGGAGGTGCGGCCGCATTTGAAGGTCGGCAGCGCCGTCGAGCTCCCCTACCCCGACCACAGCTTCGACCTCGTCGTCTCGCTCGGCGTGCTGCACAACCTTCCGCTCGAGGACGTGTTCCGCGCGGTGCCCGAGATCGAGCGCGTCGGACGCGGCACCTCGAAATATCTGATGGTCGAATCCTTCCGCAACGAGCGCGAGAAGGCCAATCTGCTTTACTGGCAGCTCACCTGCCTGAGCTTCCACGGCCCGCAAACATGGGCCTGGATCTACGACAAATGCGGGTATCGGGGCGACCATGGGTTCATCTTCTTCGAATGAGGCAGGCCTGCACCGGCCGACCTCGTTGCGCGCGCAAAATCCGGAAGTGTACTATTCGGACGATGCCATCGTCACCGCGGACGATGCCACGATCGCGGAGCTGAAGCGCATCGCCGCCGGCAACCCGCGCCTGCGCAGTCGGCTGTGCACGCATCCCGATCCTTCGTCCGGACTGCACGAGATGCTGATCGTGCACCATCGCGAAGCCTATGTGCGGCCGCACAAGCACCTTGGCAAACCTGAATCGTTCCACGTGATCGAGGGGACCGCGCAGGTCGTGATCTTCGAGGACGACGGCGGCATTCGCGAGGTGCTCGAGATGGCGCCCTACGGTCAGGGCAAACGCTGCTATTATCGCATGCCGGAACAGGTCTTCCACTCGATCCTGATCACCTCGGAATGGCTGGTATTTCACGAAACCACCGCCGGCCCGTTCGATCCTTCGCGCACGGCATTTCCCGACTGGGCGCCTGATGGCAGCGACGCTGCCGCGGTGCAGGACTACGTCACAAGAATTGGTAGGCTCGCCGCGGAGCATCTGAACAAACGAGGCAAAGCCTAGGACCATGGTCACCCCCGTCGGTTTCGACGATGCTCGCACGAATGTAGATCCGAAAGCTGCGGCTCTCCGACAACGGGAGCGGGCGGGCATTGGATACGTCTACGTCGCTCTGGTTCTCGCCTTTGTTACGGCCGTGCCCGCGCTGCTCGCGCGTGAGGTCTTCGGCGACGATTGGACTGTGTACTACATCTATTGGACTCAAGGTGCCGCTGGCGTCGCTCGCGTGCTGTGGGAGTCGGCACACGCCGGCTTCGCAATCCCGATGACGCTGTTTGTGGCACTTTTGGACAATACTCCCGATGTGGCCGCACGGCTCGCCGGACTGGGCTGCCATCTCGTCAATGGCTTGTTGCTCCACTTCATCCTGTTGCAATCATCACATACGAGACGGATCGCTGCACTTGCCACGGCTCTATTCCTACTCAGCCCATTTTATGCAATCCGCCTGACGCTCAACGCAGTCTACGACTTCTTCCTGCTCTCTATTTGCTTTCCTACGCGCTGACATATTCAAAGGTTCGAGCACTTCGACGGACGGCGCCGTTTGCTCTCTTTTTCTCGCTGTCGTTGGAAGTTCTGATCGCACTTGAACCGCTCCGCATCGTGCTGACCTGGTCCACCTCCGAAACGTGGAAACGCAGGCTCGTGCGTCTTGCTCCGTTCTACCTAGTGATCGCGGCGGTGGTCATACTGCGTCTGACCATCCTGGGAAAAAGCGGTCACTACGCGGGACAATACGGCTTTATGTACGACCTCAGCGTCATCCGCAATTCGCTGCTGGAACACCTCCGGGCTTTTCCCGAGGGCCTATCCTATGCCGCCTCCCATGGGACCGCACTGCTGGGCCATTCTGTCCGGACGGCACTGACGTTAGTTGCAATTGCGGGATTCGCTCTCCTCTCTTCCAGAGCATTGTGGACACCTTGGGTGCTCGAGGGTCGCGGCTCGATCAGACGCGTGCTGGTGTTGCTCCTGTTGGGAGCCGCGATTGCCCTTCTTGGCGCTATGCCATTCGCCCTGACTGGGACTTATGGCGCCATGACCAGGGGGGAATCGAGGCTACTCTTCGCCTCGCAAGTCGGCATACTGATATTGGCGGCTACCATTGTACAAATGATTCCGACGTCGCGCCTCCGCGCCGCTACCGCGGGCGGACTGATCGCGATCTTCGCACTGGCGATGGCGCAAGATTCAAAATGGCTGCTGTATGATGGTCTGATCAGCGCAGACCTGCAGCGGCAAGTTCGGGCAGCCTTACTTGCAGATCCCCAGCCAAAGGTCGTAAAGCTCCGAGTTGAGAACAGCGAGATTATCTCATTTCGGTCCAGATGTCTGGGTGCCAGTGACATGAATGTTGCGCAAATGATGTTGCGGGATGAGAATCGCGAAAGGTCGTTTATCTATACGGATTATTGCGGGGATTTTCAGTACCCTGGCGCCATCCTCAGTGGCAACTGCACGGTCTCTTACCTCGAGTTTTTTCCCTGCCCGCCACGCCGAGAGACCTGGCGCTATCGCGCTGAGCCGGGGATTCCGAAGCTCGACAACATCGGATTCGTTGAACTAATGAAGGCCGCCCTCACGGAAGCGCCGTCGGCCACGCAAGGTCGCGGCGAACTCGTCCAATTGAAGGACGATCTGCCGGTCCCCTTGCCAAGAGCAGAATACCGGCCGCCTTGCCGCCGGCCTGGAGTACGCGGATCCGCCTGGCTGCTGGCTCTACCCACGCCGGCCTGCGAGGATTCTGGCTCAGGAGCTCGATAGACTACAACGATCCTTGTACTTGGCACACTTTTGAGTCACAGCAGGGTATTCTGGAGATGGACCGGTTGGATTGGTTCTTTCCCCTCATTCTCGTCGGAGCTCGTGCCGCGGCTCACAATTACCACCGCCCGGCGGGTCGCATTCGGCCGATACGCGCTGCCGGACGAAACTGGTTGATGACGGGTAGAACGAGCTGACGATGCTGCTCGGCAGGAAGAAGATCATTGTCGTCCTGACCAAGCTCATGGTCTCGGCCGGCATCATCGTTCTGATCGCACGCGACTTGGATCTTTCGTCACTCAAGGCCGACCTTCTCGCTGTTAAATTGCACCTCCTGGCGATAGCGATCTTGCTGTTATTCGCGCAGACGCTCGTACTGTGCAACCGCTGGATCCTGGTCCTCCGCGCGATCGGCGTATCTCTGAAGTGGCTGGCTGGGTGGCGCATCCTCATTGCCAGCGCCTGGTTTAATCAGGTATTGCCCTCCGGTGGTGAAGCCATCCGCATATGGATGTTGCGGCGGCATGGAATACAGTGGCCGCAAACCCTTAGCAGCATTATCGCAGATCGGTTCATCGGCCTCCTGGCCCTCGGCTTCCTCATTCTGGCAGGAACGCCCTTCTTGATCTCGCGCATCCACGATAATGTCTTGCTGTTCGCCGTCTTGGGTATTCTCGCTGGCGCATACTTCGGCGCAATTGCCCTAACAATGCTGAATCGTTTGCCGGCCCGAGTGACTGCAGTTCTTCCAGAAAGGCTCTTGCAATTTGCGGCACTTCTCGAGGCTCCGCTACTCGCGCGAGCAGGACGTACAGCATTATTCGGGTCGGCTATTGTTGTTCATCTTCTGACCGTTTCAGCTTGTTATGCCCTCGCGATTGGATTGGACGCCGGGCTGTCCGCATTTGATGCACTCATCCTCGTTCCGCTGGTAATTATGGCGGCCGCTGTCCCGCTATCCATCGGAGGGTGGGGCATTCGCGAGGGAGCGATGGTCGGAGCGCTCGGTCTCGTTGGTATTGCACCCGACAAGGCGCTCGCAATATCGATCTTGTTGGGGCTCGGCAATCTCATCGTGGGCGTCGTCGGAGGAGCTGTGTGGCTGCTTGCACCAGAGCGTGCGACTGACAGTCCTGATGCCACTGCGCCGCTGCGACAACCGTAATTACGCGGTCCATCGCACTGAACTGCAGCCGAACGCCCTGGGTGCTTCTGCTCGAACGCGCCCGCGTTACTGCACAGCACTGTTCCGGCCCGGTTGGTGCAGGGAAAGGGCAACTTAGGAATTGTCGCGCAGGCGGAGCCAATATATAGGCTGTTGTCCAGCGTCATTCCTGCGAAGAGCCGAAGCCGTGACCGACCATTGCCGCCTTTGCCATTCGACCAACCTGCGTCCGGTCATCGACCTCGGATTGATGCCGATTGCGCATCGCCTTCGGCATAGCCGAAACGAGCAGGAGGAACGCTATCCGTTCGAGGTGCTGGCGTGCGGCGAGTGCGGCCTGCCGCAGATTGTCAAGCCGATCGATCCAGACATCCTGTATCGCCAGTTCAACTACAATTTCAGCAGCTGGAAGCCGGAGCCGCACCAGGTCGACGAGCTCGACACCATCGCGGAATTTTCGAAGCATCAGTCCGTGTTCGAGATCGGATGCAACGACGGCCTGTTCATGGACAGGCTGCGCGAGCGCGGCGCGAAGGTCCTGGTGGGCGTGGAGCCCAACCCGGTGTCGGGCAAGATCGCCCGCGAGCGCGGCATCAAGGTCTATTCCGACATGATCAGCCCGGCGCTGTGTCACGACGCGGTCGCCCAGGCCGGCAAGTTCGACCTCGTCGTCTCGCGTCAGGTGCTGGAGCACATCGTCGATTTCGAGAACTTCTTCGACTGCGTGAAGATCGCGCTCAGCGACGAAGGGCTGCTGTTCATCGACGTGCCCGACTTTGATCCCGGTTCAACGGCGGGCGACCTCTCCGTCCTGTGGGAGGAGCACGTCAGCTACTTCACCGAGCCGACCCTGCTCGCGCTCTTGGCTCGGCACGGCTTCGAGACGGTGTCGGTGAAGAAATACAACTTCAGCGGCGGCAGCCTCGCGGTCGCCGCTCGTCGTGCAACCCGTGACGTGACGCCGCCGCCTGCGCCCTCCGGCGTCGGTGAGAAATTCGGCCAGCGCGCAAGGGAGTACGGCGCGCGCCTGCGGCCGATCCTCGCCAAGGCCCGTGCGAACGGCGCCGAGATCGCGATCTACGGCGCGGGCTGCCGCGCCTGCACCTTCACCAACGCGCATGAGCTGGCGGATCTCGTCGACCTGTCGGTCGACGACCAGAGGGAGCGTCAGGGCCTGTTCCTGCCCGGCACCGGCATACCGATCCGTTCGCCGGACGAGCTCGCAGGCAAGTCGGAGCCGCTCGTCTGCCTTCTCGCCGTGAACCAGGAAAACGAAGCCAAGGTCAGCAGCCGGCTGCGCGAGAACGTGAAGCGGCCGCTGCACATCGTTTCGATTTTCGCGCCCTCCGACATCTGGAGCGAGCTCGACCGGCTCGAGGCGGCCTTGGGTTAGGGACGCGGCATGGCTGACGAGAAGCTCTTCAATTACTACGAACGTCAGGACGTCCTACCGACGTTCGGGAATTTCAAATCGGCCGCCGAACTCGATGCATATGCCAGCCAGCGGCGCGAGCTGTTTTCAGACAAGCTCGTGCTGCCGCCGCGGCTGTTCCGCGATGCGGAGGTGCTCGAATTCGGTCCTGATTCCGGTGAGAACGCGCTGGTGTTTGCCGGCTGGGGCGCAAACATGACGCTCGCCGAACCGAACCGGCATGCGCATCCGAAAATTGAGGCCTATTTCGCGCATTTTGGCCTGACCGAGCGCCTGCGCGAACTCGCGTTGGCCGATGTCGAGGGATTTCGCAGCGAGCGCCGCTACGACATCATCGATGCCGAAGGTTTCATTTACACCGTGCAGCCGACCGAAAATTGGCTCGGCGTCTTCGACCGGCTGCTCCATCCGGACGGTTTCGCCGTCGTATCCTATTACGAGCGCTATGGCGGCTTCTTCGAGCTCGCGCTCAAGGCAATCCATGCCGCCGGCAAGGCTTTGTCGGGCCGTCCCGCACTCGCAACCGCGAAGACGCTTTTCGACGCGAAATGGAACAGCATTCCGCACACCCGCAGCTTCGAATCCTGGCTGATGGACGTGCTCGAGAACCCGTTCGTCCGGCATCGGTACTTCCTCGACGCAGCCGCCTTGTGCACGGCAGCGCATGAGCAGGGATTCGACATCCATTCGGCGTGGCCAGCCTATCGCGACAGCCTGGACGTTTACTGGCACAAGAAGGTTCTCTCCGCCGACGAGAAGCTGCGGCGTGCGGCGCGCCATCTCGACCGCAGCCGCCTCAGCTTCCTCGGCGGACGCAAGCTCTACCTGGTCGGCAAGGCCGATGCCGTGGCGGTGATTTCGGCATCGATCGAAACGCTGGTTCTCGACGTCGACGCGATGATCGACGCCCCCTTCGGCGAGAGCCTGCCGCGCGTGATCGCGAGCCTTGCGTCCTTACGCGAGGCGATCCGAACGACGGACATTCTCGCGGACGATGCTTCCGACATCGAAACCATCGTTGCGACGCTCGACAGTTTCCACCGCATCTTTGGCGCAATCGGGCGACGCGATGCGCCCGCGGTCACGGCCCTGACCCAGACAGATCCGGCGTTCATCAGCACCTGGGGACAGCCGGCGCATTTCCTCGTCATCCGGAAGCGGTTCAAGGGATCATAGCCAGTGAGGCCAGGCATTGGCATCATCGGAACCGGGATGGTCGGCCAGATGTGCCACCTCGCCAATTTCGTCGCCAATCCCGCCTGCCGCGTCGTCGCCATCGCCGATCTCCGGCCGGATCTCGCTGCCGCTGCAGCGCAGAAGTTCGGTGTCTCGCGGGTCTATGGCACGCATCGGGAGCTGCTTGCGGACAGCGAGGTCTCCGCCGTGGTCGTCGTGACGAAGCGGCGCGCGACCGGGCCAATCGTCCTTGACGCGCTGAACAGCGGCCGCCACGTGCTGTCGGAAAAACCGATGGCCTATACGACGGCTCAGGCGAATTTGCTGGTCGAAGCGGCGCGGCAGGAAAACCTCGTCTACAGCATCGGCTACATGAAGCGTCACGATGCCGGTGTGGCGCGCGCGTTCGAGGTGCTGACGCGCTTGCGCAACGACCGATCGCTCGGAGACGTGGTCCGTGCCAAGGGCTGGTGTTTCGGCGGCGACACCGGCCGGTCGCGCGACAATTTCGTCATGACCTGCGAAACGCGGCCGGACGGGATCGAGCTCTGGCAGGACGGTCCCGACTGGATGCCGAGCGCGATGCGGGCTGGCTACGACAACTTTCTGAACGTCTTCAGCCATATCATCAACCTGGCGCGCTACTTGCTCGGATCATCGCCAACGGTCGCCGACAGCTCCGTCGAAACTTCGGGAGCCGCGCGCATCACCCTCGACTTCGACGGCATCGCTTGTACGCTGGATCTCGTGAACGGGTCCGAGGGAGCCTGGCGCGAGGGACTGACGATCGATTTCGAGCGCGGCGCCCTTACCATCGAATTGCCAGCGCCCTTCGCCGAAGAGGAGGCACGGGTCATCCTCGATCATCAAGACGAGACCACGCAGCTCGTGCATGCAACCAGCTGGGCATTTCGGCGCCAGGCCGCTGCCTTTGTCTCCGATGTTACCGAACGACGGATGCCCCTCGCGTCTGGCCAAGACTCGGTGACCGACATCGCGCTTGCAGAAGCGATCTGGAAGCGGCGCGCTAGCGGCCAGGCGAGACATCTTCGCTGGCGCCGTTGAGCGGCAAGATTCCAGCGATCGGGCCGACCGTGATCTTGACCTCCGCGAGTTGAGCCAGAAACTCTGCAACGTCACAGCGCGCCAGCAACCGACATGCGTAGTACTTTCGCACCAATGCCCGGTCCGACGCAGCTCCAGAGCCCGCCTTCAACAAGATCGTCGCCTGCGGTCCCGACGGATCGAAATGACGGAATGCAGTTCCCGGAGCAACCCGCTTCCACTCCATTTCCTGGAGGATGTCGGGCCGCTCGGCACGCAAGGCAAACCCAAAGAAGGGCTGATTGCCCCAGGCGAGCCGGAGCATACCGGTGACTTCGGCCAGGCCGAACGGCACGTCCCGTGACCGATAGTCGAAGAATCGGTCGTCGAGCGCGTAGACCGTCGCCGTGGGCTGGATCCGGTCGGCGAGGCTGCGCGTCAGAGCCTCCTGCTTCAGCGTTCTCGCCTGCATGAAGACGTAGTCATTCCACAGCATTCCGATCCATAGGATCGAGCCCAATCCGAACAACATCGCAACGGCGGCGGTCGGGCCGATCCAACGTTCGGCCTGACGCTTGAACGCGAGAAGCGCCAGCCCCGCCGGCACGCCAAACAGCAGCAGGTGACGGCTTTCGTAGAAATGCTTGGACGAGGGACGCAGGCCGGCAATCAGATAGGGCGAGGACAACGCGAGGAACAAACCAACGGCGAGGATGAGCGGCAAGGCGGTCGCCCGTCTGAGTGCAGTTGCCTCTGTGCCGGGACGAGGTAGCAGCAATGCGACGCCGACGAGCACCGCAGCCAGGACAAAGGGAGCCGGGACCTGGATTGCCGCCCTGATCGCGTGGCCCACGACGTCCCTGTAGCCGGCGTCGAAGAACGCCTTCCATCCGCTCGCCAGCTCCCCGAGGGTCGGCAAATGGGCGCCATAATGCTGCGCGTACAAACCGATGCGCTTGAACCAGATACCAAGCGTGCCCGCATAAACAAGAGGAAGGGCAATCAATTCCGGATAGCCCAAAGCACAGCGCCAGGCTGCGAGCCATGCACGACGAACGAAGCCATGCGCAACGGCTCCGCTCCGCCATGTTGCAACGAACAGTCCGAGCATGACACAGGCATAGAGCACAACCGTCGAGTTGAGCGCGAAGCTGAGCACGAATAGGCATGCACAGGCCACGCGAAGCAACACACGCCGCCAGCCCTGCGCGCTGAAGGCGAGCGTCAGCAGCCATGCGCCGACGAACAGGAGTCCGAAGCTGAAGACATAGACCGCGTTCGCCTTGCCGGCCCAAAGCTGATAACCGGGATAGGTCCAGACGATCAGAGCGAAGCCGACCGCTTCGGCGCGGTCGAGCAGATCGAGCCGTATCGCTGTCAGCATCAGACACACCGCGCCGAAGACGATTCCGGCCAGTGCCAGCGATACCATCACAACGACTGGGGCGCCGGTCCAGTTCGCGAACGTGTCGTAGCTGTAGAAGATCGGATGGCCGGCGCCATTCAACAGGAAATCGATGTCGATGAAATAGTCCGGACGCGGCTTGAGCACCAGCCAGTCGTCCATGAACAGGCCGTCATTGAGAAGCATCGGCGCATGCGCGACAAGCAGCACGACGATCAGGATGGCTATGGCGCGCAGCGACGGGGACAAGCTCGGAGGGGAAAGAGAGGACATCGTCGGCGAGGATTCGCACGCCCACGCGGCGACCGCAAGGCCGGGGCGCCAGGGCTCCCTTGACCGCAAAAATGCGACCTCCTATAGACTGCCACTCTGGCTGGGCCTTCAGAGGCGTCCGGGACGGTTTTCCACAATGAACATGCTACCGGGCCCGGCGCAAGCCGCTGCGATTGGTCTCAGCCTCGCATTTCCATTGCTTTTGCTGCTTTACGCGCGCATCGCCGCCACCGGCGGAGCCGGCCGTCGCTTCCGGCTGGGCAGCGTCAGCGTCGTCATCCTTTACGCCGTCGCCTGTATCGCCCTTCCAGGTCAGCGCCACGTCGGCGATGTGCTTGGCGGTCTCTTCCTGCTCGGGACCGCAATGATGCTCTGCTACATCCTGTTCAGCCTGCTGGCCTGGGGCTTCACGCTGACGCTGCTCACCGCACTCGTTCAGGCTGGACATCCTCTCACCCTGGAGCAATGGGCGAGAGCCTACATGCAAGGTGGAGATCTCGGCACCTTCACGCACAACCGCCTGAAGCTCCTGATCGGGGCCGGGATGGTCATCACGGCGGACGGCCGGCTTGCCCCCACCTCCAAGGGGGTTGCGGTAGCGCATCTCGTCAAGCTCGTTCGTCTGTCGACAGGCCTTGGGTGAGTCGATGTCCTTTGCTGTCGGACTTGCCGCCGTCGCCGTGTTCGCCCTGCTGGCGCCTGCCCTGCAATTCATGGCCCGCGCACGCGCTTGGCCGCTCGGACCCGTGACCCTGCTGGCGATTGCCACGGTTGTCTCGCACGGTCTCGGGGTGATGCTCGGAATTCTCTTCGTCCCGCAGCTTCAGTACTGGGACGCCGCATCGATTTTCGGATTTTGCGTCATGGCTTACGTGTTCGCCTTTGGCGCCGTGTATAAATCGGTTTCGCTGGGCATCCTGCTCAGTCTCGTCGATCGCCCCGATCGCAGGGCACCGCTATCGGAGATCGCTGACGGGCAGGTTCCAGATCTGTTCCGCGGACGAATTGGGAACTTGGTCGATGGCGGCCTGGTGGAACGGTCCGATTCGCACTTCACGGCGACGGCGGCGGGCCGGAATATGGCAGGCCACGTCGGACGGCTGCGCCGCGCCTTCGGCATTGGCGACACCAGCCTCTATGATTTTTCCGACTAGTTGCGCGGAACACACACATCATAGGTTTCGCGCCGGTCTTGTGGGCATACCGGCGAGCCGCATTGTTCGCCCGGTTCAGATGACCTAGACTTGCATGGGGTCACCGGGACAAAGTGGCCCCGCCAACGGGCGCATACAATGACACCTTCCAGGGCGGCAAAAAGGCTTACGATCGTCATTCCTGCATTGAACGAGCAGGACAAGATCGCCGACACGATCGACGGCGTGCTGCCGCTCGCCCGCGACCTGCTCGACGATTTCGAGATCTTCCTGATCGACGACGGCAGCACCGATGCCACTGGCGCGATCATGGACGAGTTCGCAGCCGGCGAGCCGCGCATCATCGTGCATCACAATGCCGAACCGCGGGGTGTCGGTGCCGGCTTCGAATTTGCGCTGTCGCGCGCGAAATTCGATGCCATCACGCTCATCCCCGGCGATCACGCCTTCCAGAACGAGGGTGTTGCCCGGATGTTCAAAGCGGCGGGCGCCGCCGACCTCGTCATCACCTATCGCGACAACCAGTCGGACCGCTCCGTCAACCGCTCGCTGCAGTCGCATTCGCTTCGGTTCATCCTGAACTGCCTGTTCGGCTTCTGGCTGTCCGACTATCACAGCATGATCGTCTATCCCGTGAAATGGCTGCGCCAGATCGCGGTCAAGGCCGACGGCTACGGCTACCAGATCTGTGCGCTGATCTCCCTGCTCCAGCTCGGCCTCACCTACGTCCAGGTTCCGGTGAGCCTGAACGCGGAGCTGAAGGGCTCGTCGCGCGCGCTGCGGCTGCGCACCTATCTCGAGCTCGGCGGGACCATCCTTTCCCTGCTGCGCCGCGTTCCCATCCGGAACGTCAACCTCAGGCAGATTCCCGCCGACGCGGAACGGACCCCGGCGCGCTAGGCCTCGCCGGACCACGACACGGCACCTCCAGCACAGCGGCTGCGAGAGCACGGGCGCGCGCGGGACGCCCTCCCGCCGCAATCTAGTCTAAGTGATTGATTTGGCTGGCAGGAGTGGCAGGGCTCGAACCTGCGACCCCCGGTTTTGGAGACCGGTGCTCTACCAATTGAGCTACACTCCTACGAACCCGCGTCGCCGCGGATCAGGGGCGCTTTCAAGCACAGAGAGCGGCCGGTTTGCAAGGGTGAACCGCGCCGGCTTCGCTTGTTTGTGCCGGGGGTTCTGGGCCACAGTCCATCGGCCATAACGAAAAACAATCGGGAGTGCCCATGACCGCTACAGCGACCGCCTCTGCCGCCCCGCAGGCCGCAAACGCGCCCCACACCCCAGCTTTGCCGGAAGCGCGCCCAGAGACGCTCGGGCTGTCGCGGCCGCGGCTCCAGGCCATGTCGGACGCCTTCAAGCGCGAAATCGACAAGGGAACCGTTCCCGGGGTCACCGTGCTGGTGGCGAGGCGCGGCCAAATCGGCTGGTTCGAGGCGCTCGGCAAGCAGAGCCCGGCAGGCGCGGCGCCGATGGCGCGCGATTCGATCTTCCGCATCTTCTCGATGACCAAGCCGATCGTCTCGGTCGGCATCATGGCGCTGGCCGAGGACGGACAGCTCCTGCTCAGCGATGCCGTCGCAAAGTTCATACCGGAGTTCGCGAGCCAGCAGGTCGGCGCCGTCAAGGACGGCCGGTTGGAGCTGGTACCGCCGGCGCGGCCCATGACCGTGCAGGACCTGCTCCGCCACACCTCCGGCCTCACCTACGAGCACCAGGGCGACGGCCCCGTGCACAAGCTCTACCAGGAGTCCCGCGTCCGCAGCCGCAAGATCACCAACGCCGAACATGCCGCGCTGGTGGCGAGCTTCCCGCTGGTCTGCCAGCCCGGCGCGGAGTTCAACTACAGCCGCTCCACCGACATCCTTGGCCGCATCATCGAAGTCGTCAGCGGCAAATCGCTCGGCGCGTTCCTCACCGAGCGCGTGCTTGCGCCGCTCCAGATGGCCGAAACCGGCTTCTCGACAAGCCAGGCCAATGCCGGCCGCCTTGCCGAGCCTTTCGCGGCCGACCCGTGGACCGGCGACAAGGTCGCCCTGTTCAACATGCTCGAGCAGCCCGTGATGGAGTCCGGCGGCGGCGGCCTGGTCTCGACCACGATGGATTACGCCCGCTTCTGCCTCATGCTGCGCAATGGCGGCACGCTCGACGGCAACAGGATCATCGGCCGCAAGACCCTGGAGCTGATGGCCTCCGATCACCTCGGGCCAGGCGTGCCGACCAACGGCACGCTGCTATCGCCGGGTCATGGCTTCGGCCTCGGCTTTGCCGTGCGCCGCGAGGCCGGCATCGCGCCCTTCCCAGGCAGCGTCGGCCAGTATTTCTGGAGCGGCATTGCCGGCACGTTCTTCTGGATCGATCCGAAGGAGGATCTGTTCGCAGTGTTCATGAGCCAGGGGCCGGGACAGCGCGACCACACGCGGACCCTGGTGCGAGATCTGGTTTACGCGGCGGTGGAGTGAGGCCCTGCGCTTACGCGCGACGCCGTATCATCATCCGCACTGTCATGCCCCGCGAAGGCGGGGCATCCAGTACGCCGCGGCGGTCATTCGTCCACACAACTGCGGCTGCGGGGTACTGGATCGTCCGCCTTCGCGGGCGATGACCGCTGTGTATGGGTGGACTACGTGCCCTTCCCTTCCGACAAACGCATCAACTGATCGTCGCGCCGCCGTCGATCACCATGGTCTGGCCGGTCATGAAGTCGCCGGCCTTCGAGCCCAGGAACACGGCCGCGCCGGCGATCTCGTCGGGGATGCCGATGCGCAACAGCGGCGAGCGCGAGGTCGAGGCTTTCAGGTTCTCCGGATTGTCCCACAGCGCCCTGGCGAAATCGGTCTTGATCAGGCCCGGCGCGATGCAGTTCACGCGAATGTTGTGCTGGCCGTATTCGCAGGCGAGATTGCGCGCGAGCTGCATGTCGGCGGCCTTCGAGATGGCATAGGCACCGAGGATGGTCGAGCCCTTGAGGCCGCCGATCGAGGAGACGATGATGATCGAGCCGTCCTTGCGCTCGATCATCTGCGGCACCACCATCGAGATCAGCCAATTGTTGGCGACGATGTTGTTGTCGAGGATCTTCCTGAACTGATCGTCGGAGATGCCGGCGAGCGGGCCGTAATACGGATTCGACGCCGCGTTGCAGACCAGCACGTCGATCTTGCCGAAGGCGCGGTTGCTCTCGTCGACGAGGTTTTGCAGATTCTCTTTCGAGGAGATGTTCGCGGCGACCGCGACCGCGGTGCCCTTGCCGAATCTGTCGTTGATGCCTTTCGCCACCTGCTCGCACACGTCGGCCTTGCGCGAGGAGATCACCACCTTGGCGCCGTGCTCGGCCATGCGCTCGGCGATCGCAAGCCCGATGCCGCGCGTCGAGCCCGTGATGACGGCGACTTTCCCCTTCATGTCGAACAAGGTCATGTTTCTCTCCCAGATTTGATTCTCGTATTCAGTATCAGGCCAGCTTCTTGACTTCCGGTCCCGCCGGCTGATGCATCGCCGCGTGCGCGGGATCGGCGATCCAAGGCTGCTGATTGACCATCGGCAGCCGCCAGACCGTGCGATCGGGACTCGCAAAATAATCCAGCCGCGTCACCGAGCAATTGTCGATGTCGAACGACAGCCCGCGTTCCGGCTGCCCGCCGAGCGCGAACCCCACTGCCGCCCTGATAGTGCCGCCATGCGCGACTGCGATGATGTCCTTCCCGGCCGCCTCGGCGTTGATCCGCTCGATGGTGCGGCGCGTGCGGTTGTACAGGTCCATGAAGCTTTCACCGCCGGGCGCGGGCTCGTTGATGTCGGCGAACCAGCTCGCACCGACGGGGCGGCTGGCAATGAACTGGGCGCGGTTCATGCCCTGCCAGCGGCCGAGGTTCTGCTCGGCGAGATCCGCCTCCCATTTCAGCGCTGCCGGCCTTGGAAAACCCGCAGCCCAGATCGCCTCGGCAGTTTGATGGGTGCGCATCAGATTGCTCGAATACCAGACCGCCTGGCGTGGCAGCACCTTGGCAACAGCGTTGAACACGTAGGTATCGCTGGTATCGCAGGCGATGTCGCTCTGCCCGTAGATGTTGCCGCCGTCGTTGCGCACCGGCGCGTGACGGACCCACCACCACCGCGTGATGACCACGTTCGGCTTGTCTGCACCTGCCATCGAAACCCTTCCATCCCGTCTATTGTCGCTGTACGTGAGTAGTGAACGTGTCTCAAGACACTTTGCCGTTTGAAATCTTGTTTGAAATTCCGTCGCGCGGCAAGCGTCGTGCACGAGCAAAAGGGAGAAACGCATGGGTCGCCTGCAAGGCAAATCCGTCATCATCACCGGCGCCGGCAGCGGCATCGGCCGCGCGGCTGCGCTGCTGTTCACCAAGGAGGGCGGCAAGTTGATCGCGGTCGATCGCACCGAGGCGGTGAAGGAGACGGTCGAGGAGATCAAGAAGGCCGGCGGCGTCGCGGAAGCGATGGTTGCGGATGCCGGCTCCGAACAAGACGTCATCGCTGTGATCGACAAGGCGGTGAAGACGCACGGCCGGCTCGACGTGATCTGGGCCAATGCCGGCGTCTCCGGCGGACTCGTTCCGCTCGCCGAGCAGACCGTCGAGCATTGGCAGGAAATCCTGCGCGTCAACCTGATCGGGCCGTTCCTCGCGGTGAAGTACGCAATGCCGCACATGGTCAAGCAGCAGTCCGGCGCAATCGTGCTGACCGCCTCTGTCGCCGGCCTCAAGGCCGGCGCGAGCGGGCATCCCTATGCCGCGAGCAAGGCCGGCGTGATCAGCCTGGTGCAGACCACGGCGTATTCGCTCACCGGCACCGGCGTGCGCATCAATGCGGTCTGCCCCGGCCTGATCGAAACAGGCATGACCAAGCCGATCTTCGACCGCGCCAAGGAGCGCGGCACCCAAGACAAGATCGGCCAGCTCAACCCGCTCAAGCGGCCGGGACAGCCGCACGAGCTCGCGGCGATGGGACTGTTCCTGGCGAGCGACGAGGCTTCGTATGTGAACGGCCAGGCGTTCCCGGTCGACGGCGGCTTGACGGCATCAATGCCGTATACGGGCAAGCCGGTTTAGTTCGCAGGTCGTGTCCCGGACGCGACGCAGCGCGCAAGCGGTGCGGCGCAGAGCCGGGACCCAGCAGGCTACGTCGCTCGCTGCTGCACGGGCCCCGGCTCTGCAGCGCATCGTCGAACCGGACGATGCTTCGCATCGCCGAGACGCTGCGCAGCGTCCGGGCCACGAGACGTGAGTTTCAGGTACACAGCTGCCTCAACCCGTCATTGCGAGCGCAGCGAAGCAATCCAGAATCCCTCCGCGGAAAGACTATGGATTGCTTCGCTGCGCTCGCAATGACGGTCGTGTGGTGGGCAGCATCCGGGCTGCGGGACTGTGTTGATTTGCTCGACCGGGGCTCACGTTGGTATGGTTCCTGCAGGCAACTCAGCCTCCATTCCCTGACAAGACCGAGACAATGCCAAGCTCAAGACCCGACCGTATCCGAAAACTCCTCGCCGACCTCGTCTCGTTCGACACCGTCAGCGACCGCACCAACCTGCCCCTGATTGCCCATATCGAGGGCTATCTCGCCGCGTTCGGCCTCAAGGGTGAGCGCATCGTCGACGAGACCGGCGAGAAGGCTTCGCTCTGGGTCACGATCGGGCCGGAGGATCGGCCGGGCTTCGTGCTGTCGGGCCATACCGATGTGGTCCCTGTCGTGGGCCAGGACTGGAGCCATGATCCGTTCAAGCTGGTGGAGCGTGACGGCAAGCTGTACGGCCGCGGCACCACGGACATGAAGGGCTATGTGGCGGTGTGCCTCGCCATGGTGCCGGAGATGGTGGAGGCGAGACTCAAGACGCCGATTCATCTGGCGATCTCCTATGACGAGGAGATCGGCTGCGTCGGCGTGCGGCCGATGCTGCACGAGGTCGCGAAGAAGAGGGTCCGGCCGCTCGGCGCATTCATCGGCGAGCCCACCCAGATGCAGGTCATCATCGGCCACAAGGGCAAGCACGGCGTGCGCGCCACATTCCACGGGCTTGCACGTCATTCCTCGATCGCGCCCGACGGCGTCAATGCGATCGAATATGCCGCCGAGCTGATCGTCGAGATCCGCCGCCGCGCAGTGGCGCTGGCGGCCGTGCGGTTGACGGACAGCCTCTACGACGTCCCGCATTCGACGCTGCTCACCAGCATCGTGCACGGCGGCGCAGCGCTGAACATCGTGCCTGATACCTGCACCGTGGATTTCGAATGCCGCGGCATCGGGATCACCGAGTCCAAGGAGTTGACCGATGCGATCGTCGCCTGGGCCAAGGCCGAGATTGAGCCGGCGATGAAGGCGAGACATCCCGATTGCGGCATCGATTTCGAGGAGATCCTCGACTATCCCGCGCTCGACACCGCCGCCGACGCCGCCATCGTCACGCTGGCCAAGAGCCTCGCAGGACGCAACGACCACGCCAAGGTCGCGTTCGGCACCGAGGCGAGCTTGTTCGCCGACATCGCCGACATTCCCTCCGTGGTGATCGGCCCGGGCTCGATCGCACAAGCGCATACGCCCGATGAGTTCGTGGAGATGGCGGAGCTGGAGAAATGCGCGGGGTTCCTGGAAAGGCTGATCGCGCATTGTGCGAAGGGGTAGCTCGTCGTCATTGCGAGGAGCGAAGCGACGAAGCAATCCAGACTGTCACCACAGAGAGGTTCTGGATTGCTTCGCTGCGCTCGCAATGACGGGCGTGTAGGAACCTCCTGCCCGGATATCGCTGTACTCATCCGCTGCGGGCTCACCGCTCCTGCAGGGCCAGCCGCACGCCGACAGCGCAGTAGATGGTCCCGACCACCTTGCCCTGCCACTTCACCACCGCCGGATGGCGGCGCAGCAGGTTGCCGAGACGACCCGCGCCGACGGCGAACACGACAGTGCTGACGAGACCGAGCAGCACGAAGACGACACCGAGAATGGCAAGCTGAAGTGCAGGCGCACCGTGCTCCGGCTTCACGAATTGTGGCAGGAACGCCAGGAAGAACAGTGCGGTCTTGGGATTGAGCACCTCGGTCAACACGGCCTCGCGAAAGGCACGGCCCGCGCCGATCGGAGGGGCGCCGCCGTTCAGCGCGATCGGCGCCTTGTCCAGCATGGCCCGAATGCCGAGATAGATCAGGAAGCCAGCGCCGGCATATTTGACGATACTGAACAGCAGCGCCGAGGTCGCGATGATCGCCGAGAGTCCGACAATCGCCATCCCCGTATGTACCAGGTCTCCACCGGCGATTCCCGCACCCGTGGCGATGCCGACCTTCGTTCCCGAGCTTGCCGCCCGCGCCATCGTGAGCAGCGTCGCTGGTCCCGGGATGAAGACGAAACCGAGCACGATGAGGACGTAGGTGATGAGGGTAGTGTGGTCGATCATGCGCGGGTCTCCCGGGGCGGATTGGGCAAAGGGATACAAGGACTCGGTCGCTGCGAAAGGCACTTGCGCGGTGTGAATTGCGAGTCTTGGATTCCGCCTCCTCGTCATTGCGAGCGCAGCGAAGCAATCCAGGGGGCCACCGCGGAAAGAATCTGGATTGCTTCGCTGCGCTCGCAATGACGGCGCGTGTGGAGCAGCGCCTTACCAAAACAAAAAAGGGCGCGGCCATCAGCCGCGCCTTTGTTCTTCCTACACCGCCCCCGCCTTCTGCGCGTATTCCCAGGAAGCCTTCGACAGCGGCACGGTGCGCTTGGCGGATTCGAGCGCCTTGGCGTTGGCGGCAGTGCCGTCGCGGACGCGGCCGGCGATGCCCTGGGTGATGCCGGCGAGACGGAACAAATTGTAGGCGAAGTACCAGTTGAGATCGGGCACCGTCATCTCTGTGACGTTGCAATAGATCTGCGCGGCCTCTTCGAGGCTCGGGATATTGAGCGCCTTGAGGTCGGCACCGTCGAGGCCCGGCATGATCCATTGCATCAAGAGATAGGTGAAATCGGCCATGGGATCGCCGAGCGTCGACAGCTCCCAGTCCAGCACCGCCTGCACGCGCGGTTCCGTCGCGTGGAAAATCATGTTGTCGAGGCGATAGTCGCCATGGACGATGGAGACGCGCGCCTGCTCGGGCACCGTTTTCGGCAGCCATTCGGCGACCTTCTCGAATTCGGGAATGTGCTGGGTCTCGGAGGCCCGATATTGCTTGGTCCAGCGATCGATCTGGCGGGCAAAGTAGTTGCCAGGCTTGCCGAAGTCGCCGAGCCCGATGGTAACAGGGTCGAACATATGCAGCTTGGCCAGCGTCTCGATCTTGCTGGTGAAGATCTTGCGCCGCGCTTCCGGCTCCTGGCTCGGCAGCGTCGGATCCCAGAACACGCGGCCCTCCTCCATCGACATGATGTAGAAGGCCGCGCCGATGACGCCGTCGTCCTGGCACAGCGCATAGGCGCGCGCGACCGGAAAGCCCTGCTTGCCAAGCGCCGCGATGACGCGATACTCGCGGTCGACTGCATGCGCCGAGGGCAGCAGCTTGCCGAACGGCTTGCGGCGCATCACGTAGGAGCGGTTCGGTGTGTTGAGGCGATAGGTCGGGTTGGACTGCCCGCCCTTGAACTGCAGCACCACAAGCGGGCCTTCGAAGCCTTCGACGTGCTCGCGCATCCAGGCCTCGAGCCGCATCTCGTCGAAGCGATGCCGCTCCTCGACCGGCTTGGTGCCCGAAAACTCCTCGTCTTTCCTGACGCCGTCAGCCACGGTCACGCTCCCTCTTCAGTCCGAACATGATCCTAATCGGTAACCGCTGACGCACTTGCGTCAAGCGGTTACCGCAATTGGATCATGTCCCGTCGTTTCTTCAAGTCGGGAGCGCCGCAGGGCTCCCCCGCTTAGTGATTGGGAGAGTTTGCATACTTCCGAAGTTCGAGCCTGGCAATGGCGCGATTGTGCACCTCGTCCGGGCCGTCGGCGAGCCGCAGCGTGCGGATGTGGGCGTAGTCCTTGGCAAGGCCAGCCTCGTCCGACACACCGCCGCCGCCGAACGCCTGGATCGCCTCGTCGATGATCTTCAGCGCCATGTTGGGCGCAGCGACCTTGATCATGGCGATCTCGGCCTGCGCGGTCTTGTTGCCGACCTTGTCCATCATGTCGGCGGCCTTGAGACACAGAAGTCGCGTCATCTCGATGTTGGTGCGCGCCTCGCCGATGCGCTGCTCCCACACGCTGTGCTCGACGATCTTCTTGCCGAACGCGGTGCGCGAGGCGAGCCGCTTCACCATCTTCTCCAGCGCCTCCTCGGCTTTGCCGATGGTGCGCATGCAGTGATGGATACGGCCCGGACCGAGGCGGCCCTGCGCGATCTCGAAGCCGCGGCCTTCGCCGAGCAGGATGTTCTCCTTCGGCACCCGCACGTTCTCGAGCAGCACCTGGGCATGGCCGTGCGGCGCGTCGTCGAAGCCGAACACCGGCAGCATCTTCTCGACCTTGATGCCTGGCGTGTCGAGCGGAACCAGGATCTGCGACTGCTGCTGGTGCTTGGCCGCCTTGAAATCGGTCTTGCCCATCAGGATCGCGATCTTGCAGCGGGGATCGCCGACGCCGGACGACCACCATTTGCGGCCGTTGATGACGTAATGGTCGCCGTCGCGCTCGATGCGGGTCTCGATGTTGGTGGCGTCGGACGAGGCCACTGCCGGCTCCGTCATCAGGAAGGCGGAGCGGATCTCACCGTCCATCAGCGGCCGCAGCCATTTCCGCTTCTGCTCCTTGGTGCCGTAGCGGATGAACACTTCCATGTTGCCGGTGTCGGGCGCGGAACAATTGAACACTTCCGAGGCCCAGGTGATGCGGCCCATTTCTTCCGACAAAAGCGCGTATTCGAGATTGGTCAGTCCCGCGCCGCGGAATTCATCGTCCTCATGCTCGGACGGCGGCATGAACATGTTCCAGAGGCCTTCGGCCTTCGCCTTCTTCTTGAGGTCCTCGAGAACAGGGATCACCTTCCAGCGGTCGCCGCTCTTGTCCTGCTGATCGTAGATCGGCACCGCCGGGCGCACGTGCTTGGCCATGAAGGACCGCACGCGGTCGAGCCATTCCTTTTGCTTGGGCGACATATCGAAGTCCATGCGACGCTCCTCTCTCTCACTGGTCCTTTTGCGCCGGACTGTCCTCCCGCTTTGCGCGGCCCGCAAGCGCGAATGCGCGTCCTTGCGGACCTGTCGAAACCCGGCTGCAGTTGCGAACGAGTCCCGATTGCGGATTGACTTTTCCCGGCCTTCAAACGATCGTTTCATACAACTGTTTGAATTGCAACTCCCCTCCCCGAGGGCATCCATGGCCAGCGATCATACGAGGTCTGCCATTCTCGCCGCCGCCGAGCGGCTCTATGCCGATCGCGGCTTCGGCGACGTGACGCTGCGCGACATCGTCGCGGAGGCGGGCGTCAACCTCGCCGCGGTGAACTATCATTTCGGCTCAAAGGACGAGCTGATCGCGGAACTATTCGTCACACGCTCGATCGCCACCAACCGCGAGCGCCTGCACGAGTTGAAGGCGGCGGAGGAGCAAGGCGGCGGCCGCGCGCCGATCGAGGTCATCCTGCGCGCGTTGGTCGGGCCGACCTTGCGCGGCTGCCTGGGGCCGGAGAACCAACGCTCGACCGCGGCGCGCTTCATGATCCGCGCCTCGATCGAATCCGTGCCGCCGATCCGGCGCATCAAAAACCGCGAAATCGACCATTTGCGCAAATTCGTCGGCGCGATGCGGCGGTCCCTGCCCGACCGCAGTGACGTCGATATCTATTGGGGCCTCAACTTCGCGCTCGCCATGGCGCATCACACCATCCGTGAGAGCGAGCGGCTGACCAAGCTTTCGGAGGGCAAATGCGACCTCGACGACGTCGAGGATGTGGTCACGCGCGTCGTCAGCGTGGCGACGATGGCGCTGACGGCGGGACGGATGGAGCCGAAGGTCTCTTCAAAGGTGGCGGCGCGTTAGCGCGGATGGGCGTTGACGGTACGGAGCTGGAAGCTGCATTCGCGGTGCGCTCCCTCGCCCCGTTCTTACGGGGCCGCGACGAGCTTTGCTCGCGCTGAGAGGGGTTGGGGTGAGGGGCCTCTCTCCACACGTGCGGTCTTCGGGAGACCTGTACCCCCTCACCCGGATCGCACCGGACGATGCTTTCGCATCGCCGAGGCGATCCGACCTCTCCCCGCAAGCGGGGAGAGGTGAAGTCAGCGCCATTCACCTCACAACAGGCGATGCAGTCGATCTGGTCGAAGAATGATTGGTGGGCGGGACTACGCCCGCTGCGGCATCTCCTCGGCCTCTTCCTTGGCGAGAAGCAGCAGCATCTCGATGCCCATCTCGCCTTCCTGCGGTGAGCGGATGAACTTGATCTCGTCAGCGCTCTGCCGCAGCGCGGCAATGATGGCGACGGCCTGATTGGCGGTGGCCGCCTCGGTCGCCAGAATGGCCTTCTGGTCCTTGGCCTGGAACCCGATCGTGTAGGACATTCACTTCCCTCCCCGACTTCAAGTGGAGAGATCGAATCAGAGTCGGAGGCAAAGCGGAAGCCTGTGCGACTACGGACCGGGATTAGCTGGGGATTGCGGGCAAGCTTCACGCAAGCCCCGGCATGGCGCCCCGATTTTTCTCGCCGTTTCCACAAGCGCGGCCCTCTTCCCTTCTCCCCTTGTGGGAGAAGGTGGCGCGAAGCGCCGGATGAGGGGTTCTCTCGACGAACTCGACTGCAGCTTTGCACGCGGAGAGAACCCCTCACCCGTCTCGCCGCTTTGCGGCGAGCCACCCTCTCCCACAAGGGGAGAGGGAAAGCCGGCGCCGCTTCGTCGAATCTAGATGATGCCCTGCTGCTTCAGCTGCTCGATCTTGCCGGCACCATAGCCGAGCTTGCCGCCGAGGACCTCCTGGGTGTGTTCGCCCAGAAGCGGCGGGGCGCGGTAGTCCTTGATCGGGGTCTCCGAGAGCGTCAGCGCGTTGCGGACCAGCGACAGATCGGGCTCGAAGGGATGGTTGACCTTCACGCGCATGCCGCGCGACTGGACGTGCGGATCGGAAAACACCTGCTCGAAATCGTTGATCGGCCCCGAGGGCACGCCGGCCTCCTCCAGCTTCTCCAGCCAGTAGGCCACCTTTTGCTTCAGGAACAGGCCGGCGAAGATCGCCATGATCTCCTTGCCGTGCACGACGCGGTCGTTGTTCTTGACGAAGCGCGGATCGCTTGCGAGCTCGGGCGCGCCGAGCACGGCGCAGGTGCGCTGAAACTGGCCGTCATTGCCGACCACGACCATCAGCTCGCCGTCGGTGCAGCGGAACACGCCGGCCGGCATGCCGCCATTGCCCCAGGTGCCGCGACGCGGCGGGATCTTGCCGTTGACGAGGTAGATCTGCAGCCAGTGCGACAGCGATGCGATCACGGTGTCGAACAGGCAGACGTCGATGTGCTGTCCCTGCCCGTCATTGGCGTCGCGATGATAGAGCGCCGAGAGAATTCCGATCGAGGCGTTCATGCCGGTCATGTAGTCGACGATCGACGGGCCGACCTTCATCGGGCCCTCGCCGGGCTCGCCGTCGATATGGCCGGTGACGCTCATCAGCCCGCCCATCGCCTGCAGGATGGCGTCGTAGCCGGCGCGCGGCGCGTAAGGTCCGGTCTGGCCGAAGCCGGTCACCGAGCAATAGATGATGCCGGGGTTGATCGCCTTGATGGTCTCGTAGTCGAGGCCATAGCGCTTGAGATCGCCGACCTTGTAGTTCTCCATGAAGACGTCGGCGTCCTTGGCGAGCTCGCGGACGATCGCCTGCCCTTCGGGCTTGGCGATGTTGACGGTGACCGACTTCTTGTTGCGGTTGGCGCAGAGATAGAACGAATTGTTGTTGTTGGCCTTGCCTTCGGGGTCGGCCAGGTAGGGCGGGCCGAAAGCGCGCGCGTCGTCGCCGGTGCCCGGCCGCTCGATCTTGATCACCTCCGCGCCGAGATCGCCCAGCATCTGGGCCGACAGCGGCCCGGCCAGCACGCGGGTGAGGTCAAGGATCTTGATGCCTGAGAGCGGCAGGGCCGACATGTCGATTTCCTCCGGGGAACTAACCTTGGCGCGGCGGCGGATCGCGAGGCCACGCTCCCTGCCGATACCACCATTTTCGCGCTCTGAGCACTGCACTGGCGGCATACGGCTATCTTCTGCCGGAGGCAATCGCCATCCGCAACTTTCCGCGCGGCGAATATTGCGCGATCGGCTCAGGTCACAACCAACGGCAGCCGCGGCCGGCGCCGAGCGAGCAGAACGAGGATCAGCACCGTTGCGCAGGAGAACACCAGCGTGAGGCCGAGCGCGCCGCGGCTGCCGAACGCGGTGAGCAGGCCGACCAGGAGCGGCGGCGATATCGCGGAGGCCAGGTTGAGCGGCAGCGCGATCATCGACATCGCCTTGGCGAACTCGGCCTGATCGTAGAACACCAGCGGGATGGTTGCCCGCGCCACCGCCATCGCGCCGCTGCCGGCGCCATAGAGCAGGATGAAGGCCGCGACCGCCCAGGTGGCGCCCTCGCTCGTCATCAGCAGCAGCATGGCGACCGGCAATGCGCTGCCCGCGACGAGCCCGGTCGTGATGCCGTCCCATCGTCCGCCGCCGAGGAAATCCAGCCCGCGGGCGCTGACCTGGATCACGCCCAACATCGAGCCGAACAAAAGCGCCTGAGCCGGCGCCAGCCCCTCCGCCCGCAACAGCTCGATCAGGATCGCACTGACGCCGAAATTGACGAAGGCGTTCAGCGTGATCGCGGCGACGACGAGGCCGAACGTGCTCCGTGCAATCGCAGGCGGCAGCGAGCGCTTGACCGGCGCGGCGCCCTCGTCCTTTGCGATCTTCCGGCGCGGCGCGCAGAACGCATAGAGCGGGAGGCTGACGAGAAGCATCATCGCGGCGTAGACCAGGCACGTCCCCCGCCAGCCGAGGTGACCGCTCAGGAACGAGGTCGTCGGCCAGAAGATGCTGCTGGACAGGCCCGTCACCAGCATCAGCGCGCCGATCGCGTTCTTGGCCTGCCGGCCTGCGATCTCGTTCAGCATGATATAGGCGCCGGTCGACAGCGTGGCGCTTCCGGCGATGCCGAGCACGATCCACGCGGCGAAATACAGGACTGGCTCGCGCGCCAGCGACAGCAGCACGAAGCCCGGCGCGGTGACGATCGTGCCGACCATCATGACCGTCCGCGCACCATGCCGCGCAAACGACTTGGCGAGCAACGGACCGCACAGGCCCATCGAGACGTAGAGAACGGACGTGCCGGCGAACACCGCCGGCAGGCTCATGCCGAGATCGGCGGCGAGATCGCGCCCGACGACGGCGGGAAGCCCGATCGTGCCCCATCCGACCAGCTGCGTGATCGCAAGCACCAGCAGGACCCCGATGAGCCTGCCGTCAGATTTCAAGAACTGCATTCCAAACGTCGCCTGCCCGGCAGGCGCCGAGTACGCCTGTAACACCTGTCTACTCGGAGACTCCGTGCACGGGAACGCCGGCCGCCGAATGGCAGGCGGCAGCCGGGAGCATGTCACGACGAGGAGTCGCCCTACCGTGTAAAGCCGAGCAGCGATCGCGCTTCAGTCGCGGTCGCAACGCGCCGGCCGTGGCGCGCGACCGCCTCGCAGGCCAAGGTCACGAGCTCGGCGTTGCTGGCCGCGAGGCGCGTCTTGTCGATGCGGATATTGTCCTCGAGCCCGGTGCGGACCGCGTCCGCGCCGCGGGCGAGCGCCCAGCCCATGACCTCGGCCTGATGGCGGCCAATTCCGGCTGCCGTCCAGGTTGCCTTCGGGATCAGCCGCCTGAGCTCGCCGAGGAGAATGTCGAGCACGTGCTCGTCCGCCGGCATCGCGTTCTTGACGCCCATGACGAACTGCACGTGCGGACGCGCGTCGATGAGGCCCGCCTCGATCAGGCGGCGGGCGCCATGCAGATGCGACAGATCGAAGATCTCGATTTCCGGCCGGATGCCGTTCACCTTCATGCCGGTGGCGAGCGTTTCGACCAGCGCGGCGCTGTTTTCGTAGACGATGGTCGGAAAGTTCACCGATCCCGTGGAGAGCGAGGCCATGTCGGGCTTGAGGTAGAGCGCCGATCCGCGCGCCGAGGGATCGCGGCCCCGCCCGCCGGTCGAGAACTGGACGATCATATCAGGACAATGCTTTTTGATCCCCTCCTGCACCTGGGCAAAACGCTCGGGATCGGAGGACGGCGTCTCGTCGTCGTTGCGGACGTGGATATGCGCAAGCGTGGCGCCCGCCTCGAAGGCCTGGTGCGTCGATTCGATCTGCTCCGAGGGCAGGATCGGCACCGCCGGATTGTCCTTCTTGCGCGGAACGGAGCCGGTGATGGCGACGGCAATGACAGCGGGGTTCATCCAGCGACCTCATGATCTTCGCGCTCGCGCGCATAACGTTCGGCCAGTCTTGCTACAAGTGAAACCCTGTCGCCGCAACATCCGTCGATCGCAGCGACAGGGCCTTTTCGTCTGAATCAGGTCGGAACTGCGGTCGCCCGGCCTGCTGTAGCCGTGCGGCTGGCGGCGGCGCGCGCGATGACCTCGAGGCGACTACCTCGATGAGGCGACTACCTCGATTCAAAGGCCGCTACGGAAATGACGGAGGAGTGCCGCCCGCCGCGGGCGATTGATCGTCTGGCCGGTTGGCCGCAGCGGAGCCCCTCACGCGGTGTGGCCGGGATCCACGTGCTTCGGCGTCTTCTTCTCGCGCTGCGGCGTCATCTTGGCCGGATCGGGCGCGCCCGGCACGCCGCGCGGGCCGAGCTGGTCGCGCTGGATGTCGTCCTCGGAGCGGGTTGGCTCGACGCCGTTGGGCTCACGGGGCTTGGTCATCGCGTCTTCCTTCTCAAGCGTTGTCCCGGACGCCGAGCGCGTTGCCTCCCGCCTCGCGGCCGGGCACGCTGACCTGAACTTCATGTCCCTCACGCAGCGCGAGGGATGCGGCGGCGACTGCGGACTCGAACGCGGCTTCCTTGGTGGCGTAGGTGTTCTTGACGTCGCCGTCATGCAGCACGCCCCATTCGTCCCGCACCGGCACGATGGCATATTGCGCAAGGCCCATTGTCCAAACTCCTGGCTCTAGATTTCAGAAAAAAGGTCTGCACGACAACGCGCCTGCGCCCTTAACGTTGCGTCAGCTGCGGATGGGTCGCGCTCACTCGCCAGACCGTGTTGCCGCTGTCGTCCGCAACCAGAAGCGCGCCGGTCTTGTCGATGGCAACACCAACGGGGCGGCCGCGCGCCTTATTGTCGCTGTTGAGGAACCCGGTGACGACGTCCTGCGGCGGGCCGCTCGGCTTGCCGTCTTTGAACGGCACGAACACGACCTTGTAGCCGCTCAGCACCTGCCTGTTCCAACTGCCGTGCTCGCCAACGAAGGCGCCGCCGCGATAGGCGGCCGGCAGGCTGGTGCCGGTGTTGAAGGCGAGCCCGAGCGGGGCGACATGCGAGCTCAGCGCATAATCCGGCACGATCGCCCTGGCGACGAGATCCGGCCGCTCCGGCTTGACGCGGGGATCGACGTGCTGGCCGAAATAGCTGTAGGGCCAGCCGTAGAAGCCGCCGTCCTTCACCGAGGTCATGTAATCAGGCACGAGATCGGGACCGAGCTCGTCGCGCTCGTTGACCACCGTCCACAATGCGCCGGTCTGCGGCTCGAAGCTAAGGCCGTTGGGATTGCGCAGGCCGCTTGCGAACACGCGCCAGCGGCCGCTGGCGCGATCGACCTCGAGGATGGCGGCGCGATTGTGCTCGGCCTCCATGCCCCTCTCGGCGGCGTTGCTGTTGGAGCCGACGCCGGCGTAGAGCTTCGAGCCGTCGGGGCTGGCGACCAGGCTCTTGGTCCAGTGATGGTTGATCGGACCGCCCGGCAGCGGCGTCAGCACCGTGCCCGGCGCGGTGATCTTCGTGTCCCCTTCGGTGTAGGGATATCTGACGATGGCGTCGGTGTTGGCGACATAGAGATAGTTGCCGACCAGCGCGACGCCGAACGGCGAGTTGAGATGGTCGAGGAAGATGCTTTGCGTCTCCGGCACGCCATCCCCGTTGCTGTCGCGCAGCAGCGTGATGCGGTTGCTCGCGCCGCTGTCGCCGCCGGAGGTCGCCCAGGACTGGATGACGCCCATCACGAGTTCCTTGGGCCGCTTGATCGGAGCGCCTTTCGGCGCCTTGGATTCCACCACCAGCACGTCGCCATTGGGGAGAACGTAGAGCGAGCGCGGGTGCTGCAGGCCGGTGGCGAAGGCCTTGGCCTGCAGGCCCTGCGCGACCGTCGGCGTCTCGTCCTTCTTCCAGCCGACGATGCGGGCAATGTGGACCGGCGGCAGCAGATATTGCTGGATTTCGGGAAGTGCCGGATTGGCGCCGACCTGCGCGTTGGGATCGCCGCTGCCGTCATTGCAGCCGGCCAGCCCAAGCAGCGACGCGCACAACAGCGCGCGGATCATCGCAGACGTCATCGTGCAACTCCCACGCCGTGGCCATAGACGAGAGCCCAGCCGAGCCACCCCGTGATCGGCAGGATCAGCACTGTGAGCGCGGACAAGGCGAGCCCGCTCGGCCACACGGAAGTCCAGCCATCGCGCATGTGGATCATCAGATTGACGATCGAAAGGATCAGCACCACGGCATTGCCGATCAGATGCGGCCAGGCCGGCGCCTGCGCCCGCACCAGCCGATTGCCGAGGAAGTCGATCAGGCCCGCGATCGCCGCCAGCACGCCGAAGACGATTCCGGCGAGCAGCAGCCAGGCCGAAAAATTCGCCCACATGATCTCGGCACTGGCGACATAGGCGATGTCGGTCAGCAGCGCCCCGACGAAACACGTAATCGGGATCGGCACCAGCATCGGATGAATCGGATGACCCGCGATCTGCGCGGTGGAACGCACGCGCACGTCGTCTTGCACGGTTGGCCTCGTGACTTTCACCCTTGCCCCCACGGCGAACTCCTGCTCATGACGAAGGTTCCTCCGCGTGCTGCACCGCGCCTGGAGCGAGGCTGCACCGCGCAAGGGGAACTGAATGGGACATCCGGAAGTCTTGACTGGATCAGCCTTTCGGAGACCGCAGCGTGGATCAGTCTGGCGACGGCGCCTCATTCAACCCAGCATCCAAGCTCGACGGCGTGTCGCGGCGCCAGACCAGGCAGATCGAATCCCAGAGCAGGCCAAGCGCCGCGCTGATCCATGAGACGATCCGCGCCGAAGGCGAGCAGGAGCTGGAGCGGCGATGGTGGGCCATCGTGCTGTCCGGTTTTGCTGCCGGCCTTTCGATAAGCCTGTCGCTAATCGTTCAGGGCGAGTTGCATGCGCTGATCTCGGATGAGGCGACCCGCCGCCTGGTTGCTCCGCTCGGCTACACCGTCGGCTTCCTGGTCGTCGTGCTGGGACGACAACAGCTCTTTACCGAGAACACGCTGACACCGATCCTGCCGCTGTTGCACAACAGGGATCTCGGCACCTTGGCGAGCGTGCTCAAGCTCTGGATCCTGGTTCTCGCCTCGAATATCGCAGGGACCTGGGCGGCCGCCTCCGTGCTCGCTCGCACCAGCATCTTCGAACCTCGCATCGTGGACGCCTTCATCGATCTCAGCCGGCCGACGATCGAGGGGACGTTCTCGAGCACCTTCGTCAGGGCCATCTTCGCCGGCTGGCTGATCGCCTCGATGGCCTGGCTTCTTCCGGCTGCCAAAGGCTCGCGCGCACACATCATCGTAGTGATGACCTATGTGGTCGCACTCGGCCAGTTCTTGCACATCGTCGCGGGTTCGATCGAGTGCGCCTTTCTGGTGCAGAGCGGCCTGGCCTCGTTCAGCCAATATGCCTCCGACTTCTTCATACCCACGCTACTCGGCAATATTATCGGCGGAACGACCCTGGTTGCGCTGCTGAACTACGGACAGGTCGCCGCCGAAATCGATAACCACAGGGGATAGAGCCTGCACGAAGCGGCTGCTTTGGACAGGAACGATAGCGCCGAGCTGGGTTTGCCTTAGCAATCAACGCGGTCACTGAGCATCGAGAGCAAGAGCCCATTCGACAAGGAACCGGCCGAAGGATCACGCGACATCATTGATCGCGAACTTCAGCGCGGCCACGAGGCCGACAAGAACAAGGTCGATCATCTCCCCGGCGTGAAGGTCAGCGGACAGCCTCAAGGCGGCGCGGTCGATCGCGCACGGAAGGAACGCGAGCGACGGGACGAGGAATAGCTGATCGGCCGTCAAGCCACGGGCGGCTATCTAGGAAATGCCCTGCTGGGATATCGCGTCCAACAGGTTCTGGAGCGGGTGAAGGGAATCGAACCCTCGTATTCAGCTTGGAAGGCTGCTGCTCTACCATTGAGCTACACCCGCGTTACGGGCTCCCTAACACGGCCGGGCTGCGGTCTCAACTGCCCAGGAGGTCGCTTTCCGGCGTCTTCGGCGGCCTTGCGAACCACCCGGGTTCCTGCGGACCCGCCGCCCCTTAACAGCGGCGGGATCGCCGCCTATATTGAAGACTTCCGAAACCAACGAAAGGAGGTGATCCAGTGTCTTATCTCAAGCGCTGTCACCTCGCTGGGATCGCCCGCTAAGCTTCGAGTAGGGCTTGGCATCGGGGCGCTCTCAGCCCTGGACCAGCGAGCAAGAAATCGGGCGCGACGGGGCTTCCCCGCCGCGCCTTTTTCGTCTGTCGCCGCGGCTCAGGCGGGCGGCTCGCCGGCAAGCACCTCGCGAATCTTCTGCGACAGCTCCGCCTTGCGGTATGGCTTGAACAGCAGCGCCACGCCGGGATCGAGATGTCCGTCGTGGACGATGGTGTTGTCGGTATAGCCGGAGGTGTAGAGCACCCTCACTCCCGGCCGGCGGAGCCTGACGGCTTCGGCCAATTCATGCCCGTTCATGCCGCCGGGCATGATGATGTCCGTGAACAGCAGATCGAATCGGGCACCTTGGTCGACCAGCGTCAGCGCGGACGCGCCGTCGCTCGCAGCGAGCGTGCGGTAGCCGAGGCCGCCGAGTTGCGCGATGACATAGCCCTGGACCAGCGGATCGTCCTCCACCACGAGTATCGTCTCCCGCCCGCGCGCCGTGGCGGGCGCTTGAACCGGCGCCGTCCTGGCCACCGCCTCGCCCTTTGCCCGCGGCAGGAACAGCCGCATCACGGTGCCGCGCCCCTCCTCGCTTTCGATCGCAACAGTGCCGCCGCTCTGGCGGGCAAAGCCGTAGACCATGCTCAGCCCCAGACCGGTGCCGCGGCCGACCCCCTTGGTGGTGAAGAACGGCTCGAAAACACGCTCGCGGATATCGGCCGGAATGCCGTGACCGGTGTCGCCGACTGCAACCATCACGAAGGCGCCGCGCACGCCCTCACCAGCGGTCCCCGTGCCGTCGAGCTCGCGGTTCGCGGTTTCGAGGGTGAGCTTGCCGCCGCCCGGCATCGCGTCGCGCGCATTGACGGCGAGGTTGACGATCGCGGAGGACAGCTGCGACGGATCCACCATCGCGGACCAGGCCTCGTCGGCGAGCCGCGTCTCGATCTCGATTTGCTCGCCGAGCATCGGCCTCAGCAGCTTCGCGGTCTCGACCACGAGCGCGTTGACGTCGATCTCGCGCGGCTCCAGCGGCTGGCGGCGCGCGAAGGTCAGGAGTTGCGAGGTGATCTCCGCCCCGCGCGCGGCCGCATCATCGATCAATTGCGCGATCGCGGCCAGCTCGGGCTTGTCCGCAAGCCCTTCCTGGATGATCTCGATCGTGCCGGTGATAACCGTGAGCACGTTGTTGAAATCGTGCGCCACGCCGCCTGTGAGCTGGCCGATCGCGTCCATCTTCTGGGACTGACGCAGCCGCTCCTCGATCTCGTGCTGCGCGGTGAGGTCGGTCGCGGAGCCGCGGTAGCCGAGGAACCGTCCATCGTCGTCGAAAACCGGCTTGCCGTTGACGCTGAAATGATGCATCCGCCCGCGCGTGTCGCGTCCGCGATACTCGAATTTGCGGAACGGCTCGTGACGGTCCAGCGTCGCCAGATGCGCGCGCCATTTTTCAGACTCGGTATCCCGATCGAGCGCAGTATCGATGCGACGCGTGCCGATCCGCACTTTGGGATCCATTCCGAAGGCAATCACCCGGTCAGAGAGATAGGTGAAGCAGTGGTCCGGCCCGGTTTCCCAGAACCAGTCGGACGCGGTTTCGGCATAGTCGCGGAAACGCTCTTCGCTCGCCCGCGCCTCCGCTTCGGCGCGCCGGCGGATGGTCAAATCGCGCTCGAGATTGGCATTGGCCTCGCGCAGCTCGCCATAGGCCTGCTGGAGGTTCGCGCACATCGCGTTGAAAGCCTCGATCACCTTGTCCAGCTCGTCGGCATCGGAGAGCGGCCGGCGCTCCAGGCGTAACGGCGGTGGGGGCCGGGTCAGGCTGTATTTGTTGACGTACTCGGCGATGGCCGCAAGCGTCTCGATGTCGGTCAGACCAGGCTTCGCCGCCGTCGGCGCGATGGCGTGGCTGCGCTTGGCGTCCTCGTCAGCTGCGTTGGCCATGCACCATGTTCCCGAAATGGCGGCTCGCTGCTGCGGTCGAGCGGTTGCAGTCTCGAGCAATCCATGGGCTGAGACGCGCCCGTCTCGTCACCCGATGCAAGCGACGTCCCGTCGGCCCGCGAGCTCGAAGTCGGCAAGTCACGTCTTCCGCCCCCGCAGCGGCACTGCTGGGCAAATTATCACTGCTCGTGCTAAAATGTCATCGGTGAAAGTCCGGTATGGCTCGCGGGACGAGCGCGCAATGATCGTTGCGACCGGGTGTGCAGGCGCCAACTTTGGCGGCTAGCCGTCGCCTGCCTGTCGCTGCTCGCCACTGACCCTGCGTTGGCGCAGGACACGATCCGGCTGGCGCGCATCGCCTGCAACCACTACCTGTATGAACGTCATCGCGATCTGGTGCCTGAGGTCGGCAAGGTCATCGCTCAGATGCAGGCGAGCGGCGAGCTGGCCTCGCTGCGCGAGGCGCTGGTCAAGCAGGTCTTGAGCGGGCAATGACGAATGCGGCGTCAGCCGGCGCGAAGCCGCTCGCGCAGCGCGACGGCGGCGATCAGCATGCCGACGCACCAGGCCATGACCGCGCGGTGCGGCTCCTCGCCGAGCAGCACCGTGACCAGAGCATGATCCGGAAAAGTGTGTAGCGGTTTTCCGAAAAGATCATGCTCAAACATAACCTCTGGTCAGAAGGCACGGGACGATGGCCTTGGAGGTCCGGCTCATCAGCGCGAGCAGGAACGGCATCGCCGATCGATATCTGCGGAACGTCCATCTCGAACGCCCGCCTCGCCGCAAGGCTTCAGAAGCCGAAGAAGTTGAACGCGCGCCGCAGTTTGCCGCGCCGGCTCTCGACGATCCGCTCGCCGCCGTTCTCGGCCGAGCTGCCGTAATAGCGGTGATGGCCGGCCTGGTCGTGCAGATCGGCCGGCTCCGACTGCCCTGCCCGCCGCGCGTCGCAGATGATCTTGATGGTATGACCCGACATTGCCGCCTCCAGCAAAGAACTTGTTGTTTATGGTCCATCAGTCGCGACCAGTTCCGGCGGCGTTCACATGGGCGAGGACGCAATCGGGTTTCAGGACGGTTTCGCCGCTTGCGGGCCACGCAATATTTTGCTTCGGAAGTGTCGGCACGGGCCGCCGTGCCACGTCCTCAGGACTTGCGCAGAAACAAAAGCAGAAAAGAACGAGGTGACGATGCTGTACGCCATCCTGGCCTATCACGTGGAAGACGAGGTCCTGTCCTGGACGGCGGAGCAGGACGCCGCGGTCGTCGCCAAGGTCATCGAGGTTCAGGCGCCGCTGCGGGCCAGCGGGCAGTTTGGTCCGGCGGCCCGGCTGGATGAGACCCGCAAGGCCCGGACCTTGCGCGGCCCCGGCGCGGGAATGGTGCTGGACGGGCCGTTTGCCGAGACCAAGGAGCAGCTTCTCGGCTTCCACTTGATGCAATGCGCCACCGAGGAGGAGGCGATCGAAGCGGCGCGGAAGCTGCGCGCGGTCAATCCGACGGCGGTGTACGAGATCCGCCCGGTCAAGCTTTACGTGCCGGCCGATGGGTTCGGCGCGACATAGAAGCGCTGGATCAGGAGGCCGCCAAAGGCAAAACACCAGATGTAGGGCGCGATATGCGGCGCAAACGCCGCAACGATGGTGCCCGGGATGAACACGGCGACCGGAAACAGCGAAGCCATGATCTCGCGGCCCCAGCCGCGCAGGATGGTCCACCACAGCAAGGCATTGAGGCCGCCGATCGTGGTCAGGTGCAGGCCGTAGAGCACCGCCACCGCGCTGCTCATGGCGTAGTTGGTGTAGAGCCCATTGGTGACCGGCAGCAGCACGATCGAGAGCAGGAAGAAAAGGTTGAGGACCACCATGCCGCGGCTGCCGACGGGCTGACGTGCCAGCCGGCGGTGATGGCTGATCCAGAACACCCCGGCGATGATGAAGCTGAGCGCGAAGCCGGCAAGCTTGCCGGAATACACCCGCGCGAGATCGTTCCAGTCGGGTGCGCCACTGAACACTGCCGCCTTCGGCAGGTCGTAGGCCAACAGCGTCATGGCGACGCCGAAAATGGTGTTGCTGAGCGACTCCAGCCGCCGCATCTCGAATTGTTCGGGCTTGAGCTCGGTCATCTCGCCATGGGGTGCTGGAACCAAAGGGCCGTCATCCCCCTAAATCCTAATTCCAGTTCCGTCCAGCCGCATTGCGATTCGCGCCGGGATCGCCGAGTCTCATCCTTTCACCGGGGCGATTCGTGGCGACATATCTGGACACGCTCAATGCGGAGCAGCGCCGCGCCGTCGAGCATGGCGTGGCCGACGGCGCAACCGTGGGCGGCCCCCTGCTCGTCATCGCCGGTGCCGGCTCCGGCAAGACCAACACGCTCGCCCACCGCGTCGCGCATCTGATCGTCGCAGGCGCCGATCCCCGCCGCATCCTGCTGATGACGTTCTCCCGCCGCGCCGCGGCGGAAATGGCCGGAAGGGTCGAGCGCATCGCGCGCAAGGTGCTGGGCGAGAACAACGCCGCAATCATGCGCGATGCGCTGACCTGGGCCGGCACCTTCCACGGCATCGGCGCGCGGCTCCTGCGCGAATATGCCGAGCGGATCGGCGTCGATCCCGCCTTCACCATCCATGACCGCGAGGATTCTGCCGACCTGATGAACCTGGTCCGGCACGAGCGCGGCCTGTCGAAGACCGAGAGCCGCTTTCCGGCCAAGGGCACCTGCCTGTCGATCTATTCCCGCTGCGTCAATGCCGAGATGGAGATCGAGAAGGTGCTCGCCCAGCATTTTCCCTGGTGCGCGGGCTGGGCCGCCGAGCTGAAGGGTCTGTTCGCCGCCTATGTCGAGGCCAAGCAGGCCCAGCACGTGCTCGATTACGACGATCTGCTGCTGTATTGGTCGCAGATGATGGGCGATGCGCTGATCGCTCAGGAGATCGGCGGCCGCTTCGACCACGTGCTGGTCGACGAATATCAGGACACCAACCGTCTGCAATCCTCGATCCTCTTGGCGCTCAAGCCCGACGGCCGCGGCCTCACCGTAGTCGGCGACGACGCGCAGTCGATCTATTCGTTTCGCGCCGCCACCGTGCGCAACATCCTGGACTTTCCGCAGAGCTTCTCGCCGCGCGCGGAGATGATCACGCTCGACCGCAATTACCGCTCGACGCAGGCGGTGCTGTCGGCGGCGAACGGCGTGATCGGCCTCGCCCGCGAGCGCTTCACCAAGAACCTCTGGACCGACCGCACCTCAGGTCAGAAGCCGCAGCTCGTCACCGTGCACGACGAGGCCGACCAGGCGCGCTACATCGTCGAGGCGGTGCTGGCGAACCGCGAGCAAGGCGCGCTGCTCAAGCACCAGGCGGTGCTGTTCCGCACCTCCTCGCATTCGGGTCCGCTGGAGATCGAGCTGACCCGCCGCAACATCCCCTTCGTCAAGTTCGGCGGCCTGAAATTCCTGGATGCCGCGCATGTCAAGGACGTGCTGGCCGTGTTGCGCTTCGCCGAGAATCCGCGCGACCGCGTCGCCGGCTTTCGCATCCTGCACCTGCTGCCGGGTATCGGGCCTGCGACCGCACAGCGCGTGCTGGACCAGATGGCGGAGAGCACCGACCCGCTTGCCGCGCTCGGCCGGCTGCCGGGGCCGGCGCGCACCGGCGAGGACTGGACCTGTTTCGTCCGCACGGTCGAAAACTTGCGCTATTCGGAATGGCCCGTCGATCTCGAACGGGTGCGGCTCTGGTACGAGCCGCATCTCGACCGCATGCACGAGGATGCCGAGACGCGCCGCGCCGATCTGATGCAACTCGAGCAGATCGCGAGCGGCTATGCCTCTCGCGAGAAATTCCTGACCGAGCTCACGCTCGATCCGCCGGATGCGACCAGCGACAAATCAGGGCCACCCCTGCGCGACGAGGACTACCTGATCCTCTCCACCATCCACTCCGCCAAGGGCCAGGAGTGGAAATCGGTGTTCGTGCTCAACGTCGTCGACGGCTGCATGCCGTCCGATCTCGGCGCCGGCACCAGCGCCGAGATCGAGGAGGAGCGCCGCCTGCTCTATGTCGCGATGACGCGCGCCAAGGACGATCTGCATCTCGTCGTGCCGCAGCGGTTCTTCGTGCACGGTCAGGCCGCCAGGGGCGACCGCCACGTCTACGCCTCGCGCACCCGCTTCATCCCGGAGCAATTGGTCTACCTGTTCGAGCGCACCGCCTGGCCGAAGGCAGCAAGCGGTGCCGCGCGCACCGCGGCGCAGGGGCCGAAGATCGACATCGGGGCGCGGATGCGGGGGATGTGGCGGTAGACACAAGAGGCTAGTGTCGAGACCTGTCAGGATAACTGGAACAACAGAGGTCCGACATGAAAGCCGTTGTCGTCGAGCAATACGCCCCCATCGATCAGATCGAGCTGAAGGACGTACCGCCTCCGTCCATGGAGGCGGGACAGCTGCGCATCCGGGTGGAAGCTGCCGGGATTGGCTTCGTCGACGGGCTGAAGATCGAGGGACGCTACCAGACCAAGGACCCCCTGCCCTTCATTCCCGGGACGGAGTTCGCGGGGGTGGTGACGGACGCGCCCGGCGCACCGGGCGGTTACCAACCCGGCATGCGCGTAATGGGCATGACGCGATCGGGCGCACTGGCCGAAGAGATCGTCGTTAGGCCTGAAGCGGTCCATCCCCTGCCGGATGGCGTCGCAGCCGAGGTCGCCGCCTCGTTTCGCGCCAATTACCTGACGGCCCTTTATGCGCTGGGCGCGCGCGCTTCGCTGGCCGCAGGCGAGCAGCTTCTCGTGCTGGGTGCCGCCGGCGGCACTGGGATTGCGGCCGTCCAGATTGGAAAGCTGCTCGGCGCTCGCGTCATCGCGGCTGCATCAACACCAGAGAAGCGCGAGTTTGCGCAGGCGCATGGCGCCGATGCGGTGATCGACTATACGCAGGCCGGCTGGCGCGACACGCTCAAGGAGTTGACGGCAGGACGTGGCGCGGACGTGATCTTCGATCCCGTTGGCGGCGAAATCTCGGTGCAGGCATTTCGATCCATCGCCTGGCGCGGACGCCATCTCGTGGTCGGCTTTGCCGCCGGCACCATCCCCGCGCTGCCGTTCAATCTGCCGCTGCTGAAAGGCGGCGCTCTGCTCGGCGTCGATCTTGCGCAGATTCCAACGCGCGAGCCCGATGTGCAGAAGCGCCTGATGTCACAATTGACGGACTGGCTTGCCGATGGCCAGTTGAAGCCCGTGGTCGGCCAAGTCTTCGCCTTCGAGGATTTCCGCGCGGCATTCAAGACGATGCAGACGCGCGCTGCGCTCGGCAAGATGGTGGTGCGCATCGGGCGATAAGATCCACAAACGGAAACCGAGCATTTCCGCACGTGCGCTTGTGACCGGGCTGCGGTCCCTTAGATGTGGCCGATCCTCCCACAGAGACTTGATCGATGACCCCACCGCTCGAATTCGGACTGGATACCTTTGGCGACGTCACAAGAGATGCGTCCGGCGACATGATTCCGCATGCGCAGGTGATCCGCAACGTGGTCGACGAAGCGGTGCTGGCGGACGAGCTCGGTCTCGATTTCATCGGTCTCGGCGAGCATCACCGCGCCGATTTCGCGATCTCCTCGCCGGAGACCGTGCTCGCGGCGATCGCATCGCGCACCAGGCGCATCCATCTCGGCTCGGCCGTGACGGTGCTGTCTTCGGACGATCCCATCCGCGTGTTCCAGCGCTTTGCCACGCTGGATGCGGTCTCGAACGGACGCGCCGAGGTGATCCTCGGCCGCGGCTCGTTCACCGAATCCTTCCCGCTGTTCGGCTTCGACCTGCGCAAATATGAGGAGCTGTTCGAGGAGAAGCTCGATCTGTTCGCCGCGCTCTTGTCGCAGCAGCCGGTCACCTGGCAAGGCAAGCTGCGTCCGCCGCTGAAAGATCAGCTGGTCTATCCGCCGGTCGAGAACGGCAAGCTGAAAACCTGGATCGGCGTCGGCGGCAGTCCGCAATCGGTGGTGCGCGCCGCGCATTACGATCTGCCCTTGATGCTGGCGATCATCGGCGGCGATCCCGCGCGCTTTGCGCCCTATGTCGAGCTCTATCATCGCGCCTTCAGGGAGTTCGGTCGCCCGGCCCAGCCGATCGGCGTGCATTCGCCGGGCTACGTCGCCGAGACCGACGCGCAGGCGCGCGAGGAGCTGTGGCCCGATTACAAGGCGATGCGCGACCGCATCGGCAAGGAGCGCGGCTGGCCCCCGATGGGACGCGACGAGTTCGTCCATGAGGCCGAGCACGGCTCGCTCTATGTCGGCGCGCCGGAAACGGTGGCGCGCAAGATCGCGAAGACCGCAAAGGCGCTCGGGCTTTCGCGGTTTCAGTTGAAGTATTCGGCGGGGCCCTTGCCGCACGAGAAGCTGATGCGGAGCATCGAGCTCTACGGGCGGAAGGTGGTGCCGATGGTGCGGGAGATGATGGGGTAAGCGGGCTTGAGAAACAGTCCCAGTCCGCCTACGCCCTGCGGGCTACGGCGCGACAGCCTTCGCTCACTTCGCGCCACGAGCACTTGTGCTGGCTTGCCTAGCCGTAGCTCGCGAAGCGAGCGAAGGCTGGTGGGGGAGGCAGGACTCGAACCTGCGAAGCCATGAGGCGGCTGATTTACAGTCAGCTCCCTTTGCCACTCGGGACACTCCCCCGCTCGACGGCAGCACAATCGGGCCGGACCTTGCCGGCGGACCGAAGACGGCCATGGAACGTGAAGGCCGCGGCAACCCGTATCGGGGCGCGACCGGGCGCGTTTATGGGCGAAGCGGTGGGGCAAAGTCAACCGAGGCAAGCAGCTAAAATCGCCCTCGAAGCCACTCAAATTGCCATATTGGGGTCCCCGTGACACAAGCGAGCCCATGAAGGACAAAAAATTCGCCCCGAGGGGCCCCCGCAGGGGGGCTAAGCCCTTCAACAAACCAGGGAAATCGACCGGCCGGCCGGCTTGGCGCGAACGCGATTCGCACCCCGACGGGCCCGTCATTCTCTATGGCTGGCACACCGTCACCATGGCCCTCGCCAACCCGCAGCGGCGGATCCGCAAGCTGACGCTAACCGAGAACGCCGCGCGGCGGCTGGCGGACGAAAACATCGCGACCCGCATCGCGCCCGAGATCGTCCGTCCCCAGGAGATCGACCGCCTGCTCTCGCCCGACGCCGTGCATCAGGGCCTGCTCGCCGAGGCCGATCCCCTGCCCTCGCCGGACATCGAGACGCTCAAGCAGGAAGGCATGGTGCTGGTGCTCGACCAGATCACCGATCCGCACAATGTCGGCGCCATTCTGCGCTCTGCAGCGGCCTTCGCGGTGAAGGCGATCGTGACCACCGCGCGTCACAGCCCCGAGGCGACGGGCGTGCTCGCCAAGGCCGCCTCCGGCGCGCTGGAGCTTGTGCCTGTCGTCACGGTGCAAAATCTCGCCCGCGCCTTAACGGCGTTGAACGAGCGCGGCTTCCAGACCGTCGGTCTCGACAGCGAAGGTACCGAGGACCTCTCGAACGTCACACTGCGCGAGCCGCTCGCGCTGGTGCTCGGCGCCGAAGGCAAAGGCTTGCGGCAATTGACGCGCGAGACCTGCAGCGTCGTGGCGCGGCTCGACATGCCCGGCGAGATCAAGAGCCTCAACGTCTCGAATGCGGCCGTACTCTCGCTCTATGTCGGCGCGAGCCGGCTGGGGCTGATGAAGCGCTAGCGCTTTAGGCGCCGCGCATATCCGGACGATGCTAGACTACGCCTGTTTTGCCCGACGGATCAATCTAAGTCTCTGTTTTTCCGAAATTTGGGGTTCGAACAATGAGCTAATGAGCGATGCTCGCTCATCTCGGGCACATTGCGCTTCAAGTCCTTGATTTCACTGTTCCCGGCTACTGTGCATGGGGTTGTTTTGAAGAGAAAGCAAAACGCCCGTCCGCATCACGCGAACGGGCGCTTCGCAAATCTCAACCGATCAGAGATCAGTAATAGCGGCGCAGCACGCGGTGACCGCCATAATAGCGCGGCGCATGGCGGTGGGCGTAGCCGTAGCGGTGAGCATGGCCGTAGTGAACGCGCGGCAGATAGCCGTAGCGGGGACCGTAGCCGTAGCGATAGGGACGGAAGTACGGGCGGCGATAGGGATAAGCGGCCGGCGGCGCGACCGCAGCGGCACGATAGCCATAGCCATAGCCGTAATTGGCGGGCGCGACGACCGCGTCCTCGCGATAGGTCGGGTACGGCGCGAAGGCGCCCGGACCGGTATAGGTCGGACCCTGGTTGACGTAATAATACTGCGTGGTCGGCTCGGCGAGACGCTCATAGGCGCCGTAGCCGTAGCCGTAGCCGTAGCCGTAGCCATATCCGCCGCATCCGGTGTTGCAGCCGGTATAGACCGGCGCCACCGGCGCGCATGTGGTGAAACCGCAGGCCGCGGCCGGCGCGGTGGCGGCGAACATCACGGCAGTTGCCGCGACCAGTCCCGAAATCATTTGACGCATTACTCTCTCCTGTTGATTTCCGTTTTTGGTTTTCACGTTTCTCAACCCGGCGGCCTGCCGGGTATCTCTGTGCGCGGCCGCGGCCGCGGGGGCCGAGGACGGTCGTTGATCTCGGGCGCGTAGATCACCGGCGGCGGATCGACGGGCGGATCCATCTGCGCCGGCAGCGGCGCGGACGAGGCACCCCAGCTCTGGTGGTAGCTCTCGGCGGGCTTGGGCAATTTGCGGTTCGCCGGCGGCTCGACCTCGAGCCGGCCGTAGCCTGGCCGCAGGCCCAGCGTCGGATAATAATGGCCGACGTTGTCGGGCTGCCGCTCGGCGATATAGCGTCCGCCATAGATCGTGGGCTGCACCTGCTGGCCCTTGCCGAGGCCCCAGGTGCCCTCGACGACGGCATAGGACGCATCGATGTTGTTGATGATGACAGGCACGCCGGGACGGCCGGGAACGACGATCTCGAAGCCGGCTGCAAACGCGGTTGCAGGCAGTCCGATCAGAAAGGCGGCGAGCGCCACGGCACGCATGAGGAGACCCCGGTTATCCGGGCGCAACCTATCCGATCGCGACGCAGAGAGAGTTAAGGCCTGCTCACCAAATTCCGGTAAGCCTAACGTGCAAGGATTGCGCGCCGCTCAAATGTTGCACGGCGAGCTAGTGAAGCGTTAACGGCGCGGAACCGCGCGGCTGGAACAGCGTACTGCTCACATCGGTTTGACGGCTCGCATCCGAAAAATCCCAAGGTTGCATCGGAACGTCCTGCGCCGTCGGCGTTTAGCTCCTGTCAACAAAATGGGAGCGAACAACCATGACCATCAAGCTTCTCGGGGCCACGGCGATCGCAGCGACCATGCTGGCAGGCTCTGCCATGGCGCAGACCGTCGTCACCAATCAGGGCCGCTGCTCGGCGCAATTCCCGAACGCCAATTGCCAGACCTTCGGACCGGGACAGGCCACCACCGAGAGCGGCTACCGCCACCGCCGCGCGGCCTATCGCCAGACCAACCGCGACTGGAATAACGACTGGAACAGGAGCCCCACCGGCTTCTGGCCGACCGACGTTGCGGCGGGCGCTGTCGGGACGGCGGCCGGCGTCGCGGGCGCCGCGATCGGCACCGCCGGCGCGATTGCCACCGCCCCATTCCGAGGTTGGGACAATTCCTACGCCTATGACAATTCGTGGGACCGCGGCTGGGACAATCGTAGCTGGGACAGGCGCACCTATGCCCAGCGCAACGGCTTCGTCTGTACGCCCGGCACGTACTTCAAGGGCGCAGACGGCCGCCGGCAGCTCTGCCAGTAAGCCGGCTTGAGCCGAACGCGACACATCGGGCGGCCCGCGCGGCCGCCCGATTCACGTCCTGCGACGACGACCTGCCGGTTCTGGCACTTTCCGATCAAGTCTGGTATTGCGGCGCGCACGGGTAGACGGGGCCCGGCGCGAGCCGAGCTCTGCCCTGCCTCTTGAGGCATCGCCGGCTTAGCTCAGCGGTAGAGCAGCGGTTTTGTAAACCGAAGGTCGGGGGTTCAATCCCCTCAGCCGGCACCAGCTTCTGACGCGAAGCTATTCTCCGGCAGCTCATCCAGCCGCCAGAGCCCGAGGCTCTTGTCGCGCCAGCCGCCACCGCCCTCCTCGCAACGCTCGTCGATCAGTGCCTGCGGTGCCGGCCAGCCGAACGGCGCTTTCTCCATGTTGAGCGCGCGCCAGTCGCCATCCTCGCAATCGTGATTGTCGTCCCACTCCGGAAAGGTCGTGACGAGCAGGAAGCGCGCGCCGCTCATCCGAAATTGCGCGAGCGCGCGATAGATGTTCGCAAAGCTCAGATGCACCAGGCAATCCCGGCAGAGAATGACGTCGGCGTGCGGCAGCGCATCGCGCGTGATGTCAGCAACGAGAAACCGACCGGACGAACCGTCGGCTGCGACACGCCGGCGGTTTGCATCGATCAGCGACGGTACGATGTCGATGCCGGTGTAATCGATATCGAGCTCGAGCCGGCCGATCCAACCTGCATCGCCGCAGGGCGCATCGAGCAGCGAGCGCGCGCCGAGCCGTTGCAGCAATGCAGGCAGCGCCTCCTGGATTGCGGCTGTGGCGACATCCTCCGAGCCGAGGCCGGACACCGAAGTGGCCGCGCCCCAGAGGTTGGTCCGCTCGATCCGCGCGAACCGCGCGGCGAGATCCAGCCCTGAGAAATTGTCACGGTCGGCAACGAAGCGTTCGTGCGCAAGCACGGGAGGACGATCGGCGGTCATTGGGCGAGCCTTTTGCGGCACGCGCGCACTATACAACCCAGGCGAACTGTTCGAAATTGCCTGGCAGCGAACCTACGCATGTCATTCGTCTCGTCGAGACGATGCGCTCCACCACGCCCAAAGAGAAGGCCAAGATCGTCGCCGGCGCGGTGACGGCCGTCGTCACGACGGCCATGCTGTTCGTGCTTGCGCTCGGCCTTGTGCTGTCGCACTAGGCGCGATCTAAAGTCCCCGTTTTCGCATCGAAAATCGCCTGCCCGGAACCGGCTCCCGCGTCAGCCGTTGTCGGCGCATGAGGGTCCGGGAAGAAAACCGAAACATGATTCTGCTGGCGACGGTGACGCTGTGCTGTAGCGCCGTGGCCGGGACGTTGGCGCTGTTCGAGCCGGCGCCGGGGCGGGCGCCCGATAAGCTGGTCGCCGATAGAGCCGTGATCGACCCCACTCCGCGCACGCCAGCTCAGATCCCGGTTCGGGTGGTCGGCGCGCCGTTCGAGCCCAACGTCAATCCGCGCGAGCGGTAGCGCTCACCTCGGCCAGGCCTTGCTCACCTCGGCGAGGCCTTGGCGCCCTCCTCGGGCCGGCCGTGGACACGCGCCAATTCCTCGACAAACGCGATCACCTCCGCCCGCTTGTCGGGCGGCAGCGTCAGGAACGCGCGGATGAGCCTCAGGCCCTCCGCCTCGTTCGGTCTTTCTTTCGATGCATCCATCTGCCCAGTGTCGGGCTACCGGGAAAAATATGCAACCCTTGCAAACAGCCTTGATTCGAAGCAGCCGCTTTGCTGGAATACGCGCGGCTGAGGTGGATCATGAAATGGATCAGGGAGCGCGACGCGCTGATCGCGCAGACGCTGGCTTTCGTCCAATCGGTGACCGGCAGGAAGGATGACGTCCTTCAGCCGGAGGCGCCCGCATCTGGCCCGGCCGTCGCGATGGAGATCGTCACCGTGGAGGCGGTCACCGTCGAGATCGAACCGCCGCAAGCCCCCTTTCCGCCGCGGCCCGCGCCTCTGCCGACGCGGACGAGCGGCGAATTCCGTGCCGAGATGCAGGCCCGCATCGCCAATTTCCGCAAGCACCAGGAGCGCTTCGAGCGCGAACGTGAGGAATATTGTGCGGCGACCCTGACCAAATTGCGTGCAGCCATCCGCGACGCCTCAGGTCCGCCGGCCGAATAAGGCCCGGCCAGGGCCCTACAGCCAGGACCCTACAACCACGACCAGACCAGCCAGAGATTGGCCGCGCAGGCGCCGAACAGCGCCAGCGTGAGCGGCAGGAGCATGTGCCCGCAGGATGTGTTCAGGTCGCTCGTCATGGCCGAAAACATCCGCTGATTCCGGCCGAAGAGTCCCAGGGATTCTTTTTTCCGGGATTCAGGACTCGTTAAGGACTCAAGCGCCGTCCACGACGATCACGGGCGCGTGATCGGGCGGGTGGCCGGAACCCTCCCCCCGTAAGCTCGTTAACGGGCATTCCTGGAGTCGGGATGCATGCCCTACGCCCTCTTCTGCAATGACGCCCAAATCAGCAAGTCCTATCCGAGCGAGGCCGACGTCTGGAAGCTCGCCGAGCGGAGTGGTCTCGTCGTGGACGTGACGGCGGACGACGAGCGGCCGGGACCGCGCCGGGTGCTCGACAATGATTACAAGATCGAGCCGTGCCAGGCGGCTCAAGGCGAGGACCCCGCCAAGAACAAGGCGGAGGCCGATCGGCAGTCCAGAATGGAGCTCGAGCTGAATTCCTGAGTTCCGGCACGGAGCCGGAGCGAAAGCTCAGGGGGTGGCCGCCACAAGCGAGGCTTGCTCGCCCGGCATAGTCACGCAGGCCTTGCGGCGGTGCAGCCCGCGGATGGCGCCGGTGACCTTCATGACCTTGCCCGACGGACATGAAGCGTCCTTGACGAAGGCAACTTCGTACGGTGCCAACATCAGAGGCTCGGATCTGAGGATTGTCTGTGCAGAGCACGGCAGGCAGCCGAAGAACGAGAGCACCACTGCCGACACCAAGATACGCATGTCCGTCGTCCCACCTGCCCGGTAATTGTCATATAACGCGTTCCGGAGCGCGAGTTCCGTAAACCGCAAAAATTATTTTTGCTTTACGCCAGCCCCATGACGCGCGTGAGAAGGCGCGCCAGCATCGTTTGCAAGCAAATGACGCGCCAAATGGTTCACGGAATGCAAAGAAAGCAGGCGCCGGAGGCGGCAGGCCGGCAAACGAAAGGCCGGCGGAGCCGGCCTTTGTCAGGTCTTGGATCTTCAGGTCTTGGATCTTCAGGTCTTGGATCTTCAGATCTTGGGTCGGCGCTGACCGTCAGTACCGCGAGGCGGCCGGGCCGCCCCAGCCGAAGCGATAGTTCACCCCGGCCTTGACGGTATGCTCGTCCTCCCGGCCACGAACGCCGACGATGTCAGCCGGGCCGGAGGTGAAGGTCGTGCTGCCGAAATTGTAATATTGATACTCGGCCTTGGCCGACCAGTTCGGCGCGAACATGTATTCGAGGCCGGCGCCGACCGTATAGCCGTCCTTGTTGTTGCCGGTGGTGGTGAAGGCCTGCGGCACCCCGGCGATGTTCACGCCAAGGCCGTTATTCCGCCAGGCATAACCGCCCTTGGCGTAAAGCAGCGTCGGTCCCCAGGTGTAACCGATGCGACCGGTCACCGACCCGATCTGGTCGGTGTTGGATGTCACCTGCGTGCCCAGCGGGAAGATGGCGCCATTGTTGTTGGTCGGCAGCCAGGAATACTGGGCCTCGATACCCACCACCCAGTTGGGCGCGAACTGGTAGTCGAAGCCGCCCTGCACGCCGCCCAGGAAACGCGCGTCGCTCGACTGGAAGCTGTTGTCGCCGGCAAACGCGCCGCCGAGATGGCCACCGATATAGAAACCGGTCCAGTTATAGATCACCTGCGGCGGCGTGACCGGAGCCTTGGTATAGGCGCGCGGCTGCATGTCGGCCGCTGCGGCCGGCGCAACCAGCGCCAGCAGAGCTGCTGCACCCAGCAAGATCGACTTCATGATCATCCCCGTTCTTTCATTACGACACTCGGGAAACAACGTGGCGTGAATTGGGTTGCTTCGCGGCAATGCCGGAACGTTGATCGTTCGTGACTGTGACGGCGTGGCAACAACACTAATTTGTTCCGTCAATTCGGCTGCGCAAGGCCGCCGCCACGATTTGTCGCAAGACGAAACCACCCCGTTCAAAGCTCGCCGAAATGTGATCCAGCGGCTCCGGCTCCTTCTGTCTAACACCGGGCGATAAAGGCTGCCTTTGCGCTACCGCGTCATCTTTTCCAGTTCCGGAAACGGTGCGTAAACCGCACCGGCGCAGAGATCGCTGGTCTGGTCGACCACGCGGTCCGCCCGGCCGTTGACGAAGATCACGGCCCGCTCGCGCATGCCCTTGTAGCTCCCATCCGTCTCGCGCGGGGTGAAGTGCAGGCAGCTCACATAGAACTGCCGGCCGCCGACCTCGCGCTGCACCGGCTCGGCCATGGCGGCATTGCGCACGCCGACCGGATTGTTGAGGTAGGCCCGCATCAACGCCACCGTGTCGTTCCGGAAATTGTCGGGAAACGGCTGCGGCCCGCCGGCCTGGGTCCCGCCCATGAAAGTCGGACGGTCACTGTCGCTGCCGAAACATGCCGCAAGCGCCAGCGGCAACGCCAGGATCACCGCACATCTCGCCAATCGCCCCACAGGCCCCGCTCTCCGCTCGAACAGATCAGGAGACGTTCTAGCCCCAAGCCGGGATGAAGGGAATTCGCTTGCAGCGGCGCAAACAGCGCACCGGCCAGCCGCCGACATCTCGGGCTTCCGCCCGAGGCGTGGCAACGGGCCAGGCCTGACGTCCGCGCGCGGCGGCGGGCAATGCCAGGGATGCCGCCGCGCGCGATCAGTCGTCAGTTGCGCTTGTCAGACGTCGCGGGCTTGGTCACATCCGGCTGCGCCTTCTGCGACTCCTTGGCCGTGACCTGCTTGTCGTGATGGCGATGCTTGCTCACGCTCTTGTGCTGGTCGGTGGTGACCGCGGCATTGGCGTCCATTGCCTTCGACTTGCCATCCACCTTGGCGTCCGTCTTGACATCGGAAGCCTTCGCGTCCGTCGTCTTCACGTCCGTCTTGGCGTCGGTCTTGGCGTCGGCCTTGACGCCGGCTTCCGGTTTTGCGGCAGTGGTCGCCGCCTTGGTCTGGCTCTGGTCGGCCTTGATCACCGGCGCGGCTGTGGTGGTCTTGCCGGCCTCGGCGGCGAACGCCGGGGCTGCGATCACGGAGGTTGCGAGCAAGGCTGCAGAAATGGTCTTCAACATGGTGGTCTCCTCTTGGAAGGATCATCAGGCGGCGCCCTCTCGCCCCCATCGATCGTGGGAAGGAACATAAGCGGGGTGCACTGAACCCAATCTGAAGCCCCTTGCAGGCTTCCGTTCATCTCGATGACACGTTTGTCATCCACGGCCGGGCGAATAGATCGTGCGACGCGGGAATGTTTTTGCCCGAGAGGTGTTCCGGTCTTCGGGCAATCGTGTAGGATCGCCACGTTCCATACCGGAGAACTTAGATGCGCAAACTCTCAATGCTCGTTGTGCCGGGACTCGTCGCTATGACACTGGCGGCCGCGCCGGTGCTGTCCAGCGCGTATGCCGCCGCCGGCGACGACCCTTCGTCGCCGCCGAAATCGGACACCTCGACCAAGAAGGGCAAGAAGAAGAGCTCTTCCGTCAGCGACCCCAAATTCCTCGCGGCCTACCGCACCGCCTACGCCGCGATCTACGACAAGCACGATTACAGGGGCGCGATCGACCAGCTGAAGTCGCTCAAGCGCAACGACGTCGCGGACGTCGCCAACCTGATCGGCTACTCCTATCGCAAGCTCGGCGACTACCAGTCGTCGAAGGCCTATTATGAGCTGGCGCTGAAGGACGATCCGAACCACGTCCGCACCTGGCAATATTACGGCCTCTGGCAGCTCGAGCAGGGCAACCGCGAGCAGGCGCAATACCACCTCGACAAGATCGCCTCGCTCGCCGGCACCGGCAGCTCGGAATATCGCTCGCTGGCCGAAGCGCTCGACAAGCCGACCGGCGCGACGCTCGTCTACTGAAGGCATAGACTGGAGACATCGCATCTCCGAACGACGCAAACGGGCACAACCTTTCAGGTTGTGCCCGTTCTGCTTTCTCGGCTAGCCTTTCGCACCGACCTCCCTCGCAAACCGGTAGCGCAATGGACACGTGGCTGCGATCCGCGATCGACTACATCGGCTCCTGGATCGAATACCAGCTGACGACGATCCAGCAGCCGGGCGTCATCGTGGCTTTCGCCCATCGCGGCGAGGTCGTCGCCGAGCATGCGTTCGGCCTCGCCAATCTCGACACCGGCGAGAAGCTCACCCCGCGCCATCGCTTCCGCATCGCCTCGCACTCCAAGAGCTTCACCTCGGCCGGCATCATGAAGCTGCGCGAGCGGGGCAAGCTCCGGCTCGACGACCATGTCGGCCGATATGTCGGCGGCCTCGATCCGCGCGTCGCCGAGACCACGATCGCGCAAGTGCTATCGCACAGCGCGGGGCTGACGCGCGACGGCGCCGATTCCGGCCAGTTCATCGACAGCCGCCCCTATCTCGATGCCAAGGAGCTGCTTGCAGAATTGAAGCTGCCGACCGCGATCGACCCCGGCACACGCTTCAAATATTCCAATCACGGCTTTGGCCTGCTCGGCCTCGTGATCGAGGCTGTTGCGAAGGAGCCCTACTCCGTCTGGATCAAGCGCGAGATCATTGCGCCGGCCGGCCTGCGCGAGACCGAACCGGACGCACCGCTTCCCAAGGGCGCAGCCTTCGCGCGCGGCCACACGCGAAGAGTGCCGTTTGGCGAGCGCTGCGTGATCCCCGGCGACAATCCCGCACATGCAATGGCATCTGCCGCAGGCTTCGTCGCCACCGCCGCCGACACCGCCCGCTTCTTCGCGCAGCTGGCGCCCAACGCGAAGAAGAGCGTGCTGTCGGTCGCCAGCCGCCGCGAGATGACGCGAAACCATTGGCGCATCCCGCAGAGCTTCGAGGCCTATTACGGCTTGGGCGTCAATGCCGGCAAGACCGATGGCTGGGACTGGTTCGGCCATGGCGGCGGCTTCCAGGGCTATATCTCGCGGACCTGCTCCATTCCCGCTTGCGAGCTTGCAATCAGCATCCTCAGCAACTCGATCGACGGCGCGGCGCCGTTCTGGATGGACGGCGCGATGCAGATCCTGCGCGTCTTCCAGACCCGCGGCGCCCCCGACCGGCGCGTGCGCGACTGGACCGGGCGCTGGTGGACGATCTGGGGCGCGACCGATCTCGTCCCCGCCGGCAACCGCGTGCTCGTCGCCAACCCGCAGTTCAACAACCCGTTTATGGATGCCGCCGAAATCGAAGTGACCGGCCGCGACACCGGCAAGCTCGCCTGGGCTGCCGGCTATTCCAGCCACGGCGAGCCGGTGCGCCGGGTCCGTGACAAGCGCGGCAAGATCAGCGACATCTGGATTGCCGGCGCGAACGTGAAGCCAAAAAAAGTCGTCGCACGCGAGACCGCGCGCCGGTATCCGCCGCGCAAGCGCCGGCCTACTCCCGAATGAGCGCCTCGACCTCGCTTCGGAACGCCTGCCGCGATCCGTCGCGCGAATAGAACATGTGGCCGCCGGGATAGACCACGAACTTCACGCGCTGCGTCACGAAGGCCGGCAGCTGGTCGAGCACCCGCCTCGTTGCGAAATAGGGCGTGGCGAGATCGAACAGGCCGTGCGTGACCAGCACGTTCAGCTTCGCATCGGTGGCGAGGATCTGGCGCAGCTCGGAAACCGATTGCGGCGGGTTGATGCCGCGGCCGAAATCCCATTGACCTTCGACGGCGCCGTTCAGGACTTCATATGAGCCGCCGGGCCGCCAGTTGAGCTTGCGCGAGAGCACGTCGACCGCGGCGCTCGTCAGCGGTGCCTGGAGCGCATCGCCGGAGGGATCGCCGAAGCGCGAGCTGCTCGAATCCGGATAGGGATCGAAGCCGCGCACCGAGGCATCGTAGCGTCCGGTCACCTTGCCGTTCTTGCGGTCGAATTCGCGGCGGAATTCACCGACGTCGAAGCGGCCGGCGAGGCGGCGGCTCACCGCCTGGTCGATGCCGGTGAGTTCGGCGACCTTGTCGGCCAGACGCGTGGTTGCCTCCTTGTCCGCCTCGCCTTTGACGAGGTCGGTCAGGAATTCGCCGCGCGCGTAAGCTTCGACGTCGGCGAGGTCGGCGCGCTTGACCGGACGTTTCGCTTCGCGCGCCACTGCCACGTAGCTCGGCAGCGTCGCGACATATTGCAGGAGGCTCGTGCCGGTGAACTCGCGGAAATCCAAGAGCGGCGAGACCAGGATCAAGCCCCTGACGCCGACGCCGTGCTGGAGCTGCAACTGGCGCAAGACCTTGGGGCCGCGAATGCCGCCATAGCTTTCGCCGGCGACGTATTTCGGCGAAGTCAGCCGCTCGTGCTTTTCGAGCCAGCGTCGGATCACGAGCGCGATCGAGTTGGCGTCGCCGTCGACGGAGTAGAACGATTTGCGGGCATCCTCGCCGCTCGCCACGAAGCGGCTGTAGCCGGTGCTGACGGGGTCGATGAAGACGAGATCGGTGAAATCAAGCCAGGTCTCCGCGTTCGGCTTCACCTCGGGCGAGGCCGACGGCGACAGGGCCTCACCATCGAGCGGCAAGCGCCACGGCCCGGCCGCGCCGAACTGAAGCCAGGCCGAGGACGCACCGGGCCCGCCGTTGAACAGGAACGTCACCGGACGCGTGGCGCGCTCGGCACCGTCGAGCTGGTAGGACGTATAGGCGATGTCGGCCAACGGCTCGCCTTTGCCATCGAACACGCGGATCGACCCGGCGGTGGCCGTGAAGTTGAGGGTCCGGCCGGGCAGATCGAGCGTCTGCTTCGTGGTCGAATCCGGCGGCAGACGGTGCGGCTCGGCCGCGGACGACGACGTCTGCGGCGCGCCTTGCGCGGCACCGCCGCGCCCACCCTTCTGTCCGGCCGGCGCGGCCGCCTCGGAGCGCGGCTGCGGCGCATCATCTGCGTGTGCAAGGCCGGCGAACGCGAAAGCCGACACCGCCAACACCAGGCCCGCGCGGCGGAGCGCCGGCAAAGTCGTGACCATGATCATCCTCCGTGTCCGGCCGTGACCGCCGGGGAGTCAGAAAGGTAGCGCCAAATTACGACGGTTTGGGGAATCATTGGCGGTGCGGGCCCTGAAGCGGCCGGCCGGGTTCAAATTGCCCGGTTCTGTGCTTAAGTCCGGTTGGACCGTCCCCATTAGCTTTGGTGGGCGGTCATCCTCGACAATACGGGCCTACCTCGTATAGACGAGCCCGGCGGAACCTTCCTCGACCCAGCGGCCCTGCCGAGAAGCCATGACCAAGCCTGCGCGATACGACCGGATCGCCTTCGTCGCCAGCCCGAGCAACGAGGCGCAAGCCGCCTTTGGCCAGCTGACCAGGGACTATGGCAATTGCGATCCCGATGAGGCCGACGTGGTCGTCGCACTCGGCGGCGATGGGCTGATGCTGCAGACGCTGCACCACCATATGCGTACGGGAAAGCCGATCTACGGCATGCACCGCGGCACGGTCGGCTTCCTGATGAACGAGTACTCGACGCATGATCTGCGCCAACGGCTCGAGACGGCGCATGAATCCGAGATCAATCCGCTCCTGATGCGCGCGACCGACGTCAACGACCGCGTTCACCTGCACCACGCGATCAACGAGGTCTACTTATTCCGCCAGACCTCCCAGGCGGCGCGCTTGCGGATACTTATCGACGAGCGCGAACGCATGCCGGAGCTGATCGCCGATGGCATTATCGTCGCGACGCCGGCAGGCTCGACGGCCTATAACCTCTCCGCCCAAGGACCCATCCTCCCAATCAACGCCGCCCTGCTGGCGCTGACGCCAATCAGCGCCTTCCGGCCGCGGCGCTGGCGCGGCGCCCTCCTGCCCAATACCGCCTATGTCGTGATCGAGGTGCTGGAAGACGACAAGCGCCCCGTCGCAGCGGTCGCCGACCACGAGGAGGTGCGCAGGGTCCGGCGCGTCGAAGTGCTTTCGGACAAGAGCATCTCGATGCGGATGCTGTTCGACCCTGGCCACAGCCTGGAAGAGCGTATCCTGCGGGAGCAGTTCGGCTACTGAGCGTCCTGCCGCCCCACCCCTGGCCGCAACCCTTCGTTAACTCCCGGCACGATATGGTTAACGAAGGTTGACCCGCTTTTGGCCCGGGCGTCATGTTCCGTATCGACTTCAACAAGCTGCGCTTCCTCGTCTGCGACGACAATCCGCACATGCGCCGCATCCTGCGGACGCTGCTGCATTCGTTCGGCGCGCGCGAGGTCTATGAGGCCGAGGACGGCGCCACGGCGCTCGAAATGTACAGCCATTACGTGCCCGACATCGTCATCACCGACTGGGCCATGCCGATCTTCGACGGGCTCGAGCTCGCGCAGATGATCCGGCAGCCGGAATCCAAGGGCAATCCCTATGCACCGATCATCATGCTGACCGGACATTCGGAGAAACGTCGCGTCACGGTCGCGCGCGATGCCGGCGTCACCGAGTTTCTGGCCAAGCCTATCTCGGCCAAGGGGCTCTATCAGCGCATCCTCAACGTCGTCGCCAATCCCCGCCCCTTCATCAAGACCAAGACCTATTTCGGCCCCGACCGGCGCCGCAACACCAACTCCGCCTATATGGGCCCGGAGCGCCGCGTCGGCGAAAAGCACGAGGTGCTGCAGCAGCCCTCGCTGCTCGACAAGGCCCGCTCCACCATCTAGCGCAACCGCTTCAGACGAGGCAGGCATCATGGCGAAGAACAGCGCAAAGGACATCGAGGTCAAGGCCTTCGCCACGCACCAAGTCATCACGCAGCCCAATCCGCTGCGCAAGGTCCTGCGCCGCGTCGAAGAAAAAGACCTGGACGACCCGGTCGGCCGCGCCGAGCAGGCGCTCGCGCGCCTCTCCAACGAGTTCAAGGACTGGATGGTGATCGAGGTCCAGCGACTGTCCGCCGCCTGGACGGCCGTGCAGAACGACGGCTTCACGAAGAAACTGCGCGACGAGCTGTTTCACGCCGCGCATGACATCAAGGGCGATGCGGCGACATTCGGCTTTCCTTCAGCCGCAGGCATCGCCGAAAGCCTGTGCCGCGTCATCGAGCACGCGCCCGACCTGGAAAAGGTGCCGGCCGAGCTGTTCACGCACCACATCAACGCCATTCTCGCCATCGTACACGAGAACACCAGGCTGGACAGGATCAGCGTCTCGGCCGAGCTCAGCCGCCGCCTGCGCAAGGTCGCCGACGATTATCTTGCCCACGTCAACCGCGACCGCCCCGAGCATCTCGAGGTGATCCTGGCGCCGAGCATCGCGCCGGGGGAATAAGGCTTCACTCTCTCCTCTCGTCATTGCGAGCGCAGCGAAGCAATCCAGACTGTCGCCGCGGAGGGATTCTCGATTGCTTCGCTGCGCTCGCAATGACGGAGCCTGTCTTCCGGCCCGCCTTGTCGCGAGCTTCGAACTACGCCGCAATCAGATCGTCATAGAGCGGATCGACCACATCATCCGCGACAATCTCGTCGCAGAACAGCCGTGCCTCTTCGCGCGCGGATTCAGTGGCGAAGCGGCGCAGCAGGACCATCAGCGGCTCGGTGGCGCCGCGATCGGACTCGCAATGGGTGAGCACGCGCTCGACCATGCGCCGGCGCAGCCGCGCCGCGCCGTCGTCGCTGTCGACGAAGCCCTGCTCGTGGCAGGCATCGAGCGCGACCTGGAACGCCGCAAACGTCGCCTCCGGAAGCCCGGCGCGACGGAGCAGCGCGTGCACGCTGTTGCCGCCGCGCTCGTGCAGCAGCGCCGAGACGCGCGCCAGCGGCAGATCGGCGAGTTCGGCGAGTGCCGCGTCGAACAAGTCCAGATTGCCGGACAGTAGTGCGCGCAGGATCAGGCCCGCGGTCAGCTGGCCGGTGATGCGCAAATGCCGGACCAGGCCCTGCATGTCATCGCCGCGCGAGCGCGCCGCGATGTTCATGGTGGAGCGATCGCGCGCCTCGATGGTGATGCGGTCCGCGCGCTCGGCGCTCAGCCAGTTCCGCGCCACGACGAATTGCGCCAGCGTCTCGGAGAGCTTTGCCACCAGCGCAGCACGCGTTGCGGCCGGCAGATCCTCCAGCACCAGCATCGCCTCGCGGATCGCGGCGAGATGACCGTGACGCTCGACGATCCGGTCCCAGGAGAACGGGGCGAGCTCGGCATGGGGATTCTCGATCAACTCCAGCGCGGCAGCCGCGCAGCCGACTTCGGCGATCGCGGCGCACACCGACGCCGGCAATGCGATGCGGCGGGCGACTGCGCATTGCACCTCCTCGCCGCCGGTCGCGACGATGTCGACGAGATCGGCGTCGATCAAGAGCGGGGAATGTTCGAGCACCGGCAGCGCGACCGTCGGCTGATCGGCCGACAGCGCCCGCACGATTGCGGCCGGCGCGTCGAGGCTGCGGGCAAAGGCTTCGGCCATCGCCTGCCGCACCAGCGGCGAGGCATCGTCGAGCAGCATCAGAAGCGCGCCTTCGGCGGCGATGCGATCGTCTGCAGAAAGGTCCGAGATCAGCCAGGCCCGGGCAAGCGCCCGTGTTGCCTCGGCCCGCTCGCCTGCGGGCGCCGTCCTGATCCAATGAATGAACTGCCGAACAATCATGCTGCTTCGGGCTACACAACAAACGAAAAACGATGACGCTCGTCACCTGCAACACAAAATAAACCACGACGCTTAACAAAGCGTTCACCATAACTGGCTGGTTTTGTTGATGATTTGTTAAGGGAACAAAGCCACCACGCGCGGCACACGCGACGAGCTCTCGCTGATCCTCCGTCATTGCGAGCGCAGCGAAGCAATCCAGGACTGTATCCGCGGAGAGATTCTGGATTGCTTCGCTGCGCTCGCAATGACGGTGTTGACGCAGCTGCGCACACAGTCTCGATCTTGTGCACGGACGTAACGCGGCGTCCGGAGCAAGAGCGAAGCTAGCTCGAGAACGTGCCGCTGCGATCACTGAAGAGATCGAGCGGTTGCGGCGGCCGCACGTCCGGCGTCGCCGCTGCGACCGAGGTGAGCGAGGCATTGTTGCCCCATAGTTTCTGCACCGTGGTCGAGACCGGCTGCGTGGCATCGCCGGGTTGATAGATCGAACGAAACACCGGCGTGCCCGTCGGATTGTCCGCGACATGTGTCGACGACGTCGCGCTGACGGGCGTCACTGTGCGGGCATTCGGGAAGGTCTGGAGATAGGCGGCCTTGTCCACGACAGGCGCAGTGGGCACCACTGCATTGGCACTCGCGACCTGCGTGGTCGAAGGCGTGGCGCCATACATCGCCATCGCGCTGCGGGTTACCTTTGAATTGGCCGCGCTGGCATAGCGGCTGTCCAGGACCGAATAGACCTCGGAGACGCTGCGGGCGCGGCCGTCCTTGGCGTAGAAGATCGGGCGGTTCGCGGCCGCCGCGTTGGGAAACAGCCGCGCGCCGACGGCTTGCGGATTGTCCTCGGCATTGGCGATCAATTTCGCCGCGCCGCGGACGCCCATGAAATGGGCCATGTAGAGTTCGCTGTCGCTCGGCCTGCGCCCGAGCAGGCCGGTGAGCTTGAAGCTGTTCGACTGCGTCAGCGCCGCGGCCATGGCGGAAGCGGCTTCGGGATCGTCGCGCAGCTTCATGATCGACCGCATCTTGACGGGATCGTCGACGGTGTAGGTCCCCGATGACGTCCTGGTGATGGCGTCGGCGTAGCTGCCATAGCCGAGCTGGGCACCCGCTTCCTTCACCGTGCCGAGCCAGGTCTGGTCGATGAACTGGTAGAGCCCCTGCGCGGACGAGGTGGTGGCGGCGGCCGTCGGATTGAAGTCCGATTCCATCTTGGCCGTGGTCAGCATGTACTGGAAGCTGACGCCTGTGACGTTCGAGGCCTGCTTGATCGCACCGGCGACACGCGCGCGCGACGGATCAAGGCCGGCCGTCTGCGTGGCACTGAAACTGTCGATCGACATGGTGGAGGGCCCGCCCCGCGCGGCGCTGAGCGACGCCGGCAATTCGGCGCCCGTCGTCTCACCGTGGGACAGCTATGGTTAATGCGGGGTTAATTGATGCTACGCGTCATTCCGGGGCATCGCGAAGCGATGAGCCGGGAATCCATTGAGCTGCGCGTGATACCTTGCGATGGATTGCGGGTTCGCGCTCCGCGCGCCCCGGAATGACAGCGAGCTATTTCTTGTAGACCGCGTCTGGATCGAACAGCCGGTCAGCCTCAGTGAAGACCAATCTTGCTCCCCCACCCTCGGCCTCGACCTTGCGGTAGAAGCACGACCGCCGGCCGGTATGGCAGGCCGCGCCGATCTGCTCGATGCGGATCCAGACCGCATCCTGATCGCAATCGGTGCGCATCTCGACCACGCGCTGGGTCTGACCCGACGTCTCACCTTTTCGCCACAAGGCATTGCGCGAGCGGCTGAAATACCAGGCTTCGCCGGTCGCAATGGTCTTGCGCAGCGCCTCCTCGTTCATGTGCGCGACCATCAGCACGTCGCCGGTGGCGACGTCGGTGGCGACGACCGTCACGAGGCCAGCGGCATCAAATCTGGGCAGGAAGGCGAGGCCCTCCTCGATCTCATGGGAATGAGCGGACACAGCAACTCTCGCCGGTTTGTCGCGAGGTCAGCGCGTCGTGCCTCGCACCAGGGACAGGAAACGGGCCTGCTCCGCCGGATTGTCGCGGAACATGCCGGTGAAGCGGCTGGTGAAAGTAGAGGCGCCATGCTTGGCGACGCCGCGCACCGACATGCAGGTATGCTCGGCCTCGATCAGCACGGCAACGCCGCGAGGCTTGAGGACCTCGTCGATCGCGGCGGCGATCTGCGCGGTCAGGTGCTCCTGGGTCTGGAGCCGGCGGGCGAAAATGTCGGTCAGGCGGGCCAGCTTGGACAGGCCGACGACGCGCTCCACCGGCGTATAGGCGATGTGCGCCTTGCCGTAGAACGGCATCATGTGGTGCTCGCATTGCGAGGTGAACTCGATGTCGCGCACCAGGACGAAATCGTCATAGCCCGCCGTCTCGCCGAAGGTGCGGTCGAGCACCTCGGCCGGGCACTGGTGGTAGCCTTGATAGAGCTCGTCGAAAGCCTCGACGACGCGGCGCGGCGTGTCGAGCAGGCCCTCGCGCTCGGTGTTCTCGCCGATATAGGCGAGCAGCGTCTTCACCGCCGCTTCCGCCTCGGCGCGCGCGGGACGCGGCTGGTCGGCGCGGACGGCGGCCGCGAGGAATTCGGCAGGATCAAGCTCGGCCGGGCGGTTTTCGGGCTGCCGGTCGGAGGGCTTGCCCGGGCGGATGGATTTGATTGCAGCGTCCATATCTTCTCCGTTCGACGGCCTAACGGCCGGAGTGTCACCGGCAGACGGGGCGGCCAAGCCGCCGGACGCCTGAACAGAACAGTTTCGGTGCAAAAGTCCCAAGGTCACAACGCCGGCAGCGCAGATCTGGATCACCGCCACCGCTCCGCTGGACTGTTTTTCCACCAGTTCCGCCCCTATATAGGACCGTGGGCGGCGCCCGCCAAGGCCGATCCGGCTTGGATGCGGGTGTGGACGCGTTGGACTCCATCACATGCTGAACGACATTTACAACAAGCGGATCATCGAGCTGGCCGGGAATATTCCGCGGCTCGGACGGTTGGCGGACCCCGATGCCTCCGCCACCGCCCATTCCAAGCTGTGCGGCTCGACCGTGAAGGTCGATCTTAAGATGAACGGGGATACCGTCACCGACTTCGCCCATGACGTGAAGGCCTGCGCTTTGGGCCAGGCCTCTTCATCCATCATGGCAAGTCACGTGGTCGGCTCGACTGCGAGCGAACTCCGTGAGTTACGCGAAACCGTTCGCAAGATGCTGAAGGAGAATGGTGCGCCTCCTCAAGGAAAATGGGAGGAGATCAAGTTCCTCGAGCCGGTCCGCGACTACAAGGCGCGCCATGCCTCGACGCTTCTCACCTTCGATGCCGTGGTTGATGCCATCGGCCAGATCGAGGCCAGAACCAAGCAGCCGGCCGCAGCGCAAGGCTGACCCCCTCTCCGTATTCCGGGCGAACTTGCGCACCCCAGGTACGCACTTGCTCACCAAGGTTCGCGCTGACGCGCGCCCCGGGATGACTACCGAGATTTAAGAGCTTACTTCGGCGCCGCCGCAGCAGCCGGTGTGGCAACACTACCGGTCGGCACCAGGGCTTCCGCCGTCTTGGTCGACTTGGAAGCCTGCTCCGGTTCCGCGCCGAACCTCGCCTGCGTCTTCGGTGCAAGCTCCGCCATTGCCGGCGCCGAGATATCCACGTGCGGGAGCACGTCAGCCACGAGATCGGTCGTAACCAGATTGGTGAGCTTGAGCTCGCCGGCATCGAGCTCGTGCAGGTCCTCCCAGGGCGGGACGCTGAGCGCAAGCGACAACAGATCCCCGGCGCCACCCATATCGAAGGTGTATTTGGCGAGGCGGCCGATGTCGCGCTCCACGATCATCAGGTCCTGCGCGCTATAACTCGCCGCCTTGGCATCGTCGGCGCGGTCGCCCATCCAGATCTGGTGAACCCGGACATGAGCGGCTTCCGGCACGTAACGCTTCTTGCCGGCCAGCAGCAGGAACGCGCACATGGATTCGCAATAGGCTTCCGGCGCGACGGCCGGCCGTGTCGACGGCCCGCCGCGGAGGCTCACGCCGACCGTGGTCAAAAGCCCGAGATTGCGGAAGCGCCGGCCGAGCGTGATCGCGTCATTGACGGAGCCGCCGCTGGAATCGAGGACCACGGTGGCGCCGCCGAGCTGGCGGCCGCGCGAAAACTCTTCGAATTCTTTGGGCGTATCGGCGGTGATGATGCCGACCGCGCTGATCCAGCCGCGGCAATTCGGTTCGCAGGCGACCCAGCTGAACTTCATCGGCAGCTTGCGCTCTTCGAGGGCAGCGCCGGCGCGGGCCGACGATCCGAATGTTGCGACGGCGCCAGCCAGCGCGACTCCGCAGACGGCGGTTCCCACCAGCAACCAGCCGCGAAGTTTAAGGGAGTTCAGAAGTCTCAATCTGGTTCCTTCCCCAAGCCCCAAAGCCCCAAGGTCCCCAAACAATCCCCGGTGGCGCTACCTGAGTCCATCATACAGGCGTATGTTTCTACACACGACCGTCATAAAAATGGTATCCGGGCGAATACAGATCGTCCACAGATACTTGCTGCACTGCTCCCAAAAAACACGCAAAATATGGCGTGGAAACAACAACTTATGGTTCCCTGCACCGGAACCGGGCAAAGCTTCGCTCAACATCGCAGCACAACGCACATGAAGCATTCAGCCTGCCAGCGCTGTTCCAGTTCCGTCGATGGTGTGCTCCGGCTGCCGCGCAGATTCGGCCGTGCACTGATCTGGCTGTATCGCCACACACTGTCACCTCTGGTCGGTTACAATTGCCGGCACCTGCCGACCTGCTCCGTCTATGGCGATGAGGCAATCGAACGGTTCGGGCTGTGGGCCGGCGGCTGGATGACGCTCGCGCGCCTGCTCCGTTGCCATCCCTTCGGCACGTCCGGCATCGACAACGTGCCTCTCACGGCGCCCAAAGGGGCACGCTGGTATCTCCCCTGGCGCTATGGCCGCTGGCGCGGAGTTAACGCGTCCTGACCTGCGGTGCTCTGAACAGCGCCGCCCTGACCGGAACCTTAGACTTTCCGCCCGCGTTGTCTTGATGCTCCCCACGGGAGGAAACAACAATGCGCTGGAAAATCAGCCCGCATTTTCACGTCAAGCCCGGTCCGAATCTCGATCACAGGGCACACGATCCAAGAACCATCGACCTGCTCGCCATCATCGCTTTGCTTGCGCTCGTCCTCGGCTCAGGCTGGTATCTTGAGAGGAGCCTTGCAACACAGCCGAGCACGACGACGTTCATCGTGCCGAGCCAGAGCGTGCATTGGTAGTCACCGGAACCAGTAGAACCGTCCCTGTGACGGAGGGATCGACTCCGGCGGTCGTAGCCGCTTCGGGCGCGGCGGCTTTGGCGCCGGCTCGGCGGCCGAAGTGGTCTCTGCAGCCGGTGCGGTCTCGCTGCCCGGCACCTTCACCGCCAGCAGCAAATTCGATTCACGCATGCGCCAGCGATAGCCGACGCCGAAATCGATTGGCTGGGCGCGCGTGAACAGCTCGGCGTAGCGCTCCTGGTAGCGGCCGGGGAATTCGTCGATGGGGCCGAGATAGCGGCCGAACGGGAAGAACCGCCATTGCCGCGCATTGTAGTTCGCAAGGGGAATGCCGGAATCGTCCTGGATGATGGTGGCGCTGTTGGCGAGCAACCAGTCGCGTGCGACGGTGAAATTGCCGGAGTGCAACAGGTAGGACGCACTCTTGAGCAGGCTGTTGCCGGGCCCGAGCGTCTCGCAGAATTTCAGGAAGCCCGTGGCACGTGCGCCGGAATTTGAGAGGTCGGTTGCGAAATAATACAGCGTACGCGCTTCCCCGTCGCTGCCGGCAAAGCTGATGCGGACGCCGCGCGTCGCGTTCCGTCCGGGATTGTCGCCGCCGACATGTAGCCCGCCCTTGTCGTCGAGCGCGATCATCTCGACGTTGCGGATGGTCTTGCCGGAGCGGGCGAGGAAGACATAGAGGATCGGCAGGGTGCCGTTGACCTGGTTGGCGCTCAGGTCGACCTTCATCTGCTTGGTGATGAAGAACGAGAAGCTCAGGATCGAGCCAAGCGAGCGTTCGACGTTATAGAGCGCAGCGCCGACCGAACCGCGCGGCAGCCGCGTCAAATCGGGGACCGCGCCGACCGGCTCCAGCGCGCCGAGCACGTAGGTGCTGGCTTTGGGATAGAAGGTGTTGGCGTAGAGGAAATCGGGGCCGCTGAACAAATAGAACATGGTCGGTCGGGGCGCGGCCAGATTGAGGTCGGCCCAGCTGCGGATCTTCGAGAGCTGACGCTGCTCGAGCTGAGCGAAGGCGCCGTCGAAGAATTTGGCGTGACGCTGCCAGGCCGGGTCCCTGGTGAGCAGCACCAGCGGCGAGTCCGCCGAAGGCTGCATGCCCGCAAGGAAGCGCGCCGTGTCATCGAAGGTGACGTCTGCGGCACGCGCGGACGAGACGGCCGCAGCCAGGAGGACGAAAGCAACGGCCGCAATTCTCAGGGGGCGGAGCATGTCTATTCGCGATGCGGTGATGCGGCAGCGACGACGGGCCGCCTGCGGAAAACAGCGTAAATCAAAAGGCCGGAGAGCATGACGAGCATTCCCGACAGCGACTGAAGCGGCCGCTCCGTCAGAAGGTAGTACATCATGAACGCGGTCACGAGCAGAAACACGAGCGGCGTGAACGGGTATCCCCAGGCGCGATAGGGCCGCGGCAGATCGGGATCGGTGATACGCAGCTTGATGACGCCTGCGACCGTGAAGAACGAGCAGAACAACAGCGCGAACTGGATGAAATCGAGCACCGCCTCGAAGCTGCGCGTGAACAACAGAAGATTGGCGATGGCCAGTTGGAACAGGATGGCATAGGCCGGCGCGCCGCTCACGGACCGCTTGGAGAAAACGCGCAAGGCGGGAATGTCCTCCCCCATCGTCATCATCACGCGCGGGCCGATCCACATCATCGCGCTGATCGAAGAGATCAGACCGAAGCAAATCATGGCGCCGACGATCCGACCGCCGAGGGTGCCGAAGATCGCCGTGCCGGCGACACTGGCGACGTCGAGCTGGCCGGCGAGCGCGCTGACCGGCGCCGAATGGAGAAATACCGCGTTCAGCGCGACATACAGCACGAGCACGATCAGCGTGCCCGCGAGCAGCGCGCGCGGCAGGTTCCGTTGCGGCGTCTTCATCTCGCCGATGATGTAGGTGGCGGCATTCCAGCCCGAGAACGAATACATCACGAAGACGAGCCCGATGGCGAACGGCGCGCTGACGATATGGGCGATATCGCCGGGCTGCGGCGTGAAGCTGATCGGCTGCGGCACGGCGATGACGAAGCCGGCGACCAGGAAGCCGACGATCAGCACGACCTTGAGGACGGTCGAGATCAACTGGAACGTGGATGAGTGCCTGACGCCGGTCAGTTGCACCAGCGAAACCAGCCACACCACGCCGATGGCGAGCGGAATCGCCGGCAGATCGGGTACGACCGACTTGGCATATTCCCCGAACGCCATCGCGGCGAGCGCGACCGGCGCCGCGAAGCCGACCGTGGCCGACACCCAGCCGGCGAGGAAGCCGAAGGCCGGGTGATAGGCACGGCCGAGGAAATTGTACTCGCCGCTCGAGCGCGGAAACATCGCGCCCAACTCGCTGTACGCGAACACACCGCACAGCGCGACGACGCCGCCGACCGTCCAGAGCAGCAGGATCGAGAAGCCGGACGGGATGTCCTTGACTTGGAAGCCGAGGCTGGTGAAGACGCCGACCCCGATCATGTCGGCGACGACGATGGCGGTGGCGACCGGAACGGAGACCCCGGCCCCCCTCCCGGTCAGCCGGTCCGTCCAGGGCGGGGTACCCGCATCTGATGCCGTCATCGGGGTCCTTAACCTCAGGCGCTTCGCCTAATGGGCCGATCGTGCACTTTGGCCCAGTCAATTCAAGCAGGGTTAACAAGGGTTAAATGAGGCAACGGAGGTAGGTACCTGACCACCGCCTATCGCTTCTTTGGACGATGTCTCTGGATGCACCCGGGATTGTCCGTTCCGCTCCCCCACAATCAGGACACGATTGCATGGTCCTTTCGAGCGTTCCGGATGTGGGGAAGTTTCTCCGGACGCTTAACGTCGCCTAAACGCCAGTCGGCTCAATTGTTTCAAGTTTGCCGATGGACGTGTGACTTGGACGTGTGACCTGGGACGTAAGACTTGGGTCGTGACTTTGGGGTCATGGGTGGATGGCCGGGGCCGCTCCTAAACTGAGAGCTGATGATCGTGCCGATCGGACAATGTCCGGTCGGCATGATCGTGCGCTCCGGGCCGCTCTGATCTCAGTCATGGTGCCGTTGTCGCTGACGCTGGTTCAATGCGGCAAGGCGCCGGATCCGGCGGCGCTGGCGGCGAACTCCCAGGCGAATGTCCAGGTGGTCGCCAAGACCAATTCGCAGAGCTCGAACGCGCGCCTGGCAAGCGGCGACACGTTCGAGGACCGCTTCCCTGCCCCGCAGTTCAGGGAGCGCTTTCCCTCGGCGAGTGAGAGCTTCCTGCAGCGGCAGATGTCGGACTTCTCGCCCAAGCGCGCCGTGCAGCCTCAGCCGGAGCAGGCGCCCTACAAAGTGGCCTCGCTCGAGCCGCAAGTGCCGTACAAGCGCCCCGCCCGCGAGGATCTGACGACACTCGTCAGCATGAAGTCGTCGGCCTTTCCCTATTTCGGCAACAACCCCGCCTCCGACGCGCCCTTCCTCAACATCTCCAAGGGCGACCGCCGCGGCCACCGCAGCTATTCCGGCCGCGTCTACTGGCAGGACGAGACCTACAGCGACAGCCGCGTGCTGGTGCACGTGCCCGAGCATTTCGACCTGCGCAAGCCGGGCGTGATCGTGGTGTTCTTCCACGGCAATGGCGCAACGCTCGAGCGCGACGTCCGCGACCGGCAGATGGTGCCGAAACAGGTCACCGATTCCGGCGCCAATGCGATCCTGCTCGCGCCGCAGATGGCGGTCGACGCCGCCGATTCCAGCGCCGGAAAATTCTGGCAGCCGGGCGGCTTCAAGCGCTTCATGGCGGAATCGGCCGACCATCTTGCGCGCCTCACCGGCGATCCCAACAGCGCGCGCGCCTTCGCCAACATGCCGATCGTGATCGTCGGCTATAGCGGCGGCTTCCTGCCGACGGCCTGGAGCCTCGAGGTCGGCGGCATCAGCGACCGCGTGCGCGGCGTGGTGCTGCTCGATGCCGTCTATGGCGAGATGGACAAATTCGCGTCCTGGATCGAGAGCCACCGTTCCGGCTTCTTCGTCAGCGCCTACACCCGCCACACCGCGCGGCGCGACCGCGAGCTGATGAGCATGCTCCGCCAGAAGGGCATCAGCGTCGCCGAGGACATGGACGGGCCGCTACGACCCGGCAGCGTGGTATTCGTGGAGACCGGCGAGGGCATCACCCATCGCGACTATGTCACCCGCGCTTGGACGCGCGATCCGCTCAAGGACGTGCTGGTGAAGATGGCGGCGACGCCGTCGCTCGCGCTGACGCGCGTCGCCTCCACAAATCCCTAGCCGGGATATCAGTTCCCAATATCAGTTCCTGGGCAGCTTCGGAATGCTCTCGGCAAAGCCGTTGAAGCAGGCCAGCCGCTCGTCCTCTTCCTTGAAGAAGCGGCAGTCGGCATAGCCCTTGGCCTTGGCCGGCTTCGGCTTCGGCGCCGGCGGGATCACCGCGTCGTAGCAGTTGAGGCGATCCTTGGTGCCGTCGTCGATTTCGAGGCAGGTCTGGAGGCGGACCGCGATCGATTGCGGCTTGCCCTTTGGAGCGGCGACAGCCTCCTTGGCGCCTTTCGGCTTGACCTGCACCAGCGGCTTGTCCCCCACCATGGGTGGCCTCTCGGTCTGCGCAAATGCGGAGGCTGAATAGAGCACCGCGGCAACCGCCAGAATCATCCTCATCTCAGTCAACTCTCTTTGATCCCCACGCCGGCCTTCTACCGCTCCCGCGCGAGGTTTGCCAAGCGCCTTGCGCGCACGACCTGCTGCGTTCAGGCGGTGGCGGCAGCCGCCCGCCTGGGCCGGGTCACGACCACCAGGATCAGTGCCAGCACGACGAAACCGACCGCGACGAAGCCGAGCGTGTGCAGGAGCTCGCGGGCGAACAGCAAGCCGCCGAGCGCGGAGCCGACCGCCTGGCCGATATAGAGGACGGATGTGTTGAGCGCGACGGTGGCCGATGCCAGCGGCGGCGCAGCCGCGACCAGCCGCACCTGCTGCATCGAGTTGGTCGAGGCGAAGCCAAGGCCCCAGATCGTCACCGCGCCCGCCATCATGACGAGCGAGCCGGCGCCGAGGGCCCACCCGCTCATCCCGGCAAGCAGCAGGCAGGTGAACAGCAACGAGGTGCGATAGGGCCCTGCAGTGTCGACGATGCGGGTGGCGACGACGACGCCGAGGAAGCCGCAGATCCCGTACAGCGCGAAGACCGAGCCGATCGCATCGGGACCGGCGCCGGTGAGCTTGTTGAGCAGCGGGCCCATATAGGTGAACACGACGAACTGCCCCGACATTTGCAGCATCGTGATCGCGAGCAGCAGCAGGATCGTCCTGCTTCGGCCGACGGCCGCCCATGTCTTCAGATCGACCGGTGCGCCCTGCAGGCCCGCCGGCAGGCGCAGCAGCAACAGCAGCAAGCTGACGCAGCCGAGCGCGCCGACCCCGCCATAAGCCGCGCGCCAGCCGTAACGGCTGGCGATAAAGGTGATCAGCGGCAGGCCGACGGCGGCTGCGAGCGACCAGCCGAGGAAGAGGTACGCAATGGTGCTGCCGCGCCGTTCCGCCGGCACGATCAGCGCAGCCGTGCCGGCGGCCTGCGGCGTATAGAGCGAGCCGACTGCGAGCATCGCGAGCCGAATGATCAGCAGGCTGGTGTAATCGGGCGCAAGCGCGGAGGCGAGATTGCCGAGTGCGAGCACCGCCAGCGTCGTGGCGAGCAGGGTCCGCCGTTCGATGCGGCTGGTCAGCCACGCCGTGAGCGGCGAGCCGATGCACAGCGTCACCGCGCCGAAGGTGATCAGGAGCCCGGCCGCATGGATGCTGACCCCGAGCCCCGCCGACAATTCCGGCAGCATGCCCGCCGGCGCCAAGACCGAGCAGCCGGTCACGAGATTGCCGAGCATCAGGGCGGTTGGCGCGAAACGGCCGGCGGCTGGGGCGCTTTTCATGCAAACGCATGTAGCGGCGGCCTGCGACCGGTTAAAGGGTACAACGTCAAATAGTTGCGGGCTCCGCCCCGGGTTTTGCGCGCCACTTTCTTGGAAATGCCGGATTGCGCAGGCCGAATCGCCTGATATATCGCTCGTTCCCGCTTACCTGCGCTCGTTCGCAGGAGTGAGCCCCAGGAGAAAAGCAATGTCCGACCAGCCCAAATCCGAGTCCGGCTTCCAGTACAGCCTCTCCAATTTGAAGCCCGTGACCCCCGCCGCCAAAGTCACCCTCACCTTCCCCGACGGCGCCAAGCGCCAGTTCGACAAGGGCATCACCGGCCTCGATATCGCCAAGGGCATCTCGCCGTCGCTGGCCAAGCGCACGGTCGCCATGGCGCTCGACGGCACGCTTGCCGATCTCAACGATCCGATCGAGGCCGACGCTGGAATCGAGCTCGTCAATCGCGACGACCCGCGCGCGCTCGAATTGATCCGACACGACTGCGCACACGTGCTGGCGGAAGCGGTGCAGACGCTGTGGCCGGGAACCCAGGTCACGATCGGCCCCGTGATCGAGAACGGCTTCTATTACGACTTCTTCCGCAACGAGCCGTTCACGCCGGAAGACTTTGCCGCGATCGAGAAGAAGATGCGCGAGATCATCGCGCGCGACAAGCCTTTCACCAAGGAAGTCTGGGACCGCGAAAAGACCAAGCAGGTGTTCCGCGACAAGGGCGAGGCCTTCAAGGTCGAGCTGGTCGACGCCATTCCCGGCACCGAGCCGATCAAGATCTACTACCAGGGCGACTGGTTCGACCTGTGCCGCGGTCCGCACATGACCTCGACCGGCAAGGTCGGAGGCGCCTTCAAGCTGATGAAGGTGGCCGGCGCTTATTGGCGCGGCGACAGCAACAACCCGATGCTGACCCGCATCTACGGCACGGCCTTCGCCAAGCAGGAGGACCTCGACGCTTACCTGAAGCAGATCGAGGAAGCCGAGAAGCGCGACCATCGCAAGCTCGGGCGCGAGCTCGACCTCTTCCACTTCCAGGAGGAAGGTCCGGGCGTCGTGTTCTGGCATCCGAAAGGCTGGACCATCTTCCAGCAGCTGATCGCCTATATGCGCCGGCGCCTCTCCGGCGACTACAACGAGGTCAACGCGCCGCAGATCCTCGACAAGGTGCTGTGGGAGACCTCGGGCCATTGGGGCTGGTATCGCGAGAACATGTTCGCGGCGCAATCGGCCGGCGACGAGGCCGAGGACAAGCGCTGGTTTGCGCTCAAGCCGATGAACTGCCCCGGTCACGTCCAGATCTTCAAGCACGGCCTGAAGAGCTATCGGGACCTGCCCTTGCGCCTCGCCGAGTTCGGCGTGGTGCACCGCTACGAGCCCTCCGGCGCCATGCACGGCCTGATGCGCGTGCGCGGCTTCACCCAGGACGACGCGCACATCTTCTGCACCGAGGATCAGCTCGCCGAGGAGTGCCTGAAGATCAACGATTTGATCCTGTCGACCTATGCCGATTTCGGCTTCACCGGCGACCTCACGGTGAAGCTCTCGACCCGGCCGGAGAAACGCGTCGGCACCGATGCGATGTGGGATCACGCCGAGCGCGTAATGGCGACGGTGCTGCGCGAGATCCAGTCGCAGAACAATCACATCAAGACCGAGATCAATCCGGGCGAAGGCGCGTTCTATGGGCCGAAGTTCGAATACGTTCTGCGCGATGCCATCGGTCGCGACTGGCAGTGCGGCACCACGCAGGTCGACTTCAACCTGCCGGAGCGGTTCGGCGCCTTCTACATCGACCATGACGGCGGCAAGAAACCGCCGGTGATGGTGCACCGCGCGATCTGCGGCTCGATGGAGCGCTATATCGGCATCCTGATCGAGCACTATGCCGGCAACTTCCCGCTCTGGCTCTCGCCGGTGCAGGCGGTTGTCACCACCATCACCTCGGAAGGCGACGAATACGCCAAGGTGGTGCTGGAGCAGGCGCGGCGCGCCGGGCTTCGGGCCGAGATCGACCTGCGCAACGAAAAGATCAACTACAAGGTCCGCGAGCACTCGCTGGCCAAGATCCCGGCCCTGCTTGTGGTCGGCAAAAAAGAGGCTGAGACGCATTCGGTCTCGGTCCGCCGGCTCGGCAGCGACGGCCAGAAGGTGATGACCACGGCCGAGGCGATCGCCGCCCTGGTCGACGAGGCGACGCCGCCGGACGTGAAGCGGGCGCGCGGCGCCGTCTGAGCCCTGAAATCGATCTAAATTCGCTTCCGGTTGCGGGCGTGCATGCTTATCTCGGCATGGCACGCCCGCCGACCATTTGAAGAGGATATCGCAGTGCCCGATGCCATCGAACTCCTGAAGACCCGCCGCTCGGTCAAGCCGCGCGAGATGACGGGGCCCGGCCCGTCGGCGGCCGAGCTCGAGACCATCCTCACCATCGGGGCGCGCGTGCCGGATCACGGCAAGCTCGCGCCCTGGCGCTTCATCATCTTCGAGGGCGAGGCCCGGCTACGTGCCGGCGAGGTGATCGCGCGGGTCTTCGCCAGGAAGAATCCGGGGGCGCCGGCGGCCGACGTCGAGACCGAGCGCAAGCGCCTAATGGACGCACCGCTGGTGATCGGCATCGTCAGCTTCACCAAGCCGCATCCGAAGGTGCCGGCGTTCGAGCAGGAATTGTCGGCGGGCGCCAGCGCCATGAACATCGTCACCGCCGCCACCGCACTCGGCTACGGCGCCTGCTGGCTGACCGGCTGGTTCTCTTTCGACCGCGACGTGCTCGACGGCCTCGGCCTCAAGCCGGATGAGAAGCTCGCCGGCTTCATTCATATCGGCACGCCGACCAAGCCGAACGAGGACCGTCCGCGCCCGTCACTTTCGGACATCGTGACGCGATTTTAATCGATGTTGTGTTGACGCATCGAGCCTCTTGCGGCTTTGATCCCGCCGAGGGAGGAAGGTGCGGATGAGACGCCGTGAATTTCTGGTCGGGGCCGCGATGCTCGCCGGCACGATGGCGCGAAGCCGGGCCGCGGACATCCCCGCCCCCTCGCCCGACGGCCTCGACCGCATCACGGCGTACTTCGACAATGAGGTGGCAAGCGGCCGGCTGCCGGGCGCGGTGATCCTCGTTCAGCAGCACGGCAAGCCGGTCTACCTGAAGTGCTTCGGCGTGCGCGACACCAGGAGCGGCGTCGCGATGACGCCGGACACGATCTTCGCCATCCATTCCATGACCAAGCCGATCACGTGCCTTGGCGCGATGATGCTGATCGACGAGGGCAAGCTCGCGCTGACCGACCCCGTCTCGAAATACGTCCCGCTGTTCGCCGAGACCAAGGTGGGCCGCGAGGTGACCCTACCAGGCGGCACGGTCGAGCTGGACCTCGACCCACCGGACCGCCCCGTCAACATCGAGGATCTGCTGCGGCATACTTCGGGCATCAGCTACGATTACATCGGCAGCGAATGGGTCGAGCACGCCTACAAGATGGCCAACATTTTCGCGGGCCATTTCGACAACAGGGAATTCGCCGATCACATCGCCAAGCTGCCGCTGGCGCGGCAGCCCGGAACGCTGTGGCGCTACGGCCATTCCACCGACGTCCTCGGCAGCGTCATCGAGATCATCTCGGGCCAGACGCTGTACGACTTCCTGAAGGCCCGCATCTTCGATCCACTCGGCATGAACAGCACCAAATTTACGCTAGCGACCGAGGACGAGCTGGCGCGGATGGCGCGGCCGCTGCCGAGCGACTCAATCCTGCTCGCCGGCGAGCGCGACCGCCTGGACCATCCAGAATGGCAGTCGGGCGGCGGCGGCCTGCTCTCGACCATCACCGACTATCAGCGCTTCTCGCAGATGCTGCTCAACGGCGGCGAGCTCGAGGGCAGGCGCTATCTCAGCCCCGCCGCGTTCAAGGCCATGACGACCGATCAGATCGGGCCGGGCTCCGGCGTCGGACGCGACTATTTCTATTTTCCAGGCGACGGCTTCGGCTACGGCTACGGCCTTGCGGTGCGCACCGATCCCGGCAATGCAAAACCGCCGCCGCCGGGCTCGCTCGGCGAATTGAAATGGGACTCGGGGAGCGGCACCTATTTCGGCGTCGATCCCAAGCTCGACATGGTCTACGTCATGATGCAGCAGACCCAGAACGAGCGCGGCCGCATCACCCCCGCGTTCAAGGCGCTGGTCTACGATTGCTATCCGCCCGCATTACGCCGCCCGTGAGGTGCGCTGGCCGAAATCGGCGAGGAGCTTTCCGAGCTCGGCCGCCGGCCGCGCGGCGCTGAACAGAAATCCCTGCACCTCGTTGCAGCCTTCGGCGCGCAGCCAGTCGAGCTGATCCTCGGTCTCCACGCCCTCCGCGGTCGTGGTGATGTTGAGGCTGCGCCCCAAACCCGAGATCGCGCGCACGATCGCACCGCAGTCGGGCCGCTCAGCCAGATCCTTGACGAAGGAGCGGTCGATCTTGATCTTGTCGAACGGAAAGCTGCGGAGATAGCTCAGGCTGGAATAGCCGGTGCCGAAATCGTCCATGGAAATGCCGACGCCGAGCTCGCGCAACTGGTGCAAGGTGGCGACATTGGCGTCGGTCTCGGCCAGGAAAATCGACTCGGTGATCTCGAGCTCGAGCCGCTTCGGCGACAGGCCGGACTGCGCCAGGGCCGAGATCACGACCTGGACCAGGTTGCGGCTGCGGAATTGTGCCGGCGACAGGTTGACGGCGACCTTGACGTCGACGGGCCATTTCACCGCCTCGGTGCAGGCTTCGCGCAGCACCCATTCGCCGAGCTGGGTGATCAGGCCGATGTCTTCGGCGACGGGGATGAACTCCGCGGGCGAGATCATGCCCTTGTCCGGATGACGCCAGCGCAGCAGCGACTCGAAGCCGGAGATGCGGTCGGAGGCGATCGACACCAGCGGTTGATAGTGCAGCTCGAACTCGCCGTTGGCGAACGCCCGGCGCAGATCCAGCTCCATGTCGCGGCGCCTCTGCGCCTGGAGGTCCATCTCACGCTCGAAGAAGTGGTGCACGCCGCCGCCGTCGGCCTTGGCCCGGTACAGCGCCATGTCGGCATTGCGCATCAACTCTTCCGGCGTGGTGCCATCGCCCGGCGACAGCGCGATGCCGACGCTGGCGCCGATCACCATCTCCTGTCCGTCGACGTCGTAAGGCGCCTTGAGCATGTCGATCAGCAGGGAGGCACAGGCGCTGGCCTCGTTCGGCGAGACGTCGGCAGCCAAGATGACGGCGAACTCATCGCCGCCGAGCCGCGCGGCGAGATTGGTGCCGCGGACCGCTATAGACAGGCGCTCGGCGACCTGCTTCAACAGGCGATCGCCTACCGGATGACCGAAGGAATCGTTGATGTTCTTGAACAGGTCAAGATCGATGTAGAGCACGCCGACCCGTTTTCCCGCGGCCTGGTCCAGCGCCTGCTTCAGGCGCTCCTGGAAGTGTTCGCGGTTCGGCAGGTCGGTGAGCCCGTCATGATGGGCCATATAGGCGATGCGCGCTTCGGCCTTGCGTCGTTCGGTGATGTCGACCACCGCCACCAGATAGCCGTCGCGCTCGTCGAAGGCGACGCGACGGCCGAAGGTGAGCACCTCGATCTCGCTGCCGTCGGCGCGCAAGTGTCGCCAATTGCGCGAGGAGTGGTAGGCGTCGCCGAGGCGCTCCAGCGCCGCGGCGTGGCTGTCCCACTCGTCCTCCGGCCATATCTCGTGCAGCTTCATGCGCAGGAAGGTCGCGCGGCTGTAGCCGTAATGCTGGACCGCGGCGTCGTTGACGCTGAGGAACTCCTTGGTCTCTGCGTCGAACACCCACATCGGCATTGGATTGTTGTCGAACAGGAGGCGGAACGAAGCATCGCGCCGCTTCAGGACAGTGACATCGGAGATGGTCAGCGAGACCACGTCGGCAAAGGCCGTGGCACTGAGCCTGAGATAGCGCCCCTCGCTCTCCAGCTCGAGCTGCTCGCAGCGGCTGCCCGCAACGGCCTTGAGCAGGAATTCCATCACCTCGGGCAAAGCCAGCAGCGTCCCGCCTTCGCCGATCCGCCGCCACAACAGGCTTGCGCCTGCAACCTTCAGCAGCTCGCCCGCACTCTTGTTGTGGTGCACGACCTGAAGGTCGAACGGCTTGCCGGCGGCATCGCGCAGCGTCGCCAGCGAGACCACCGCGTCGTCGGTCGCGGAAAAGATGGCGTCGAGGAGATTGTATTGCGCGCCGCGCTCGTTGACATAGGCGCCGATCAGCGTCGCGCCCCAGCGCGAGGACGTCGGCAGCGCCAGCATGTCGTAGGTCCTGACCATGCCGTCGCGCACGCAATGCGCGCTCGCCAGGTGCGGCCGTCCGGCCGCCAGCGCGCTCGCCGCCGCTTCCGACAGCGCCGTGGCGCAATCGGGCGACAGCTCGGCTAGGGGAATGTCCCAGCGCTCCTCGCCGAGCCATTTCTGCACGTAGCGTCCGCTGCGCGACAGTTCGAGCACGCCATCGTTCTTCAAGAGCGCGATGTGGTCGGCGAGCCGTCCGAGACTGCCGAGCATGACGTCCTCGTAGCGCGGCAACCGCTCGCCCGGCTTCAACGCCGCACGCCATTTGCGCTGAAGCACCGGGATGTCGTCGAACATTTCGGCGGCCGGTTTGCCCGGCATCTTCTTCGCGGCAGTCATTGCAGTCCCCAACGCACTTTCCCGTCGCATCCAATGCAGGCTCGCTTAACGACGTGTAAAAAGCGCGCAGGCGTGGGTTCCATTCGGTGATTATGACAGTTTTAAGTCAGGTGTTGGTTAGTGGGCGTTAGAGACTGTGACGGTTGCGCGAAGGCGATGCTCTCGTGTCCCGGACGCGACGCGTAAGCGGTGCGGCGCAGAGCCGGGGCACGAGAGCGGAGCTTTGGCGCGCACCTGCCTCAACACCTTCATTGCGAGCGCAGCGAAGCAATCCAGAATCTTCCGCGGATGCATTCCTGGATTGCTTCGCTGCGCTCGCAATGACGGAGTGTGTGGTGGGCAGCGCCGTTCTTCAATTCGCATTTCGCTTGCAGACACGCTTCCGCATCCTCGCGGCATTTCTCGCCCGAGCTTTGCTTCTCGCTCACCCTCATAATTGAAAGAGGGCGCAGGGAAGACCGGGTGCCGGCCGGGCACCCACGGTCCACTGTGCGAAAGGTGGCAACGAAGAATTTGCACAGCGGCATACAGGTGAAGCCAAACATCCGGCCTTCCCTGCGCAGTGGCTTTACGGCTTATGTCGTGCTCTCCCCGGGGAGCGATGCACTATTGCCCCCGTCGCCTTGCGGATGGCTGATGCGCATCGCCCGGTCGGGCCACCACATCACCGCAAGACTTGGCGCACAGACCCCGGGCGCCAGGACCACACGATTTTGCCGTACGCCGATGACACCGGTCGTATGCGCGAGGTCTTTGCTCACGGCTCTCCGCCCTGCAAACCCTTTCGCGCCAACGCCATCAGCGTCCACCGCCCCCCGTCCCGCGTTCGTGACGATCGCGATACGCCCCTCTTCCTTGGGCCGGGTTGCGCGAGACATACGCGATTTCCGAATTTCGGTAAAGCGGAATATTTTGGGCCGTGTGCGTTGACCTAGCGCTCGCGTGTTTTGCCCCTCGGGCAACGCAAGGGATGGTGGCCTACCCCGCTAATCCTCGCTGGAGGCCGCCGAGCGGTTGCGCAAATAGGCCTGGGACAGCAGGAAGAACAACGCGCGTTCGCCCTGATATTTGGCGGACGGGCGCGTGCGCTCGAAGCCGTCGGCAAATATCTTGCCGGACTGGTCGCACACCTGCCACCGCCAGCCGAACCGCTTGCGCCTGGTGAGGATCACTTCGAACATGTCGACAAGCCTGGTCCCCTGCTCCATGCCGGTCCTGCAAGGCATGAGCCTGCTCCGGCTTCCCCCCCGTTGGACGGACGCCAGACATATAGCGCAGCAGGATGGAAAGAGAATAAAATTGATTATCGGAAATACGTACCGTCCACGATCGTAAGCAAGACGCGCTGCTGCTGGAATAAGCCGATGCCGCCGGTGTTTGCTGGCCCCTGCACGTAATGATGACGCTACCAGTGTTCACAACAGAACACAGAGAGGGGTCCGAGGTTACCTGGCAGAAACCCACTGACGGTGACGGTAACAGAAGATGCACATCCGTGCGCGCGATGAGAATCGTCGTGCCGGAGCCTCTCGCCGCCGGCTGCCCTTAGCGCGCGATGACCTCGACTTCGCCGTCGACGCCGTTGACGACGTTGAATCCGCGCTCGTAGACCTTGCCCTCGTTCTTGGCGATGGCGCGGTACTCGCCTTCGGACAGCACGACGCGCGGGAACGCGCCGATCGATTCCTTGATGACGTCGCCGCCCGGGGTCAGCACCGACCAGGCGGTGTTGGCGAGCGCCTCGCCGCCCCTGTCGCTGACCAGCTTGAGCGTGATGACGGCGGCGCGGTGGGTGATGGTGACGTCGGTGAGCTTGCCGGCCTGGACGCGGATGTCCGAGCGCACCACCGAATTGGCATCGCCGTAGTTGGAGACGATGTAATAGGTGCCCTCCGGGATCAGCACGACGTCGCCGGCGGCGACGTTCGGCACCAGGGAAGCGCGCTCGCCGGATTCGAACTGGCTGCCCTTGTAGATCGCGAATGAGATCTGGTTCTGCGGAATGCGGCTGGTGCCGACGCGGCCCTCGATGCGCAGGCCGCCGGCCGGCAGCACGAAGGATTCGCGATTGGTCTCGGACTTCAGGCTGACGGTGCGCACGGCGCTGACGAGGCCGAAGGCGACGTGGACGACATAATTGCCGGGCGGCAGCACGATGTTCGGCGTCCCGCTGCGGTCCTCGCGGATCAGCTTGAAGGTGCCGTTCTCGTCGGGCCGGTCGGCAAACACGCGCCAGACCAGGCCGCTGGTGATCGGCGCCGAGTCCTTGCCGTATTTCGCCGTCAGCGACAGCACGCCCTGTCCGGGCACGGCCGCATTCAGCGGGGCGGCGGGCGGCACGGTCGAGACAGCGGGCGGTGGCATGCTCGGGGTCGCCGGCTGCATCAGGGTCGGCGGCAGGCTTGGCGGTCCCGCGCCCAGCCCGGAGGGCGGCGCCAGGCTGACAGCGTTGCCTGGGTCGGGCACCGAGGCCGGCGGTACCGGCGGCGGACGATCCGAGAAAAGCTGCGCCTGGGCGGCATTTCGGCCGGAAGTAAAGAGGCATACGGCAAGGACGAGCGCCGGCAGCAGCCTGCTGCTGCGCCGCCATCCGCCGATGCCGTCACCCCCGCGTGTCATGCTTCCTGCTTTTCACCGAAAACGCGGCAAATTCAAGCCTCTGAAACCCCAGGAAATACGGCCCTGGACCTTCGGTGGAACCGGCTTGACGGCTGCGTGATTAGTCCCGTGGCAACCGGCCCTCGCCATATTCCTGCCCCGTGCCCTTTCCAAAGCGGCATAAACCATGCTTCGCGCCTGATATGGCGAAGCGCAAGTGCGATGCCTAGTCTGACGATGCGGGCTGGCCCGGCGTAGGAGAGTTTCGGTGCTGGACAGATTGAAAGGCCGGGGTGCGAACGGCTCGAACGGCGAGAAAGCGGGCGAAAAAGTCGGCGAAAAAGTTGGCCTGGGCAGCATCCGCCGGCCGGTGATCGGCCTTGCCCTCGGCGGCGGCGCGGCGCGCGGCTTTGCCCATATCGGAATCCTGAGGACCCTGATTGCCAATGGAATCGTGCCCGATGTCGTGGTCGGCACGTCAATCGGCGCCGTGGTCGGCGGCCTCCACGCGGCCGGCCGGCTCGATACGTTCGAGGAATGGGGGCGCAGCCTGCAAGGAATGCGCAACATTCTCGGCTATCTCGATATCCGTCTCAACGGCTCCGGCCTGCTCGGTGGCGAGAAGCTCGCGACCCGGCTCGAGGAGGCGATCGGGCAGATCCTGATCGAGGACCTGCCCATCAAGTTCGCGAGCGTCGCGACCGAGGTTCGCACCGGCCACGAGATCTGGCTGACGCGCGGCCGCGTGGTCGATGCCATGCGAGCCTCCTACGCCCTGCCCGGCATCTTCGCGCCCGTGCTGATCGGCGACCGCTGGCTGGTCGACGGCGCGCTGGTGAACCCGGTACCGGTCTCGGCCGCCCGCGCGCTCGGCGCCGAAATCGTCATCGCCGCAAATCTTTCCAGCGACATCTTCACCCATTCCACCACGATCTATTCGCACGGCGCAGTGCCCGCCCCGGTCGTACCGGTGGCCGAGGAGCCGACGGCGAAGCGGCGCTTCCCGCGCCTGTTCTCGCCCGAGAAGACGATGAAGCGCGAGTTCTTCGGCGGTAACGGCCGGCCCGGCATCTCCTCGGTGATGGTGGACGCCTTCAACATCATGCAGGACCGCATCACCCGCGCCCGTCTCGCCGGCGATCCGCCCGACATGCTGATCACGCCGCGGGTCGGTCAGTTCGGCTGGTTCGACTTCCACCGCTCCGAAGACCTGATCGCACATGGCACGCGCGCTGCGGAGCGTGCACTGGAGTCCATCCAGGAGGCGATCCACGTGCTGGCGCCGGCGCCCGCGGGCATCGCGCCGAAAGCGGACGAGCCGAAAGCGGGAGACTTGGCCTGATCAGGCAGTCTTGATGTAGTCGCGCAGGGCTTCCTGCTCGCTCTCGTATTCCTGGACGCGGCGCTTGACGATGTCGCCGATCGAGATCAGGCCGACCACCTTGCCGTTGTCGATCACGGGCAGATGACGGAACTTGCCGGTCGTCATCATCTCCATGAGCTCGGCGACGGTGTCGGTCTCCTTGCAGGTCACGACCTTGCGGGTCATCACCTCCGAGACCGGCGCCTCCAGCACGCCGGCGCCGCGCTCGCCGAGCACGCGCACAATGTCGCGCTCTGACAGGATGCCCTCGAGCCGGCTCTGACTCATCACCAGCACCGCGCCGATCTTCTTCTCGCCGAGCAGCTTGATCGCGTCCGCCAGCTTGGCATCGGGCTCGACGCTCATGATCTGGTGGCCCTTGGTGTTCAGAATGGAACGTACCGTCATCGTCGCCTCCCTGAATCCGAGCCGTCCGCCTTTGGCGGTTCGGACTTGTTCGCGAGTCTTCAACTAACAGTTACAGCGCCGGTTTCACGCTCGTGCGCTTTGCGAAGCATCGTCGCTAAGGACGTGTCGCTTCGGAACATTCTTCGCGGGAATGATGGATGAATTCGGGCCGCGTCGCAAGCGCCGCTTCAGATACGGTCTGAAACGTCCCGTGATGACGCATCCGCAGCATCGCTTCGCACGCGCGGCACGGGATCGAACAGCGCGAACAGCAACAGGCCGGCGAAGAAGCCGCCGATATGCGCCTGCCAGGCCACGCTCGTGGTTTCCGCATCGACCCCGATCGCGCCCACGCCGAAGATGATGTTGATGCCGAACCAGACGGCGAGGAAGCCGACCACCCGCCCGTCGCGGAGCGCGCGGGACAGCGGCAGCGCCGGAACTTTCGCGGCGGTATCGGCATCCGATCGGCTGAACGACAGGAAGCTGCCGCGGACGAAGGCAAAGCGGATTGCGGCCGCCATCGCGCCCGACACCGAGGCCGAGGCGCCGATCATCGGCGCCACCGCATGCTCATGGGTGATGAGATGGGCGAGCGCGCCGGCCGCCGCCGTCACGGCCAGGAAGACGAAGAACCTGACGGTGCCGAAACGCCGCGCCAACGCGCTGCCGAACGGCAAGAGCCACAGCACGTTGAAGCCGAGATGGGTGAGATTGGCGTGCAGCAGCGAATAGGTGACGAAGGTCCAGACCTTCGCCCCCGCCCCGCCCGGGATCTGCAGATTGAGCAGCGAGGAATCGTAGCGCTTCGGGATGAAGCCGAAGACGTCGATGGTCCAGTTCTCGAGCTCGGGCGGTAGCAGCACGTGCAGATGGATCACCGCCAGCAGCAGGATATAGGCGGTCAGCGCCGGAGGCAGCGTCAGGATCGGCTCGCGCGGAGCCTCCACGACGGCCGGCGGGCCCGGCTCAGGACCTTGCGGCGACGAATCTTGCGGGGAATCCAAGGCAGCTTCGCTTTCGGGCGACATCGGGGCGACAGACTTGGAGATAGGCGCCTTTGCCGTCCCTGCGCAAGTGCACAAAAGGAAAAGGCAGGGCCGAAGCCCTGCCTGTCCGTGTCGGTCTTCCGGTGGCCGGAGAGATAAGGCGTATCCCCACCCCTCCCCGCGGCCCGTGACCAAACTGTTTGACGCCCTGTACAGGCCCCGCCGAGAACCTGGAGAAAAGCGGCGAGGCTTGCGACCGCGGTCACCATAGCAGGCGCGCGGCCGGCACGAAGCTCATAGTTAATTTAACGTTAACGGCGTAAAGGCCGGCCCAAGAAGCCTGAAAACGCGCCGGCGGCATGGACGCTGCAAATCCCCTCCTGCACAACAACAGAAGGGATCGCGGGTGCACTGAAGCGGGACAAGTCTGTCCCTTCGAGGTTGCACCCCGGGGCGAGCGTTCAGTCATGAAACATCCGTCGAGCCGCGCGTTCTTCGCGTATTGGGACAAGAAGCGCGGCACTGCACGGGCTCCTGACCGGGCCGACATCGACCCGGCCGCGGTCCGCGGCCTGCTCGGCGACATCTTCGTGCTGTCCTGCGAGCCGAACCTCGGCTTCCCGTTCCGCGTCGCCGGCACGCGCGTCTGCGCGCTCGCAGGAACCGACCTCAAGGACCGCAGCTTTGCGGCGCTGTTCACAGAAGCCAGCCGCAGCGAGATCGAGGAGATCACGACGATCGTCGCCGACGAGACGCTGGGCGCGATCGCCGGCGTCACCGCCGCGCGCGAGGACGGCAGCAAGGCGCATCTGGAGCTCCTGCTGCTGCCCTTCAACGCCCGCCCGCATACGCCGGTCAGCGTCACCGGCGTGCTCGCGCCGTTCGAGGACGAATGCGGCACGTTGTCCGCCTTCACCCTCACTTCCTGGCGCTACCTGCACCAGCCGGAGAAACTCCTGCCGCGCGCCATCCGCAAATTGCAGATCGCGCGCGGGCTGATGGTGTATGAGGGGCTGCGATAGAGCCCCTGCAGACGTGCGGCGATCCTGCGATGGATCGTCGCGCAGCGTGACCGTTTTTGCCGGATTTGCGTCATTCCTGACGTCGATGCGACCGGATAGCTTCCGCGCCGCGTAAGACGAGCGGGTGACATCATGATGAGCTGGCGCAATCTGGCGTGGACTGCCCTCGGCGGCATGACATTGCTGGCAGGGATCGGCGCGACCTGGCTGCTCCTGCTGCCAGCCGCGCCAGCCTCGGGAACCGCGCCTGCGATTTCCAGAGACGAAACCGAATCGACCCTGGCGGCGCTGAAACCGCCGAAACGCAAGCGCCCCTTGATCGCCATCGTCGGCATCAACGACATGAGCGAGACCACCGATTACCTGATGCCCTACGGCATTCTCGCCCGCGCCGATATTGCCGACGTCCTCACCTTGTCGACGCAGCCAGGGCCCGTCACGCTCTATCCCGCCCTCAAGGTGCAGCCGCATGCGACGATCGCCGAGTTCGATGCCGCGCACCCCGATGGCGCCGACTACGTCATCGTGCCGGCGATGAGCCGCGACGACGACGCAACGGTCTTGCACTGGATCAGGAGCCAAGCCGGCAAGGGCGCGATTGTGATCGGCGTGTGCGTCGGTGCCACGGTTGTTGCCAACACCGGGCTGCTCGACGGCAAGCGGGCCACGACGCATTGGTATTCCGTGGGCGATCTCAAGAAGCATTCGACGATCCGCTACGCGGCGGACCGCAGGCTGGTCGTCGACCAGGGCGTCGCGACGACCACTGGCATCACCGCATCCATGCCGATGGCCCTCATCTTGATCGAGGCGATCGCCGGCCGTGCCAAGGCCGAGGCGGTCGCCGGCGACATCGGCCTTGCGCGATGGGACGCACGCCACCGCAGCGACGCGTTCAGCTTCACACGCCCCTTCGCGCTGACGGCGATCGCAAACACGCTCGCATTCTGGAAGCGCGAGCAACTCGGCATCGCGTTGACGCCTGATGTCGACGAGGTCTCGCTCGCCCTGATCGCCGATGCGTGGTCGCGCACCTACCGCTCGCGCGCCCTCACCTTCGCCGCCACGGCAGAGGCGCGGACCAGCCGCAGCGGTCTTCGCATCCTGCCGGACCGCATTGCCGGGAGCTGGCCGGCGGAGCAGGCTGTGCCGGATTCCGGCGCCTCGCCGCCGGCGCGGGCGCTGGACGAAACGCTGCGCGCGATCGAGACGCGCTATGGAGCACGCACGGCCGACTTCGTGGCGATGCAGCTGGAATATCCGCGATAACGACCGCCAGGATCTTTCCCGCTGCGCGCATCGCCGCGGCGGAATAGATTGGAAGGCCACCACGGAACGACGGATCGACATGAGCAAGCCGCATTGGCGTCCCGCGCGCGCCTCCGACCTTCCTGCGATAAGCGCGATTGCGGCACGCATCCATCCGGCGTTGCCCGAACGCGAAGAGGTGCTGGCGGAGAAGATCAGGCTTTGCCCGGAGGGCTGCGGCGTGCTCGATACGGACCAGGGCATCATCGGCTACGGACTGGCACATCCCTGGATGCGGTACCGAATTCCGCCGCTCGACGGCTTTCTGCAAGCATTGCCCGATCGCGCCGACTGTCTCTACATCCACGACGTCGCCGTATTGCCGGAGTTCCGCGGCGGCGGCGTGCGCGCTTATGTCGGTGACATCGAGAAGCTGGCGCGTGCATCACGCATCAGAACGCTCGCGCTGGTCTCGGTCTACGGCACGCCGCCGCTATGGGAACGCGTCGGCTTTCGGACCGTGACAGCGGACGCCGAGTTGCACGCAAAGCTCGCATCCTACGGCGACGGCGCGACCTACATGCTGCGCGAACTTGCCGCGACGTAAGCCCGTCGCCGGGCAAATTGATCGGATTGCTTCGCAGGACGCCGTCAGGCTGCTTCACGCCGCCCCCGCGCGGAACGACTGCCTGCCCCCGGACTTCCCGTTTCGTAGACCCAGGCCTCCTTGGCAAACCACTCGTGCGTTGCCGCACACATCTCGCAATAGGTGCGAGAGAAGAACACTGCACTGCACCGAAATCGTTCGCGGTCCATCTCGATGCCGGTCGAAATGGCTCGGCCCGTTTCCGGGCACTTGATCATCACCATACCCATCTGATTTCCTCCAGCTCGGCATCCCTTCACGGAAGGGCGTCGCCGCCATCAGCCGGACGGCGTCTCTTCTGGCGAAGACGCTCGTCCGCCGATTCACGCGGCCGATAGCCTCGATTCAAGCTGCCCTGTGCAGAACCCGGTTGAAGCTCTTCTTGATCGGCTCGGCCGTCTCGGTCGCAACTTCTGAGCAAGGTCCCAAAGCTCCCGGTTATGCCCGGAAGCCATTTCAAAGGTCCTGCGGCTGTGGGTGGTGGAGAGGTTCACGACATCCGCAAACGACCTCGCATCGGCGAGTTGGGACAGGAATTCCAGGGCGGAGCTGGTATTGATTTTCGATATTTCGATGACCTTGGTGCCGTAGTCGGCGGCACGCGTGGCATTGGTCGCACAGGCTTCGCGGAAAGCGTCGGTGATCTCCTCGGAAGCCGCCTTCATCTGCTCGAGATTTGCCTTGGCCCGCGCGGCGCCCTGCTCGGCAAGATCACCGAAGATCTCCTGGATATTGAAAAACGGCACGTCGAACTTGAGCCTTGCACCACCATTCCCACCCGCGGGAGTGGCATTCGTCTCGGCTTTCACATTGGCATCATGCATCGTCATTCCATCCTTTCACGCGAAACCAGATGTTGGATTGAAGACTCAGAAGCTCCCGGGTGCGGGCCGCACCGGGAAACCAGTGCCCCTACTCTCAAAATGGAGGGATGCTGCTGATGAGCTGCTCTCGCCCCCCTGCCGATGCCAACTATGACCAACCAGGATCGGACCTTCAGTTCGCTTTCAGACTCTCGACTTGATTAAATTCGATTCAAGCGACGCCTCGCCGCAGGCGCCGCTCTTGCCGCTTTGAGTTTGCCGAAAAGGATACTGCCAACTCGAGAAGGCGCGGGCTCGCAGGCGCGTCCGGATGGCACCATGTTACTGATTGATTGCGCCATAGCGCACCGCGCGAGCCTTCGGCGGCGTTAGTCTGGCCGGGGCCGGAAAGCGGCAGATCAGCCCCGACGCTTCTTCTTCGCATTTTTCTCGGGCGCGCCCTTCGCAGGCCACGGCGTGACCGAAGGCTCTGCATGGCCGGGCTTGTTCTTGTGCTTCTTTTTCTTTGCGAAAGAACGCGCATCACCGAATTTCGACGCGCGCTCGCCCTGAGGCTTGCTGCGCGACTTGAATCCACTCGCCTCGCGCGGGCGATCCTCGCGCCGTTCATGATGAGCGCCGGCCTCGCGCTGCGGCGCGCGGGGGCGCTCCTGAGGAGCTTCTTGCCGGTCCGGCGCATCCGTCATCGGCTCGATCCGGATGCTGTCTTCCTTGTCGGGACGCTTGATCTTTGCCGCAAAGGATTCGGCGACGCGCTGGGAGATCTCGAACTCGGTGGTGGTGTCCATGATCCTGATGGCGCCGATGTCGCGCTTGTCGATGCCGCCGCGGCGGCAGATCATCGGCAGCAGCCAGCGCGCTTCGGCGTTCTTGCGGCGCCCGATGGCGGCGCGAAACCAGACGCTGCCATCCGCCATGGCGTGCTTCGAGGATTTCCCAGCCTTCGACCGCGGCTTGGCGCGGTCCTCGCCCTGTTCGGACCTATCACGCCCGCGTTCCGGCCTGCCACTTCGCTCGCCGGGATCGATGATGTCCTCGGGCGACGGCAGCCGCGCGCGATAAAGCCGCGCCAGCGCGGCGGCGATGTCCTCGGCCGAGCGCTCGGCCAAGAGCGCCTGCGCCAGGGCCAGATCGTCGGGAGTGGTCTCCTCCGTGAACAGCACGTCCTTCATGCGTGCGTGATCGAGCTTGCGGATGTCATCCGCCTGCGGCGCCGTGCCCCAAGCCGCGTCGATCCCAGAGAGGTCGAGCAACAGCTCGGCGCGCCGCCGCCGCGCGGGCGGCACCAACAGGACACTCGTGCCCTTCCGGCCCGCGCGCCCGGTACGGCCCGAGCGATGCTGCATGACTTCGGCGTCGTTGGGCAAATCGGCATGGATGACGAGGTCGAGGCTCGGCAGGTCGATGCCGCGGGCGGCAACGTCGGTCGCGACGCAGACGCGCGCGCGTCCGTCGCGTAGCGACTGCAGCGCCAGGGTGCGTTCGTTCTGCGTCAATTCGCCCGACAGCGCGACCACAGAGAAGCCGCGCTCCAGCAGCGCGGCTTGCAAATGCCTGACAGCATCGCGCGTGCTGCAGAACACCAGCGCGCTCGGCGCCTCGTAGAAGCGCAGCACGTTGACGACGGCATGCTCGACGTCGGCGGGCGCGATGCGGATCGCGCGGTATTCGATATCGGCGTGGCCGCCCTCGTCGCCGGCGACCTCGATCCGGAAGGCGTCGCGCTGATATTGCCGCGCCAGCGCGACGATGCCGCGCGGAAACGTCGCGGAGAACAGCAAGGTGCGGCGCGTCTGCGGCGTGGTCTCGAGGATGAATTCCATGTCCTCGCGAAAGCCGAGATTGAGCATCTCGTCGGCTTCGTCGAGCACAACCGCGGCGAGCTCGGAAATGTCGAGACGGCCGCGCCGCAGATGATCGCACAGACGCCCGGGGGTGCCGACGACGATATGCGCGCCGGCGGCGAGCTCGCGCTGCTCGCGCCGCGGATCCATGCCGCCGACGCAAGAGACGACACGCCCGCCGGCATGCCCATAGAGCCAGGCCAGCTCGCGCTGAACCTGGAGCGCGAGTTCGCGGGTCGGCGCCACGATCAAGGCGAGCGGCGCGGCCGCTGGTGCGAACTGCTCGGCGTCATCGAGGATGTTCTTTGCGATGGCCAAGCCGTAAGCGACGGTCTTGCCGGAACCGGTCTGGGCCGAGACCAGGAGGTCGCGGCTGGTGGCTTCATGGGCGAGCACCGCGAGCTGGACGGGCGTCAGTGAATCATAGTTCCGCTCGGCCAAAGCGCGGGCGAGCGGCGGGGTCAGGGCCGGAAGAGACACGAGATGGGAAACCTTGTTTGATTCAGGCGCGCAAACGGTGAACCGGCGCCCCGAGCTGCGTGCGCGGCAAACGGCCCGACCGCACGCTGATTTGATCTGGGCGCTCTTTACGCCAAGCGCCCGGAAATCACCATAGCCGTGATGCATGGCTTGACGGCGAGCCGCGCCTGAAGCTTGCAGCGGATTTTTGCGGCCAGCTCGATTAACCTTGGCGCGGCGGGATCGGCCTATAGCCGAGCCACGCTCACGTCTGGCGATATGGGGAATAAAGATGCGATTGGCGGTCATTTCCGACATCCACGGCAATCTCGCCGCGCTGGAGGCGGTGCTGGCGGATATCAAGACGCGGGGCGTCGATCGGATAGTCAACCTCGGCGACTGCGTCACCAGCCCGTTGTGGCCGAGGGAAACGTTCGAATTCCTCCAATCGCTGTCGTTGCCGACCGTGCGCGGAAATCATGATCGCTGGATCGAGGAGTTTCCGGACGACAAGCTCTCGCCGGCAGGTCTGTTTGCGCGAAACGCACTGACTGCAGAGCAGCGCCGCGCGCTTCACAACCTGCCCTCCCAGCTGCGGCTGGACGACGGCATCCTGGCCTGCCATGGCACGCCCGAGAGCGATACGGCGTGCCTGCTGGAGGACGCACTCGACGACGGCCGCTTCGTGCCGGCACGCCGCGACGTGCTGGAAGCACGCCTTGCGAGCGAGCCGGCGGCGCGCGTGGTGCTGTGTGGCCATAGCCACCGCCCGGCCGTCGTTCACGGGCCGCGCGAATGTCTGGTCCTCAATCCCGGCAGCGTCGGATGCCCTGTTTTCGCTGACATTCCCTTTGCCGCGAAACTGGAACACCGCTCGCCTCACGCCCGCTACGCGATCCTCACCAAGGGCAAAAGGGGCTGGCAGGTCGAGCTGCTGGCCCTCGAATACGACTGGGAGGCCGCCTCGGCGCGCGCGCTCGCCAACAACCGTCCGGACTGGGCGCACGCCATGTTGTCGGGATACGTCAAATAGAATTTCTCAGATCTCGGCGTACACCTCCAGCAGATTCCCGTCGGGATCGCGGAAGAACAGCGTGCGATGGCCGAAGGGCTGGTTGGTCGGCGGTGACAGCAGCGCCACGCCTTGCCGCACGAGTTCATCGGCGCACGCGTCGACCTCTGCAGCAGAGACCTTGAAGGCCAGCTGCAGCGAGGCGCTGCCCGCTGGAGTCGGTGCATCGCTGGCGGTGCGGCTCGGCCTCGCCAGCACCAACGTGTTGCTGCCGAGGCCGTACTCGATCCAGTTCGGCGACAGCTCGCGCGAGAGCGGAAAGGCGAGGACGTCTTCGTAGAAGCGGCGCATCGGCGCCATGTCGCGCACGAAGATGACCATGTAGTCGATCGCGCGGATGGCGTGGAAGGGGGATTGTCGGGCTGGTTCGGGTGTCTTTTCGTCGGTCATTTCGTCGCTCGTTCCAGGCTCCGACTTTTAGCCCGCATGGAGCAAAGCGGAATGCGGGACGGACGTCCCCGGATTACGCTCGGCTCCACCCGGGCTACGGATTTTGTCTATCGCAGCAGGCCGCTACCATAGCGCAGCTCATAAAGCGGTGTACCATCCTGCCGGGCAATCGTCTCCACACCGTGGACGCGATCGATACCGCCTTCGATCTCGTTGCGGTACGCCATGCCGTCCTGCTCGAACAGGCGAGGTCCCCGGTAAGGCTCTTCGACGCCGACGCGCAGCAACGCCTGGCGCAGGAATTTGTAGATGGCGAGGAAGATCTCCCGCTCCGTGATCTCCGCACGAACGCCGCCGCTGTAGCTCATCGACCAGATGACGCGTTCATCCCGCGACACGGTCTCCTGCCCGACGAAGAAGCCCATCCCGAAATAGATATCGCGATAGGCATAAGGCGGCGCGTGATGCTCGAGCTGCTTGGAGCCGGTAAGCAGCGGCGCAGCAACGGTCGCATCGTCATCGAGACCCGCATAGGTGCGGCGTTTGGCTTCGACCAGGAACGCCGCGAGATCGTGAGGCGCGGACGGCATCGTCTACTCCACCAGCTCCGGCCACGGCACGATCGTCGCCTTCACCGTCTTCATCGCCATTGCGTCCTGCACGGCCTGCGCGACGCCCGCTTCCGTGAACGGGTAGATCGTCTGCATTTTCAGCCACGGGTATTTGTCACGGGTGCGGTAGAGCATGTCGACGCCGAGCGGGAGGTCGTTGCCGGTGAAGCCCCAGGATCCCAGCACGTTGAGATCCTTGGTGCAGATGCGGTGCCAGGAGGTGTCGATCGAGCCGGCGTCGGTGAACTGGCCCATCTCGACATAGGTGCCGCCGTCGCGCAGCATCTCGATGCCTTCGGGGCCGGCTGAGGGGTGGCCCGAGCAGTCCATCACGAGATCGGCGCCGAAGCCGCCGACGATCTCGCGGACGCGCGCAATGCGATCCTGCGGTGATTTCAGCTCCTCGATGTTCACGGTCGCCTCGGCGCCGAACTCACGCGCCAGCTTGAGCCGCGGCTCCTCCGGCGCGCCGACGCAGATGATGCGCCCCGCCCCCATCTCCCTGGCGGCCGCGACCGCCAGAATGCCGATCGGGCCGGAGCCCTGGATCACCACGGTGTCGCCCCAGCTGAATCCGCCGGCGCGGGTCGCACGATTGAAGGCCCGAATGCAGGAGGTCAGCGGCTCCGACAGCGCACCCAGGCGCAACGACATGTCGTCCGGCAGCTTGTAGATCTTGGTGCCCGGCAGCATGTCGAGATCGACATAGACATATTCGGCCCAGCCGCCCCACAAATGCGGCGCCTTGTCGAAGCCGAGATAGCGGCCGTAATAGACCGGCGTCAGGCATTTGTTCGCGGTTTGCGGATAGTGGATGCAATAGTAGCAGCGGCCGCACGGCATCAAGGGCGGGATCATCACTTTCGATCCAACTTTGAGCGGCTTGCTCATGAAATCTTCGGTGAACTCGTCGCCGCATTCGACGATGACGCCGCCGAGCTCGTGTCCCAGCGTGAACGGCCAGGGCAGCGGCTTCGGCCAGTGCCCCTTGAGGATATGGAGATCGGTGCCGCAAACCCCGCAGGCGCCGACCTTGATCAGCGCAGCCTTGCGGCCGACCTTCGGCCACGGCACGGTGCGGATCACGGGCTCCGAGCCGGGACCTGCGTGGGTGCAGACGCGGATTTGTTGCATGGCTGTTTCCTCGCTGCCCGCTTGTTGTGTTTTGATCGTGCGGGCCTGCGATCAACCTATGACAGCCCTGCGACATTGGAAATACCAACGCGGCGCGTTGACACGCCGCAGTTGTGTGAGCAGGCTGCGTGTGCCGGAGCGATGCCTGCTTCGGACCTGCGCGGCTCCTCGCGCCGCGGTCAGCCGGGATCATCAGATGGATTTGCGACCGGGTTCGGAACGAATTTTTGTCGCCTCTGACACCGATCCGGTAGACGGATATGTGCAATGGGCGCCGCAGAAGTCGCTGTGGCTCGCGGGCATGACGACGGCCGCCATCGCGCTTGCGCCGCTCTGCTTCTCCTGGTCGGCATTCGCACTCTTCCTCGCAGCGAGCGCCGTCACGCTCTGCGCGGGGCACTCCGTCGGCGTGCACCGCAAGCTGATTCATGCGAGCTACGACTGCCCACTCTGGCTGGAACATCTCTTCGTCTATCTCGGCACGCTCGTCGGCATGGCCGGGCCGTTCGGCATGATCCGCCTGCACGATTTCCGCGACTGGGCGCAGCGCCAGCCCGCGTGCCATGAATATTCCCGCCACGGCGCCGGCTTCTGGCGCGATGCCTGGTGGCAATTGCATTGCCGGCTGGTGCTGCGCCATCCGCCAAGATTCCGGCTCGAGCCGCCGCTTGCCAGTGACCGGTTCTATGCCTTCATCGAACGCACATGGATGTTGCAGCAATTGCCCTGGGCCCTCCTCTTCTTTGCAATCGGCGGGCTGGACTGGCTGGTCTGGGGCATTTGCGTGCGCGTCAGCGTCTGCGTCACCGGCCACTGGCTGGTCGGCCACTTCTCCCACACAAGCGGCGATCAGATCTGGAGCGTCGATGGCGTCGCGGCCCAAGGCTACAATGTCCGCCTCGCCGCGCTGATCAGCATGGGCGAGAACTGGCACAACAACCATCACGCCTATCCGGGCTCGGCGAAGCTCGGACTTTTGCCGGGACAGGTCGATCCCGGCTGGTGGCTGATCCGATCACTCGAAGCGATCGGGTTGGTCTGGAATGTCAGGACGCCGCACAACCTACCGGAGCGGCCCGGCTTGCGGCGATTGACCGAGGCGAAACGGGACGATGGGGTCGCCGATGCTGCGTGATGATCGCGATGGTGACGTCGATGCACTACAGGCGCCGTCATTGCGAGGAGCTGTTGCGACGAAGCAATCCAGAATCACTCAACAGGGGCAGTCTGGATTGCGTCGCTGCCCCGGCTCGACGAGAGCGAGCCGGAGCTCACAAGGCTTGCATCTGAGATCACGGGGCCTGGTGGCAAGCATGCATGGCTGCTGTTCCAGCACGCCCAATTGTCTTGAGCGCCGGCCGGCGAGCGTGTAACTCGCCACGAGTCTCACCTCAGGTCATCCCGTGAATCCCCTTCCCCAAAATCCCGTGGCCGCGTCCGGATCGTTCGCGGCGATGAGGTCCGTGCCCTACCGTCTCCAGTTCGCCTCTTACGTGCTGGCGATGATGGCCGACAATATCGAGCATGTGATCAGCTATTGGGTGGTGTTCCAGAAATTCCATTCGCCGACGCTGGGCGGGTTTGCCGTGTTGTCGCACTGGCTGCCGTTCCTGCTGTTCTCCGTCGCGGTCGGCGGCCTCGCCGACCGGTTTGATCCGCGCCGCATCATCCAGTGCGGCATGCTGCTGTTCATCGTCGCCTCCGCCGGTTGGGGCTTCTTCTTCCTGACCGATACGATCCAGATGTGGCACGCGATGCTGCTTCTGGTGATCCATGGCTGCGCCGGCGTGCTCTGGCAGACGCCGAACCAGCTCTTGCTCTACGACCTGGTCGGCCCGGCCGACCTGCCGAGCGCGGTGCGGCTGAACGCGATGGCGCGCTATCTCGGCATCCTGGTCGGACCTGCGGTGGGCGGGCTCATCATGCTGACGCTCGGTCCCTCGCACGGCATCATCTTCAACACGCTGTTCTATCTGCCGATGCTGCTCTGGCTGTTCTGGGCCCCGATCAGGGACAAGAGCGTGGCGGCAAGGCGTTTTGCCGTGCGCGGCCTTGCCGACATCGTGCTCACCATCCGCGCGATCGGCACCCAGCCCGTGCTGTCGGCGATGACGTGGCTCGCCGGCCTCACCTCCTTCATGATCGGCAACGCCTATCACGCCCAGATGCCGGGCTATGCCGGCGATCTCGGCCATGGCGATCCCGGCGTCTCCTACAGCGTGCTGCTCGCCGCGGACGCGGCCGGCGCATTGCTGGCCGGCATCGCGCTGGAATCCTGGGGACGGCTGAAGGGCACCCCGCGCACCGCGATCACGCTGGCGATGCTGTGGAGCGTGGCGCTGCTCGGCTTCGCGCTCGTGCCGGTCTATCCGGTCGCGATCGCGCTATTGTTCTTCGCGGGCTTCTTCGAGCTCTCCTTCAACACCATGGCGCAGGCGCTGGTGCAGCTGAACGCCCCGCACGACATCCGCGGCCGCGTCGTCGGCCTCTACAACATGGCCGGGCTCGGCATGCGCGCCTTCAGCGGCATCACGGTCGGGGTGGCAGGCGCGGCGATCGGCATCCACTGGTCGCTCGGCTTGTCGGCCGCCGTGCTGCTGGCGCTGCTGTGCCTGCTTTATGGGCGCGCCGGGAGGAAGCCGAGCCCCGCCTGAAGGTGTGGCTTTTCGAGCGCATCGTGTCTGTCCGCAACCGGCGCGCCCGATCCTAACGCGGCATTAACCCTGTGCACCTTAGGGTCGCAAGGACTCCGCCCGGGCGGGGGGTCGGGTGTTGGAAATGGCGTTGGCGAACAAAAAATTTCTTCCGGCCGCCGAGGAGCGCAGGCGCTTCCAGCGGGTGAAGGTGCACCTGCTCGGCCGCTACATGCTGCCGGACCGCCGGGAATTCCCCTGCCAGGTGATCAACATGTCGCCGGGCGGCCTCGCTTTGCTCGCCCCCGGCATCGGCAATGTCGGCGACCGCGTGGTCGCCTATCTCGACCATATCGGCCGCGTCGAGGGCAAGATCACCCGGATCATCGACAACGGCTTCGCCATGACCATCGGTGCGACGCCGCGCAAGCGCGACAAGCTCGCCGCGCAGCTGACCTGGCTCGCCAACCGCGACATCCTCAATCTGCCGGAGGACCGCCGCCACGACCGTATCGTGCCGCGCAACCCGATCGCGGTGCTGACGCTCGAGGACGGCACCAAGATGACCTGCCGCATCATCGACCTCTCGCTGTCGGGCGCGGCCATCGCCGCCGAGAACCGGCCGCCGCTGAAGTCGACGGTTCTGCTCGGCCGCGTCCAGGGCCGCGTGGTTCGAAACCTCGAGGACGGCTTCGCGCTCGAGTTCATGCACGAGCAGCCAGTGGAGACACTCGAAGAGAGCGTTACCGCGCGGTAAAGCGCAAGGACGCGAAAACCTCCATATTTCCAGGCTCGAAGGCGGCTTCCGCGATGCGGACGCCGCCTTTTTCATGTCCCGGGGCGAATGGCCAGCGGTTAACGGAGGGGCTGCAGATGAGCGCAAACAACGCTCCTCCCAGCGCTTCCGCGTTAATAGATAAAATTTGAATCAATTGCAGTTATATCCAATTTTACGCGAATTCTATTCAAGTATAGATCGAATTCGCCGCGCCTTTTACTTGCATTCGTCTCGACTTGACTTGGTCGACTTAGCGGCAACTCAAAAGCTCCGTGCGAAATGTGGTCCCAACAAGAAACGGGGGCCGCAATGTTTGACTTCAGGGGACGGGGGAAGGGACTGGCGCTGGCCGCCATGCTCTTCGGGATCAGCGCGGCAGCGCAGGCCGGCGAAGGCCGTCTGCTCTACGCGAGCCTCGGCGACACCACGCGTGCGCCGATCGGCTGGGTCGAGTTCTGCGCGGACAATGCTGCCCAGTGCCAGGGCGCACCGCTGCAGCCGCGCGACATCGTGATGTCGCAGGCCGCATGGCGCGACCTCGTCAAGGTCAATCGCTGGGTCAACGAGACCGTCAAGCCTCTGACCGACCAGGAGCACTGGGGCGTGATCGAGAAGTGGTCGCTGCCGTCAGACGGTTACGGCGACTGTGAAGACTACGTGCTGTTGAAGCGCAAGATGCTGATGGATGCCGGCTGGCCGCGCCAGGCCCTGCTCATCACCGTGGTGCGCGACAAGAAAGGCGAAGGCCACGCGGTGCTGACGGTGAAGACCGACAAGGGCGAGTTCATTCTCGACAATCAGAACGAGAACGTCCTCGCCTGGACGGAGACCGGCTACCGCTTCGTCAAGCGCCAGTCGCAGAGCGATCCCAACGTCTGGGTCTCGCTGGGCGATACCAAGCCGGCGGTCTCCACCGCCAGCGCCAAAGATTAGTAGGAACGAGACAACAGGTTACGCGACCCGGTCACATCCCCACCCCTCCCCGTCCCAGACCGGTTCGCGCGCGCCCAGCCATCCCCCAATGGCTGGGCGCAACTTTTTGGGAAAGCGCGATCAGCTCTGCTCGCCTTGGCGCGACCAGGGCACGCGTGCGGCGGCAAAATCCCGCCAGCTATCCTGCAAGCCCTGCTGCATGCCGATCGATGCCCGCGCCTGCCAGCCGGCGATCGCGGCCGCCGCAATGGCGCTGTCGCGATCGTCAGCGCCGAGCCCATCGAGCAACGAGGCCGTCACCGCCATGTCATTGAAGACGCCGAGCTCCTCCTGCAAGCCGGCGAGCCGGCGTGCGAATTTTCGTGCGGACTTGCGATCCTCGTAGAGCGGCAGCAGGAACTCGCTGAGATAGCGCAGCCGCTTGGTGGCGAGCCGCACGCGGTGCAGTTCGTCGACCGTCAGCGATTTGAAGCGGCGGCCGCGCTTGAGCACCTTCGCGTGCTGTTCCGATAGGACGCGCTGCGCGAAATTGAGGGCGGGCTCGGCGAGCCGGCCGAGATCTTCGGGCGCGACGCCGTTGCGCCAGCCGCGCGTCTCGATCCAACCGCCAAGACCGATCAGGAAGAGCGCGCAACGGCGATCATCGAGCGCGTGGCGGGCGCTGCGATAGGCTTCCGCCTGACGCTGAGCCGCGGCCCGCCCAAGCGCATCGAAAGCCGCGACCGACGGACAGGCTTTTGCGATCGCCGGCAAGGTGGCGAGCTGGAACACGTCCCAGTCGCGCGCGGCAGACAGGCCTTGCGCCAGCCATTTGGCCTCCGAGCGCAGCGCCTCGAGGTTGCTGAGCGCGCCGACCGATCGCATCAGGTCGAGCGCGGATCGCAGCCGGCGCAGCGAGACGCGCAGCTGATGCACGCCTTCCGGATTGCGGCCGTCCTCGGCCGCCGGCAGCGATTGCAGCAGGTGAAGGAAGCAGGTGCGCAGGATGGTCGCGAAGGCTTCGTCGAGCGTCACGGAGGGATCGAGGCGAAGCTTGCGCGGCCGGCGTGCCGACGGCGGCAGGTCCGCGGCAAGGTCGAAGCCGCGCGCCGACTTGCTGCGGATGGACGGCTTCACCGTTCCGTGCTCCGCAAGGCGCAGAGCGATCTCGTAGATCGCGCTCGTGCTGCCGCTCTTCAGCTCCAGCTCGATCTCGCTGACAGGAAGCGACCGGTCGCCGGCCGTCAGCTCGCCGCGGTCGCAGGCGACCTCGACCGTGCCGGACGGCAGGTCGATGATGCGCGTGTGACGATGCACATCGGCCGTGAACACCGCTTCGAGCGGCTGCGCTTTGAGTCGCTCGCGAATCTTCTCGGGAATGAACGGCATCGCCAAAGCGAGATCGGGCGCAAGCGAAGGCACGCTTGCTTCCCATTCGCCGCGACGCAACGGATCGTCCGCAACCTCGGTCTTCACGGTCTGCACGAAACGCGTGCCGCTCTGGCGGACGCGCAAGCTCAGGCCGGCGCGACGAAGCGCCCGCTCGGGCGTGTCGTAGTAGACGGACTTGAGACGTTTGCGCGTGCCCTTGTTGCGTGCGTTCGCCGCGATCACGGGCGCTGCGCCGAAATGCGCCATGCGATCGGCACCAACGAGCAGCTTGAGCTCGATTTCGGCGGCGGGAGATGCGGGCTGGGTCGGGCTCGGCGCGGGCGTCACGTCCTGCGATGGCGTCTGCTCAATGGCAGCGCGCTCCTCGACCGTCGCGGGTTCCACGCTGACGTCCTCGCGTTGCCCCGGGAAGCCGGTAAGGAGCTGCGTTCTCTTGGTGTTCCCAACAGCAGGATTGGCTTCCGGTGCGCCCGGAGTCTTGCGAGCCGGCGCAGCATCTGACTTTAGCATTTGCGGTAACATGACAGTTCGATGACAAGGCGACAGGATATAGCCTGTACAGCCTGCGAGGACTAGTCACATCAGATCGCCGTGCGATCATGATTCACACGTAACGCGTCACATAAAAGCTGCAGCCGTCAGCGCATACCCCTTCAAAGCCTGACCACAACACGCCGAGGGATGCCGGTCATTCTGCCGCTTCAAGATTGGCCGGCTTTTCAGCCTCGCCGAGCGGGGAAACCGCCGGGCCGTTGAGCGCGGTGCCATCGGGTGCAAACTGCGATCCGTGACATGGGCAGTCCCAGCACTGTTCGAGTGAGTTCCAGTGCACGACGCAGCCCAAATGGGTGCAGCTCGCCGAATGCAAATGCAAATGTCCGCTTCGGTCCCGGCACGCCGCGATCTTCTTCAGGCCGCTTCGGAAGAGGCGCCCCTCGCCGGGCCGCAGTTGTTCAGCGCTCGCGATTTCACTTGCGGTGAGATACTCCGCGAAATTCTTGATAGGGGTGATGTTCTCGCTGATGAACTCGCCGATGTTCCTTTGAATCTTCCGCGACGGAGCGTAGACGTCCTCCCAGGCACTTGCGCCGCTGGTGATGAGATCCGCGATCAGCATGCCGGCCACGAGCCCGTTGGTGATCCCCTGCCCGGAGTCGCCGCTGACAACGAATACATGCTCCTCGGGGCTGCGGCCGATGAAGCCGGCGAAATCGACCGGCTCCAACACCTGACCCGACCACCGATGGGTGACCTCGCGCAAATCCGGCAATCGCTCGCGCGCCCAGCGCTCAAGCGCGTCAAGGCGCTGTGCGCCATCATTCGCCTCACCCGACTTGTGATCTTCGCCGCCGATGATCACGATGTCCTCGTCGGCAGATAACGGGTGGAGGCGGACATAATGATAAGGATCGAGCGTGTCCCAATAGAGCGCATCCTCCACGGCGCCGGCCGCAATCTTCGCGGCGAGTGCATAAGTGCGGTAAGGCGCCTGCTTGGTGTGGATCGCCACCTGAACATTGACGGGCGAGTTGGTCGCAACCACCACGTCGGCGGCGTGAACCTCGTAGCCTGAGGCGGTGGTGACGACCATGCTACCCTGGCGTTGCTGGATGCTCTCGACGCAGGTGTCAGCATAGAGCTGGGCGCCCCGGCGCTGCAGTGCGCTCGCCAGACCGGCGAGATATTTAGTCGGATGCAGGCGCGCCTGGCGCGGAAAGCGCAGCGAACGCGTCTGACCGCTGTCATGGAATGGTGTCCGCTCGATGCAATTTTCGACCGGAATCTGCAGCTTGCGACAGCAGTCCAATTCACTATCCAGCTCGGATGCGGACGTTTCGGATGCCAGTACCCAATAGCCATCGACGCGCTTAAAACCGCAATCGATGTGCTCGGCGCCTTGGATGGCCTCGACGCGATCGATCGCGGCAGCGACGCTCTGATAGTAACGCCGCGCACAGTCAGGGCCGCGGACTCGCACAAACGCATCATAACCATCATCAAGCGCGGTCGCCAGATGCGCCGTGGTGCGCGCCGTCATCCCGCTGCCGATGCGGCCGCGATCGATCACTGCGACCGAACGTCCATGGCAAGCAAGTTCATATGCGACCGAAAGCCCGGCTATTCCGGAGCCGACCACGGCAACGTCCACGCCGACCGTACTCGACAGCACCGGAGCTTCGGCGACAGATACGTCCATCCAGAGGGACCACGTGTGCTCATCCCGTACATTCATGGCGCTACTCCTCGGAAGAACAAACGATGCAGCAGAATGACGGTTCCTATGTGCGCTATCGACCGATGAGATGGCCGCATTCATTAGGAACCTTCATCGTGCTCGCGCTTGAACCGGCATGAAAAGTCCATCACCGGGGATGCGCAGGGCGCTGCGCCAGGCGCGATTGTACGGGCACCTGCTCGTCCGCAACGACAGGCTGTATCACCCGGGCGGCAATCATCCGATCTGCTCGATACAGCTTGCACGAGAGATGGTCAGGTCAGGATGGATGACCAAGCACGACGGCGAATACGAGATCACGGCAGAGGGGCAGCTTGCCGCCGAAAGCGAAATCGGTCGCTGAGGAGCCGATGCGGCACCGTCCAATTCCCGGCCGGGAGTCGGGCCTGTTGACTGATCCGGCGATTACATCATTGACTAGCGGCACGGTCCTCACAAAGAGCTGCCATGCCCTCGTTCCGTCCCGTTATCGCGTTGTCGAGAGGCCTCGAGGTCCTGCGCGTCATCAACCAGGAACGGCAATCGACCGTAGGCTCGCTGCATAAGGCGACGGGCCTCAACAAGGCAACAATCGTCCGCATGCTCGAAACGCTGGAGCATGAAGGATATGTAGTGCGGCGCGCCGAGCCGCCCAGCTATGCCCCGACCGGACGGGCGCTCCTGCTCAGCGCCGGCTACGACGAACCCAATTGGATCGGCGGTATCGCCGAACCGATGCTCAACAAGTTTCGCCAACAGATTCAGTGGCCCTCGGACGTGGCCGTGCTCGACGAGGAATCCATGGTGATCGCGCATACGACGCGGATCGGCGGTTCGCTGCTCTTCTACCGTCCGCCGGGTTTTCGCTTTCCCGTGCTGGGCACCTCGATGGGGCGCGCCTATTTGGCGTTTTGCGAACCGGCCGAGCAGGAGCGCATCGCGGCGCGCCTTGCCCTCAGCCCGGAGCCCTGGAACGACCTCGCCCGCAATCCCGCCAAACTCACCAAGGTGCTGCGCGCGATCCGGAAAGCCGGATTCGCAGTGATGGACGAGAGCTACAGCCGCCGCATCTTCGGCGGCGCCGTCTGGGCGATCGGCGTTCCCGTCGCTGTTCCGAACCGCCTGTTCGCAAGCATGAACGTGATGATGCTGCGCGAGGCCGTCAGCACCGAGGAAGGTCTCAGGCGCTTCGTGCCTCAGATGAAGAAAGTCGCCTCCGCACTGGCCGAGACGCTCAGCGCCAGGCTTGCTGCGGCCGGCCCGTCCGCGGCCGCCAAGAGCTAGCCATTTCACACAATGAAATGTTGTTTCTATTTGGCTCTGCTCGTGTGACATCTCTGCCCGGCGGCCAAAGGGCGCCCAAAGACGCAACAAAACCGGAGGGGCAAGTGAGGACATTCGTCGCAATGCTGGGCGCTGCGATTGCAGGCCTGGTGCTGGCCACGGCTGATGGGGCTGCGGCCGAAGCCTGGCCAACCAAAGCAATCAAGATCGTCGTGTCGACGCCCGCCGGCGGCATCACCGATGCGTTCGCCCGCGCCTATGGCGATTACATCTCTCAGAAGCTCGGACAGCCGGTCGTCGTCGAAAACAAGACGGGAGCGAGCGGCGCGCTGGCAGCCCAATCGGTCAAGGATTCGCCGGCGGACGGCCATACGCTGATGTACACGATCTCGTCCACGCTGCTCGGAAACCGACTGCTGCTGAAGTCGCTCGCCTACGATCCGGACAAGGATTTCACGATCGTCGCGATGACGCCATCGGGTCATCTGCCGCTGGTCGTCCATTCCGCCACCGGTGCAAAGTCCATCGAAGATTTCGTCGCCTATGCGCGCCGCAACAAGGTCACGGCCGGCTCGTATGGGATCGGTTCGTTCGCGCACATCGCGATCGCCGAGCTCAATCGCCAATACGGCCTCGACATCTCCATCGTGCATTACCGCGGCGAAGCGCCGATGTGGCAGGACCTGGCGGCCGGCGTCATCCAGGCCGCGACCGGCAGCTACCAAGCCGCGCTTCCGGTCCTTGATACCGGCGTCGGCCGCGCGATCGCTGTTCCGTCACTGGTTCGCATGAAGAAGCTGCCGGACACCAAGACGTTCACCGAGCAGGGGGTCACCGGCAAGGTCTTCCAGCTGACCAGCTTCACGACCCTGGTGGCGCCCGCTGCGACGCCGACCGACCGGATCGAGCTGCTCGCCAAGCTGATGGTCGAAGGCGGCAAGACCGAGCGTGTCCAGAAGCTGCTGGAGGCCTTCGGGGTCGATGCGCCGGCAATGGACCGCGCATCCTCGGTCGCCCTCTACGAAAAAGAAGGGCCGGTCTGGCTGGAATCGATCAAGAATCTCGGATTGGAGCCACAATAGCGTCCGGACCCGCCGATCCCGTGCGCTGGCGACGCCCTTCTCACGCCCCCAGCACGTCCGCCAGCCGCAATTCATCGGCGGCGGGATCCTTCAGGAACAGCTCCGCCTCGATCTCGTTCAGGTGCGACAGCATCAAGGCGCCGGCGCGCGCCTTGTCGCGCTTGCGGATCGCGGCGGCGATCCCGGCGTGATGATCGGTGCCGCACGCGGGCGTGTCGTGACGGCGGTACAGCAGGATGATGAGCGAGGAGCGCGCGATCAGCTCCTTCAGGAAGCCGAGATAGATGCTGTGGCCGCTCATCTCGGCGACGAGACGATGAAACTCGCCGGACAGACGGACGGAGGCGCGGGCATCGCCGCGCAACTCGGCCTCGCGTTCTTCCGTGAGATGGTGCTGCAGGCGATCGAGCCAGGCCGGCGAAACCGCGTCAATGGCGCGGTCCACGATGCTGGGCTCGATCAGGCGCCGCGCCTCGAACACCTCGCGGGCATCAGCCGGCGTCGGGCGCGCAACGAAAGCGCCGCGATTCTTCTCGATATTGACGATGCCCTCATGCGCAAGCTGCTGCAGCGCTGAGCGCACCAGCGTCCGGCTTGCGCCGTAGATGTCGCCGATCTCGTCCTCCCCGAGCTTGGTGCCGGGCAGCAGGCGATGCTCGAGGATCGCGGCAGTCACACCCTCCCGGATACGGCTGACGCGATCGCTCGCGTCTGGCGCATCGGGTTTCTGGCGGGTCTTGGCGGCCATGATTGTGAGGCTCGATCGACGAACGTTCGGCCTGCAATGTTAGTCGACGAGCTGTATCCAATCACAGGCGAAACTTTATACAATCTTCGCCCGTTTTGTGTGCAGCTGGCTGCACGGGTGACGGCCCGACATTGGGCCGGAATCGATCTAACGATCTGACTCCGCTGCACAGTTTCTGAAATTCGCATCGTCGCGGGCTGTTGGCACGGACCTTGCGGAGAGAGGCGGGACGCAACGCCCCTCCTCGGACACGCCATGGCCATTCCCGCCGCTCTCGAACTGGTCGCCGTCACCAAGCGCTACGACGCCACGCTGGCCGTTGACAACGTCAACCTGAAGATCCCGGCCGGCACCTATTGCTGCCTGCTCGGCCCCTCCGGCTGCGGCAAGACCTCGACGCTGCGCATGATCGCAGGTCACGAGGCGGTCAGCGAAGGCGACATCATCCTCGGCGCGCAGAACGTCACCGACCTCGAGCCCGCCAAGCGCGGCACCGCGATGATGTTCCAGTCCTACGCTCTGTTTCCGCACCTCTCCGTGCTCGACAACGTCGCCTTCGCCCTGAAGATGCGCGGCATCGACAAGGCGACGCGGCACAAGCGCGCCGGCGAATTGCTCGAGCTGGTCGCGATGAGCCAATATGCAGGCCGTCTTCCGGCGCAGCTCTCCGGCGGCCAGCAGCAGCGCGTCGCGCTCGCGCGCGCGCTGATCACCGAGCCGCAGATCCTCCTGCTCGACGAGCCGCTCTCGGCGCTCGATCCGTTCCTGCGCGTCAAGATGCGCGGCGAGCTGAAGCGGCTGCAGCGCGAGCTCGGCATCAGCTTCATCCAGGTTACCCACGGCCAGGAAGAGGCGATGGCCCTCGCCGACCACATCGTGGTGATGAACCACGGCAGGATCGAGCAGCAGGGCACGGCGCGCGACATCTTCCATCGTCCCCGCACCGAATTCGTGGCCCGATTCATCGGCGGACACAACGTGCTCAGCGACGCCGGCAATCTCATCGCCGTTCGCGCCGATCAGCTCGGCATCGTGCCGTTCGCCGACGGCGCCTTCGGCGCGCCGGCGCTGCTGACCCAGACCGAATACCAGGGCTCCTATATCGCCGTCTCGCTCACGCTCGACGACGGCACCGCCCTGTTCTCCCACGTTCCCGAGGCCGCCTTCGACGTGCATCCGTTCCGCCCGGGCGATCGCGTGCTGGCGACCTGGGATCCCGCCAAGGCACAACGCCTGCAATAGCACCCTTCACCACGGAAAATGCGCAACACAGAGGAGTGAGCGAAATGACCGAGACGACCAGGAAGACCGGCGTCAGCCGCCGCACGCTATTGAAGGGCACCGCGGGTCTCGCCGGCCTTGCCGCCGGCTCCGGCGCGATCACCGGCTTTCCTTACGTGAAGTCGGCCGATGCGAAGGTGCTGCGCTATCTCGGCACGGCCGTGAACGAGGGCGACGACATCGCCAAGCAGTGCCTGAAGGACACCGGCATCAAGATCGAATACATCACCGCAACCACCGACGATGTCACCAAGCGCGTGATGACGCAGCCGAATTCCTTCGACGTGCTGGATACCGAATATTTCTCGCTGAAGAAGCTGGTGCCGTCGGGCAACATCCTTGCGCTCGACGCCAAGAAGATCAAGGAGTTCGGCAACATCACCCCCGTCTTCACCAAGGGCGAGACGCCCGGCGGCAAGAAGATCGGCGGCCAGGGCACCGCGCCCTGGAAGGTGCTCTATCTCGAAGGCAAGGACTCCAAGAAGTTCGCGACGTCGGCGACGGAATTCGTCACGCTGATCCCGACCGTCTACAACGCCGACACGCTCGGCATCCGCCCCGACCTGATCAAGCGTCCGATCACCACCTGGGCCGAGCTGCTCAACCCCGAATTCAAGGGCAAGGCTTCAATCCTCAACATCCCCTCGATCGGCATCATGGATGCCGCCATGGTCGTGGAAGCCTCCGGCAAGTACAAATATGCCGACAAGGGCAACATGACCAAGGAAGAGATCGATCTCACCATGAAGGTGATGACCGAGGCCAAGAAGGCCGGCCAGTTCCGCGCCTTCTGGAAGGACTTCAACGAGAGCGTCAACCTGATGGCCTCGGGCGAGACCGTGATTCAGTCGATGTGGTCACCGGCGGTTACCAAGGTGCGCTCGATGAGCATCCCCTGCACCTTCCAGCCGCTGAAGGAAGGCTACCGGTCCTGGGCTTCCGGCTTCTGCGTGTCCAAGGGCGTCTCGGGTGCCAAGCTCGAATGGGCCTATGAATTCGTGAACTGGTTCCTGTCGGGCTTTGCCGGCGCCTATCTCAACCGCCAGGGCTATTACTCCGCCGTGCTCTCCACCGCGAAGGCCCACATGGAGCCCTACGAATGGGCCTACTGGATGGAAGGCAAGCCGGCCGAGAAGGACATCAAGGCGCCCGACGGCTCGCTGCTTGAAAAGGCCGGCGCGGTGCGTGACGGCGGCTCCTACGAGGATCGCATGGGCGGGGTCGCGTGCTGGAACGCCGTGATGGACGAGAACGACTACATGGTCCGCAAGTGGAACGAGTTCATCGCGGCGTAACGGACATGTCGGAAGAAGTCCTGCAACAGGCAGCCCCGGGCTTGATCCCGGGGTCGGGCACAGCGCGCGCCGCAAAGCCGACGCGCCTGTCGCCGTCCTTCATCTCCTGGCTCCAGGCCGGGCCGATGATGCTGGTCTTTCTCGCGTTCTTCCTCATTCCGCTCGTCTTCGTCGTCATCGTCTCGTTCTGGGACTATAACGAATACCAGCTGCTGCCGGCTTTCTCCGGCCGCGGCTACACCGACACGTTCGAAGGCTGCATCGCGCAGCTCCCTGAGCTCTGCACCATCGCCAAGACCTATCTGAAGACGCTGAAGCTCTGCTTCCTGGTCTGGGCCATCACCCTCTTCGTCGGCTTCTGGGTCGCCTACTTCCTCGCCTTCCACGTCAAGTCCAAGACCTGGCAGATGGGCTTGTCGCTGCTCTGCACGATCCCGTTCTGGACCTCCAACGTGATCCGCATGATCGCCTGGATCCCGCTGCTCGGCCGCAACGGCCTGGTGAACACCGGCCTGATGAAGACGGGCCTGATCAACCATCCCGTGGAATGGCTGCTGTTCTCCGAATTCTCAGTGGTGCTGGCACTGGTGCACCTCTTCACCTTCTTCATGGTGGTGCCGATCTTCAACTCGATGGTGCGCATCGACAAGTCGCTGATCGAGGCCGCCTATGATGCCGGCGCCAGCGGTTTCCAGACCCTCGTCAACGTCATCATTCCGCTGGCCAAGCCCGGCATCGTGATCGGCTCGATCTTCGTCATCACCATCGTGATGGGCGACTTCATCACCATCGGCGTGATGGGCGGCCAGCAGATCGCCGCCGCCGGCAAGATCATCGAGACGCGGGTCAACGCGCTGCAATTCCCCGCCGCCGCGGCCAATGCCGTGATCCTCCTCGCAATCACCTTCCTGATCATCACCATGATGTCGCGCATCGTCGACATCAAGAAGGAGCTCTAGAGCATGAAGGAAGGACGCCCGCGCTCGTTCTACGTGCTCGCGATCTTCTTCGCGGCCTATGTGCTGTTTCTCTATGGGCCGATGATCGCGATCTACGTGCTGTCGTTCCAGGGGCCGCAGGGCGGCCTCACCTTCCCGATGAACGGCGTATCGACCTTCTGGATCGCAAAATTGTTCCAGGGCACCGGCATCGTCGATCTCGGTGCCGCCTTCCGCCGCTCGCTGCTGCTCGGCATCGTCGTGATGATCGTCACCGTCGTGCTGTCGGTCGCCGCCGGCATGGCGTTCCGGCGCAAGTTCAAGGCGCAGAGCATCCTGTTCTACTCGGCGATCGCCAGCCTCATCGTGCCCTCGATCATCACCTCGCTCGGCATCTCGCTCGAGTTCCGCATCATCGACGACCTGATCAAGGCGCATTGGAACGAGAATTTCGAGACCTCGATGGGCCTGCTGACGTCCGGGCTCGGCGCGCACCTGACCTGGACGCTGCCGTTCGGGCTGCTCATCATGTTCGCGATCTTCAACCGCTTCGATCCGCGGCTGGAAGAGGCCGCGCGCGATCTCGGCGCGACACCGTGGCAGACCTTTCGTCATGTCGTGCTGCCGATCATCCTGCCCTCGGTGATCGGCATCGGCCTGTTCGGCTTCACGCTGTCCTGGGACGAGCTCGCACGCTCCAGCCAGGCGATCGGCGCCGTGAACACGTTGCCGCTGGATCTTCAAGGCCTCACCACCACCGTGACCAACCCCGACATCTACGCGCTCGGCACCGTGATCTCGGCGGTCTCGTTCACGGTCATCACGCTTGCGCTCGGCACCATTCACGTGCTCAACAAGCGGCAGGCGGCCAAGGGCTCGGACGCCGGCAAGGGACTCGTCTGAGATAAGGACTCGTCTGTTCCAATGCGGCTTCACGTCGTCAACCCCAACACAACGGCGTCGATGACGGCGAAGATCTCCGCTGCCGCGCGCAGCGTTGCCCTCGCGGGCACCGTGATCGATGCGCGTCAGCCGGCGATGGGCCCGGTCTCGATCGAGGGGTTTTACGACGAAGCTTTCGCGGTGCCCGGCATGCTCGGCTGCATTCGCGAGGCCGATCGCGACGGCGCGGACGCACACATCATCGCCTGCTTCGACGACACCGGCCTGGATGCCGCGCGCGCCGCCGCCAAAGCGCCTGTGATCGGCATCGGCGAGGCCGGCTTCCACCTCGCGAGCCTGATCGCGGCGCGCTTTGCCGTGGTGACCACGCTCGGCGTCTCCATCGTGCCGATCGAGCACAATCTGCGGAAGTACGGCCTGGCCGAACGCTGTGCCCGCGTCCGTGCCGCCGAGGTCCCCGTGCTGGCGCTCGAAGAGCGCAACATTGATGCGCTCGGCAAGATATCGGCGGAGATCACCGCCGCCATCCGTGACGACCGGGCAGAAGCGATCGTGCTCGGCTGCGCCGGCATGGCCGATCTCGCAGGCGAGCTCGCCGCCACGCACGGCCTTCCCGTGGTCGACGGCGTCGCCGCCGCCGTGACGCTGACGGAATCACTGGTGCGGCTTGGACTGAAGACCTCCCGGCTTGGGCCCTATGCGGCACCGCGCGCAAAGAGCTATTCCGGGCCGTTCTCGCAATTTCAGCCTTGATCCCTGCCCCCTGCGCGGCGCTCCCGGGCTGCAAGAGCCGCTGATCACTGGTTTTTTGCCGCTCAGCCTCTTTTTGGTCCCATTCCTTGCCGAAACGTAAGGCTTTCGGGACGCCCCGGTGACCCCTCTGGGTTGCCGGTCTTCGCCACTCACCAAGTTTCAATTTGGGTTTTGTCAGCGATGATCGATCTCGCCCAGGACAGGCCGTCCAACACCCTCCTTCGCCTTGGCGCCCAGCCGATCGCGCTGACTGCTGCAGCCCTCCTGCTGCTGATCGCGGGCGTGACGTCGATCGCAATCTGGCGGGCCTATACCGGTGCCGCCCCCGAGAGCGACCGGGTGGTGGCCTCGCGGCAGCTTCAGGCCCGCACCGCCCAGGCCTCCGAGCAGCTGGTCGAGAAGACCAAGGGGCTGGAGGCGACCCAGCAGGAATCGATCGACCAGCTCCAGGTGGTGCAGGACCAGCTTCAGACGATGAAGCGGCTGCTGGCGGCGCAACAGGCCGACACCAAGCGCCTGTCGGAGCAGGTTACGGCCTTGAACGAATCCATCGACGGCTTGCGGCAGTCCTTTGCCAGTGCACGGGCGACCGAGGTCGAGACTCCATCGGTTACCCGCAGGAAACCAGCGCGGCGCGTCCACGCCAGCGCCCGCAAGCGCTCGGGCGGCTGAGCCGGTCACGGTGCGGGAACTTTATTTTCGCCACTTGTGAACTGGATCACATTCGCCGGTATGATTCCGCGCGATGCTCGCCGTTACCGGATGGCGTGAGCCGATTTCAATATCCGGGGCTGGCAAGGTCGTTGACGGTATACTGCGTCAACGACCTTGTTTTTTAACAGCTATTTCGCCTCACTCGCAGACGTCGACTTGGCGGTAGCGCCATCCCGACGGGGTCATGACGCGCTTGCGCACGACGTAGCAGCCGCCATAACCGTCGTTGTAGCCGACGCCATAATAGGTGGGGCCGCCGTAATACGGGTAGCCGTAGCCGTAATAACCGCCGTAGTAGCCGGCGCCGGCGAGACCCACCCCGATCCCGATCCCTGGCCAGAAGCCGCCGCCATGCCAATGACGGTGCCCCCAGCCATGGAAGCCGCCACCATGGAAACCACCGCCGTGAAAACCTCCACCACGTCCGAAACCGCCGCCCGCCTCGGCCTTTTGGGGCGCCGACAGCCCGACCGCCACCACGGCCAGCGCCGTCATCATCATCCTGCGTAACATCACTCGATCCTCCGCGTGGAGGTTGCTCCACGCTTCAAAGCAGGACCAAGCTACCGTCAGTCGGTCATTCGTGACAGCCACACTGTCTCACTTCCGCGCGAGCATCGGCAGCCCGCGGCAGATGCGAGCTGCCGCCGGCCGCTATGCCGCCGCTGCCGGCCGTTCGGTCCGATCCTCGACCATGGTCACGAACATGTGGGACTCCTCACCGGCGCCCCCCACCTGGATGCGGCGGGCGCAGATGACGCGGCGCCCGCGGACGGGATTATCGATGGTATCGATAATCGGCTCGAGCTGCTGCCGCTGTGCGAGCAACTGCTGGTCGCGCCGCTCGATCAATTCGGCAGCCTCCACGGAGAACAATTCCCGCGCCGTCTTGCCGATGATCTCGCCGCGCGACATGCCGATCATCTTCTCGGCAGCCTTGTTGACAAAGACGTAGCGCAGATTGCGCGCGTCCTTGGCGATGATGCCCTCGGCCACGTTCTCGATGATAGTGGCGAGAAAGCGCTCCATCCGTTCGAGAATGCGTTCGCGGTGGCGCTGTTCCGTGACGTCCTCCTGCACCGACACCCAGCCGCCGCCGTCCATCGGGCGCTCGTAGATCTTGATGATGCGGCCGTCGTTCAGCGCGATCTCGTACGACGTCGGCTGGCGTTTGGCGATGCGGTCGAGCACCGCCGCGACGTATTTCGTGACGTCGCCGCTGAACAATCCGCTCTCGACCCTGTGCTGGAGGATCTCCTCGAGACTCGACCCGGTCTGGATCGTCTCAGGCAGATTGTAGATCCTGCGGTAATTGGCGTTCATCGCGACCACATTGGCCTTGCCGTCGAGCATGATCAGCCCCTGCGGCATGTTGTTGATCGCTGCCGAAAGCTGCCACTTCTTGGCCTGGTACTTGTCGTTGAACTTGTCGCGCTCGGTCATCGCCGCGTCGCGCGCCTGCGCAGTGCCGAGCTCGAGCTCCTCGAGCTCGAAGATGCGCGCCACCGCGTCACGGAAATTCTGCACCGCGCGCGCAAGGCGCCCGATCTCGTCGTGACGGCGCAGATGCGGCACCTCGCTCTTGACGTCGCCCTGCGCGATCCGGTCGGTCGCCTGCGTGATATCGGCGAGCGCGCCGATCACCGAGTTCCGCATGACGACGACGTTCAACGCCGCGAGCATCAGCGCCACGAGCCCCAGCGCGAACAGATAGGCGGCCGCGTAGCGGTGGCTGTCGGCGAGTTCGTCCGCCTCGCGGGCGCGCTGTTCGTAGATGCGCTCGAGCGCTTCGAGATCGCTGTTGAGCTTGCTGCGCAGGGTGCGATTGGCGTCGTTGTCGCCCCACTCGCGGGCCGCGGCCGGGCTGATCTCGACGCCGCGGCGCACCAGCTCCTGGCGGAAGTCGATGAATTGCTGGATGCGCTGGCGGAAGGAAGAGAACAGCTCGGCGTCGTCGTCGCCCACCGTGCGCTCCATGCTCTTCACGGCCTCGGCGAGCTCGCGGTTGCGCCGCACCAGCCCGTCCGCGAACTGCTTCATCGCGGCACGATCGGCGGACATGTAGATGCCGCGCGATTCCATCACGACGGCGTAGATCAGGGCGTTGATGCGCCCGACGCCGACCGCCGCGTCGGCGGAGGTGGCATGCAGGTGGCGATACGTCGTCTGCAGGCGCACTGACTGGACCGACATCACCAGCAGGAAAGTGGTGACGATCGCGAGAAAGGCGGCGATGCTGTAGACCTTCTCCGCAACGGTCAGCGTGTCGGCGCCGCGCACGAAACGGACCAATTTCTTCAAGAATTTGGTTCCGGCACTGAAGCCGGATTCCAGCGCCGCAGCTCCCATGGCGCCGCTCCTCCTGGTTGAAAACGCTGGATGATAAGCGTGATCGCGCTAGCAGAGGATTAAAGCACCAACCTGTATTCTTACGGTATCGAGCCGTGGCCCGGCTGGGGCGAAGCGCGGCCGGGCGGGCCGGTCAGCCGATCCGCTTCAGGCCCTGCTTGAAGCGCGGACCGTTGGCCACGTAGAACCGGGCCGCGCTCCCCATCTTCTGCACCTGGGCGTCGTCGAGGGTGCGGATCACGCGCGCGGGCGAGCCGATGATCAGCGAGCGCTCGGGGAACTCCTTGCCCTCGGTGATGACGGAGCCGGCACCGACGATGCTGTTGCGGCCGATCTTTGCCCCGTTCATCACGATCGAGCCCATGCCGATCAGCGCGCCCTCCTCGATGGTGCAGCCGTGCAGGATGACGTTGTGGCCGACCGTGCAATTCCTGCTGATGACAAGCGGAAAGCCGAGATCGGTGTGGCAGGTCGAGCCGTCCTGCACATTGGCGCCCTCGCCGACCTCGATCCACTCATTGTCGCCGCGCAGCACCGCGCCGAACCAGACGCTCGCGCCCGGCTTCAAGCGCACCCGGCCGATCACGGTCGCGGTCTCGGCGATGAAATAATTGCCGTCGGCGGGAAGGTCGGGCGCCTGCCCGTCGAGCTCGTAGATGGCCATTGGCTGTCTCCTGTCGCGTTGACGATTGGCATAGCCAAACAGCAGCCGCGACGCAAAGGGCCGGCCGCGCTCGAGGCACTTCGGATCAGACCAGAAGGCCGGCGGCGCGCAGCGTCATCAGGAAGAAGGTGCCGCTCATCATGCTCCAAAAGGCGGCGATGACGGTTGCCATCATCACGAATTCCATGCGGCGGCTTTCCACCCGCACGCCGCGCAGCGTGTTGCGCATGATGATGAAGGGCGCGGCGAACACCAGGAAGGGAACTGCCGCGAAGGTTTTCGGGGCCACGCCGTCCTGCAGCAGGCCGAAGCCGGCGGGCCGCTGTGCCAGCGCCTGGTATCCGTTCACGAGCGCGCCCGCGAGCGCGAAACCGATGCCGATCGAGAAGAAGGTGTTGAGAGCTTCAGGTGTCATCGGAAGTGCTCCGCCCTTACACAACGCGCGTGCCTTCCTGTGACAAACAGAGCCCGTTAACGCTACATTATCCTTAAGGAAAGGTTAACGCGGCCGGCCGTCCCATGCAGGGGCCGTCCCCGCTCCAAGCGGCCGGGAACGCTGCGCGAAAGCGCCGTCGCATGGCATATTCGCCGCTGATTCGTCGGCCATCGGCCGACCTCCGGTCGACCTCGCACAATTCATGGCATTGTTCTCGGCAGCTCCCCTCAGGTCCCCCCGCACGCGCACCCGGGCGCATGTCGTGCCGATCGTGCTCGGCGGCGCGGCGGCGGTCGCAGCTGTCGCGCTCGTCGCCTATCTGCTGTGGCCGACCTGGGGCAGCCGGGGCGCGAACGCGCCGGACAAGCTGCCGGTGAGCGTCGGCGGCACGTTGTTCAACCTGCCGGTGACCGCGATCCGGATGAAGATCCAGCGGCACTCGGGGCCGCAGGAGCGCATCGATCTCGACTTCCTCTATCCCTCGCTGGAGCCGCCCGGCGCGCCCAAGCACGTCACCTCCGACACGGCGGAAGCGGCGCTGCAGTCGATCGACCGCATCTTCCTGTCGATCGCGGCCCATCACGATGCGCTCTCGCCCGAGCAGCGCACGGCCACGATCTATCCGCGCTATCTCGACCCGGCCGCGGCAAGCCCAGCGGACGGCCTGACGATGCGCATGTTCCGCACCGACACGCCCTACGGCAACGAGGACCTCTATTCGGCCGCAAGCCCCGCGCTGACCGCGCGCTGCACGCGCGATGCAGCGACGCCGGGCATGTGCCTCGCCGAGCGCCGCGTCGGCGGCGCCGACCTCACCTTCCGCTTTCCACGGAGCTGGCTGTCGCAGTGGCGCGAGGTGGCCGAGGCGATGGAGAGGCTGACCGCGCAGCTGCGCGGGCCGCGGGGCTAAGGGCGGTCGGCTTACTGTCGGCTGGAGCCTCCAAACCAAAAAATCGAAAACAACCCCATGCACAGTAGCCAAGCGTTGGCAGCATCGAGTCTTTTCGTTTTTTTCGAATAATGATTGACCCATCGGGCCAAAACAGGGCATGATGGCCGTGATGCCTGGCACGGGGTTGCCCGGATGGCGCATGGATGTGTGACTGATATCACTGAGCATAGATTGCGATTGGCCATGCTGCGAATAATCTGACGCTATTGCATTCGGGGGCTGGAATGCGGCTTCGGCTGTTTGTTTTGTTGATGTTTGCGATCTGCGTGGGAGCGGGCCCGGCGCTGGCTGAGAAGCGCGTCGCGCTGGTGATGGGCAACTCGGCCTACAAGAACGTGGCGCGGCTGGCGAACCCGGCGAACGATGCCACCCTGGTCGGCGGCATGTTCAGGAAGGCCGGGTTCGATACCGTCGACATCAAGCTCGACCTCAACGGTTCGGAGATGCGCCGGGCGCTGCGTGACTTCGGCGGCAAGGCGCGGGATGCTGGGGTCGCGGTGGTTTATTACGCCGGTCATGGCATCGAACTGGATGGTGTCAACTATCTGATCCCGACCGACGCGACGCTGGAGACCGACAGCGACGTGCTGGACGAAACGATCGCGCTGGACCGCGCGCTGTTCGCGGTCGAACCTGCAAAGCAGCTGCGCCTGATCATCCTCGATGCATGTCGCGACAACCCGTTTGCCAAGACGATGAAGCGTACCATCGCCTCGCGTGCCATCGGCCGCGGCCTCGCCAAGGTCGAGCCAACCAGCCCGAATACGATGATCGCGTTCGCGGCGAAAGCGGGCTCGACGGCGTCCGACGGCGACTCCAAGAATAGCCCGTTCGCGGCGGCTCTCGTCGAACGTCTGCCGACGCCCGGGCTCGATCTGCGCAAGGCGTTCGGCTTCGTGCGCGACGACGTGCTCAAGAATACCGGCTACAAGCAGGAACCTTTTGTGTACGGCTCGCTCGGCGGCGATGATGTGCCGCTGGTTGCGGTCAAGCCAGTCGTCACCGGCCCGCAAGCCAACCCCGACAGTGAAATCCGGCGGGACTACGAACTGGCGCTCCAGCTGGGCACGCGTGACGGATGGACGGCCTTCCTCAACCGCTTTCCGAGCGGCTTCTATTCGGATCTCGCCAAGGGCCAGCTGAACAAGATCGCCGCCGAAGAGACCCGCGCCGCGGCTGCGGAGAAGGCCAGGCAGGCCGAGGAGGAGAAGGCCCGACTGGCATCCGACCGCGCCAAGAAGGCCGAGCAGGAGAAAGCAGCGGCGGCCGCGAAGGCCGCTGAGGACGCCAAGGCAGCAGCGGAGAAAGCCAAGCAGATCGAGGAAGCCAAAGCCGCCGCCGCCGAGCAGCGCAGGAAGGACGCCGAAGCCGCTGTCGCCAAGACGCTGGCCGACAAGGAGGCTGCCGAAAAGGCGTTGGCCGAGAAGATTGCAAATGACAAGGCAGCTGCTGAGCTCGCTGCAAGGCAAGCAAATGACAAGGCGCAGGGCGAGCAGAAGGTCGCCGCGGTTACCCCAACTCAGTCGCCGCCCTCTCTCTCGCCGCAGGAGACCGCCAAGCTTGTGCAGTCGGAGCTCCGTCGCGTCGGTTGTCTGGCCGCCGCCGCCGATGGCGACTGGAATGCGTCATCACTGCGCTCACTGACGCTGTTCAATCAATATGCGGGAACGAAGCTCGACCCCAAGCTCGCGAGCTTCGACGCGCTGGACATAATAAAGTCCAAGCCAGGCCGTGTCTGTCCGCTGGTCTGCAATCGCGGCTTCAAGGCGGACGGCGATACTTGCGTGAAGATCACCTGCCGCGCCGGCTATCGCGTCAACGACGACAATGGGTGCGAGAAGGTGCAGGACAAGAAGCCGGTCGCGACCCGCGAGGATGCCAACAAGCGAGACGCCGAACGGAAGCAGGTTGAATCCAGGCCTGCGAAGCCTCAGACGAGTGGGCAGATAGTTTGCGGCGTGGGAATTGGTGGTTGTCGCCCTGTTCGCCCCGGCTGTCGGCTTGAGCAAAAGAATTCAACCAACGTCGAAGTCTGCAATTGAGCACGTAAAGCTCGTCAGGGTGTGCTCAAGCAATGCTGGCACTGCTATGCTGCGCTTGCAATGACGGCCGTTTGGCTTCTGGGTCCCGGCTCGGCCCTGCAACGCTGACGGCGCTGCAGGGCGTCCGGGATACGAGAGAATGCTACGCGAGGCGAAGATCCGCTTCCATCGCGATGACGACGTCGAAAACTATTCCTGATCCACCAAATCGTCCTCGAGGATCGCCATCTGGAATTGGAACGAGCGATCGTCGTCCTCGTCGTCGACGAAGAGCACGCCGATGAATTCCTCGCCGATATAGACCTCGGCGGAATCGTCCTTCTTCGGCCGCGGCACGACGCGGATCTTGGGATTGCCGAATACGCGCTTCAGATACGCATCTAACTTTCTGACTTCTTTGACGTCCACGGCAAGTCTCCGATCGAAAATGGTCGGCGGGTTTTAGGACGAGATGCGGCGAACCGCCAGCACGAATTGTCAAAGAATTTGGCGAGGAAAAGGGCCGGAAAAATCCGGCCCTTCGCAGCATCAAGGGCCCGCTCAGAGCCCCATCGCGTTGATCATCTGATCCATGGTGCGCGACGGCTCGGCGCAGCCGGCTTCGCCGACGATCTTGGCCGGAACGCCTGCGACCGTGACGTTGTGCGGCACCGGCTTGACCACGACCGAACCGGCGGCGATGCGCGCGCAATGGCCGATCTCGATGTTGCCGAGAATTTTTGCGCCGGCGCCGATCAGGACGCCGTGGCGGATCTTGGGGTGACGATCCTCGTTCTCCTTGCCGGTACCGCCGAGCGTGACGCCGTGCAGGATCGAGACATCGTCTTCGATCACAGCCGTCTCGCCGCAGACGAAGCCGGTGGCGTGGTCGAGGAAGATGCCGCGGCCGATGCGCGCGGCGGGATTGATGTCGGTCTGGAACACCGCCGAGGATCGGCTCTGAAGGTAATAGGCGAAATCCTTGCGGCCCCTCAGATAGAGCCAGTGCGCGAGGCGATGGGTCTGGATGGCATGAAAGCCCTTGAAGTAGAGCAAGGGATCGATGAAGCGCGAGGTCGCGGGATCGCGGTCGTAAACGGCAACGAGGTCGGCGCGGAAGGCGTTGCCGAGATCGGGGTCGTCGCGCAGCGCCTCGATATAGGCCTGGCGCACGAGGTCGCCCGACAGCGCGGAATGATCGAGCCGGTCGGCGACGCGGTGGACCACCGAGTCCTCCAGCCGGCCGTGATGCAGCACCGCCGAATAGATGAAGGTCGCAAGCTCCGGCTCGCGGCGGACGATGTCCTCCGCTTCGCTGCGGATCCGGTCCCAGATCGGATCGAGCGATGCGAGCTTTCCTCCCGGATTGACCTGATGCACTGCCATGGGATCTGCTCTTTCGAATTGGCTGATTTTGTTGGCTCTATAGCACAGTCTAGGCGACAAAGTCCTGACGGGCTTGCCTGAGAGTGAACAGTGCCCTGCCTCGGAGATCAAGCCAAACCATTGATAAACAAGACTTTCTTCTGACGCCCCGAGCGGCAAGGTCGGCTCAAGGTGGTCAGAGTTTCGCCAAATTCAAGCCGGGCGGCGTCAAACTATTGGTGAATTCGCCTCCAACCGTTATTGCGGGCATGATCCGAGCGGGGGCAGAGCCGATTTGACCATCACCACCGATCAACTGCGCGCGCGCGCCGCGGGCTCTTTTTGGCTGCGGCTGGCCGCAATGGCCCTGCCCCTCCTGATGATCGCGCCGGCGGTCTGGAACGGCTATCCGCTGTTGCAATGGGATACCGGCGGCTATCTCGCCCGCTGGTACGAGGGCTATCTCGTCCCCAGCCGCTCCACGGTGTTCGGCCTCTATTTGCACTATGGCGAGGGTTTCGGCTTCTGGATCAACCTCGCCGCCCAGTCGCTGGCGACGCTATGGCTGCTGCAGCTCACTCTTCGCGTGTTGAGTTTGATGCAGACCTTCCGCTTCGTCGCAATCAGCCTCTTCCTGATGCTGTCGACCGCGCTGCCCTGGCTTGCGAGCATGCTGCTCACCGACATCTTTGCCGGGCTCGCGGTGCTGTCGCTGTTCCTCCTGGTGGTCGGCGCAAACCGCACCTCGGCGATCGAGAAGATCTCGCTGTTTGTCTTCACCGCCTTTGCCGCGGCGACCCACAGCGCCACGCTCGGCGTGCTGCTCGGACTGTGCGCCGCGGGCTGGATGGCGCGGCCGTTTCTGGGCGCGCGCCTGCCGCTGGCCGGACTACTGCAGGCGAGCCTCACCATCGTCGCGGGCGGCTTGATGCTGGTGTCGGCGAATTATGCGCTGTCCGGCAAGCTGGCCTGGACGCCCGGCGGCTACGGCGTCGCCTTCGGCCGCATGATGCAGGACGGCATCGTTGCGCAATATCTCAACGACCGTTGCCCGCGCGAACGTTACAAGCTCTGTCCCTACCGCAACGAGCTCCCGGCGAGCGCCGACGAATTCCTGTGGGGCAAGAGCGTGTTCAACACGCTCGGCCGTTTCGCAGGCATGAATGAGGAGATGGGCACCATCGTCGTGCAGTCGCTGAAGGATTATCCGGCCTGGCAGGCAGGCGCGGCACTCCGCGCGATGGGACAGCAATTGCTGCACGTGGCGACCGGCGAAGGCACCAACGGCTGGATCCCGCACACCCGCGGCATCATCGAGCGCTACATCCCCGCGCAGGCCGCAGCCATGCGCGCGGCGCGGCAGCAGAACTGGGGTGTCAATTTCGATGTCGTGAACTGGCTGCATGTGCCGGTCGCGCTGGCCTCGATGCTGGCGCTGCTCGCGCTGCTCGGCCATGCGCTGGCGAGCGGCCGGCTGGACGACCTGACGCTGCTGGCGGCAACCGTGACGCTGGCGCTGCTCGGCAACGCCTTCATCTGCGGCGTGATCTCAGGGCCGCACGACCGCTATGGCGCGCGCATGGTGTGGGTGGCGACGTTCGTGGTGCTGATGGCCGCGGCGCGGCGGCTGGGCGAGGACGGCAAAGCAGAATGAGATCGGGGTGAAGCCTCATCGCTCCCAATCTCCTGAGGGAGTGGACGATGTGTACACATTTGCACAGTTTAATGCGGCAGCCGTCTCGTCAGGTAGGCTGTTCGCATGGACCGAGAATTCCGCCGCCTCGAACATGCCGCCCGCGAGCAAGCAGCACTGTCGGCTGACGGGCGTACCAAGGCTGCGCTGCTAGAGATCGCCGAAGAATACCGTTTGCGCGCCGACTACCTCGAAGCTCAAAAGCGCAGCCCTGCTGATTAAGTTGCAATATCGCTTGCTTGGCACTCTGATGGCATTGACTGCCAAGCCGTTGAGGAACAGTGTGTTCCATCACCGCCCGGTCCGTGGCTTCAATCGGTGACAGAGAGACCGGTTGTGCTCCCGCCCTACTCCAACAGGGAGCAGCGTCATGCCGATTCTACGGCTGATTGCGAATGTCGATCTCACCCGCGAACAGGAACATGTTCTTGAACTCGCCTTCAACCATGCCTTGCGCAAGCTCGACCTGGTGGATCGAAGCGATCCGTTCTGTGATCTTCTCGCCAAGAGGATGATCGACATTCACATGCGCGGCGTGACTGACGCTGTCGCTCTGGCCGAAATCACCGTCCGGGAAATCAGAGCACCGAAACAATAGGGCCCGAGATCGGTGACGCCGTTGAGCGACGGCGCCCTGGCACTGTCGCCATAGTTTCACATCGCCTTGGCGAGCGCGAACAGCCGGAAATCCTCAAGCGCCGCGTGCCGATGGGGCGCCACTTCGCGCCTGTAAGTCTCGGTGTCGACGATCGAGCGGAAGGTGGCAAAGTCACCGTACTCATTGAGCGCCGCTTCGTCCCAGCGTTCGCCCGGCGAGCCGACGAGGCTCGCGAGGATCGGCCCGGAAAACATCGGCGCGATCGGCTTGCCGGCTGCAAGACGCCGGAATGCCGGCCTGTAGCGTTCATGAAAGGCTTCGCGGCCCGAGCAGGGCGCGGCGTCGAAGCCATCCTCGTAACGCGCCAGCGCGCGGTAGCGCAGCAGATTGAGCATATAAACCGGCTGGCCGGATGGAATCGCCCGCTCGGCGGCGTCGAGGGCTTGCAGCGTGATTTCGATAGGGTTCATCGGACGTCCCGCGTTTTCAGCGCCGCAGAATGCGTGCTGACGCTCCCTGCTTAGCCGTTCGAGGCCGGCGCTTGTAGTGACTGCACAGCCATGATTATGTGGACTTCATGTCCACAACGACTTTGCCTCCCGACCTTTCGCGCCTCCTCGCCTTCGTCCGCGTCGTCGAGGCAGGCTCCTTCGCCGAAGCCGCGCGGCGGGCGGGGACGACCACATCGGCGATGTCCAAGGCGGTCGCCCGCTTCGAACAGGCTCACGGATTGCGGCTTTTGCATCGCTCCACCCATTCGTTGGCGCTGACCGAAGAGGGCGACCGGCTGATGTCGGCGGGACGCGCGTTGGCCGAAAGCCTCGCCCGTGTCCAATCCGCGCTCGGCGAAGTCGCGCGCGACGATGGCGGACGGGTGCGCGTGACTGCCCCCGCCTCGTTCGCGCGCGCCTGCATCCTGCCACGGCTGCCCGCGTTCCTGCGGGAACGGCCGGAAATCGAGATCGAGGTCAAATTCCGCAACGAGATTCTCGATCTCGCGGCGGAAGGCGTCGACATCGCGATCCGCACAGGGCCGCTCGATCGCGCGCCCGGTCATCAGGCGCGGCGGCTTTGCACCTTCTCCTGGATCGCTTGCGCCTCGCCTGCCTATCTGAAAGCGCGCGGCGCGCCGGCCACTCCCTTCGAGCTTTCCGCGCACGAGCACGTCGGCTTCCGCAATCCCGCGAGCGGTCAGATCCTGACCTGGCGCTTCGCCGACCTGCGCGGCAAAGGCCCCATTCGCATCACCCCCAAGCCCAAGCACATTTGCGACGACGCGCACGCTTCGCTCGCCTTGATCGCGAATGGGTTCGGGATCGGCTGGGGGCCAGCGTGGCTCGTTGGCGAAGACCTTCGCGCCGGCCGGCTGGTCGAAGTGCTGGCGCCCTGGCGCGCGCCTGGGGAACCGCTTTGGATGCTGCGCACCTCGGGCCGCCGCCCGCCTCTGCGCACGCAGCGCGTCATGTCGTTCCTCAACACGCTTCCCACCGCGTTCAGCGACAAGGCAGCGTGAAGCAGCGGTCGTCACCGACATTGAGGCGCCAAGAGACTCAGCTAAAGGTCCTAGGGCTTAGCAAGCGAAGACCCCTTTTGGCCCGTTGCCGCCTCAGCCGCGGCGTGACAGGAAATCGAGCACGCCGGTCTTGTAAACCTTGTCGCCGACTGCACGCATGTGGTCGCGATTGGGAATATCGAGCACTTCGGAACCCGGTATGATCGCGCCGAGCGCGCTGGCGCTTCCTGCGACATCGTCGGCGCTGCCGACCGCGATCAGCACCGGCACCTCGATGCGCGCGGCCTCTTGCCTCGTCATGAGATCGCGCGTGCCGCGCAGGCACGCGGCGAGTGCACGGCGGTCGGAGCGGGTCTGGTCGGCGAACGCGCGGAAGGTGCGGCCGACGGGATCGGTGACGTCGTCGAGCGCGGGCGCCTCCAGCGCTTTGGCGACGTTCTCGCCGGGGCCGCTGCCCTCGATCAGGCCGCCGATGCCGATGCCGCCGAGGATCGCCGAGCGCAGGCGCTGCGGCTCGTTGAGGGAGAGCCAGGCCGTCATCCGCCCGCCCATCGAATAGCCCATGATGTCGGCCTGCGGGATGGCGAGGTGATCCATCAGTGCGAGCACGTCGCCGGCCATTACGGGTATAGAATATTGCGCGGGCTCGTAGAGCTTTGCGCTCTCGCCATGGCCGCGATTGTCGAGCGCGATGACGCGGCGTCCGTTCTTGCGCAGCTCCGACACCCAGGTCGGATAGACCCAGTTCACGTTCTTGCTGGAGGCAAAGCCGTGCACCAGGATGATCGGATCGCCCTCGCCTTCGTCGAGATAGGCAATTTCAACGGCGCCGTTGTGAAAGCTCGGCATCAGCAGTTCCGTGGGATCTTGTGGGGGACAGCTCGATCTTAGAGCACGATCCGGCAAAGTGTGCAGCGGTTTTCCGGCAACATCATGCTCAAACAATAGCCCGAAGCGGATCGCGCCTCAGGCCGTCGCGGCCGCGTTAGCCAAAGCAGCGTCGGCCGCCATCTGCGCGCGGCGCAGCCGCCGCGCCCGCCTGCGATCGCACCAGGCCTGGGTCAGGCGCTCGGTCGTCGCTTTGATGGAGGAGAGCAGGCCGAACAGCGTCACGACCGCGCCAAACAGCCACATCGCCAGATCGAACGCGCCGCCGACGAGCAGCAGCGCGCCGCGGCCGAGCAGCTTGATGATCGCGCGCGTCTTGCCGCCTTGCGCTTCCGCAAGCCGCACGGCGCGCGCGACGTCCTTGGGGCCCTCGGCGATGCGGAGCGCATCCATCGCCCCGCGCGTGCCGGTCTTTCCGGCGACGCGCGTGACGTCCTTGCCGAGCCGGACCAGCGCACCGGCCTTCTCGGCCCGGAACGCGGCCTTGATCGCGCTCATGGTCTGGCCAGGGCGCAGCACCGAGCCCGATGCCACCGCGTTCCGGAGCATCGGCGCGTCCACGACCTCGCGCGCGGACCGGCCGGCCCATGCGGCGAGCCCCTCGCCGAGCCGTCCGAGCTTGCGCGCATCCTTCACCAGCGTCAGTCCGGCGCGCACCGGCGCGGCACCGCCGACGGAGATGTAGGTTGCCGCCGTCACCGCAAGGCCGGCCGCCGCAAGGGAGAGCACGAGGCGGTCGGTGTCCTCGCCCATGGCGAGGTGCTTGCCTTCGCGCACCACGTCCCTGATGTCGCCGAACACGAAGAGATCGCCGGCCACGGTCCCAGAGAGGCTGGCGACGTCGTCGGCGTTGCCGGTGACGAGACCCGTGGCGAAGCGCTTGGCGAAATGCGCGGTGGAATTCTCCGCTTTCACGGCATCAGCGACGCGGCTCAAGAGGTCGTCGGGGAGCGCAATGTTGCGCTCGCGCGCCAGCGTGACGAAACTGTCGGCGAGATCGGCATCGCCGGCCGCGAGCGCGGCCTCGATATTGTCCTGAACCAGGCGGTCGTTGTGCCGGAGCAGCGCATCGAGCTTCAGCTCGGAGAGCGCGGCCGGATCGTCCTGGGCGGCCAGGATCGCGCCGGCCTCGCGGGCATGCGGCGCCACCTGCGCGAGCACGAAGCCGCACACGGCCATTCCCGCCAACGCCGTACTGATTCGCAGCCACTTCATGTGGAAAGCCCGGATGCCCTGAGATCGCTTGCGCGGAACACTACGTCTTTCGTCCCGGTTTCACGCAACCACAGAGATAGTATGCCAAAATTGCGACACAACGTCCCCGACGAAAGAAGGGCTTCTCTAGGGGCGCAAGATTGTGTCGAATTTGCATGAGCAAATGAGCATGGGGCGCTTGCGAAGCTTTTCGGTTCCGCTGGACTAGCAATCACCTGTACCCGCCAGTATGGTCCGCAGCGCCTCAAAGATGCCGCGTAAGTTCGTGATTGTATCTGCCGCCATTGCCACTCCAGGATGAACTTCGATGTCCGACCATGTCGTCCCGCACTTCCATAACGATGCCGGTGTCCCCGTCATCGAGATCGGCTCGCAAGAGTTCATGTGCGTGGGCGCCAATCCTCCGTTCGACCATCCGCACGTCTTCCTCGACCTCGGCAACGACAACGAGATCATCTGCCCCTATTGCTCGACGCTGTACCGCTTCGCGGCCGACCTGAAGCCCGGCGAAGCCCGCCCGCCGGAATGTGTGCTGAAGGACAAGGTGGCCTGACCGCGTCCATCTGTTAAGGGGTGGCGCTCTCCCGAACGATCGTCGTCGCCGGTGCCGGCATCGGTGGCCTGACGGCCGCGCTCGCGCTCGCCGCCCGCGGCTTCCGCATCGTCGTGCTGGAGAAGGCCGAACGCCTCGAGGAGGTCGGCGCCGGCCTGCAGCTCTCGCCCAATGCCAGCCGCGTGCTGGTCGAGCTCGGCCTCACCGAACGCCTCAAGCTGCGCGCCGTCACCCCGGAAGCGCTCTCGATCATGAGCGCGCGCGTCGGCGGCGAGCTGCTGCGCATGCCGCTCGGCGAAGCCGCCTCGCTGCGCGCCGGAGCGCCCTATTGGGTGGTGCACCGTGCCGACCTGCAAGCGGCCCTCGCCGGCGCCGTCGCCGACCATCCCGACATCGACCTGAAGCTGGGCGCGACCTTCGAGGACGTCGCGCCTCACGCCAAGGGCCTGACCGTGGTCCATCGCAGCGGCACGATCCGCCGCAGCGATCTCGCCAGCGCGCTGATCGGCGCCGACGGCATCTGGTCGACGGTGCGCCAGCATCTGTTTCCCGAGGTGCAGCCGCGCTTTTCCGGCCTGATCGCCTGGCGCGGCACGCTCGATGCCACGCAATTGCCGAAGGACTATACCGCGCGCCGGGTGCAGCTCTGGATGGGACCGAACGCCCATCTGGTCGCCTATCCCATTGCGGGCGGGCGCCAGATCAATGTGGTCGCGGTGCTGCCGGGCACCTGGAACCGGCCGGGCTGGAGCACGCCCGGCGATATCAGCGAGGTGATGGACGCCTTTGCCGGCCCGCGCTGGCCGCCGGCGGCGCGGATGCTGCTCGCCGCGGTCGACAGCTGGCGCAAATGGGCGCTGTTCGGCGTGCCGGACGGCTGCCCCTGGAGCAAAGGTTCGGTGGCGCTGCTCGGCGATGCCGTGCACGCGATGCTGCCGTTCGCAGCCCAAGGGGCCGGCATGGCGATCGAGGATGCCGCCGTGCTCGCCCGGCATTTGAGCCTGGAGGCCGCCGAGAGCAGCAAAGCGGTTGCCGCCGCGCTGACGCAATACGGCCGTGCCCGCCAGGCGCGGGTGCGGCGGGTACAGCGGACCGCGCGGCAGCAGGGCCGCATCTATCATCTCAATGGGCCGCTCGCGCTCGCACGCGATCTTGCGATCCGCGCGCTCGGCCCGCAGCGCATGCTGGCGCGACAGGACTGGATCTACGGCTGGCCGCCTTGATGCGGCGCGCCGCCGGCGCGGCGCCTCAGCGGGCCGCTTTGCCGGATTTCGACGCGGATTTGGCGCTGGCCGCGGGCGATGCCGGAGGCGGCGGCGCCTCGGGCGGCGTCTCCCGGCATCTGTTGCGGCGCCAGGCATCCTCGGCCAATTGGACCTGCCCGCGCACGGCGATATAATCGTTGCGATAAGCGAGTTCGGACACGACGGCGCCGCCGGCCCCGGTCTCGGCCTTCTCCATCAGCCTCTGCAGATCGGCGGTGCGCTTGGCGAGGTCCTTGCGCTCGGTCTCGAGCTGCTTGCAATCGTACAATTCGTATTTGGCGGGATCGGCAAAGGCCGGTGCGATCGTCTCGCTCACGCCGGCGCAGCCGGACAGCGCGAGGCCAGCCGCAAGCAGCGCGAACAGCGCGCCAAAGCCGCGCAGCGAAAAGGAAAACGAAGCAGCCATGCCGGATGAATAGCCCCCGTGGATTGAGAATGCCTAAAGCAGCAACAGATGTCCGGATTGAGGCTTTGCCTTGCGCCCCCGGCTCGCTTAAGGAAGAACCGTCCCTCCGGCGGCGAACGCGCCAATTCCACACCGCCGGAACGGACTTAAGTGTTTGATCTCGTTGGATCAAGCGGGCATGGCGGAATTGGTAGACGCAAGGGACTTAAAATCCCTCGGTGCGCAAGCGCTGTGCCGGTTCGACCCCGGCTGCCCGCACCACTAGCTTGTATCACCCTTGCTCGAGGCGCTCGGGCTCTGCGCGGAAATCGAGCAGCACGATCCAGAAGCAGATCAGCGCGATGACGAGGAGGATGAAGGTGCCCTCGATCGGCGCGCCCAGAAGCGAGACCAGTGCCGGAAAGGCGAGGCCGATGCCGAGGATGGCGGCGAGCGCCAGGGACGGAAGATCGACGATGAGGATCGCGGCAAGAAGCGCGAGCTCGAAGAAGGCATATTCCTTCAGACGCGGCGAGCTGAGATAGAGCGCGAACATGGCGAGCACCGTGATGCGCATGGCCGTGCGCGGGTGATCCATCAGCCAGCGATCGAGCTCGGTCAGGAGCGATGCCCCTTCGCGCACCGGTCCGCTCGCGGCCGCGCGCAGGACGGACAGCGCGAACGGCACGAGCACGAGCGCGAGTGCCGCGAACGCATAGGCCGCCAACATCGCCGGCTTGCCGTCACCGAAGCCGGCCTGGACCATGAGGTCACGCGCCAACAGCAACAGCGACGGATTGCTCTCCACGAGACCGACGGCATGCTGGCCGGGAATTTGTCCTGCGATCGCGAGCAGCCAGCTCGCGAACAGATCGGGATACAGCAAGCGCGACAGCGCGAGCGGCAACGCGAAGGCGAACGCGGCCACCGCGATCAAGGCCAGCTTGCGGCCACGCGGCAGCGGCAGGAAATAGAGCGCCGCCAGCACCGGGACGAACACCAGCTTGAACGAGGTCACGAGGCCGAGCAGCGCCGCGCCGGCGAGGCGCGAGGAAAAGTTCGAATTCTGTTCGGACGCGAGCGGACGAAGCAGGAGCTTCAGCGCGATCGCGGTCAGCACTCCGCTCAGCAGCGCAAAATTCCCCGACGCCACCACGAATTCGAAACCGACGAACGCGCCGAGCGCGCAGAGCACCTTCAAGCCAGCATCGCGCGCGCTGGCACGCGTCCGGCCAAGGCCGGGCAGAAGCAGCCCGCAGAGCACGGCGAGAACGAGAAAGATGCTTCGGTAATGATCGAGCAGAACCCCGCCCGCGCAGAGGGGACGGAAAGCGTCCAGCGTCACCGGCAGATAGGGATAAGAATAAGTGGTGCCCTTCAGGTTCTTGACGAAGTAGGGGTCGAGCCCGTCGGCATGCGCATCGACCGCCGCGCAATTGACCCGGACGTCCCAGCCATACGGCAGGTCGAGCGAGGCATCGTTGGCGAGATTGCCGAGCACCAGCAGCGCGGTCAGCGTGACCACGCCGGCAAGCCAGACGTTGCGCCTGGCAGCCTTGGCCGCAGGCGCCAACCATCGTGCTGCACCTGATATGTCGGACACGGGCGATACCCTGTTTGGCTTCTCGCGGCGCCGTTGCGGCAGCCGCTCCAGCCACAATGGACAGGACGGGTTGCCGATTCATCTCCCCGGCGTGCCGCGCCCGATCTTATGGTGAATCCCTGGTTGCAGGCCCAGCCCTCCGGCGACGCGGCGGATGGCCATCAGGTCGGCGACGGGCCCTCACCCGTTTTTGACCGCTCCTGCTCCGCCTGCCAGCCATCCCGAAACATGGGTTGTGCAACGCAGCATCGGGGCTAGATAACTCGCTTGATTGCAGGGGTAAGCTTCTTGTCCGACGTCAATGCCGACGGTTGGGTGTCCTCGGGACACCGCCCAATGGGTTTTCCGGAGTTCGTCATCGTGATCGCGTCCATCATGGCGCTGAACCCGCTCGCGATGGACATGATGCTGCCGGCGCTGCCCAATATCGGCGCCGCCTTCAAGATTCCCGTCGAGAACCATCTGCAACTGGTGCTCTCGACCTTCCTGATCGGCTTCGGCGCCGGTCAGTTCGTCATGGGTCCGCTGTCGGACCGTTTTGGGCGCCGACCGGTGCTGCTCGGCGGCATGGCGGTCTATTCGGTGGCGAGCGTGCTGGCGGTCGCCGCACCCTCGTTCGAGACGCTGCTGCTGGCGCGTGCGCTCCAGGGGCTCGGCACCGCGGCAACGCGCGTGATCGCGACCTCGATCGTGCGCGACTGCTATGTCGGCCGCCGCATGGCGAGCGTGATGTCGCTCGCCATGATGATCTTCATCGCGGTGCCCGTGGTCGCGCCCTCGTTCGGACAGGCGGTGCTGCTGGTGACGGCATGGCGCGGCATCTTCGTCGTGCTGATGCTCTACGGCCTGCTCGCGCTCGCATGGTGCGTGCTGCGGCTGCCCGAGACGCTTCCCGAGTCGAAGCGCAGGTCGCTGGCGCCCTCCGACGTGCTCTCGGCATTCCGGCAGACCCTGACCCATCGCCAGACCGTCGGCTATGCCACCGCCGCCGGCAGCGTCATCGGCGCGCTGTTCGCCTATGTCTTCTGCGCCCAGCAGGTCTTCACCGGCATCTATCATCTCGGCCAATATTTCCCGCTGGCTTTCGCCGCGATTGCCGCCGGCACAGCCATCGCCGGCTTCCTCAATGCGAGGCTGGTCGGCCGGCTCGGCATGCGCGTGATCTCGCACGGCGCGCTGACGCTCTACACGGCCGTGGCCGGCGTGATGCTGCTGACGGAAAGCCTCGGCGTGCTGTCGCTCGCCTTGTTCATGGTGCTCTCGGCCCTGATGATGTTCTCGTTCGGCATGATGGTCGCCAACTTCACCGCGCTGGCGATGGAACCGCAGGGCCACATCGCCGGCACCGCCTCCTCGCTGTACGGCTCGATCACCACGCTGATCGGGATCGTGGTCGGCATGGCAATCGGGCAGAGCTTCGACGGCACGCTGCTGCCGTTCTCGATCGGCTTTTTCCTATCCACCCTCGCCGCGCTCGCGATCGTGCTGGTGGTGGAGAAAGGGCGGCTGTTCAGGCCGCATCATCGCCCGATCAGCTAGGAACTTCCCGCCCCTCGCGATGTTGTACTGCAGCAATTCAGAGGATTGGCGAGATGGAACAAGAGAACAGATCGGATCAGCCCGCGTCCGAGATCGAACGGCCGATTTCGCAGCCTCGTTCCGATGAACGAATGGACTCGAGCTTGGCATTCGTGAGTGAAGGGCTCGAGCAGCTGCGCGACAGCCACTGCTAGACGAGCGCGATCACAGACCGCCTCATAGAAAACGGCGCCGCAGGAAACTGCGGCGCCGTTCGTATTCACATGCAAGGCGCGCGGCGCGTAAAGCGCGATGAGATTCGGACGATCGTCATCGCGCTTTAGGTTGTTGTTTGCGCGTGATCTTTCCGGAAAGCCGCTTCGCACTTTTCCGGATCATGCTTTATTCCTTCTTGTCGATGTTCCAGAACACCGGCGTCGCGGGGCCGTCGAGCACGCCCGTCAGCGATTTGCGCCAGCCGCTCGGGATGAGATACTGCCCCAGCGGAATGTAGATCACCTGCTCATAGGCCTGCTTCTGGATATCGGCGGCGATCTTCTTCTGATCGTCGACCGAGGCCGCGCGGACGAAAGCGTCCTTGAGCTGCTCGATCTTGGCGTCCTCCGCCCAGCCGAACCAGCCCTTCTTGCCCTGGCCGCCGATCGAGAGATTGGCGATCGGGTTGGACACGTCGGCCGCGACCCAGTTGGTGAAGAACATGTTCCAGCCACCTTCCTTCGGCGGCTTCTGGCTGGCGCGGCGGCTCACCACCGTCTGCCAGTCGGTCGCCTGAAGGTCGACCTTGAAGCCGGCCTCGCGCAGCAGCTGGGCCGAAACGATCGGCTGCGCCTTCAGCGTCGTGACGTCGCCAGGGGCCATGATGACGATCGGCGTGCCGTCATAGCCGGACTCGGCGAGCGCCTTCTTGGCTTGCGCCATGCCGTTCCCCTTGACCAGGGTCTCGGAGCCCGCATCGGTTGCGAGCGGCGTGTCGCAAATGAAGAACGCGCCGCAGATCTTCTGATATTTGGCGTTGCCGACCAGCGCGTCGAGCACGTCCTTCTGGTTCAGGGCCAGCAAGGCAGCACGCCGCACCTTCACGTTGTCGAACGGCGGATGCAGGAAGTTCATCCGGCCGAGCGTCTGGAAGCCGAACTTGTTCAGGACCTCGATGGTGAGCTCCTTGTTGCCTTCCAGCACCGGCAGCATGTCGAACGGCAGGTTCTCCATGAAATCGATGTCGCCCGACTGCAGCGCGTTCACCGCGGTCTGCGAGTCCGGCATGGTGATCCACTCGACGCGGTCCACCTTCACCACCTTGCCGCCGGAGGTCCAGCTCGCCGGCTCCTTGCGCGGCACGTAGTCAGTGTTCTTGACGTAGACCGCCTTCACGCCGGGCTGGAATTCGCCCTGCACGAACTTGAACGGACCAGAGCCGATCTGCTCGGGGATCTGCTTGTCCGGCGGCGTCTCCGCAAGGCGCTTCGGCATCATGAAGGCGACGCGCGAGGACGGCTTGCCGATGGAGTCGAGCACCAGGCCGTAGGGCTCCTTCAGCTTCAGCGTGATGGTCTTGGGGTCGGTCGCCTCGATGCTGGCGGTGAAGTCCATGAGCTTCTGTCCCATGCCGTCGACCGCAGCCCAGCGCTTCAGCGAAGCGACGCAGTCCTCCGCGGTCACCGGCGCACCGTCATGCCACTTCAGGCCGTCGCGCAGCGTGAACGTGTAGGTGAGCTTGTCGTCGGAGACCTTCCAGTCCGCCATCTGCGGCTGGACCTTGAAATTCGAGTCGGTGGCCACCAGCGTGTCGTAAACCATGTAGCCGTGGTCACGCGTGATGTAGGCCGTGGTGAAGATCGGATCGATGATGCGCAAATCCGAATGCAGCACCGCCGTGAGAGTCTTGCCGGCCGCGAGCACCGGCGAGGCCAGCGCGGTCGAAAGCGCGACGACCGACAGCGCAAGTGTGGAGGCGAACGCGCGAGGCCCCCGGCGCATGAAGTGGAACATAGAAAGTTCTCCTGACGTGAAACTGTTCAAAGGCAGGTTATTGGTTGAGCATGAGGTTCGTTCGTTGGGCGAACTAACCTCATGCAATGCCTTCGTCTTTCGAGACTTGCAGACAGGGTGAAGCGCGTCAATCCGGTTTCGGTGCAAGCCCTTGCGGCGCGCGCACGGGCTCCACAAAGATCGGTTTGGCTCTACAACACCCTCCGCTTGTCCCGTCCGCGCCAATGCAATGCGCGTTCCATCTTTCCAAGCTTGAGAGACATTGAGATGAATCCTGCCAATCTTCCCTTTGATTCCGAGGCCATGCTCGAAGGCCTGCGCGGCTGGATCGAATGCGAAAGCCCCACCTGGGATGCCGGTGCCGTGGACCGCATGCTCGATATCGCAGCGCGAGATATGGCGATCATGGGTGCGACGATCGAGCGCATCGCCGGCCGCCAGGGCTTCGGCGGGGTCATCCGCGCGCGTTTCCCCCATCCGAAGCAGGGCGAGCCCGGCATCCTGATCGCCGGGCACATGGATACCGTCCACCCGGTCGGCACCATCGAGAAGCTGAAATGGCGGCGCGAGGGCAACAAGTGCTATGGCCCCGGCATCTACGACATGAAGGGCGGCAACTACCTCTCGCTGGAAGCCATCCGCCAGCTGGCACGCGCCTCGTTCACGACCCCATTGCCGATCACCGTGCTGTTCACGCCGGATGAGGAAGTCGGCACGCCCTCCACGCGCGACATCATCGAGGCGGAAGCCGCGCGCAACAAATACGTGCTGGTGCCGGAGCCCGGCCGCGCCGACAACGGCGTCACCACCGGACGTTACGCCATCGCACGCTTCAACCTCGAAGCGACGGGCCGGCCGAGCCACGCCGGCGCGACGCTGTCCTCGGGACGCTCGGCGATCCGCGAGATGGCGCGACAGATCCTCGCGATCGACGCCATGACGACGGAGGACTGCACCTTCTCGGTCGGCGTCGTGCATGGCGGCCAATGGGTCAATTGCGTTGCTACCACGGCGACGGGCGAGGCGCTCTCCATGGCCAAGCGCCAGGCCGATCTCGACCGCGGCGTCGAGCGGATGCTGGCGTTGTCCGGCACCAGCAACGACGTCAGCTTCAAGGTCACGCGCGGCGTGACGCGGCCGGTCTGGGAGCCCAATGCCGGCACCATGGCGCTGTACGAGAAGGCCCGCGGCATTGCCAAATCTCTCGGCATGGAATTACCGCATGCAAGCTCCGGCGGCGGCTCGGACGGCAACTTCACCGGCGCGATGGGAATCCCCACGCTCGACGGCCTCGGTGTGCGCGGCGGCAATGTCCACACGCTCGAAGAGTATATCGAAGTCGAGAGTCTCGCTGAGCGAGGACGGCTGATGGCGGGGCTGCTGGCGACGCTGGAGTGATCGCGAAGCGATCCCGTAGGTGGGCAAAAGGCGCAAAGCGCCGTGCCCACCGTTTTCCCGACCGAAAGCAGGTGGGCACGCTCCGCTTTGCCCACCCTACGAAGATTGGCTGCAGCGCAAAAACTGTGGCCCTCGTGGCACGGGAATTGCTGAAATGTTAGGCTGATGGCAGGCTGGCCGAAGAGCCCTGCCCAATTTGACTCTAAACTGACGGATCCAACTTGCTCGGATATCTCCTTCGCCGAATTCTCGCCGCCGTGCCCGTGATGGGCGTGGTCGCGCTGTTCGTTTTCCTCCTGCTCCGCCTCACCCCCGGCGATCCCGCCGCGATCCTCGCCGGCGACAACGCGACCCCGGAACGGCTGGAGCGCATCCGCGAATCGCTCGGCCTCAACGAGCCGCTGATCGTGCAGTTCGTCACCTGGGTGAACAAGCTGCTGCACGGCGACCTCGGGACGTCGCTGATCTCCAATTTGCCGGTGATGAAGATGATCGGCCAGCGCGTCGAGCCGTCGATCTCGATCGCGCTGTGCACCATCATCCTCGCCGTCATCGTCGCAGTTCCCTTGGGGGTGATCGCGGCGTGGAAGCACGGCACCTGGATCGACCGTTTCGTGATGGGTCTGTCCGTGCTCGGCTTCTCGGTGCCGGTTTTCGTGGTCGGCTATGTCCTCATCCAGGTCTTCGCGATCGAGCTGCGCTGGGTGCCGGTGCAGGGCTTCCGTAGCATCTTCAACGGCTTCGGTCCGTTCTTCGAGCGCATGATCCTGCCGACCTGCGCGCTGTCCTTCATCTACGTCGCACTGATCGCGCGCATGACGCGTGCGGCGATGCTCGACGTGCTCGGCGAAGACTACGTGCGAACGGCGCGCGCGAAGGGCATCAACGAGGTTGCGGTGATGATGCGCCATGCTCTGCGCAACGCCGCCGTGCCCGTGATCACCGTGATCGGCACCGGCTTTGCGCTCTTGATCTCCGGCGTCGTCGTCACCGAGAGCGTGTTCAACATCCCCGGCATCGGGCGTCTCACCGTCGATGCGGTGCTGGCGCGCGACTATCCGGTGATCCAGGCGATGATCCTGCTGACCTCGCTGATCTACGTCGTCGTCAATCTTCTCATCGACGTCGCCTACACCCTGCTCGATCCCCGGATCCGGTACTGAGGCAAGGACAAGAACAAAATGTCGGTCGATACCCTTCCCCAGTCCTCCATTCCGATCACGTCGCCGCTGCGGCCGCGATTCGGATTCCTCACCTCGACCCCGATCATCGCCACCGCGACGTGCCTGCTCGCGCTGATCGTGGTGGTCTCGATCCTCGCGCCGCTGATCGCGCCGCATGATCCGATCCAGCTCGCCCCGTCGCAGCGGCTCAAGCCATCTTCCGCACAGTTCCTGCTCGGCACCGACGCCTACGGCCGCGACGTGTTGTCGCGCGTGATCTATGGCGGCCGCATCTCGCTTCTGATCGGCATCGGTGCGGCGATCCTGTCGATCGCCATCGGGCTGGCGATCGGCCTCGTCTCCGGCTTCTTCAAGCTGGTCGATTCCGTGATGATGCGCGTCATGGACGGCCTGATGGCAATGCCGAGCATCCTGCTCGCGATCGCCGTGGTGTCGCTGTCCGGCGCCAGCCTCTGGACCGTGCTGATCGCGATCACGATCCCCGAGATTCCGCGCGTTGCACGCCTGGTCCGCTCGGTCGTGCTGTCGGCGCGCGAGGAGCCTTACGTCGAGGCCGCGATCTCGGTCGGCTCGAGCCTGCCGAAGATCATGTGGCGCCACCTGATGCCGAACACGATCGCGCCGCTGATCGTCCAGGGCACCTATATCTGCGCCAGCGCCATCCTGACCGAGGCGATCCTCTCCTTCCTCGGCGCCGGCATCTCGCCGGAGACGCCGACCTGGGGCAACATCATGGCCGAGGGCCGCCAGTACTTCCAGATCAAGCCGTCGCTGATCTTCTGGCCGGGCCTGCTGCTCTCCATCGCCATCCTCAGCATCAACCTGATCGGCGACGCCGCCCGCGACGCCCTCGATCCGCGCATGAAGCAGCGGGAGGGGAAGTGAAACAAGTAGCGTTGTCATTCCGGGGCGCGCGTAGCGCGAGCCCGGAATCCATTTCACCACGCGTGCTGCGGCCCGATGGATTCCGGGCTCGCGACTTTGTCGCGCCCCGGAATGACGGAGAGAATTGACGTGACCGACACCATCCTCGACATCAACAATCTCGTCGTCTCCATCGGCAAGCAGCCGAAAGGCGCCAACATCATCGACGGCATCTCGATCCAGGTGCGCGAGCGCGAGACGCTGTGCCTCGTCGGCGAGAGCGGCTCGGGCAAGTCGGTGACCTCGCTGACCACGATGGGCCTGTTGCCGAAGGGCACCCTGGTGCCGACCGGCGGCAGCGTGAAGCTGGTCGGCGAGGAGCTGCTCACCGCCACCGACCGCCGCCTGCGCCAGCTCCGCGCGACCAAGATGGCGATGATCTTCCAGGAGCCAATGACCGCGCTCAATCCGGTGGTGCCGGTCGGCCGCCAGATCGACGAGGTGCTCCGCGCACACACCAAACTCGATGCCAAAGCGCGCAGGAAGCGCATTCTCGACATGATGGAGCAGGTCCACCTGCCCCAGGTCGAGCGCATCTTCGCCTCCTACCCGCACCGTCTCTCCGGCGGCCAGCGCCAGCGCATCATGATCGCGATGGCGCTGGTGCTGGAGCCGAAGCTGCTCATTGCCGACGAGCCGACCACCGCCCTCGACGTCACCACGCAGAAGCAGATCCTGTCCCTGATCCGCGAGCTCCAGCGCGATCACGGCACCGCCGTGCTGTTCATCACGCACGACATGGGCGTGGTCGCCGAGATCGCCGACCGCGTCGCGGTGATGCGGCAGGGCCGGCTGGTCGAGACCGGTCCGCTCGAGACCGTGCTGCGCAATCCGACCATGGAATACACCCGCAACCTGCTCTCCTCGGTGCCGAGCCTGGTGCCGCGCCCGCCGCGCGAGGAAACCCGCGAGCCCGTGGTGCTGGAGGCCAACGAGCTCAGCAAGGTCTACAAGGAGCGCGCCTTCTTCGGCAAAGGCCGCGAGGTCGTCGCTGCCGACAAGGTCACGTTGACCCTGCGCAAGGGCCGCACGCTCGGCATCGTCGGCGAAAGCGGCTCGGGCAAGTCGACGGTTGCGCGCTGCATCGTGCGCCTGATCGATCCGACCTCCGGCGGCGTGCGCCTCGCCGGCCGCGAGATCGCCGACATCTCGCGCCGCCTGTTGCAGCCGCATCGGCAGAAGATCCAGATCGTATTCCAGGATCCCTATCGTTCGCTCAATCCGCGCGTCACCGTCGGCGAGAGCATCGCCGAAGGCCCGGTCAATTACGGCGTGGCGCACGCCGACGCGATGAAGCGGGCGCGCGAGTTGCTCGAGCTGGTCGGCCTGCCGCCGGATGCGGTGTCGCGCTATCCGCACCAATTCTCCGGCGGCCAGCGCCAGCGCATCGCGATCGCCCGGGCGCTCGCGCTCGATCCGGACGTGCTGGTCGCGGATGAAGCGGTCTCCGCGCTCGACGTCTCGGTGCAGGCGCAGGTGCTGGAGCTGCTCGACGAGATCCAGAAGCGGCTCGGCATCGCCATCCTGTTCATCACCCACGACCTCCGCGTCGCCGCGCAGATCTGCGATGAGGTGGTGGTGATGCAGCACGGCCGCGTCGTGGAACAGGGCCCCGCCGGCGAGGTGCTGACGCATCCGAAGGAGGCCTACACCAAGGCGCTGCTGGATGCGGCGCCCGGGCGGGGTTGGGATTTTGCGAACTTCCGGCCGGTGGCTGAAGGCGTGGGGGCTACGGCTTAACTCTCTCCGCCGTCATTCCGGGGCATCGCGAAGCGATGAGCCCGGAATCCATCAGGCTGCGAACTCTGTCGCACGATGGATTCCGGGCTCGCGCTACGCGCGACCCGGAATGACGGCGGAGCAGCATTCCCAAATCGATCTGACCCTATGCGTGGCACGATGGCCTCTCACCTTGCCCTCTCCTCAGAGCCAAGGCTAACGTCGCGCACTTTCAATCGGGACTGAACTGAATGACACGCATCGCCGTCGGCGGCTTCCTGCACGAGACCAACACCTTCGCTCCGACCAAGGCGACATTCGCCGACTTCCAGCATGGCGGCGGCTGGCCGGCGATGACTGAAGGTGCCGACGTGTTGAAGGTGATGCGCCGCATCAATGTCGGGCTCGCCGGTTTCGTCGACAGCGCCGAGGCGAACGGCTGGGAACTCGTTCCGACCATCGCCTGCGGGGCGAGCCCGTCGGCGCATGTCACCGAAGACGCATTCGAGCGCATCGTGAAGGTCATGGTCGACGGCATCGCCGCCGCCGGCCCGATCGACGCCGTCTATCTCGACCTGCACGGCGCGATGGTGACCGAGCATCTCGACGACGGCGAAGGCGAGATCTTGGCGCGCGTGCGCCGCGTCATCGGTAAGGATGTTCCGCTGGTCACCAGCCTCGATCTCCACGCCAACGTCACGCCCGAGATGATGGAGCATGCCGACGCGCTGATCGCCTACCGCACCTATCCGCATGTCGACATGGCCGAGACCGGCCGCGCCTGCGCGCGCCATCTCGCGCTGCTGCTGCAGACGAAGCAGCGCTTCGCAAAGGCCTTCCGGCAATTGCCATTCCTGATCCCGATCAGCTGGCAGTGCACCAACGACCAGCCCACCAAAGGCATCTACGAAAGACTCGCCGCGCTGGAGAGCGATGCCGTTCCCACCCTCTCTTTCGCGCCCGGCTTTCCCGCCGCCGATTTCCGCGACTGCGGCCCCAGCGTGTTCGCCTACGGCAAGACGCAACACGACGCCGATCGTGCGGCCGACGCGCTTCTGAAGCTGATCGAAAGCCACGAGAACGATTTCGACGGCAAGATCTGGACGCCCGACGACGGCGTGCGCCACGCCATGGAACTTGCCAAGAGCGCGCGCAAGCCGATCATCATCGCCGACACCCAGGACAATCCGGGCGCCGGCGGCGATTCCGATACGACGGGCATGCTCCGTGCGCTGGTGCGCAACAAGGCGAGTGCCGCAACCGGCGCCATCTACGATCCGGAATCGGCCAAGGCCGCGCACGCAGCCGGCATCGGCGCCACCGTGACGCTGTCGCTCGGCGGCAAGTCCGGCATCCCCGGCGACGAGCCCTATCGCGAGACCTTCGTGGTCGAGCAGCTCTCAGACGGCCGCTTCATCGCGCCCGGTCCCTATTACGGCGGCCGCGAGATGGAGATGGGCCCGTCCGCAGCCTTGCGCATCGGCGATGTCCGCGTCGTCGTCTCTTCGCACAAGGCCCAGCTCGCCGACCAGGCGATGTACCGCTATGTCGGCATCGAGCCGACCGAACAGAAAATCCTGGTCAACAAGAGCTCGGTGCATTTCCGCGCCGATTTCGAGCCGATCGCCGAGAAGCTGATGATCTGTGCCGCGCCCGGTGCGATGCCGGCCGACACCGCTTCGCTACCCTGGACGCGCCTGCGCCCGGGCATCCGCATCAAGCCGAACGGCCCCGTATTCACGCCTCCCTCACGCTAACCGGACAGGACCACATGCCCACGATCGATCGCATCGACGGCTACGCCGACGAGCTCACCGCAATCAGGCGCGACCTCCACGCCCATCCCGAGATCGGCTTCGAGGAAGTGCGCACCTCCGGCATCGTCGCCGACAAGCTGAAGAGCTGGGGCATCGAGGTGCATCGCGGCCTCGGCGGCACCGGCGTGATCGGCATCATCAAGGGCAAGGGTACGGGCAGCAAGCGCATCGGGCTTCGCGCCGATATGGACGCGCTGCCGATGGAAGAGAACACCAATCTGAAGTGGAGCTCGAAGATCCCCGGCCGCTTCCACGGCTGCGGCCATGACGGCCACACCACCATGCTGCTCGGCACCGCGCGCTATCTCGCCGAGACCCGGAACTTCGACGGCACCGTGCACCTGATCTTCCAGCCGGCCGAGGAAGGCCTCGGCGGCGCCCGCGCCATGATCAAGGACGGGTTGTTCGAGAAATTTCCCTGCGACGAGCTCTACGGCCTGCACAACGCGCCCGACCTCAACCATGGCGAGATCGCGATCCTGCCGGGCCCGGCCATGGCCAGTGCCGACTTCTTCGACCTGCGCATCACCGGCTACGGCGCGCATGGCGCGATGCCCGAGCGCTCCAAGGACGCGGTTGTCATTGCGACCACACTGGCGCAGGCGATCCAGACCATCGTCAGCCGCAACGTCGACCCGCTGCAGGCCGCGGTGATCTCGATCACCCAGATCCATGCCGGCTCCGCCTACAACGTCATTCCGGGCGATGCGCATCTGTGCGGCACCATCCGCACCTTCTCCAACGAGGTCCGCGCCCTGATCGCCGAGCGCATCCGCACCATCTGCGCCGGCATCGCCGCCGCCTATCAGTGCACGATCGAAGCCGACATCCGCGACACGTTCGGCGTTCTGGTCAACCAGGTCGAGCAGTCCAAGGTGGTCGAGGAGGTCGCGCGCACCATCGTCGATCCCGCCAACGTGATCACCCGCATCCAGCCGAAGATGGGCAGCGAGGATTTCGCCGACATGCTGGAGACGATCCCCGGAGCTTACTTCTGGGTCGGCCATGACGGCTCGGTGCCCGTGCACAATCCCGGCTTCGTGCTCGACGACAAGATCCTGCCGATCGGTGCCAGCATGTTCGCCCGCATCGTCGAGACGCGCATGCCGGTGGGTGGCAATGCATAAAAAGAGCGTCGAGGAAGCGGTCACCTCGCTGCACGATCTGTCCGCGGTCGACCTGATCGCGGGCTATCGCGCCAAGCAATTCTCGCCGAGCGAGGTGCTGGAGGACGTGCTCGCGCACGTCGCGGCGTGGGAACCGCATCTGAAGGCGCTCTATGCGTTCGACCCCGATGGCGCGCGCGAGGCCGCAAAGGCCTCGACCGCGCGCTGGACCGGCGGCGAGCCCTCCGGGCCGCTCGACGGCGTGCCCGTGACGGTGAAGGACAACATCGCGACCAAGGGCGTGCCGGTGCCGCTGGGGGCAGCCAGCGTCAAGCTCATGCCGGCCGAGAAGGACGCGCCGCCCGCTGCGCGGTTGCGTGAGGCCGGCAGCATCATCTTCGCCAAGACCACCATGCCCGATTACGGCATGCTGTCCTCCGGGCTCTCCTCGTTCCATGCGCTCGCGCGCAACCCGTGGGATCTCAGCAAGAACCCGGGCGGCTCCAGCGCCGGCGCAGGCGCCGCCGCCGCGGCCGGCTACGGGCCCTTGCATCTCGGCACCGATATCGGCGGCTCGGTTCGCCTGCCCGCCGGCTGGTGCGGCCTCGTCGGCCTGAAGCCGAGTTTTGGCCGAGTGCCGATCGACCCCACCTATGTCGGCCGTGTCGCAGGCCCGATGACCCGCACGGTCGACGATTGCGCGCTGATGATGAGCGCGATCGCAAAGCCCGACCGCCGCGACGGCATGAGCCTGCCGGCCGAGCTGCTGAACTGGAAGGGGCTGGAGAAATCTCCGCGAAAACTACGCATCGGGTTGATGCTCGATCCCGGCTGCGGCCTGGCGCTGGAGAAGCCGGTGCGCGAGGTCGCAGTGAAGGCCGCGAAGGCATTCGAGTCCGCAGGCAGCGTCGTCACCGAGGTCGACGGCATCCTCACGCGCGAGATGCTCGACGGCCTCGACAATTTCTGGCGCGCGCGGATGAGGGACGATCTGTCCAAGCTGACGCCGGCCGAGCAGGCCAAGGTGCTGCCCTATATCTTCAAGTGGGGCGAGTCCGGGGCCAAGCTCTCGGGCGTCGACGTCATCCGCGGCTTCAACCAGACCATGGCGATCCGCGCGGCTGCGGCGAAGCTGTTTTGCGAGCTGGACTATGTGATCTCGCCGACCGCGCCGAACGTGAACTTTCCGGCGGAATGGGCGTCGCCGACCAACGATCCCATGAAGCCGTTCGAGCACATCGCCTATACCGTGCCGTGGAATATGTCGGAGAACCCGGCGATCTCCCTCAACGGCGGCTTCGACGCCAGGGGTTTTCCCATCGGCGTGCAGATCATCGGCCGCCGCTTCGACGACATCGGCGTGCTCGGCATGGCCAAGGCGTTTGAAGGCCTGCGCGGCCCGCAGCGGCCCTGGCCGAAGCCGCCGGCGTAACAAACGCTCGCTCGTCATTCCGGGTTGCGCCCTCTTGGCGCAAGCCCGGAATCCACTCATCCGCATTACTGATGTGGACAAATGGATTCCGGGCCCGCGCTTCGCGCGCCCCGGAATGACGTGCTAGAGAGAGCGACAAAGAAACAGGGAAGGAAACCACCATGGCGTATGAGACCATCAAGTACGAGGTCGCCGATCAGATCCTCACCATCACGCTGAACCGGCCCGACAAGCTCAACGCCTTCAACGCGCAGATGCAAGCCGAACTGATCGACGCGTTCGACGCTGCCGACAAGGATGACAATGTCCGCGCCATCATCGTCACCGGCGCCGGGCGCGGTTTTTGCGCAGGCGCCGATCTCTCCTCCGGTGCCGACACGTTCGACCGCGACGCGCGGCGCGGGCCGGTCAAGCGTTTTGCCGACGGCAAGGTCGACTATAGCGATCCGCAGGTGCGCGACGGCGGGGGCCAGGTCACGTTGCGCATCTTCAAGTGCCTCAAGCCCGTGATCGCGGCGGTGAACGGTCCGGCCGTCGGCATCGGCGTCACCATGCAGCTCGCGATGGATATCCGCATCGCCTCGGAGGCCGCGCGGTTCGGCTTCGTGTTCTCCCAGCGTGGCATCGTGCCCGAGGCGGCCTCGAGCTGGTTCCTGCCGCGCATCGTCGGCATCTCGCAGGCGCTGGAATGGTGCTATTCGGGCCGTGTCTTCCCGGCGCAGGAAGCGCTTGCGGGCCGCCTCGTCAGCAAGGTCGTGGCCCCCGATGATCTGCTGCCGACCGCCCAAGCGCTCGCCAAGGAGTTTGCGGCAAAGACCGCGCCGGTGTCGGTCGCGCTGATCCGCCAGATGATGTGGCGCATGATGGGCGCCGACGATCCTATGGAAGCCCACAAGGTCGACAGCCGCGGCATCTACGCCCGCGGCCGCTCGGACGACGTCAAGGAAGGCGTGGTGTCGTTCCTGGAGAAGCGTCCCGCGCAGTTCAAGAACAAGGTGTCGACCGACATGCCGGATTACTTCCCGTGGTGGACGGAGCGCGAGTACAAGTGACGAGCGCGTAGCGCGCCATAACGCGCAACTCGGCTGTTTGATCCATGCCAAGTGCGCATGGACAGTCGGTCGACAGGCCTGCTGCATCGCAAAACCACCTTGCGCTATCGTTCGCATCGCACAGGGAAGCGATGCCGATGCAACTTTGCCTGCGAATGGCGGCTCTCGCGCCACTCGTCCTTGCCGGCTGTGCCGAGCAGGACGCCGAGTGGGCGCAGCGCGGACGAGCCAGCTTGATCGGTCTCGACCAGTCGGCGATCCGCATGTGCGCCGGCCTGCCGGCCGGAACCACCAAGGACGGTTCGGGCGAGATCTGGATGTACGAGCACGCGGCGAGCCCTCCCGGCGGCATCGCGCCGCCCACGCTCACGCTTCCGCCCGGCCTGAATATCGGAGGCCAGGCGCCGTCGGGCTATTGTCGCGTGCAGTTGCGCTTTGCTCGCGGCAAGGTCACCGAGGTGCAATATGCCGGGAATACCGACATCGGAAATGCGCGTGACGCCGTCTGCGGCCAGATCGTGCGGACCTGCCTCGGCTATGCGCCGGGCGGCCGCGACACCGTCGCGCGGACGTCACATCAGTAGCGCGACGCGTCCGATCGCCTTGCGGTCGAGCAACAACCGCATCGCCTTCGCATAGTCCTTAAGCGGCAGGCGGTGCGAGACGTTGGGGCGCAGCTTGCCCTCCTCCGCCCATTGCAAAAGCGCCTTCAGGCGGACCTCGCCGAGCGCAGGATTCTTCCGCACCGCTTCGCCGGCGCGTACGCCGAGCACGCTGGCGCCCTTGATCAGCAACAGATTGGTCTTGGCCGAGCCGATGCCGCCGGTGAAGCCGATCACCAGGAGCCGCGCGCCCCAGGCGATGCAGCGCATCGAGTCTTCAAAGACCTCGCCACCGACGGGGTCGAACACGACGTCGGCGCCGCGGCCGTCGGTGATGCGCTTGACGGCATCGCGGAACGGCTCGCGGTCGTAGCGGATGAGATGATCGGCGCCGCGCGATTTCGCGATTCCGAGCTTCTCGTCGCTGGAGGCGGTCGCGATCACGGTCGCGCCCAGCATCTTGCCGATCTCGACGGCGGCAAGGCCGACGCCGCCGCCGGCACCGTGGACCAGCAGCACCTCGCCCGGCGCGACCCGGCCGCGATCGATCAGCGCGTGATAGGCTGTGCCGTGGCCGGCGAGATAAGTGGCAGCCTCCGCATAGTCGAAGGTGGACGGCATGGGAGTGAGCTGCGACGGCATCACCACCGCTTCATCCGTGAAGGCACCAAAGCGCATCTTCACAATGACCTTGTCGCCGACGGCAACGCCGCTTGCCTCCGATGCCACCTCGATGACGTCGCCGGCCGCTTCCATGCCCGGCGTGAACGGCAGCTGCGGCTTGAGCTGGTATTCGCCGGCGGCCATCAGCACGTCGGGGAAGTTCAGCCCGGCGGCGCGGATGGCGACGCGTACCTCGCCCGGCTTTAGCGCGCGCGACGGAAACTCCTCCAACAGCAAACGCTCGGGCGCGCCGAGCTCGCGGCAGACGACGGCGCGCACCATCAGGCCGCGCTCGCCTTGCTGCGCTGAAGCGCTTCGCGGATCAGCGGCAGGCGATCATTGCCGAAATACATGTCGCTCTTGTTCACGAAGATCGTCGGCGAGCCGAAGCCGCCGCGTGCGACGACCTCCTCGGTATTGGCCTTGAGCTGGTCCTTGATGCCCTGCTCGGCAATGCCGGCGAAGAACTTCTGTTCGTCGATGCCGACCTTTCTGCAGATCTCCGCGAGCACCGCGTCCTGCGAGATGTCCTTGTCCTCGCCCCAATAGGCCTCGAACACCGATGTCGCGAACGGCACCATGTCCTGACCGAGCCAGAGGCAGCCGCGCATCACCTTGACGCTGTTCACCGGAAACACCGTTGGCGGCATCTTGATTGCAAGGCCCGCCGAACGCGCCCAGTCGGCGAGGTCCTTCTTCATGTAGCGCGCCTTCAGCGGCACCGGCTTCTCGCGCTGGGCATAGACGCTCGGATTGACGGTGTTGAAGATGCCGCCGACCAGGATCGGCCGCCAGGTGATGTCGGCCCCGAACTCCTTGGCGAGCGGTTGGATGTTGTGGAAGGCGAGATAGGTCCAGGGGCTGGAGCAGTCGAAGAAGAATTCGATCATGGGGGTTCCTTTTTGCTGTCATTCCGGGGCGCGCCGCCTTTGGGCGCGAGCCCGGAATCCATTTCGCCTCTCGTTACGCTGCCTGATGGATTCCGGGCTCGCGACTTCGTCGCGCCCCGGAATGACGGATATGGCACTACTTCCTTCCCAACACTTCCTTAGCTCTCTGGCCGAACATGATCTTGCGTGATTCCTCGTCGAACGGCTCTTTCACGAATTTTCCGATCGCAAGCCCCGCCTGCACCTGCGGCCTTGCCCGGACCTCGGCATACCAGCGTTTCACATTGGGATAGTCGTCGAGCGTAAAGCCTTGCGCCTTGTGGGTCATGGTCCAGGGGAAGCAGGCGATGTCGGCGATGGAATAGTCGCCGGCGACATAGGCGCCGGTCCTGGCCAATTGGCGATCGAGCACGCCGTAGAGCCGCGCCGCCTCGTCGCGATAGCGCTCGATTGCGTAAGGGATCTTCTCGGCCGCATAGAGCGCGAAATGGCCGTGCTGACCGAGCATCGGCCCGAGGCCCGCCATCTGCCACATCACCCATTGGATCGTGGTGGAGCGGCCGCGCCAATCGGCGGGCAGGAAGCGTCCGGTCTTCTCCGCGAGATAGATCAGGATCGCGCCGGTCTCGAACGCGGAGAACGGCGCGCCGCCATCGGCGGGCTCGTGATCAACGATCGCGGGAATGCGGTTGTTCGGAGAGATCGCCAGGAACTCAGGATTGAACTGCTCGCCGGCGCGGATATTCACGGGGATCACCTGATAGGGAAGCCCGAGCTCCTCCAGCATGATCGAGATTTTCCAGCCGTTCGGCGTCGGCGCGTAATAGAGGTCGATCATGGGCCTTCCCTTGCGCCGTCCCTATCGCTGCCGCCAGCCAATGACGACTTTTGTTGTTCTGTACCTCGACGTTAGGACATGGCAGGAAGGGGCGCAACAATCCGCCGGGAGGGCCGCCATGCTGTTTCCAACCACGATCGCCGGCTCCTTGCCAAAGCCGGAATGGCTCGCCGAGCCGAACATGCTCTGGGCGCCCTGGAAGTCCGAAGGCGACGAGTTGCTCCGCGCCAAGCGCGATGCGACGCTGATCTGGCTGAAGCTCCAGGAGGACGCCGGCATCGACATCGTCACCGAAGGCGAGCAGGCCCGGCAGCACTTCGTGCACGGTTTCCTGGAGAAGATCGAGGGCATCGATTTCGCCCACAAGGTCGAGATGGGCATCCGGAAAGACCGCTACAAGGCGATGGTGCCGCAGGTGGTCGCGCCGCTGCGGCTGAAGGACCGCGTCCATGCCTTCGAGGCGCGCGTCGCGCGCGCGCACACCAGGAAGCAGCTGAAATTCACCCTGCCCGGCCCGATGACCATCATCGACACCATTGCCGACCGCTACTATGGCGACCGGGTCAAGATGGCCTTTGCCTTCGCCGAGCTCTTGAACGAGGAAGCCAGGGCCTTGCAGGCCGACGGCGTCGATCTCGTGCAGTTCGACGAGCCCGCCTTCAACGTCTATATGGACGAGGTCAACGATTGGGGCATCAAGGCGCTGGAGCGCGCGGCGCAGGGCCTCACCTGCACCACCGCCGTGCACATCTGCTACGGCTACGGCATCAAGGCCAATACGGACTGGAAGGAGACGCTCGGCAGCCAATGGCGGCAATACGAGCAGATCTTTCCGGCCATCGACGCAAGCCCGATCCAGCAGGTCGCGATCGAGTGCCGCAATTCCAAGGTGCCGCTCGACCTGCTCGCGCTGCTGAAGAACAAGATCGTGCAGGCCGGTGTCATCGACGTCGCCAGCGACACGGTGGAGACGGCCGAGGACGTCGTGAAGGTGATCGAGGCGGTGTCGCAATTCGTGCCCAAGAGCAACATCATCGCCACCACCAATTGCGGCATGGCGCCGATGCGGCGCGAGATCGCCGAAGCCAAGCTGGTGGCGCTTGGCGCCGGCGCGGCGCTGGCGCGCGAGAGGCTGGGGTGATGGCGGTGATCCGCAGGTCGCTCGGCTAGTCCGGAGCGGTCGGATGCAACGCCGGTCGATATCCGGCGCTGAACGCCCGTAATGTGGATGGAGGCGTCAGCAGCATCGCACTCGACAGTTCGTGCTCGGTACGGGCATAGCCGGCTGGCGACCAAAGCAGCGGCCGGCCTTTCGTCAAAAGATAGCTCTGCTCGCCCTGCTGCACCATCACGCCATCGGGTAAGTCTGCGAGCGGCCCTCGCAGTGGGTGCAGGCGCTTACGGCCGTGATCCAGACGCTCCAGGTGCAGCTTTGCGTCCATCGACTTTGCGCTCACCTTGCTTGCGCCGTTTCCCCTCTCCCATGCCGCGCGAAACCGGTTGGCATCGTCACGCCGGCAGAAGAAGCATGGGCGATGTCCGGCAGCAAAGGCGGTGGCTTCGTCGAGAAAGAACAGCTCGGTCCAGCTCCGCCGCGCCATCACCGGCCGCCGCCAGCCGCGGAATTCGCACAGGCATGTGATCCAGGCCGGCGTCGACCAGCGCTTCTTCAACAGCGTCTTCGTCGCGGGATCGTGGATGATGCCGCGATTGCCGGTGAACAGGCCGCGGTGTGGGGTGGCGATGATGTCGCCGGTGGGCGTGACTCGGTTCTGGAGGGGGCGAGTGGCGAATGGCGAATGGCGAATGGGGTCGGTGTTACTCGCCATTCGCTACTCGCCATTCGCTCTGGTCACGCGGCGCCGTCGCGCAGCGGCGGGTGGTAGGACAGTGCTGTGTCCCAGGGGAAGAAGATCCAGGTGTCCTGCGAGACTTCGGTGATGAAAGTGTCGACCAGCGGGCGTCCCATCGGCTTGGCGTAGACGGTGGCGAAATGCGCATCGGGCAGCATCTCGCGCACCATCCTGCCGGTCTTGCCGGTATCGACGAGGTCATCGACGATCAACAGGCCCTTGCCGGTGCCGCCGCCGAGCGTCATTGTCGCCTCGGAAATGCCCTTGAGCACCTGGAGCTCGCCCTGCTTGTTGTGGTCGTAGCTGGCGACGCAGACCGTATCGATGACGCGCACCCCTAACTCGCGCGCCACGATCGCGGCGGGCACCAGGCCGCCGCGGGTGATCGCAATCACCGCATGGAACGGACCGACCTCGTTGAGCCGCCAGGTCAGCGCCCGGCAATCCCGGTGGAACTGGTCCCACGAGACGGGGAAGGCCTTGCCTGCCCGCTCCTGCGCACTCAGTTCCGGTGCTTCACCAGCCATCGCCTGTCTCCTGCAATCTCGTCCGGCAATTCCTGCTAGCGGTTGACGTTCAATCCCGCCAGCATTTCCTTCACCGCGGCCATTGCCGCCGCGAGCTTCTCGGGATCGCGCGAGCGCACCACCAGATTGGTGTTGGGCTTCTGCTCCTCGTCCATGAAGGGATAGCTGCCGATGATGGTGTCGGGATGGGCGGCAGCGATCGCCCGCAGCGGTCCGCCGATATCGCCCTCGCGCGCATTGGCCCGGACCGAGTCCGACAGCATGCGCACGCCCGACTTCAGTTTGGGCGAGACGATGTCCATCATCGCCTGCATGATCGAGGGCACGCCGGCCATGACGATGACGTTGCCGATCTTGAAGCCGGGGGCGAGGATGGTCGCGCTCTGGATCAGCTCGGCGCCGTCGGGGATGCGGGCCATGCGCAGCCGGGCCTCGTTGAGGTCCTGCTCGCTCCAGCGCTCGCGAAAGCGGGCGACGACCTCCGGGTGATGGTCGATCCCGACGCCGAACGCCTTGGCCACGGCATCAGCGGTGATGTCGTCATGAGTCGGCCCGATGCCGCCCGTGGTGAAGACGTAGGTGTAGCGATGCCGCAATGCATCCAGTGCAGCGATGATATCCGGCTCGTCGTCGGAGACGATGCGGACCTCCTTCAGGTCGATGCCGATATTGGTCAGGTATTCGGCGATGAAGCCGATATTCTTGTCCTTGGTCCGGCCGGACAGGATTTCGTCTCCGATGACCAGAATGCCCGCCGTGACGATCTCGCTCATGCCTTAAGTCCCTCACCTGTGACGCCGACTTTGCCGAGGTAACGCGTTGAAGTCACGCGGTTTTGCTTCTGAAATAAGCAGTCTTCAGCCATTTTTTCAGGCACGCCGCCGGCCGTCGCCGGCAAATGCCCCCTCTCCATGCTTATCGCGCTGGCCCGGCCCTTGCTACCACATGAAAGTCATGCACTGTTGACGCATGGCCACAGGACGTTGCGGTCTCATCAAGGCCGACGCGAACTGGCGCATGGCGCAACGCCTGGGGAGACAAGTCGGGATCTATGGCAGTCGCGTTTGACGAAATGAACATTCCCGGCGGGGACCTCCGCCCCGCCTATCAGGAGCTGGCGCGCTGGCTCAAGGAGACGCCTCCCGAGGCGCTCGAATATCGCCGCCAGGAAGCCGAGCTGCTGTTTCGCCGGATCGGCATCACCTTCGCGGTCTACGGCGATTCCGAGTCCACCGAGCGCCTGATCCCCTTCGATGTGATTCCGCGGATCATGTCCGGCAAGGAATGGGCGCGGCTGGAGAAGGGCCTGAAGCAACGCGTGCGCGCGCTCAACATGTTCCTACGCGACATCTATCACGGCCGCGACATCCTCCGCGCCGACATCGTGCCCGACGATCTGATCTTCCAGAACCCGGTGTTCCGGCCCGAGATGAACGGCCAGCAGGTGCCGCACGACGTCTACGTGCACATCGCCGGCATCGACATCGTCCGGGTCGACGCCGAGGACTTCATCGTGCTGGAGGACAACGCCCGCACGCCGTCGGGCGTGTCCTACATGCTGGAAAACCGCGAGATCATGATGCGGCTGTTTCCGGATCTGTTCGCCCGCCATCGGGTGGCGCCGGTCGAGCGCTATCCGGACGAGCTGCTCGCAGCGCTCCGCTCGGTCGCGCCGCAAAGCGCCTCCGGCGAGCCGACGGTGGCGCTGCTCACCCCGGGCGTCTACAATTCGGCCTATTACGAGCACTCCTTCCTCGCCGACAAGCTCGGCATCGAGCTGGTCGAAGGCCGCGACCTCGTCGTCAAGAACAACGAAGTGTTCATGCGGACGACGGAAGGGCTGAAGCGGGTCGACGTGATCTATCGGCGCGTCGACGACGACTTCCTCGATCCCCTCACCTTCCGTCCCGATTCGGTGCTCGGCGTGCCCGGACTGATGTCGGCCTACGCGGCCGGTAACATCACGCTCGCCAACGCCGTCGGCACCGGCATCGCCGACGACAAGGCGATCTACTCCTACATGCCCGACATCGTGAAATTCTATCTCGGCGAGGAGCCGATCCTAAAGAACGTGCCGACCTGGCGCTGCCGCGAGCCGAAGGACCTCGCTTATGTGCTGGACAATCTAAGTGAGCTCGTCGTCAAGGAAGTGCACGGCTCCGGCGGCTACGGCATGCTGATCGGCCCTGCCGCGACCAAGGCGACGATCGAAGCGTTCCGCGACAAGCTCAAGCGCGAGCCGGAAGGTTTCATCGCCCAGCCGACCCTGGCGCTCTCGACCTGCCCGACCTGCACGGCGTCGGGCCTCGCTCCACGTCACGTCGATCTTCGCCCCTTCGTGCTCACGGGCAGCAAGAGCACGACCATCGTGCCGGGCGGGCTCACCCGCGTCGCGCTCAAGGAAGGCTCCCTAGTGGTGAACTCGAGCCAGGGCGGCGGCACCAAGGACACCTGGATTCTGGACGAGTAGAGAGATGCTGTCGCGTACCGCCGAAAACCTCTACTGGCTCGCCCGCTACGTCGAACGGGCCGAATATCTCGCGCGCACCATCGATGCGACGCTGCGCGTCACCGCGCTTCCCGCCGCCTATATCGGCAAGACCAATGAATGGGATTCGGCGCTGCTCACGGCCGGGGTCGCCGCGAGCTTCTATCAGGCCTATGAGGAAGCCAACGAGCACAACGTCGTCGAGTATCTCTCGTTCTCCCAGAACAACCCGTCCTCGATCCGAAACTGTATCGAAGCGGCGCGGCTGAACTCGCGCTCGGTGCGCACGGCCCTCACCAGCGAGATGTGGGACACCATCAACTCGGCCTGGATCGAGCTTCAGGCGGTGTGGAGCAAGGGCACCTCGACACGCGAGGACCTCGCAAAATTCCTGCGCTTCGTGCAGGAGACCTCGCTTCGCTTCGACGGCTCGGCCTATCGGACCATGCTGCGCAACGACGCCTATTGGTTCTCGCGCATGGGCGTGCACCTGGAGCGGGCCGACAACACCGCGCGCATCCTCGACGTGAAGTATCACGTGCTGCTGCCCGAGGAGGAGCATGTCGGTGGGCCCCTCGATTTCTACCAGTGGAGCTCGATCCTGCGCTCGGTCTCGGCGCTGACGGCTTATCACTGGGTCTATCGCGAGACGCTGAAGCCCTGGCTGATCGCGGACCTGTTGATCCTCAACGACACGCTGCCGCGCTCGCTCGCCAGCTGCTACGGCAACCTCGTGCGCAACCTCGACCAGATCGGCGTCGCCTATGGCCGCCAGGGCCCGGCCCAGCGCCACGCCCGCGGCATCCGCAACCGGCTGGAACACAGCAACATGAACGACATTTTCCAGCATGGCGTGCATGAATTCATTCAGGAATTCATCGCGGACAATTCCAGGCTGGGCGAAATCATCACGAAGCAGTATTTGATCTAATGTCGCTCGACTGACGACAGGGGATATTGTCATGGCCGGGCAAGAGCGCGAAGCGCGTCTTCGCGCTAGATGTCCCGGCCATCCACGTTCTTGCTTTTGCGCGACGAGGAAGAACGTGGATGCCCCGGGACAAGCCCGGGCATGACGAGCTTCTTTGCGACGGCAGTCACGCCTTACAACAAACGACACGGTCCACCATGCGCCTGCGAATCCAGCACACCACGACCTATCGCTACGAGCCGCCGGCCACCAGCGTGATCCAGATCCTGCGCATGACGCCGGGCAGTCATGACGGGCAATACGTCGCGGAATGGCAGATCGACGTCTCCACCGACACCAAGCTCGACATGCATGAGGACGCGTTCGGCAACGTCACCCACGTGCTGTCCTGCGGGCCCGTCGGCGACATCCAGATCATTGCCGAAGGGCTGATCGAGACCCACGACACCGGCGGCGTGCTGCGTGGCAGCGATGAGCGCTTTCCCCCCGGCATGTTCCTGCGCGTCACCGACCTCACCTCGGTCAATCCGGCGATGACGGCGGTCGCGCGCCAGTTGCGCAGCGAGGCCGAGAGCGACACGCTGGGCTTCCTGCACACGCTGATGACGCAGGTGGCCGATCACATGACGTTCGACGAGGACCCGACCAACAGCGGCACGTCCGCAGCGGAGGCGTTCACGCTCAAGCGCGGGGTCTGCCAGGATTACGCGCACATCTTCATCGCCTGCGCCCGCGCCGGCGGCGTGCCGGCGCGCTTCGTCTCCGGACATTTCCTGCGTGCGGACGACACGGTGCACCAGGACGCCGGCCATGCCTGGGCAGAGGCCTACGTGCCCGATCTCGGCTGGGTCGGCTTCGATCCCGCCAACAGCATCTGCGCCACCGACGCGCATGTCCGCCTCGCGATCGGGCTTGACTATCTCGGCGCGGCCCCGGTGCGCGGCACGCGCTACGGCGGCGGCACGGAAACGCTGACGGTGGCGGTGAAGGTCGAACAGGCCGGCCGCGGCGGGCAGTCGCAATCGCAATCCCAGCGGCAGAGCTAGGAGCCGCCCGCCGAACACATTCGGCGTGCTACAATCGCGGGATCGGATCAACCCGCGAGGTAGCCATGGCGACTGCGAAACTGCTTTCGGATGATGAACTCTCGACTGAAGCGCGAGCCGTTTTCGACGACATCCGTAAAGTGCGGAAATCGGACTTCGTCAACAATTTCTGGCGCGCGCTGGCGCACGATCCGAAGACGCTGCGGCGGACCTGGGAGAGCATCAAGGAGGTGATGGCTCCCGGCGCGCTCGATCCCAAGGTCAAGGAAATGCTCTACGTCGCGGTGTCGATCGCGCATGGCTGCAGCTATTGCATCCACTCCCACACGGCCGCGGCACGGGCCAAGGGCATGAGTGAGGCCGAATATGGGGAGCTGCTCGCCATCGTCGGCATGGCCGCGGAGACCAACCGGCTGGTCACCGCGCTCGGCGTGCCGGTTGATGAGGCGTTTCTGGTCGACGCAGCTGACTAGCTTGCCGTCTCACACCGTCATTCCGTAGCGCGAACCCGGAATCCATCTGGTCGCAGAGTTGGTGGATGGATTCCGGGCTCGCGACTTCGTCGCGCCCCGGAATGACGGGCTTAATCGGGGGTTGGAGCGGCCCCTGAAATTGGCTAGTAATTCCGCGCAAACGCGTTCGGGGACTGGAAATGACCTATTGCTGCGGAATCCTGGTTCGGGACGGTCTGGTGATGATCGCCGATACCCGCACCAATGCCGGCCTCGACAACGTCTCGACCTTCCGCAAGCTGCACATCTTCTCCAAGCCCGGCGAGCGCATCATGGCGATCGCCAGTGCCGGCAACCTCGCCATCAGCCAGTCGGTGCTGTCGACGCTGACCGAGGGCCTCGAAGATCCCAATACGGGCGAGATCGAGACGCTGATGAACGCGCCGACGATGTTCCAGGCCGCCCAGCGCATCGGCCGGGCGATCCGGGCGGTGCATGCCACCGAAGGGCCGGCGCTGAAATCCGAGGACGTGTCCTTCGACGTCTCCTTTCTGTTCGGCGGCCAGATCAAGGGCGCGCGGATGCGCCTGTTCATGGTCTACACCGCCGGCAATTTCATCGAGTGCACCACCGACACGCCGTACCTGCAGATCGGCGAGCACAAATACGGCAAGCCGGTGCTCGACCGTGCCATGCATTACGACGTCGAGCTCTACGAGGCGCTGAAGACGGGCCTGATCTCGATGGATTCGACGATGCGCTCGAATCTCGGCGTCGGCCTGCCGATCGACGTGCTGGTGGTGCGCAACGATGCCTGCGAGGCCGATCTCAACCACCGCATCGAGGCAGGCGAGCCCTATTTCCACGACCTGCGCTCGCGCTGGTCGGCGGCCTTGCGCGCGGCGCATCAGAACATTCCGCGCCCGCCCTACAAGAACGACAAAGAACCCAAAACCTGACAGCAGAAGAGAAAAGGCAGGAAACGATGAGTGAAGCGAAAAAGATCGCATTGGTGACGGGCGCCGGCACCGGCGTCGGGCGCGCGGCGTCGCTGGCGCTGATGAACACCGGCTTCACCGTGGTGCTCACAGGCCGCCGGCTCGACATGCTCGAGGAGACGGCAAAGCTCGGTCCCGCGGGAAAAAGCCTCTGCGTCACCGCCGACATGACCAAGCCGGACTCCATCGCCGCGCTGTTCGACAAGGTGAAGGCGACCTACGGCCGGCTCGACGTGCTCTTCAACAATGCCGGCATGGGCGCGCCGGCCGTCAACTTCGAGGATCTCAGCCTCGAGCAATGGCAGGCCGTGGTGAACACCAACCTCACCGGCCCGTTCCTGTGCACCCAGCACGCCTTCCGCATCATGAAGGATCAGACCCCGCGCGGCGGCCGCATCATCAACAACGGCTCGATCTCGGCGCACGCGCCGCGGCCATTCTCGGCGGCCTACACCTCGACCAAGCACGCCATCACCGGCCTCACCAAGGCCAGCAATCTCGACGGCCGCATGTACGACATCGCCGTCGGCCAGGTCGACATCGGCAATGCCGCAACCCCGATGACCGACCGCATGGTCAACGGCCCCGGCGTGCTGCAGCCCGACGGCACCACCAAGCACGAGCCGCGCATGGACGCGAAAGCAGTCGGCGATGCCGTGGCCTACATGGCCAGCCTGCCGCTCGATGCCAACGTGCTGACCATGACGGTGATGGCGACCAAGATGCCGTTCGTCGGGCGGGGCTGAACAAAAAAGCGCGAAAACAACCCCATGCACAGTAGGCGTCAAGAGGCGCCTGCTGCTGCCGGGCTGCGGGCGTGACGCGAGTTAAGTCCCCACGCCATCTCAACAATCGTCATTGCGAGCGCAGCGAAGCAATCCAGGCTGCCGCCGCGGTGAGATTCTGGATTGCTTCGTCGCATCAGCGCAAAATTGCTACGCAATTTTGTCGCGGGCTCCTCGCAATGACGTTGAGAGAGCGGAGCGCCTACTCCAGGCTCTCCACCTTGCGCAGGGCTGGAAACAGCTTCATCCAGAGCAGCGCCACTGCGACGGTGGCGACGCCGCCGAGCACAGCGGCGGGCATGGCGCCGAGCAGCGCGGCTGCCACTCCACTCTCGAACTGGCCGAGCTGGTTCGAGGCGTTGATGAACAGGAAGTTCACCGCGCCGACGCGGCCGCGCATCTCATCGGGCGTCGACAGCTGCACCAGCGAGAAGCGGATCACGACGCTGATCGTGTCGGCCGCACCGAGGATTGCAAGCGACAGCACCGACAGCCACATCCAGGACGACAGCGCGAACACGATGGTGGCGAGGCCGAACACGATCACGGCCTGGAACATGCGGAGGCCCACATGCCGGGAGATCGCGTGGCGCGCCAGCACCATGGTCATCAGCAAGGCACCGACCGCAGGCGCGGCGCGCAGCACGCCTAACCCGACCGGGCCGGTCTGGAGGATGTCGCGGGCATAGATCGGCAGCAGCGCCGTGACGCCGCCGAACAGCACGGCGAACAAATCGAGCGAGATGGTCCCGAGGATCGCCGGGTTGCTGCGAATGAAGCGGACGCCGGCGAAGATGTTGTCCGAGTCCATCCCCTCCCTCGCGATCGCCTGCGGGCGCGGCCGGATGAAGCCGGTCAAGATCATCCCCAAGACCCAGAACAGGACCATCACGGCATAGGCAAGGTGCGGGGCGACCGCATAGGCGATGCCGCCGAGCGCAGGTCCCGTGATGGTCGCGACCTGCGCCGCCCCACTGGAGACGGCAGTGGCGCGCTGGAGCGAGCCCTGCGGCGCGATCAGCGGCAGCAGCGCCGCCGTGGTCGGGCTCTCGAACGCGCCGGCGATTCCGAGCAGGAAAGTCGCGATGAAGATCTGCACTTCGCTGACCGCGCCGAGATAGGTGATGGCCCCGAGATAGAGCGCGGTCGCGGCCTCCACCAGCTGGCAGAGCTGGATGACGCGCTTGCGCTCGTAGCGATCGGCGGCGTGGCCGGCGACGAACACCAGAAGCGCGGTGGGCAGGAACTGGACGAGACCAACCATCCCGAGGTCGAACGCCGAGCCGGTGAGATCGTAGATCTGCCAGCCGATCGCGACGGCCGCGATCTGGCTGGAGAAGCGCGACAGGCTGCGCGAGAGCAGGAAGAACAGGAAAGCGGGATGGCGGAGGAGCTCACCGGCGGTGACCGGTCGATGTCCGGATATTGGCTGCTCTGGCATCGCCTCTTCGGTCACGCTCGGACCGCTCTTTCCCTCGATATCGAAGGCCTCCCGCGTGGCCGAGGTGGCCCCGCTTGTCAACACTGGTCGTTCCCGGCTGCTCCCGGCATTGCCTTTGCAGCGCAGGCACGGCCATAATCATCGAGGGTTTGGGACATCATGCTGCGCCTGCAATCTGCACTCGGCATTTTCGCATTGCTGCTGATCGCCTTCGCGCTGGCGGAGAATCGGCGCGCAGTGTCGCTGCGCCAGGCGGCGATCGGCCTCGCCGCGACCTTCGTCACCGCCCTCGTGCTGCTGAAGCTGCCGGTCGTCGCTCATGCCTTCGGCGCCATCAACGACGCGGTCGGCGCGATCTCGGCGGCCTCGCGGGCCGGCTCCGCCTTCGTGTTCGGCTATATCGGCGGCGGACCCCTGCCCTTCGACCTGAAGGCGCCAGGCGCGGACTTCATCCTGGCGTTCCAGGCACTGCCGATCGTGCTGGTCATGAGCGTGCTCACGACGCTGCTGTTCTATTGGCGCGTGCTGCCACCGATCGTCCGCGGCATGGCCTGGCTCTTGGAGCGCACGCTCGGCGTCGGTGGCGCCGTCGGGCTCTCGACCGCTGCCAACATCTTCCTCGGCATGGTCGAGGCGCCGCTGTTCGTGCGGCCGTATCTGGCACAGATGACGCGCAGCGAGTTGTTCCTGGTCATGACCGGCGGCATGGCCGGCATCGCCGGCACCGTGCTGGTGCTCTATGCGACTCTGCTGGCGCCGCTCATTCCCGACGCCGCCGCGCATTTCGTCATCGCCTCGGTGCTCGGCGCGCCGGCGGCGATCCTGGTCAGCCTGATCATGGTCCCTGAAACCTCCGACAAGCGCACCGGCGGCACGCTGGAAGATCCGCAAATGGAGGTCGCCAGCACGATGGACGCGATCGTGAAGGGCACCAGCGCGGGCATCGAGCTGCTGATCAACATCGTCGCGATGCTGCTGGTGCTGGTGGCGCTGGTCTATCTCGTCAACGCCATCCTCGGCCTGCTCCCGCACGTCGGCGGCGCCGCGATCTCGCTGCAGCGGCTGCTCGCCCTCGTCATGGCGCCGGTGTGCTGGCTGATGGGGCTGCCGTGGGATCAAGCGATCACCGCCGGCAGCCTGATGGGCACCAAGACCGTGCTGAACGAATTGATCGCCTATGTCGACTTCTCGAAGCTGCCGCCCGATACGCTCGATCCGCGCTCGCGCCTGATCATGCTCTATGCGATGTGCGGCTTCGCCAATTTCGCCAGCCTCGGCATCATGATCGGCGGCTTAGGGGTGATGGCGCCCGAGCGGCGCGAGGAGATCAATGCGCTGGGGCTGAAGTCAATCGTGTCGGGGACGCTCACGACGTGCCTGATGGGAGCGGTGGTGGGGGTGTTGGCGTAGGCTCTCTTTCCACGCGTCATTGCGAGCGAAGCGAAGCAATCCAGACATGCGTCCGCGGAGACAGTCTGGATTGGCTTCGTCGCAAGAGCTCCTCGCAATGACGGCGGCGAGAATCTTTGCCTCAACCGCACAATTTCGACTTCTGCAGGATGCGACGCACCTCAGGCATCTTGGCGCGGCACGGCTCGGCCGCCATCGCCTTCGCCTCGCTGGTTCGCCCCTGCACCCACAGCAACACCGCCATCAAGCCCTGCGCCCCGGAGCGCACCGGCCCACCCGCCACGTCCGAAGCTGCGAGCGACATGGCGGTTTGCGCTTCCCTCTCGGCGGCATTGATATCCGCTTGTTCCAGGAAGAAGACAGCACGGTAGACGTGAGCCCGCGCGTCTTTCGGGTAGCGGCTAACGAGATCGAGCGACCGGCTGGCCATCTCGTCGCCCTTCATCGGCACTTCAGAGGCGCGGATATAGTGCGCGGCATCGGCCATGTAGGCCGAATAATGCGCGGCGGCGAAGCCGGCGCAGATGAGAGATCCGATGGATCCTGCCAGCAAGGTCATGCTCGCACTCCGCGGCAGGCTGTCATAGGACCAGAAGGCGAGCCACGGCGTGACGGCGAGCGCGGCGCCGGCCACCGCACCGCCTGCGTGGGCGTAATAGTTGACGTTGCCGGAAGCGCCAAAGGCCATTGGCAGCAGTGCGGGAACACCGAAGAACAGCGACGTCTTCAACCTCGATATGGTCTGATCGGCGTCCGCTTCGGGATCGAAGCTCGCCACGAACAGCGCGGCGATCAGCCCGGTGACGGCGCCGGACGCACCGACGCCGACCGTGCCGGGACCGTTGCCCAGCAGCGAGCCGGCCTCTCCGGCCAGTGCACTGGCAACGAAGATCAGCGCAAACCAGCCGCGGCCGATCAGCGACTCCAGCCTGACGCCGACGATGAACAGCGCAACGCAATTGCTCACGAGGTGCCACCCGCTGCCATGCAGAAGCGGCGCAAGGCCGATTCGCCACCACTCTCCCCTCCCGACGACGAGATCGTAGCCGGACGCGCCCTGAGCGATCAGCGAGCGCACATCAATGTCGCCGTCCCGCGCGATGTCGATGGCGAGACTACGCTGCAGAACGAAGATCAGGACCAGACCGAAGATCAGGCCTATGGTGAGGAAGGGGATGTCGGCCAGAAGCTTGTTGTCGGCAAAAAGCGTCTCCTCGCTGGACGAGGGCTTCTCTATCGCGACCGGCGCGGCGGCGGCTTGAAACGATGCTCTTGGAGCTGGCGCTACGGTGCCGCGCCGGCCAAAAGTGTTGGTCGCCATGAAAGCATTTCCCGCGTTGACACAGCCTTGAGTTGACGCGAGAGGTATTTTCGACTGGTTAGCACCAGGCTTGCGGGGCGGCCGAAATCATCCCGATTGCTGACCGCCCGGTTTCTCGGATCGACCGCATTTTAGCGATCGAGAGTTGCGCTTACGCCTTCAGCTCCACCGTCTTGAACTCAGCGGGGAGGATAACCTCCAGCAGCTCCACGTCGTCCGAATAGTCCAGGATCATGTGCCTGATCTTCGGCGGCTGGGTCCAGGCGCTGCCTTGCTGCATCAAGGTCTCGCCCTGGCCTTCCATATAGGTCTTCACCCAGCCCTTGAGCACGTAGACCATCTGGAATTCGACGTCGTGATAGTGGAGCTTGGACACCTCGGCCGGGTTGCAGGGACCTTGCAGGCGGATCACATGCGCCTGCGCGAGGCCATGGGTCGCCTCGCCGATGCCGAGATCGCGATACTTCGCGTAGGCGCGCAGGCCGTCGGCCTTGAAGTCTTCCTCGCGGTGATGGCTGACGGCGATGCGCTGCTTCGGACGTGCGGGCTTTTTCGCAGCGGCAGTGCGCGCCTTCGCCTTCACGGCCTTGCGTGCCGAGGATCGCGCCGCCGCCTTGGCGCCACTCCGCTTCTTCACCGCGGTCTTCAATGCGGGCCTCGATGCCTTTTGCTTGGCCATTGTCTGCCTCCCTGTTTCTGAGCCGCCGTCGCGCGGTATGGCTTGAAGGTCAGCTTATCCAGTCGTGGGCGAGGCAGCAATCGCAGAGCTGGTCGTGTTGAGTAGTGCCGCATCCGCGCTGTCACCCTCCCCCTCCAGGACCCTCCCCTGGAGGGTAAGAGGCTGAGGCCAATCACGCGATCACCGTATGGGATCGTAGCTTGCCCCAAGCTGGCGCGTCGGGCTGGGGTCGTCTCGTCTTCGTTCTCGCGCTGAACTAGTCTCGCCCGGGACATCCGGGGGAATTGATTCATGGGCAGCAATGTCGGTCAGCGTGCATTTCAAAATGCCCGGCTTCAGAAGCGGCAAAAGGCCGACGTGCTGCCCTTGCTCGGGCAAGCGCTCGAGTTGCACAAGAAGGGACGCTTGCCCGGGGCCAAGGCTGCCTATCGCCAGCTCCTGCAGATCGCGCCCAATCAATTCATCGCGCTGCATATGCTCGGCGCGTTGGAGTCCGATGCTGGGAATTATCAGCAGGCCGAGAGCCTGCTGAGCCGGGCGGTTGTCGTCGATCCGCGATCGGCCGAAGCCCATATGAGCCTGGGCGTCGCGCTGAACGGGCTGAAACGTCACAATGATGCCCGCGAGAGCTATCGCAAGGCGCTCGCCTTGCGGCCCAACTACGCCCTCGCTCTCTCCAATCTCGGGAACGCGAGCGCGGCCCTGGATCGCTACCAGGAAGCGCTCGACAGCTACGATCGGGCGCTCGCCGTCGACGCAAACCTCGCCGAAGCCCACAACGGCCGCGGCTCCACGCTCTGCCATCTGCGCAACTACGACAAGGCTCTTGCAAGCCTGAACCGCGCGCTCGCGATCAAGCCCGACTATGCGGCGGCGCTGGCGAACCGCGCCGTGGCACTCCGGGAGCTGCAGCGATTCGACGAGGCCATGGCGGATTGCAACCGGGCAATCGCCCTCGCCCCTGACGACGTGAACGGATGGCTTTGGCGCGCCAATGTCTTGCTTCAGACCCGGCAGGTGGCCCAGGCACTATCCGATTGCGAGAAGGCGCTCGCGATCGCGCCCGATTCCGATCAGGCTCATCTGGTGCTGGGCCTTTGTCTTGCCGGACTCGGCCGGGTCGACGAAGCCCTCGCCAGTTTCGACAGAGCCCTCGATATCAGGCCCGATCTCGAGAGCGCGATCTCGAGCAAGATCTTCACGCTCGATTTTGTGCCGGACGCCAGCGTCGAGCGGCATCAGCAGGCGCGACGCGTATGGTGGGAGCGGATCGGCGCGAAAATCGCTTCAGAAGCGGCGGCACCGCATGACAACGGCCGCGATCCGGATCGCCGCCTGGTGCTTGGCTACGTCTCGTCGGACTTCAACGCGCATTCGGCTGCGTTCATCTTCAAGCCCGTCCTGCAACACCATGACCGCGCCCAGTTCGAGATCGTGTGCTACTCGTGCTCGGCGAAAGTGGACGCGACGACACGCGAATTTCAAGGCATCGCCGATCGCTGGCGTGACGCCTCGCAATGGAGCGACGATCGCCTCGCCGCCCAGATTCGCGACGATCGCATCGATATCCTGATCGATCTGTCCGGCCATACCAGAGGAAACCGCCTCGGCATATTTGCGCGCAAGCCGGCACCGATCCAGGCGCACGGCTGGGGCCATGGCACCGGCACCGGGTTGCCGACAATCGACTATCTGTTCTCGGATCCGGTCGGGATTCCGCACGACGTTCGGCATCTGTTTGCAGAGACGGTGGTCGACCTGCCGTGCTTCGTGACGCTGGCGCCGCTGCCGGCCGGGATTGCGCGAGCCGCAACGCCGGCGCTCTCGAACGGCTTCGTCACCTTCGGTGTCTTCAACCGCATCAGCAAGATCTCGGACGAGGCCGCGGCAGTCTGGTCCAGGATCCTCGAACGGGTGCCGGGCTCGCGACTGTTGATCAAGGACGTGGCGCTCGACGACCGGCTGGTCCGCGACGAGCTGCTGGCGCGATTTGCGGCTTGCCGATTGCCGGCCGAACGCGTGGATCTGCTCGGGGCCACCTTGCGGGACGAGCATCTGGCATCGTTCAATCGCATCGATATTGCTCTCGATCCGTTTCCGCAGAACGGCGGCGTCAGCACATGGGAAGCCCTGCAGATGGGTGTGCCCGTGGTGGCGAAGCTCGGCAACAGCCTGCCCGGCCGCGCCGCCGGCGCCATCCTCACCGCGCTTGGCCTGCCGGACTGGGTCGCCGACAGCGAGGAGGCCTATGTCGAGATCGCGGCCAGCCGCGCGGCCGAGACCGGCGAGCTCGACAAATTGCGCCGCGAACTGCCCGCAACGATCAACGCCGCGGCCGCGGGCAACCCCATCTCATATGCACGCGCGGTGGACGCGGCCTATCGCGCGATGTGGACGCGTTATTGCAGCGGCGGCGTCTGATTGCGTGATCTCGTTGGGTGGATTAGCCGAAGGCGTAATCCACCGTTTCTGTTTCGGCACGCGGAGAGAAACGAGGTGGATTACGCCAGCGGCAGCGCGTCGCGCCGCCGCAGGCTAATCCACCCTTGCGGCCTCAATGCAGGCGGAACACGCCGTCGACGGCGCGGAGCTCGGCCGGCTTGATCAGCTTGGAATGCGCCACCGTCACCGAATGGAGGGGGCCGTCGAGCTTCTCCTGCCAGAACGCCAGGAAATCGGTCAGCGCGGGGAATTTCGGAAACATGTCGTAGTTCTGCCAGACATAGGTCTGGAGCAGCGAGGGATGATCCGGCATCCGATAAAGAATTTGTGCCGTCGTCAGCCCGTAGCCCAGCATCTGTTTCCGGAATTCCTCGGAAACGCCCCCAACGCGCAGTCCCATGCCAAACCTCCTTTGCAGGAGCGCATTCGGCGAGTGGCTTGGTCCGTGCCCCGGGGAGCCACCCGGAAACGATGCGCTCACATGAGAGAAATGTGACGCAAACTGACAACTCATCTCAAGCCCAAAAGTTTAACAAGCTGTTGAAATTCAATGCTTTAGCAGCAGAGACGACTCCGTGCTAATACGGTCACGGCTGCCCGGTTAACGATGGCGAGGGGTTTCTGGCAGTCCGCGCTTTCGGCTGCTAATTTTTCTGCTACAAACCCTTGCTCCCGCAAAATTCCTGTCCTATTTCAGGCTCGCTCGTGCTAGCACTCACGGGCAACGATTGCTAACAATCTCAAAACCTCAACCCGAGCAATTGCTTAGGAGGACTGCATGAAATTCCGTCCGCTTCACGACCGCGTCGTGGTCAAGCGCATCGACGCCGAAGAGAAGACCGCTGGCGGCATCATCATTCCCGACACTGCCAAGGAAAAGCCCTCCCAGGGCGAAGTCGTCGCCGTTGGCCCCGGTGGCCGCGACGAAGCTGGCAAGCTGATCCCGATCGACCTGAAGGTCGGCGACCGCGTGCTGTTCGGCAAGTGGTCCGGCACCGAGGTCAAGATCGACGGCCAGGACCTGCTGATCATGAAGGAGAGCGACGTGATGGGCGTTCTCGAAGTCAGCGAGTCCAAGAAGAAGGCGGCTTAAGAGCCCCTCTCCTCCCCTCCAGTCAAACTCACCTAAGGAAAACTCCAGATGGCAGCCAAAGAAGTCAAATTCTCGGTTGAAGCGCGCGACAAGATGCTGCGCGGCGTCGACGTTCTCGCCAATGCGGTGAAGGTCACGCTCGGTCCGAAGGGCCGCAACGTTGTGCTCGACAAGTCGTTCGGCGCTCCCCGCATCACCAAGGACGGCGTCACCGTCGCCAAGGAGATCGAGCTCGACGACAAGTTCGAGAACATGGGCGCGCAGATGGTGCGCGAAGTCGCCTCCAAGTCCGCTGACGCGGCCGGCGACGGCACCACCACCGCCACCGTGCTCGCCCAGGCGATCGTGAAGGAAGGCGCCAAGTCGGTCGCCGCCGGCATGAACCCGATGGACCTCAAGCGCGGCATCGACCTCGCGGTCGAAGCCGTCGTGGCCGACCTCGAGAAGAACTCGAAGAAGGTCACCTCGAACGACGAGATCGCCCAGGTCGGCACCATCTCGGCCAACGGCGATGCCGAAATCGGCAAGTTCCTCGCCGACGCCATGAAGAAGGTCGGCAACGAGGGCGTCATCACCGTCGAGGAAGCCAAGTCGCTCGAGACCGAGCTCGACGTGGTCGAGGGCATGCAGTTCGACCGCGGCTACATCTCGCCCTACTTCGTCACCAACGCCGACAAGATGCGCGTTGAGATGGACGACGCCTACATCCTCATCAACGAGAAGAAGCTCTCCTCGCTGAACGAGCTGCTGCCGCTGCTCGAGGCCGTGGTGCAGACCGGCAAGCCGCTGGTCATCGTCGCCGAGGACGTCGAAGGCGAAGCGCTTGCGACCCTCGTCGTGAACCGCCTGCGCGGCGGCCTCAAGGTCGCGGCCGTCAAGGCTCCGGGCTTCGGCGATCGCCGCAAGGCCATGCTGCAGGACATCGCGATCCTGACCGGCGGCCAGGCGATCTCGGAAGACCTCGGCATCAAGCTCGAGAACGTCACGCTCAACATGCTCGGTCGCGCCAAGAAGGTGATGATCGACAAGGAGAACACCACGATCGTCAACGGCGCCGGCAAGAAGGCCGACATCGAGGCGCGCGTGGCGCAGATCAAGGCGCAGATCGAGGAGACCACCTCGGACTACGACCGTGAGAAGCTCCAGGAGCGTCTCGCCAAGCTCGCGGGCGGCGTCGCGGTGATCCGCGTCGGCGGCGCGACCGAGGTCGAGGTGAAGGAGCGCAAGGATCGCGTTGATGACGCGATGCATGCGACCCGCGCGGCCGTGGAAGAAGGCATCGTCCCGGGCGGCGGCGTCGCCCTGCTCCGTGCCTCCGAGCAGCTCAAGGGCCTGCGCACCAAGAACGACGACCAGAAGACCGGCGTCGAGATCGTGCGCAAGGCGCTGTCGGCCCCCGCTCGCCAGATCGCGATCAACGCCGGTGAAGACGGCTCGGTGATCGTCGGCAAGATCCTGGAGAACAAGGCCTACAATTACGGCTTCGACTCCCAGACCGGCGAATATGCCGACCTCGTCAAGAAGGGCATCATCGACCCGACCAAGGTGGTCCGTACCGCGATCCAGAACGCTGCCTCGGTGGCCGCGCTCCTGATCACCACGGAAGCCATGGTCGCCGAGCTGCCGAAGAAGGGCGGCGCCGGCCCGGCGATGCCCCCGGGCGGCGGCATGGGCGGCATGGACTTCTGATCCAGCCGTTCAGGCACGATACGAATTGCGAAACCCCGGCAGCGATGCCGGGGTTTTTGTTTTGGGGAGCACGTCATTCCGGGGCGCGCCCCTCTTGGGCGCGAGCCCGGAATCCATAACCACGCAACTCACGGGCGACGGGCATAGCGGGCCCACTCCATCTGGCTGTGATTATGGATTCCGGGCTCGCGCCCAAGGGGGCGCGCCCCGGAATGACAAGGAGTGCAGGATGAACCTTATTTGGTCAGCCCCGGATAGAGATCATCCCAATTTGGGTTCTGCTCCTCGAAGAGACGCGTCTTCCAGTCACGTCGCCATGTCTTGAGCTCCTTCTCGCGGGCAATGGCGCTCACGGCATCGTCGTAGATTTCGAACAAGACGAGCTTGTCGACGCCGTACTTGCTCGTGAAGCCGGGGACGGTCTTCGTTCTGTGCTGATACACGCGGCGCACCAGGTCGTTGGTCACGCCGATGTAGAGCGTGCCGTGTTTCTTGCTCGCAAGGATGTAGACATAGTAGGCCATTCCCGTCCGCCTGTGATTATTGGATTTCGGGCTCGGCGCTGCGCGCCGCCCCGGAATGACGGAGCAAGCCTTACTCCACCTTCCCGAGCCGCTCGAAGCGCGGCTCGCCGTCTTCGTCGAGCGACCAGAAGATCCGCGTCACCTTGCCGATGAGATTGTCCATCGGGACGAAGCCGAATGTCGACATGCGGCTGTCGGTGGAATTGTCGCGGTTGTCGCCGAGCACGAAGATGTGGCCCGGCGGCACGGTGAAGACGTCTGTGTTGTCGAGATAGCCGTTGTCGAGGCAGTCGTAGGTCACATAGGACGCGCCGCTCGGCAGCGTCTCGCGCCAGCGCTTGACGGCGGCGCGGTCGTCGACACCGCAGGCGTCGCCGGCAAATGTCGCCTCCAGGGCGATGCGGGTCACCGGGCGGTCGTTGAGGATGAGCCGGCCCTGCCGCATCTGGATGCGGTCTCCGGGCAAGCCGACGACGCGCTTGACGTAGTCGGCAGAACCGTCCTTAGCCGTCCGGAATACCACGATGTCCCCGTATTCGGGATCGGCGGCGAGGATGCGGCCCGAGATCCAGGACGACGCGAATGGGAGTGAATAGCGGCCATAGCCGTAGGGGTATTTCGCGGCGAAGACGTAGTCGCCGACCATCAGCGCCGGTGTCATCGAACCGGACGGAATGTTGAACGGCTGATACAGAACGAAGCGAAACAGGATCACCGGCGACCACAGCACCGGGATCATGAGGATCAGGACGACGATCGCCTTCCAATCGCTGGATCGTGCCGCGGGGCGGATCGATTCCTGAAGAACGGTCATGTGCCTTCCCTGATCAAGACGTTGCGGCCCCAAGATGACGCAACCTGCGAGCGCGCTCAATCCCCGACGAGCTCAAATTGGTCGCGCTGCGCGCCGATCGCGTTCATCGCAGACGGCGGCAACGCCGATGTGAAGGGCCGCCCGTGGGCGGCCCTTCGGTTCATGCGCTCTCGGGCGCCTTCAGACGCACGAGCCGGGTCAGGAGGGCATCGAGGCCCTGGCCTTCACCGGCATGGAGGTCGATGCGGCCGACCTTCTCGACCAGCCGCTCCAGCGACTCCAGCTCCTTGAGCCGAAGCAGCAGGGGGTTCTCCTCCATCAGGCGGGCAGTGTTCAGGAGCGAACGCGTCGCCGCGGTCTCCTCCTGCCGGCGGATCAGGTTCGCCTTCGCGACCCGCTCCGCCTCCACCACCTTGTTCACCAGCTCCCGGATCTCGCCGGGCAGGATCACGTCCTTGACGCCGAGCTCGGTCACCTCCACGCCGGACTCTGCGACGCGTGCACGCACATAGTCGCGCAGCTCCGCATCCAGCACCGCCTTCGCAGACAGCACCTCGTCCAGCGTCCGGCCCGCCACCGCCTCGCGGATCGCGAACTGCACCAGGCGGTACAGCCACGCATCCACGTCGGGCACGGTCGCCACCGTGCGCTCGGGATCGACGATGCGGCGGAACGCCGTCAGCGTCACCCGCAGCGCGATGCGATCCTTGGTCAGCATCTCCTGCGCGGTGATCTCGACCGCCTGGGGCCGCAGGTCGAGGCGCTTCACCTCGATCTTGCGGCCGACGGTCCAGAAGGCGTGCCGGCCGGGCGCGAGCCGCTCCACGAGCCGGCCCTCGACATAGAGCAGGCCCGCTTCGTGGTTCTCGACCACAGTCTCGCTCATGACGGTCGAGCGGCTGCGCTCGATCATGGTGAGGTGCCGCGCGTCGACCCTGACGTCGCTGGACACATCGATGCGCTCGACATCGATGCGCGTTGCGACCTTCCAGTAGACGCGCACCTGCCAAGGCGTCATCAGATGCACGGGCCGGCCGTCGAGGCTGACGATGGCGATCTCGTCCGCCTTGGTCTCGACCGCCTCGAACAGCTCGGCGGCAAGGTCAGGCCGCGCGGCCTTCAGCACTGCGTAGCGCTCCGCAGGAAATTCGCTGCGGACCACGTCGAGCACCTCGACCTTCAGCTCGTGCAGGGGATCGAACAGGCGATGCTTGCCGGGCGCGAGCACGCGCACGAGCTGCCCGTTGCGCGTCAGCAACGCACGCTCGCCATCCTTCACCGTCACGTTCAGCATCAGCAAATGCCAAGTCTTGTTCAAAGTCATGGCACGCCTCCTTCAGTTGCCTCCGGCCGAGCGCGGCCGGATAGCGGGTTACACCTGCAAAGGACGTGAGGACGCGGACGACGCTTCCCGCGAAATCGGCGGGCCGGGGCTTGAGCTTGCATGACGACGGGCGCACGCGCGCGATCGCGCGAGACGTGTCGCGCGGCCGTGCGGAGCCACCCGGCATCAGCGCAAGCGGTATCTACCCGCGGCGCAAAGCCGGTCTCACAGTGTCTAGGTTCGGACGGAAAGCCTTGCGGCAAAACGGCCGGACCGCGACTGAAGCGCGCGTCCGGTCCTCGTCAGAGGTATCAGCGTTTCAGGCTGAAACGGAGCGCTGGAGCGGGATTCGAACCCGCGACCCGATGAGTAAAAGTCATCTGCTCTACCAAACTGAGCTATCCTTTGTGCAAGAGACCGGAATCGAACCGATGCCTTCGGGTGTTCAACCCGACGCTCTCCATGAGCTACGTCCTGCGTTTCTCCTTCATTCGGCGGAACACGAAACCGGCAAGACCCGGCCCGCGCCAGTCGGGATCTCAGCGAGCCCGAACCCATGGCCTAGCGAAGGACGGCGCTAATAGACCAGGCACGTTCGGGTTGCAAGGGGGCGGGTGAAGTTTTTTCGTCGCAGCGTGCGCAGCGTGGCGCGATGATCGCGGCGATATGCGGCATCATTTGCGCGCACTGTCCTGGAAGCACGCCCTCACCCACGCGATCGTCACGCGTGTCGCGGGATCGCGCTTGAGGTGGTTCTGCACGAGCAGCCAGACGTCGCGGCGCTTCGGCAGCAGGGTGGCGCGCAGGCTGCGGTCGGCGAGCAGGGGTGCGCAGCTGTGCTCGGGCAGCACGCCGATGGCCAGATGCGACTGGATCATGGTGCGGATGATGCGGATATTGTCGGTGATGCAGCGCATGTTGGTCAGCCGCTTCGCACGCAAGAACTGCGCTTCCGGGATCGCGTCGAGCTCGTCCGGATAGACGCACGCAACGGGCTCGCGGCCGCCGCGGTCCGCGGGCTCGAAGAAGTACAGCCTGACGTCGCCGAGCTTGGAGATGGTGAAGTCCCCCTTCTCCGGCTTGCGCAGGCGGATGGCGAGATCGGCCTGCCAGCGCGAGAACTTGACGTTGCCGCTCGCGGTGAGGAATTGCAGCGTCAGCCCCGGATGATCGCGCAGGAAGCTGCTCGCATGCGGCGCCAGCAGCTCCTCGGCGACCGCATTTGTCGAGGCGATGCGCAGCCGCCCGACCGGGCCGGCCTGGCCCTCCTTGATGCGGTCGATCGCCGCCGCATGCGCGGCCATCGCACCGACATGCGCGAGCACCGCCTCGCACTGGCGCGTCGGCCGCCGCACGCCGTCCACCGCATCGAACAGCTTCACGCCGAGATCGCGCTGGATGCGCGCAAGCCTGCGGCCGACGGTGGTCTCGTCGATGCGCAGCCGCGCGCTGGCGCCGGCATAGGTGCCCTCGTCCCTGACCGCGGCGATGATGCGCAGATCGTCCCAATTCATCGGGGCGAGCCTAGCAGGCGCCGCCGCTACCTGCAAATTCGCAGCCATCAGCTGCAATAGTCCTGCACAATGGCAGGCTGCTGCTGCGCTAGTGTCGAAGCATCCGAATTCACGAAAGCCTGACGGCATGACCGCTCCAAAGACGCTGCTCGAACTCGCCGGCGCCGATCTCGATCCGCCCAAGCTCAACGAGACATGCCTCGTTCTGATCGACATCCAGAACGAATATTGCGCCGGCCCCATCGCCCTGCCCGAGGCGCAAGCGGCGATCGCCGCGGCTGCGCGCCTGCTCGCGCGCGCACGGGAGAGCGGAGCTGCGATCTTCCACGTCGCGCACAAGGGTCGCGCCGGCGGCCTGTTCGACCGCGAGGCGGCGCGCGGCGCGATCGTCGAACGCCTGACGCCACTCGCGACCGAGCCCGTGATCGAGAAGGCGCTGCCGAATGCCTTCGCCGGCACCGACCTGCAGGCCCGGCTGGCCGCGACCGGACGCAAGAACATCGTGCTCGCGGGGTTCATGACGCATATGTGCGTGTCTTCGACCGCGCGCGCCGCGCTCGATCTCGGCCTGCGCACGACGATCGCGGCGGATGCCTGCGCCACGCGCGATCTTCCCGATGGGCGCGGCGGCACGCTGCCGGCGAGAATTGTTCACGAGGTCGCTCTGGCCGAATTGTCCGACCGGTTCGCGATCATCGCGCAGAGCGACGTGCTGACCTGAGGAGACCTTCCCGATGCTGCAGCTCTATTTCTTTCCGATGGCCTGCTCGCTCTCGAGCCACATCGCGTTGCTGGAGGCCGGAATCGAGGCGCAGTATCACCTCGCCCATATCTGGACCAAGCGGCTCGTGGACGACGGCCGCGACTTCCGTGAGGTGTCACCGAAGGGCGCGGTGCCGGTCCTGGTGCTGGAGAACGGCGAGCGGCTGACGGAAAGCGCAGCGGTGCTGCAATACATCGCCGATGTGAAGCCGGAGGCACGCCTTGCGCCGCGGCCCGGCGACATCGATCGTTATCGCCTGCAGGAATGGCTGAGCTTCGTCGGCGCCGAGATCCACAAGGCGTTCCTGTTTCCAACCTTCTGGTACAAGGACGACGGCTCGCTGGCCAAGCCGCGCGCGAGGATCATGCAGACACTGTCGGTGCCGGCAGCGCATCTGGCGGGCCGCGAATTCCTCGTCGGCGACGCCTTCACCGTGGCCGATGCCCATCTCACCTGGACCTTGCTTCTGCTCCGTCCGGCAGGGATCGACATCGCGCAATGGCCACCGCTCGCGGCCTATCTCGAACGCATGCAGGCCCGCCCCGCGGTCCGGCGCGCGATCGCGACCGAGATGGCGCTGCGCAAGACCGTTGCGGCCTGAGCTCGCCTCACTCCACCCGCGCCAGCACCGCGAGCTTGCGGATGCCCTTGTTGCGGTAGGCGTCGAGGAACGCGTAATAGTCCTTGAACGACACGCAGCCGTTGGAATCGCCGCCCGGCCCGAGCATGAAGGTGTGGGCGAGCAGGCCGTCGCGGCCGTAGATCGCGCTCTCGCCGCCGATCGGGGTGAGGCGCAGCGCCGGCACGCCGTGGAACAGCGCCTCGCGCGGCTTCAGCGTGTAGATGTGCGGCGGCGTCACGCCGCGCATGCGCAGGCGGCGGGAGTCCGGATCGTCGCGATTGGCGCCAAGGCCGGAATGCGCCTCGAGCCTGGTGCCGTCGGGCAGATACACCATCTTGGCCGTGATGTCGTAGACCGCGGTGTCCCGCTCATAAGGCGGAGCGCCGCCGAACATCGGGTTCTGCTCCTTCGGGGCGATGGACGCAGTGATGCTGGCATCGGCCGAGGCGTAGGCGAGCAGCCCGCCGGACGCTTCGCGCTTGCCCCACAGCTTTTCCACCATCGCCTGGCGCGGAGCGGTGATCGACATCACCGCGGCCTTGGCACGGTCGGCGAAGGATTTTTGCTTGGCTTCGGGCGCCGGCACGATCTCGGCCGGGTCGGCCGAGGCGAGTTGCAGCTGGGCAGCCGGCGCGCGCTTGGTCTTGTCCGCGGCGTTGTCGGCGCCCTTGGCCGCCGGCTTCAGCGCCTCCGCGACCTTCGCGATCACGCCCTGCTTCGGGGCGTCTTTGGCCACCGCAACGACCTGCGCCGGGGGTGCGGCGCTTGTGGCATTCGACGGCACGCCCTGCGTTGCGGCCGCGGCAAAGCGCTCGTTGAACATCTCGCGCGAGATCGGAGCTGCGACCTGGAGGCGGTCGGGCAGCAGCGCGAAGGTTTCCTTGATGGCCTCGCCGGCCTCGCGCAGCACCACCCTGGGCGCGCGCTTGATCACCGGCTCGTCGTAGCCGACGCTGCCGACGGAGGGATAGACGCTCGCGCCGAAGATGTTGCTGTGAATGGTCCAGGCGGCGCCCATCACGGCGCAGCCGATCGCCGCGGCGCCAAGCCAATTGGTCGTGGTCATTTTCCGGGAAGATTTCCGCGAATTGGTCTTCGAGAAATTCTTGGACTTCCGTGCCGCGTTACTCTGCGCAGCGATACTCGTACTCATTCGCCTTGCGTCCAGGACGGTGTCACTCTGTCCCCCTTCGAAGTGCCGCTGGTCACGATCCGGGAACAGCATCTCGCAGAGGGTCGGAGCGTCATTAAGGCGACTTTTAGTTAAATGCGGATTAAGTTCGGGCGGATCTGCGGCGACTCGTTAACGCTGTCCCGTTTTGAGAAAAACGCCCGCAGAACTACGGACTTAGTCGGGTCTGTTAACTATAATTCTCGGCCGGTTCAGCAGGCTCTGCGGACGTCTGCGGCCACATCCATGACGCACTTGAGAACGTCATTTTCGTGGCCCTCCACTGCCCCCGAACGTAACGCGCCAGCGTTGCGCGAGGCTGGTGGACGACGCGTCGGATTGGGCCTCGTCGGCCGCGCGACAACGGTGCATGCTCATGACGCGCCGGGCACCGCGGCACGGCGCCGTGATTGAAAGTTGATCGCCTCGGTTCTGGACATCGCGGGTGCGAGAAAATAGCTCCCACTTCGGCACTTTTCAGCAGCCTCTGCGCGTGATACGGTACCGTATCATCCTGCCCTGAGCTGTGCCGAGCACGCAAACGGAGGCTGGCATGAGAGGGATTGCGCGCGCGGGGTTTTTCGCCCTGGCGGGGTCGTTTCTGTTGATCGGATCTGCGACTGCGCAGCCTGCGGCGAATGCGGGCTGCACGGCATCGCCGTCGGCTGCCGGGACGCAGACCTGGCGCTGCGACAACGGCATCACCATCGTTGCGGAAAACGGCGCCAGATTTGAACTTAAGGACGCCAACCGCGACGGACATATAGACTCCGTGGAGTTGAGCAGCAAAGCGCTGCTGATCGAGGTGCCCAAGAAGCCGCGCGGCAATCCCTTCAAGGTGCTGACGCCGCAAGCGATCGCCGCAGTGCGCGGCACGAAATGGGCGGTCGATGCCGCCGACGCCAAGACTTCCGTGTTCGTCGCAGACGGCCGGGTCGGCGTGAGCCGCAGGGCTCGTGGACGCGGCGTCGTGCTCGGCCCCGGCGAAGGCGTCGATGTCGAGCCAACCGGTCCGTTGACCGTCAAGACCTGGGGCCAGCCGCGCGTCGACGCGCTCATGGCCAGACTCGGGCAATGAGCCGGGGCCGGCAAGGCCCGGCCCATGAGATTTGGATTATACGATTGCAAGACCGCATGCGCAGCCGACGCGTTCAGATCCTGGTGGCACTCGTCCTCACCGCGCTGTGGGGCGCGGGCATCTATGCCACGCACGCCCACGGCCATCTGCGCTTCCTGGACCGCCTCGAAGCCACGTTGACGGATTGGCGGACGCAGGCGCGCGGCGTGCGGCGTCCGCCGGATTTCGTCACCATCGTTGCGATCGACGACACGGTGGTGAAGCGCGGCGGCACCTATCCACTGCCGCGCGCCGATCTTGCCCGCGTGGTCGATACCATCGTGCAGTTCAAGCCGAAGGTCGTGGCGATCGACCTGCTGCTGGTCGACCGCAGCGCCGCGATCGGCGATGCGACGCTGGCCAACACATTGGCCACCGGCCGCATGGTGCTCGCCGCCGCCGCGATCTTCCCCTCGGCCAGCGAAACCGTGTCACCCAGCAGCGAAGGTCCGCTGGCCGTGCTGCCGGAGGCCGAGCGCTTCCTGCAGCCATTGCCCGCATTCGCCGATCACGCCGAGGTCGGCATCGTCAACGTCGCGACCGGGCAATCGGGCTCGCCGCTCTCGGTGCCGATGCTGTTCCGGACCCGCGACAAGGTCGAGCTGTCGTTTCCGTTGCGCGTCGCGGCGCGCGCGCTCGACCAGCCGCTGACCGTCGCGCCGGGCCATCTCATGCTCGGCGATCGCGTGGTGCCGACCGACAGCAATCTGGCATTGCCGATCACCTATTACGGCCCGCGCCGCACCATCCGTACCGTCAGCGCACAGAGCATCTTCGACGGCACGCTCGATCGCGCGGCCATCGAGAACCGGATCGTCGTGATCGGCGCCTCCGTCGCCGGCGGCGGCGACTTCTATCCGACGCCGTTCGATTCCCTGATGCCCGGCGTCGAGGTGGTCTCGACCGCAATCACGCATCTCGTCGCCGGCGACGCCATCCTGCGTGACCACCGCGTCCGCATTGCCGACGCGCTCACGGCGATCCTGCTGCCGGTGCTGCTGGTCGGCCTGCTCGCCTGGCGGCGCATCGCACTCGGCACCATGGCGGCGGCCGCGGTGATGATCGCCTGGGCCGGGCTCAACCTGTTCGCGTTCACGCACGGCGTCTGGCTGAACGCCGCGACCACGCTCGCCGCCGCCGTGCCGCCGGTTGCGGTCTTTGCCGGCGTGCAGCTGTGGGCCGGAGGCCGCCGCACGCAATATTTCGCCGCTAAGAGCAGGTCGCTTGCGCAATTCCAGGCTCCGGCGCTGCGGGATTGGCTCTCGCGAGATCCGAACTTCCTGTCGAAGCCGGTGCGGCAGGATGCAGCCGTGGTGTTCGTCGATCTCTCCGGTTTCACCGGTTTGAGCGAGCGGATCGATCCGGACGAGCTCACGGATATTCTGAAGGCGTTTCATGCGCTGATCGACCGGATCGCGATCGATTGCGGCGGCATGATCACGGGCTTTCTCGGCGACGGCGCCATGATCCTGTTCGGGCTGCCGCGCGCCATGCCCGACGACTCGGCGCGCGCGCTGAAATGCGCGGTCGATCTGCATCGCGGCCTCGCACGCTGGATCGCCTCGCTGCCGCCGGCGATCGCAGGTCAGCTCGGCTACAAGATCGGCGCACATTGCGGCCCGATCGTCGCCTCGCGACTCGGCGAAAGCCATCAGCACATCACGGCGACGGGCGACACCGTCAACGTCGCAAGCCGGCTGATGGAGATTGCCGCCCAGAACGATGCGCGCCTTGTGCTGAGCGACACGCTGCTGGATGCGGCCGACTTCCAGGGCGCGCCCGACGGCGTTCTGTCCGGCCCCCTGCTCGCCCGGGTCCGCGGCCGTTCCGGCGTCGTGACTGTCTGGTTCTGGCGCGATCGCGATGGGCCGGGACAGGATGCTGACAAGGCCGAGATGATCGATTAAGCCGCTACCGCGCTTCCGGCGGCGGCGAGCGGTCCAGCACCTCGCCCTTGGCGCCTTCCAGCAGGTCGATGCCGTAGGTCTCGACCACGAGCGGCCCGCGCTTGCGCTGCAATTGCGCCACCTGCGTCACCTTTGCAAAGAGAGCATTGAGGGCAGGATGACCGTCGGCGCGCAGCTCGTCGACATAGAGCAGCTTGCCGGCGAGCAGCTTGGGATCGGGTTCGGTCATGTTGACCCAGCGGATGCGCTGGCTTTGCTGCGCGACGCAGGTGCCGCGCGGCAGATAGAATGCGAGCCAGCTCGTGGTGCCGTAATCCTGCGCCAGCACGCAGGTGGCGCCACTGCGCGCGCGCACCGCTTCGATTCCGGCCGCGAGCTCGCGCCAGCCGACACCGACACTGCGCACGGTGGCATCGCGGCGATATCCGGACAACCAGCCGGTATTGGCCTGCACGATCAAGGCTGCAAACATGACGATGCCCACAGGCGCGGCCCAGCGCAGGCAAACGTCGACGAGGCGCCGCTGACGCGGCTTCCATTGCGCAAGATTGGCCGCGGCGGCCGCGGCTATGACGAACGGCGGATACACCGGCGCGAACCAGTTGGCCTCGACGCGCGCATGCAGCGAATGCCAGACGAAATAGGCGACGATGGTCCAGAACATCGTCTCGATCAGCACGCGCGAGGCCAGCGCGCCGGCGCGCTGCCAGGTCAGCGCATGCAGGCCCATGGCGCCGAGGATGAAGACCAGCGGGGTTGCGAACGCGATCTGGGTCGGGATCAGCTCGGCGATGAAGACGGGGCGGAAGTCCTCGATCTTGGCGCGGCCGAGCTGCTTTGCGAACGAGACCCATTGATGGTCGGCATTCCAGAGGATCACCGGCGAGAACAGCGCCAGCGCGACGAGGCCGCCGAGATAGGGCCGGGGCGAGAGGAACCAGCGCCGCAGCTTCGGCACGCAAGCGAGCCAGATCAGGATCGCGGCGCCAAAGAACATCGCGGTGTATTTCGACAATAGCGCCGCGCCGACGGCGGCGCCGACCGCGAGCCACCAGGCGCCGCGTCCGGTCTCCAGCACCTTGGCGAGAAAGAACAGCACGAAGCTGGAGGCGACCAGCAGCGGCGCATCGGGCGTGACGATCAGCGTGCCGACGGAAGCCAGCAGCGTCACGTTGAGCAGGATGGCGCTGGTCGCGGCCACACGCACCCCGCCGAACAGAATTGCGGCGGAGCGATAGACCGCATAGCTCATCGGCAGCGCGAGCAGGATCGAGACGAGGCGGACGCCGAGCTCGGTATCGCCCGCGATCATGGTGCCGGCGCGGATCACATAGGCGACCATGGGCGGGTGGTCGTAATAGCCCCCGGCGAGGCTCTTCGACCACATCCAGTAATAGGCTTCGTCGAACGTGATCGGCGTGAAGGCGGCTGCGACGAGCCGCAATCCCACCAGCGCGACAATCAGCAGCGCGGTGTTGCGGACGATCCGCGCGTCGGCCCCGCCCATCACGCGCTATTTCTTGCGCCAGACGAACAGTCCGGACATCGCGTAGTTCCACACCACGCCCATCAACGCGCCGGCCAGGCCGGCCAGCCACCAGATCGGCTCCTGGTCGTAGACCGAGAAGGCGACGCCGACATTGGCGAGCAGGCCGACGCTGCACACGATGTAGAAGGCGATCAGGCCGCGCAGCAGCGCAAAGTCCTTCAGCCGCTGGTCGCGATAGGTGAGAAAGTTGTTGAGGACGAAATTGCTGGTCATGGCGACGATGGCGCCCGCGGCCTGCGCCTCCGGGAACGGCGCGTTGAACAGGCGAAGCGCGATGAACAGCGTGGTCAGGTGCACGACGAGGCCGATGCCGCCGACCATCGCGAACAGGATGAAGCGCAGCGAGACGATGTCGTTGGTCAGCTTGGCGAAGACGAGGCCGAGGAAGTCGAGCGCGACCATGGAATCGAGCTTGCTCTCGCCGTGCTGGCGGGCGCCGAAGGTGTAGGGAATCTCGACCGCCCGCAAGCTGCCGTGCGCGGTCGCGACGATGTCGAGCAGGATCTTGAAGCCGTGCACGGAGAGTTTTGGCGCGAGCTGCTCGAAGCGGTCGCGGCGGATCATGAAGAAGCCGCTCATGGGATCGGCAATCTCCACCCGCAGCATCTTCTTGGCGACCTCGGTCGCGAGCGCGCTGGCGCCGGCGCGCTGCCTGTTGAAGCCTTCGCTCTTGTAGCCCTCGATGTAGCGGCTGCCGACGACGAGGTCGGCCTGATCGCTCGCGAGCAAGAGCAGCATCTTGGTCAACTGCGTCTCGTCGTGCTGGAGGTCGGCATCGATCACGGCCACATAGGGCGCGCTGGAGGCAAGGATGCCCTCGATGCAGGCGCCCGACAGGCCGCGGCGGCCGATGCGGCGGACGCAGCGCACCCGGCTGTCGCGCTGCGCCAGCTCACGCACGACATCCCAGGTGCAGTCGGGCGAATTGTCATCGACGAACACGACTTCCCAGACGACGTTGGCGAGCGTCGCCTCGAGGCGGCGGTACAGCACGGTGACGTTGTCGCGCTCGTTGAAAGTTGGGACGATGACCGACAGTTCCGGCCCCTCGTGGGCTTGGTTGTCGATGCCCGGTCTGATCGCTTCGTTCATGACGGCAGCGTATATCCGCCGCATCCTGCGCTGCCAAGCCGGGGGTCTGGGGAAGGGCCGAAAAGGGGCCTAAAATGCCAACGACCCCGGAACGGCGGGCCGCGCGTACATCCGGCGCAAGCCTTAAGCAATTCCAAGGTCGTTCCAGCGACGGAGGTCTTTACGCTCAACGTCGCCGTTAGAAGCTAGATGGGAATGGCAAAAGCGTTCCGCAAGGGGGCGGAAATCCGATTTTCAAACCCTATTGGTTGGGCACTTCCCGGATGACCGGCCCGCGCGGCGCGGGCGCGACCGGGGCTGCGGGTGGCGCCGCCGCCGGCTCGGCCTTCGCCGGCTTGGGCGGCTTGCCGTACTGGCCGATCGGCCCGAACACGACGGCAACCGCAAGGACGACCGCCGCGACGATCGCCCCCAGAATGCCACCCACCGACTCAGACGACATGCAAGTTCCTGCTCCAGACGGGCTCAGTGATACCATGGATGAGCGCGCGACTGGAAGGCCCAGGGCGAATCGCGAATGGCGAGTGGCGAGTGAGCATGGCATGCCGTGTCGCCCTATTCGCGATTCGCCACTCCCCTACTTCTGGGGCGGCCGGTGCTTGACGAAGGCCATCACGATGTCCTTCTGCGCCGCCTCCACCGCTCTGTTCGCGGTGGCGAGATGAGCGCCGCCATCGATATCAGGATATTGCGTGGTGAGATAATCGAGCAGCGTGACCCGGTAATATTGCCGCTCCGACGGACAGGCTCCGGCAACCGAGCGGCCGAAATCCTGCTCCGACAGGCCCTGATTGGACTCGCGCGAATATTCCCGCGCGAGGCAATGCCAATAGTCGTCGCGGCCCTGCTGAGCGAGCTTCTGCGCGCCCTTCGTGTCGTCGTCATCCGCCACGGCAGAACTTGTCACGGCAGAACTTGTCATGGCAGCAGATGTCATCATGACGAGCGCGCCCCCCACCAGCAGCATCCGCATCTTGTTCTCCTTCTTCGCGGGCCCGTCGCGAGCTTAGACCGGACCGGCCAACTGGCCAATCACATCTGGTTTGATTAGGATGAGATCCCTCCCCGTCGATGCGAGATCCTCCCGTGGCCAAAGTAAAAACTGCGTCCAAAAAATCCGGCAACATCTTCATCGGTATCGGCGGCTGGACCTTCGAGCCCTGGCGCGGCGTGTTCTATCCGGAGAAGCTCGCGCAGGCGAAGGAGCTGTCCTATGCCGCCTCGAAGCTGACCTCGATCGAGATCAACGGCACCTATTACGGCTCGCAGAAGCCGGAGAGCTTTCGCAAATGGGCGAGCGAGGTGCCTGACGGTTTCGTGTTCTCGGTGAAGGGACCGCGCTTTGCGACCAACCGCCGCGTGCTCGCCGAGGCCGGCGATTCCATCAAGCGGTTCTACGATTCCGGCGTGCTGGAACTCGGCGATCATCTCGGGCCGGTGCTGTGGCAGTTTGCGCCGACGAAGAAGTTCGATGGCGCCGATTTCGGCAAGTTCCTGGAGCTGTTGCCGCGCAAGCTCGAGGGGCGCGCGCTGCGCCATGTCGTGGAAGTGCGCCATGACAGCTTCTGCACGCCGGACTTCGTGGCGCTGATCCGCGAGTTCGAGACGCCCGTGGTTTTCGCCGAGCACGGCAAATATCCCGCCATCGCAGATGTCGCCGGCGATTTCGTCTACGCGCGGCTGCAGAAGGGCAATGACGAGATCAAGACCTGCTATCCGCCAAAGCAGCTCGACGCCTGGGCCGAGCGCTTCCAGGACTGGGCTTCGGGCGGTGAACCCGACGATCTCCCGAAGGTTGACAAGGCCAAGCCGAAGAAGGAGCCGCGCGACGTGTTCGCTTACGTCATCCACGAGGGCAAGGTGCGCGCACCGCACGGCGCCATGGAACTGATCGCACGGGTGAGTTGAGGGTCCCATGGCAAAGGCGAAGAAGCTCTTCACCATCGGCTACGAGCAGACACCGCCGAAGGCCGTGCTGGACGAGCTGGAACAGGCCGGCGTCAAGCTCGTGGTCGACGTGCGCGCGGTGACCTCGTCGCGCCGGCCAGGCTTTTCCAAGAAGCAGCTTTCGGCGGGCCTCGACGAGCGCGGCATCGGCTATGTCCATCTCGCCGCGCTCGGCACGCCGAAGGAAGGCCGCCTCGCCGCCCGCAGCGGTCAATACGACGTGCTGGAGATGATCTTCTCCAAGCACCTGAAGACGCCGCAGGCGAGGGAAGAGATGGACGAGCTTTCTGCGCTGGTGAAAAAGGCCGGCCCGGTGTGCCTGCTCTGCTACGAGCGCGACCACACCCACTGCCACCGCCAGATGATCGCGGAGATCATCGAGGAGCGCGATGGGGTTGCGGTGAAGAATTTGGCGGGGCGGCAGGTGTAGCCACAGCCGTCATTCCGGGGCGCGCCTCTTGGCGCGAACTATGGTGCGCAATTGCGCACCTGAGAATCCATTCCTCCACCAACACTGCGGCTAGATGGATTCCGGGTTCGCGCTACGCGCGCCCCGGAATGACAAGTTACCCCTCCCCCGCCAGCCGGAACGTCCCCTCCATCATCTGCACGCAAGCGCCGCCGATGTGAGCGGATACAATCTTGCCGTCCTGCTTGCGTACGCGGGTCGAGAGGATGCTTGGACGACCCATGTCAAAACCCTGGCCGAGTGTGAGCTTGAGCTCACCATCGCGCGCGGGATCGAAATCGGCGAACAGCGCAGCGGCGGCAACCGTGGCGCTGCCGGTGGCGGGATCCTCGACGAGGCCGCTGGCACCGCGCATGAACATGCGCGCCTGTCGCTCGCAAGGCGCCTCCGTCGCCGGCACATCGCGCGTATAGAACCACACCGAGCGGGCACCATCGCGCGGCAAGACCTTGCCAAAGGCCGCAGCATCGGGCCGGGCCCGCTTCAGCGCCTCACGCGAATGCAGCTCCATCACCAGAAACGCGTTTCCGACGGTGACGACCTGTGGCTCGTGATTGTCGGTCTTGATGTCGTCGGCAACGAGCGAGATGCAGCTCGCCGCTTCCGCTGTTGACAGCGTTGAGAGCCGCTGCAGCGGCTGCGGCGCGGTGAGCTCGGTTCTGATCACCCTGCCCTGCTCTCGCTCGATCTCGACCGGGACCAACCCGGCCTTCTCCTCGAACAGCAGGCGTGGCTTCGGCTCCTTCGCCATCGAGGCCAGCACGAAGGCGGTGCCGACATTGGGATGGCCCGCAAAGGCGATCTCCTGCACCGGCGTGAAGATGCGCACCTCGGCGTCGTTGGCCCTGTCGCGCGGCGGCAGCACGAAAGTGGTCTCGGAATAATTGAACTCCGTCGCGATCGCCTGCATCTGCTGCGTCGTCAGCCCGCCGGCATCGAGCACCACAGCGAGCTGGTTGCCGCCGAAGGCGCGGTCGGTGAACACGTCGACGGTGATGTAGCGGCGCTGCATCGTCACTTCCTCATGCAAGTCGCGGCCGCGACCGGCCGCATCGCGCAGCACTCTACAAGCCGAAAACATCGCTCGTCATGCCCCAAAATTGAGTGCAATCGGAGCAATCGCTTGGATGAAAGTGAACTGCGCGCGCCGATGTGTGATGCACATTACCCCAGCTGAAACACCGGTACTTTCTGCTCGTAGCCGCGCACCTCGACCTCGCCGAGCGCGACGGCATCGCTGCCGTCGGCTCCCAGCGCCTCGCGCACGGACGCCGAGATCAGGAGCTGCGAGCCGAAATCCTTGTTCAGCGCCTCGAGTCGCGAGGCGAAGTTCACGGTGTCGCCGATGACCGTGTATTCCTTGCGCCGGGGCGAGCCGATATTGCCGGCGACGACCTCGCCGAAATGGATGCCAATGCCGATCCGCAGCGGCCAGCTGCTCTCTGCGTTGATGCGGTCCATTGCCCGGAGCATCTCGCGGCCGGCGGCGACCGCGCGGTGCGCGGCGTCGGATGCTTCCAGCGGCGCGCCGAACAGCGCGAGGAAACCGTCACCGAGAAACTTGTTCACGATGCCGCCCTGGCGGTCGAGAATGTCGACCAGGACGGCGAAGGCGCCGTCGAGCCGGTCGACCACCTCCTGCGGACTGCGCGACTGCGCACCGGCCGTGAAGCCGCGGAAATCGACGAACATCACCGCGACGCGGCGGACGTCGCCGCTAGCGCCCGTTCCCGCCGTCATCAGCCGCTCCACCACCTGCGGCGAGACGTGCTGGCCGAACAGATTGGTGACCCGGTCACGCGCGGTGGCGGCCGCGATGCTCGCGGCGAACTGTCGGCGCAATTGCGCGCCGACGGCGCCGGCGAGCACGCCGCAGATCAGGATGATGGCGCTGCGCACCGCGTGAAAATAGAGCTGGGGCTCGCCGACGCTGCTCGAGGGATCGTAGACCCGTGCGACCACGAACAGCTCGGCAGCAGCGACGAAGCCGGTGAAGGTCGAGAGCCAGAAATCGAGCCGCAGCGTCGAGAGGATGACGAAAATGAAATACATCAGCGGCACGGCGAAGCCGAGGGCCTGGGTCGCGCCCATGGACCGGATCTGCAGGATGAGGATCACCGTTGGCAGCGAGGTCTCGATCAGCGTGCCGATATAGCGCCTGGCCACCGGCACGTCGCGATCGAGGCGGAGGTTCTTCCTGATCTGGGTGTGGACCCAGACCTCGAACAAAATGAACCCGACGAGCAGGCCGTAGACTTCGGCGAGCCCTTCGGTGCCGCGCCAGACCCGGTTCACCACGGCGGGGTCGATCAGATAGATCGCGGTGAGGAACAGCGTCATGACGCAGCCGGTCGCGATCAGCGCCCGGACCCGCAACAGCTCGGTGCGCAGCACCTCCCGCGTCAGCTCGCGCTCGAAGTCCTCCGACAAGACGGCATGCTGCCGCGCTTTCCTGCTCGCAAACTTGGCCATCCCGCCCCTCGATTCCGGGGTATTGTGCCTCAATCCAGCGTGCGGCGGAAGCGCGTCACCGCGACGGTCATGGCGAGCAGCATCAGGGCCGCCAGAGCCAGCGTATCGAAGCGCAAATTCTCCATGGTCGCGCCCTTCAGCATGATGGCGCGGACGATCCGCAAATAATGGGTCAGCGGCAGGCATTCGCCGAGATATTGCGCCCAGGCCGGCATGCCTGCGAACGGGAACATGAAGCCGGAGAGCAGAATGCTCGGCAGGAAGAACATCATCGACATCTGCATGGCCTGGAGCTGGTTCTGAACCAGCGTCGAGATGGTGTAGCCGACCGCCAGATTGGTGGTGATGAACAGCGTCGACAGCAGCGCCAGCAGGACGAGATTGCCGAGCACGGGCACGCCGAACAGGCCGACACCGATGCTGATGATCAGGAAGGCCTGGACGAAGCCGACCAGCACGTAGGGCACGATCTTGCCGAACATCACCTCGATCGGCTTGATCGGCATCGACAACAGGCTCTCCATGGTGCCGCGTTCGACCTCGCGCGTGACCGAGAGCGCGGTGAAGATCAGCATGGTCATGGTGAGGATGGTGCCGACGAGGCCTGGCACGATATTGAGGCTGGAATTCGCGGCCGGATTGTAGCGGGCGTGGGCGCGGATCTCGAACGGCATCTCCGGGGGCTCGCCGATATAGAGATCGTGCGCGAGCGCGGTCTGCACGATCATGCCGAGCGAGCCGAGCGCAGCGCTTGCGGCGACCGGATCGGTGGCGTCGGCCGCGACCAGCAGCGCCGGCCTGTCGCCGCGCCGCACCGCCCGCTCGAAGCCGCGCGGGATCTCGACCCCGAACAGCACCTTGCCGGACTTCAGGAGGTTGTCGAAATCGTCGACGTCGTGAACCTCGTAGAGGAAGCGGAAATATTTGGTGTTCTCCAGCGCCTTCAGCACCGAGCGGGCGAGATCGGAATCCTCCTGGAGCAGCACCGCGCTCGGCAGATGACGCGGCGTGGTGTTGATGGCATAGCCGAACAGCATCAGCTGCATCACCGGCAGCATCACGATCATCGCGAACGAGACGCGGTCGCGCCTCAGCTGGATGAACTCCTTGACCAGCATCGCGTAGGAGCGCCGCAGGAAACCGAAACGCTCGCGGATTTCGCGCCGTGGTTCGGGATGTTCTACCGCGCTCATTGGAAATTGTCCTTGGAGCGTCCCATCAGCTCGATGAACACGTCTTCGAGCGAGGGCTTGGACTTCTGCCAGTGCAGGCCGCCTCTCTCGCGCCAGGGCGCGATGCTGGCTTCGAGCGCCGGGACGTCGCGGCCGGAAACATGCAGCGAGGTGCCGAACGGCGCCACCATGTCGATGCCGGGCTTGCCCGTAAGCGCGGCACCAAGCTCGTTCAGGTCGTCGCCCGTGACGGTATAGGTCGTCAGCGCGGATTTCGCGATGACCTCCTCCACCGTGCCGTGCGCCAGCAGATAGCCGTAGGCGATGTAGGCGATCTCGTGGCAGCGCTCGGCCTCGTCCATGTAATGGGTCGAGACCAGCACCGTGAGGCCCTCGGCGGCCAGCGCATGGATCTCGTTCCAGAAATCGCGACGCGCCTTGGGATCGACGCCGGCGGTCGGCTCGTCCAGCAGCAACAATTGTGGATTGGGCAGCGTGCAGGCCCCGAGCGCCAGCCGCTGCTTCCAGCCGCCCGAGAGCTCGCCGGCGAGCTGCTCCTCCCGCCCCGAGAGCCCGAGCCGCTTGATCATGTCGCGCGCGGCGCCGCGCGCGTCAGCGAGGCCATAGAGCCGCGCCACGAATTCGAGGTTCTCACGCACCGAGAGGTCCTGGTACAGGCTGAAGCGCTGGGTCATGTAGCCGACCTGGCGCTTGATCTTCTCGGCATCGCGGCGGATGTCATAGCCGAGACAGGTGCCCTCGCCGCTGTCGGGCGTCAGCAGGCCGCAGAGGATGCGGATGGTGGTGGTCTTGCCCGAGCCGTTGGGACCGAGGAAGCCGTAGATCGAGCCGCGCTTCACCTGCATCGACAGATCGTGCACGACCTCGCGGCCGCCGAATGACTTGGTCAGGCCCTTGACGTCGATTGCGATGCCGTTGCCGTTGCTCATCGCTTGTCCGCCACCGGTGTCTTGGTCTCAGGAGTTTTGGGATTGAGGTGGATGTCGATCGGCTGTCCGACGCGCAAGGCATCGGGCCGCGAGGGTCGCGCCTGGATCAGATAGACCAGCTTGTTGCGCTCTTCGAGGCTGTAGATGACGGGCGGCGTGTATTCGGCCGAGGTCGCGATGAAGTAGATCTTCGCGGTGAGGTCGGCGGCGCAATTGTCACAGGAGACACGCACCGTGTCGCCAATCGCGAGCTTCGGCAGCTCGGTCTCCGGCACGAAGAAGCGCAGCTTCATGTTGCCGGGCGGCATGATCGAGAGCACCGGCCGCTGCGCCGCCACCATCTCGCCTTCGCGGAAATAGATCTGCTGGATGGTGCCGGCGACTGGCGCAAAGCCCTTGCGCCGCGCCATCCGCGTCTCCGAGGTCGCCACCCGCGCCTCCGCGACGCGCAAGGCGGACACGGCGGAATCGAGATTGGCCTGCGTGCCCGAACCGGTCTTGTTCAGCGAGGCCGCACGGTCATAGGTCTGCTGCGCATTCGCAAGCGTCGCCTTCTGCTGGTTGAGGTCGGCAAGCTGGAGATCGTCATCGACGGAATAGAGGTGATCGCCGACCTTGACCTCGTCGCCTTCGCGGACATTGAGCTTGGTGACGCGCCCGGCTTCGTCCGGACTGACGAAGATCATGTCGGCCTCGACCCAGCCCTGGAAGCCGGGATCGCGCTTCTCCTTGCACCCCGCAAGCCCAGTTGCGAGCACAAGGACCAATGCCAAGAAAGAAATCACTTGCGACGACCTCATGTCGTCCTCCGTTCGCCAAAAATCAAATCGAGATGAACGCGCAGCATCTCCTGCGCGTCGAGCGGCGCATGCCGCGCAAACAGGCTCTGCCAGATCACGGCGATCATCGCGGGCGCGACCAGGATCTGTGGATAGTGCGCGAGGTCCTTCTGCCGGATCTCGCCGCGGGCGATGCCGAGCTCGATCAGCGCGCGCATGGCAGTGATCCCGCGCGAGACCACCTCGCGGTAGTAGAAGTCGGCGACGGACGGAAAGCGCGGCCCCTCCGCCACGATCAGACGCACCAGATCGCCCCGTCTCGTGCCGATCACCTCCTTCAGGAAGTTGCCGGCGAACGTCTCGATGAGGTCGCGCACCGAGCCTGCCGGCGGCGGCAGCGTGGTAAGCCGTGCGACCACGGGAACGATGACGATGCGCACCAGCTCCTCGAACATCGATTCCTTGTCCTTGAAGTGCAGGTAGATCGTGCCCTTGGCGACGCCGGCGCGCTTGGCGATGTCGTCGAGCCTGGTGGCGGCAAAGCCGCGCGCGATGAACTCCTCCATCGCCGCCTCCACGATCGCCGCACGCCGCTCCGCCGCACGCGAGGCGCGGTTCGAGGCAGGCGCTGCATCGGGGCCAGCAGTCCCAGGGTCGTTCGCTCCGGTGGGAGCGGCGGAGGGCAAGGCGGCTTTGGTCGGCTTCTTCGTCATTCGATATATATGACTGACTGGTCAGTCATAGTCAAGAGCGCGCGGGGGCGGCGACTGTCCAGACGAATTAGTGTTGACTAATGCATTAGTATCCGCTAATTTGATGGCATGATCGAAGCCACCCCAAACCCCGTCACCACCGTGATGCGCGCCCTTGCCGATCCGACCCGCCGCGCCGTGTTCGAGCGTGTGTTCGAGAGCAAAGAGATCAGCGTCGCCGAGCTGACGCGCGGCAGCGGCGTCACTCAAGGAGCCGTCTCGCAACACCTGAAATCGTTGAAGCAAGCGGGCCTCGTCGCCGAGCGCGCCGAGGGCCGCAACGTCTATTACCGCGCCGCGCCGCAGGGACTCGAGCCGCTGGTCACCTGGATGGACCATTACGGCGTCTTCTGGCGCGAGCGTTTCCGGAACCTGCGTGACCTCTTGAAGGAGATCGACCCGTGAGTGCTGCCGCGTTGAAAGCCGACACAAGAGACATCGTCATCGACGAGGTCTTCCCTCACACAGCCCAGACGATCTGGAAGGCGCTGACCAGCGGACAGCTGATCGGGCGCTGGCTGATGCAGCCGACCGGCTTCGAAGCCGTCGAAGGCAAGGCCTTCACCTTCCAGACCACCCCGGGGGGCAACTGGGACGGCGTGATCCATTGCCGGGTTCTGGAGGTCGTGGCTTTCAGCCGCCTCGTCTACGCCTGGAAAGGCGGCGACGAGCGCAACACCGGCTATGGCGCCCCGCTCGACACCGTCGTGACCTGGTCCCTCACCCCGGTCGAAGCCGGCACGCGGATCCGCCTCGTGCATGCGGGCTTCGTCCTGCCCAGGAACGAGTCGGCCTACACGGTGATGAGCGGCGGCTGGAAGAAGGTCGTTCGCAAGCTCGACGAGATCAGCGGCGAAGGTTGAGTGGGAGATATTGCGGTGGAGAAGCCCTATACCGGCGGCTGCGCCTGCGGCGCGATCCGCTATTCGATTGAAGGGGAGCCCCTCTTCAGCAATCACTGCCAATGCCGCGACTGCCAGCGGGAAAGCGGCAGCGGCCATGGCTCGTACGCGACCTTCGCGCGCGCCGGCGTCACGCTGACGGGCGATGCCAGGCACTGGGACATGGTCGCCGACAACGGCAAGGTGAAGACCCGCGGCTTCTGCACACAATGCGGCGTAGCTGTCTACATGACCTTCGCGGCGCAGCCTGACGTGTTCACGATCCGGGCGGCAAGCCTCGACGAGCCCGCCCGCTACAGGCCGCAGGCGGTGACCTTCGCCGCGCGCGGTCATGAGTGGGATCCTCTCGACCCTGGCCTGGTGAAGTTCGACGGCATGCCGCCAGGGTAAAGCGCCAGATTCTTGTTTTGACGCGTTTTCTTAACGCGAACCGGTGTCCACTTCGCTCGAAAACGCTTTAGCCAAAATCCAGCACCATGCGACCGTCGATCTTGCCGGCCCTCATCCGGTCGAAGACGTCGTTGATCGCTGCGAGCGGCACCTTGGTCACCTCGGCCTTGACCTTGCCGTCGGCGGCGAACGCGATGGCCTCGTCGAGGTCACGCCTCGTGCCGACGATGGAGCCGCGCACGGTGATGCGCTTGAGCACGACGTCGAAGATCGGTGTCGGGAATTCGCCCGGCGGCAGGCCGACGAGGCTGACAGTGCCCTTGCGACGCACCATCTTGAGCGCCTGAGCGAATGCAGCAGTCGACACCGCCGTCACCAGCACGCCATGCGCGCCTCCCCCACTCGCCGTCAGCACCTTCTCCACTGCACCATCCGCCAGCGCGTTGACCGCGAGATCGGCACCGGTTTCACGCGCCAGCTCCAACTTGTCCTCGGCGATATCAACCGCGGCGACCTTCAGCCCCATCGCCTTGGCGTATTGGATCGCGACATGGCCGAGCCCGCCGATTCCGGAGATCACGACCCACTCGCCGGGCTTGGCCTCGGTTTCCTTCAATCCCTTGTAGGTGGTGACCCCAGCGCAGAGGATCGGCGCGATGGCCGCGAAATCGATCGTCGCCGGCAGCTTGGCGGCGAACGCGGCCGAAGCGATGACATATTCGGCAAAGCCGCCGTTGACGCTGTAGCCGGTGTTGTGCTGGTGCTCGCACAGCGTCTCCCAGCCGGTCTCGCAATATTCGCACGACATGCAGGCGTCGTGCAGCCAGGCGACGCCGACGGCATCGCCGACTTTCAGATTCTTCACGCCGGGCCCGAGCGCGGCGACGATGCCGGCGGCTTCATGGCCGGGGATGAAGGGCGGCACCGGCTTCACCGGCCAGTCGCCGGAGGCGGCGTGCAGATCGGTGTGACAGACGCCGCAGGCCTTGACCTTGACCAGAACCTCGCCCGGACCGGGCTGCGGCACCGGCACGTCCTCGATCACCAGCGGCTTGCCGAATTGCTTGACGATTGCGGCTTTCATGGTCGGCATCGGTCTGCTCCTTGTGCTTTGTGAAGCAGAATAGCGACGCCGCCCGGCGCACCCTTGAGGAGAGTCAAAAAGCACAATGTTTGCGCAAGGGCGGGTCCATCATGACACCCCGATGACGCCGCGCGGTGCTCTCGATCTGTCAACTATGGAACTTGAGACCGTCGACGATCTTGTCGATCACCTTCCGCTCGGCGCGCATCGCAATGCCGACGAGATTGAGGTCGCTACGCGCAACCGCCCTCACCGCCTCGCGGTTGGCGGCATCATGTGTCGTCTTGAACATGTCTTCGGTATAGACCGCCGCCTTGACGTTGCGGGCGAGCGCGCGGTCCAGCGCGCGCGACAGCGCCGGACCGTCGGCGCCATAGATCAGGATCGGTTGGCCGATCAGTGCATGATACTTCGTGCCCGAGGCGTCCTCATAGGCTTCGCCGATGCATTCCGGAAAGGCCGCGGCGATGCCGCTGGTGAGGAAGGAGGCTACGTTCAGCTTCTGCCAGGCTTGAAGATCGGTACGGATCACGACCGCGATCTTGGTGTCGAACTGCATGTATGCCTTCCACTGTCATTCCCTAGGCGATGCTACGCAACGCCCGATCACGACAGCAAGAGAAAATCACCCCTTGGCGTCACAGGCCCAGGCGCGGATCACGCATTCCTTGCCGCCGTATTTGTAGCATTCGCGCGTAGCGGCGTTGAGCGAGGCGGAAATATTCGGCTTGACGGCATAGCCGTAGGCGCCGCAGGGATTGGTCATATCGACCGACATCGCAGCGCAGGCGCGCTTCATCGTCATGGTGGTGCAATCGCCCTTGCACTGCTTCTGCGCGGCGGCGCGAGCCTCGTCCTCGTGGCCATAATCATAGGCCTGGCCATAAGCGCCGCACTTGCCGACCGCGAAAGCGCCGGCGGCCTGGGCTTCTGTCATATGGCGCGCGCCGGATGCAAAAACGGACAGCGCAAGGAAAAACATCGCGCAACGGCGCGCGACGACGTTCGAAGCCATGGAAAAACCCCTCCCCCCAAGGCAGGTGGCGGCAACTCTAAGCGGCGGTCGTTTCCAGATGGTGAACGGGTGGTTGAAATCGGCAGGCTTGGAGGATGCCGTAGTCCCGTAGGGCGGATTAGCGAAGCGTAATCCGCCTCTTTTGTTTCCGCGGAGAAACACAGCGGCGGATTACGCCTTCGGCTAATCCGCCCTACGCATCTTCAGCCCCGCCGTGCCGCCTCCAGCGCCTGCGGCGTGTCGATGTCGAGGAAGGCGCTCTCGCCGTCGACGGGCACCTCGGCGACGGCTTCAGTGTGCTTGGCGATCAGATGCCGCGCGCCGACGTCGCCGTCGAGCGTCATCAGCTCCTTGAAGAAGCGGCGCGACCACAGCACGGGGTTGCCGCGGCGGCCCTCGCTGACGGGAACGACGATGAGATTGCCGCGGTCGGGCGCGAAACTGTCGATCAGCCTGTCGATCAGGCCGGCGTCGATCAGCGGCATGTCGCCGAGACACACGACGGCGCCATCGCAGGTCTCGGGAACGGCGACGATGCCGGCCTTCACCGAACTGGCGATGCCGCCGGCGAAGTCCGGATTGCGGACGAATGTCACCTTCAGGCCTTGTAGCGCCTGCTCGACGAGCTCGGCCTGATGGCCGGTGACGACGATCACCTCGGATGCCCTAGAGGCCAGCGCCTGCTCGGTCGCGAGGCGCACCAGCTTCTTGCCGTCGAGCTCGGCGAGCAGCTTGTTCGGCCCGCCCATCCGGGTCGAGCGTCCCGCCGCGAGCACGATGGCCGCGACCTGGCGGTTGCCCTCGGTCTCCGGCTTGGCGCGCGGCTGCGGCCGCGTCACGATCTCCATCAAGAGGCCGCCGACGCCCATGCCCATCAGCTCGGAGCGGGTCACCTTGATGCCGGCGAGAAGCCGCATTAAGACCCAGTCAAAACCGTTCTCGACCGGCGAGCGCGCGCAGCCCGGCGCGCCCAGCACCGGCACCTCGCCGGCGCGGGCGATCAGCAGGAGATTTCCGGGGTCGACCGGCATGCCGAAATGCTCGATCTCGCCGCCGATTCCGGTGACGGCCGCCGGAATCACGTCGCGGCGGTCAGCGATCGCGGATGCACCGAACACGATCACGAGCTCGGCGCCGAGGCCGAGCAATTCCTTGATCGCGGCCGACAGCGCCTGCTCCTCGTGCGGGACCCGGCGCTCGGCGATGATGCTGGCGCCGGCTGGCGCCAGCCGTTCGGCAGTGACGCGCAGCGTCTTGTCGATCACCTTGGTGGACAGGCCCGGCAGCAGCGTCGAGACAACGCCGACGCGCTTGATCACGTAAGGCGCGACCTTCAGCACGTCCTTGCCCGCCGCCTTCACCGCGGCATCGCGCAAACTCGCCTCGACGCCGAACGGGATGATCTTGACGGTTCCGACCATCTCGCCCTCGACCACCGGCTTGTAGGCGGCGAGCGTGGCAAAGGTGATGGCTTCGTCGATGTTGTTGATGCGGTCGACCGCGGCGCGATCGATCACCAGCACGCCCGCTCGCGCGGCGAACAGATTGGCACGGCCGGTGAAAGCGCGCTCGACATGGATGCCCTCGCCGCCGATGGCGAGCGCGATGCTGGCGGCGGCAACGTCCTCGGAGACGTCGCCCGCCTCCATGCGCACCACGACGATGTCCTTGATGCCGGCGCGCTCCAGCGCCTCGACCTCGGCAGGTCCGATCGTCGTGCCCTTCTTCAGCACCAGCGATCCCTGGCGCAGGGTGTGGACGGTCACCCCGCCAATCGCATCCCTGGGGCTCGCCGGGCCGAACTTCATGCCGCTTCTTCTTTTTCCTTGGGAGGCAGCCGAAGCACGGCCGTGATCTCGGCCATGATCGCCACCGCGATCTCGGACGGCGAGACCGCGCCGATCGCTAGCCCAATGGGCGCGTGGATGCGCGCGATGTCGCTTTCCTTGGCGCCTTGCGCCCGCAACCGGTCGCCACGCTTGGCATGCGTCTTTCGCGAGCCGAGCGCGCCGATATAGAAGCAGTTGCGCTCGAAGGCGTGCAGCAGCGCGGGGTCGTCGATCTTGGGATCGTGCGTCACCGCCACGAACGCGGTGTAGGCATCGACATTGAGCGGCGGCAGCGCAGTATCAGGCCATTCGGCGATCAACGGAATGTCGGGAAAGCGCTCGGGGCTCGCAAAGGCCGTGCGCGGATCGACCACGGTGACGTCATAGCCGAGCGAGCGCGCCAGCGGCGCGAGCGCCTGGCTGATATGGACCGCGCCGATGATGACGAGCTTTGCCGTCGGGGCGTAGACGTTGAGAAACAGCTTCTTGCCGCCGGCCTCGACATTGGCGCTCTTGCCTATGCGAAGCTGCTTCTCGAGCTCGGCGCGCAGCGGATCCTTGGCGAAATCCTTCGCCTTCACCAGCCGCTGCTCGCCGCTCTCGGTGTCCGTCACCAGGATGACCGGCCGGCGCGCGGCGCGTTCGGCATTGAGTTCGTGCAGGATGTCGAGCTTCACGGCTAACCGACCTTCTCGACGAAGACGCGGATGGTGCCGCCGCAGGACAGCCCAACGTTCCAGGCGGTCTCGTCGGCGACGCCGAACTCCAGCATCTTCGGCTTGCCGCTCTGGATCACATCCATGGCCTCCGTAACCACCGCGCCCTCGACGCAGCCGCCGGAGACGGACCCCAAGAACGTGCCTTCGTCGTTGATAACGAGGCTCGAGCCCGCCGGGCGCGGCGCCGAGCCCCAGGTTTCCACCACTGTCGCCAGTGCGACGCCACGGCCGGCCTTCTGCCAGTCCTCCGCCGCCTTCAGGATGTCCTCGTCGCGATCGAGCATGGCTGGCCTCTCAAGCTGCGGAGCGGATCAGGCTGCGGTGATGCGGCGGCAGCGGCTGGGAGAGCGTCGTGATCAGCTCCTGGATCGAACTCAAATTATGTACCGGGCGGAATTCGTCAACGTGGGGGAGCATCATTTTGATGCCCTGCGCCTTGGCCTCGAAGCCGCCAAACCGCAGCAGCGGGTTCAGCCAGATCAGCCGCCGGCAGGACCGGTGCAGCCGGTCCATCTCGAAGGCGAGCTTGGAATCGGCCTCCCGCTCCAGCCCGTCGGAGATCAGGAGCACGATGGCGCCCTGGCTCAGCACCCGCCGCGCCCACAATTTGTTGAAGTTATGCAGCGAGGCCGAGATGCGGGTGCCGCCGGCCCAATCCTCGACCGAGGCCGAGCAGCTCGCCAGCGCCTCGTCGGGATCGCGCTGGCGCAGCGCACGGGTGACATTCGTCAAGCGGGTGCCGAACAGGAACACCGAAACGCGCTTTCGAGCATCCGTGATCGCATGCAGGAAGTGCAGGAACAGACGGGTGTATTCGCTCATCGAGCCCGAGATGTCGAGCAGCGCCACGATCGGCGCCGGCTTCTCGATGCGCCCGAGGCGATGGATGTCGATGATGTCGCCGCCGGTGCGCAAGGAGGCGCGCAGCGTGCGGCGGAGGTCGAGGCGCAGGCCGCGCGCATCGGGCCGGCGCCGGCGCGTCAAGAGCTCGGCCTGCGGCAACCTCATCCGCTCGATGGCACGGAGCGCCTCGGCGATCTCCGCCGCGCTCATCTGCGCAAAATCCTTCTTCTGCAGGATCTCCTTGTCGGAGACCGACAGGCGCAGATCCTGCTCCTGGTGCTGCGGCGTCTCGGTCATGCGAGGCTGCGCCATCGCCTCCTGGACGCGGCGGGCGCCGGCCTGGGGCTTCTTCTTGGCCTCGTCCGGCAGCGGCACCGAATCCAGCATGTGCTTCCATTCTTCCGAGGCGCGGAAGAACAGGTTGAAAGCCTGCTTGAAGATCAGCGCATGCTCATGGCGCTTGACGAAGATCGCCTCCAGCGTGGTGAAGACGTCGGATCGGCTGCCGACGTCGATCACCTGCAGCGCGCTCATGGCATCGATGACAGCGCCCGGCCCGACCGGCAGGCCGGCCGCACGCAGCGCGCGTGCGAAGCCCACGATGTTGTCGGCGAATTGCTCGGTCTTTTCGGGAGCAAGGTGGTTGATGGCCATTGGTTCAGCACCCTCGGTCGTCATTCCGGGGCGATGCGCAGCATCGAGCCCGGAATCCATTCATCCACCAACTCTGCGGCCGATGGATTCCGGGTTCGCGCTAACGCGCGCCCCGGAATGACGCGCGAGATCAATTCTCGCTCGTCGCGTCCTTCAGCACCTTCTGCAGCGTGTCGCCCTGCATGCGGGTGATGTCGTCCTGGTACTTGAGCAGCGCGCCCAGCGTGTCGCCGACCACTTGCGGGGTCAGTGAGCGGGCATCGAGCTCCGACAGCGCGGTGGCCCAGTCGATGGTCTCGGCAACGCCCGGCGACTTGTAGAAGTCCTGGTTGCGCAGTGCCTGCACGAAGCGCACGACCTGCTGCGACAGCTTGGCGGAGATGCCGGGCACACGTGTCTTGACGATCGCGAGCTCGCGCTCGGCAGCGGGATAGTCGACCCAGTGATAGAGGCAGCGCCGCTTCAGCGCGTCGTGGATCTCGCGGGTACGGTTGGAGGTGATGATGACGATCGGCGGATGCGGCGCCTTCACGGTGCCGAACTCAGGGATGGTCACCTGGAAGTCACTGAGGATTTCGAGCAGGTAGGCTTCGAACGCCTCGTCGGCACGGTCGAGCTCGTCGATCAGCAGCACCGGCGGACCGGCGACATCAGGCTCCAGCGCCTGGAGCAGCGGCCGCTTGATCATGTAGCGGTCGGCGAAGATATCGCTCGAAAGCTGATCGCGATCAGTGTCGCCCGCGGCTTCCGCCATCCGGATCGCGATCATCTGCGACGCGCTGTTCCACTCATACACCGCGGAGGAAACGTCGAGGCCTTCATAGCACTGCAGGCGGATCAGCTTCCGCCCCAGCGCCGCCGAGAGCACCTTAGCGATCTCGGTCTTGCCGACGCCGGCCTCACCTTCCAGGAACAGCGGTCGGCCCATACGCAGCGACAGATACGTCACCGTCGCCAGCGAGCGCTCAGCGAGATAGCCGCGCGACGTCAGGAGTTCGAGCATCGCATCGACCGATGCCGGCAAAGCACCGGAAGAAGTGGCCGCTGAAGTCATGGAAAAGCCAGTCTCGCTACGCCCTCACCGGGGACAGGTCTGGACCGAGGAATGAGGTCAGCTCATTCCTTGGCATTGGCGGCATCGACGGCGCGCCGCGTCAGCACGCCGATGAGATGCGCGCGGTATTCGGCGCTGCCGTGGATGTCGCTGTTGAGGCCTTCTGCCGGTACCGCGATGCCCTCCAGCGCCTTCGAGGCGAAGCGCTTCTTCAAGGCTTCCTCGAATGCGGTGACGCGGAACACGCCTTCGGAGCCCGCACCGGTGACCGCAACGCGCACGTCCGAAGGACGCCGCGCCACGAACACCCCGACAAGCGCATAGCGCGAGGCCTGGTTGCGGAACTTGACGTAAGCGGCCTTCTTCGGCAGCGGGAACATCACCTTGGTGATGATCTCATCCGCTTCGAGCGCGGTCGTGAACAGGCCCTGGAAGAACTCTTCCGCCTTGAGGCGGCGCTTGTTGGTGACGATGGTGGCCCCGAGCGCGAGCACCGCGGCCGGATAATCGGCAGTCGGATCGTTGTTGGCGAGCGAGCCGCCGATCGTGCCCTTGTGACGCACGGCGGGATCGCCAATGCCGCCGGCAAGGTTCGCCAGCGCCGGAATGGCTTCACCGACGATGGCGGAGGTCGCGACCTCGGCATGCTTGGCGGTGGCGCCGATCACGAGCGAGCGGCCCTTCATCTCGATCGCATTGAGCCCCTCGATGTGGGAGAGGTCGACCAGATGCGGGGGACTGGCGAGGCGCTGCTTCATGACGGGAATCAGCGTGTGGCCGCCGGCGATCACCTTGGCGTCCTCGTTCTTCACCAGGAGGTTGGCCGCCTGGCGAACGGTCCCAGGGCGATGATATTTGAATTCGTACATCTGTATGTCCTGATCGCGGGAGGCGCGTTACGCGAGGTCGGATTTGGCCATCGCCTTCGCGCCGGCGGAGATCGAGGCGACGATGTTCTGGTAGCCCGTGCAGCGGCAGAGATTGCCTTCGAGCTCCTCGCGAATGGTGTGGTCGTCGAGCTCGTGGCCCTTGCGGTGCACGATGTCGATCGCAGTCATGATCATGCCGGGCGTGCAGAAGCCGCACTGCAGGCCATGGTGCTCGCGGAAGGCCTCCTGCATCGGATGCAGCGGCGCGCCGTCCGCAGCCAGCCCCTCGATCGTCTTGACCTCGTGGCCATCGGCCATCACCGCAAGCGTGGTGCAGGACTTCACGGCCTTGCCGTCGAGATGCACGACGCAGGCGCCGCACTGCGAGGTGTCGCAGCCGACATGGGTGCCGGTCAGCCGCAGATTCTCGCGCAGGAATTGCACCAGGAGCGTGCGGGGATCGACATTGGCGGTGACTGGATTGCCGTTCACGATGAGGGAGATTTTTGCCATAAGCACTCTCTGTCAGCACCCCGACGGGTCCCGTCGAAGCGGTTCTTATAATTATTCCAACCCATCATATGGGCCATTATGCCCCGGGGCAACATCGCCCCGGGCGCAAGGCGCCATGCCGAAGGCGCTACCCTAAAGGCATTGGACCTTCAGCCCTGTACGGCCTTGGCGAAGTTCGCGAAAAACTCGTCGGCAAGCTTCTTGGCGGCACCGTTGATGAGGCGCTGGCCGAGCTGCGCCAACTTGCCGCCGATCTGCGCCTCGACGTCGTAGGAGAGCAGCGTGCCGCCGTCCTTCTCGGCGAGCTTGACGGCCGCACCGCCCTTGGCGAATCCGGCCACCCCGCCTTCGCCCTCACCGGAGATCTTGTAGCCGTTCGGCGGGTCGAGATCAGACAGCGTGACCTTGCCCTTGAAGCGCGCCGACACCGGGCCGACCTTCATCTTCGCCGTCGCGCGGAAGCCGCCGTCGTCGGTCTTCTCCAGCTCCTCGCAGCCGGGGATGCAGGCCTTCAGCACCTCGGGATCGTTGAGCTTGGCCCACACGGCCTCGCGCGGCGCTGCAAGCTGGACTTCGCCGTTCATCGTCATGGCCATGAGGGTGCCTCCCGGATCGCGTAACTATAGTGCTGATCAAGTAACGCAGCGGCGCGGCAAAGAAAAGGCCGGCGCCCGGTCACGTGCAATGCATATTCGCAACTGCAAAATGACGTGTGCGGGCGGTGGGGGATTGGCACGGCCGGGCCATGATGATTAGGTCGCGCGCAACATGAGCACATCCATCTCCCCCCTGCTCGCACCGATGCTGTCGAGCGCCGCCATGCGCGTGGTCTGCGACGATCGGTCGACCTTGCAGAACATGCTCGATTTCGAGGCAGCCTTGGCACGGGCCGAGGCGGCCAGTGCGGTGATTCCCGCATCCGCCATCGGACCAATCGAGGCGGCGTGCAAGGCCGATGGCTTCGACATGGCCGCACTGGCCGAGGCCGCGACGCGGTCGGGCAATCTCGCGATTCCCCTAGTCAAGATGCTGACCGCCAATGTTGGCAAGAATGACGCGGAGGCCGCGCGCTACGTGCATTGGGGCGCGACCAGCCAGGACGTCATCGACACCGCGACCATGCTGATGCTGCGCGCCGGCATCGCGGCGCTGGATGCCGACCTCAGCCGTGCCATCAAGGGCTTTGCCGCGCTGGCGCGCAGCCATCGCAACACCGCGATGGTGGCGCGGACCTGGCTCCAGCATGCGCTGCCGATGCCGTTCGGGCTGAAGACCGCCGAATACGCCTCGAGCCTTGCCCGCGCCCGCTGCCGCCTGCGGCGGCTCTCCCGCGAGGGCCTCGCGCTGCAATTCGGCGGCGCCGCCGGCACGCTCGCTGCGCTCGGCGACAAGGGGCTCGCGGTGGCCGAACGGCTGGCGCAGGAGCTCGACCTGCCGCTGCCCGAGGCGCCCTGGCATACCCATCGCGACCGCATCGCCGAGGCCGCATCCTGCTTTGCCATTCTCGCCGGCAGCTGCGGCAAGATCGCGCGCGACGTCTCGCTGCTGATGCAGACCGACGTCGCCGAAGCGTTCGAGCCCGCCGGCGAAGGCCGCGGCGGCTCCTCGACCATGCCGCACAAGCGCAACCCGGTCGCCGCCGCAAGCGCGCTGGGCGCTGCCACCATGGCCCCGCAGCTCGCCGCGACGATCTTCGCCGCCCAGGTGCAGGACCACGAACGCAGTGCCGGTCCCTGGCACGCGGAATGGCCGACGCTGCCGCAATTGATGCTGGTCACATCAGGCGCGCTGGCTGCCGTCGTCGACATCGCCGAGGGTCTCGAGGTCGATGCGGCGCGCATGCTCCGCAATCTCGATGCGACGCATGGCTTGATCATGGCCGAGGCCGTCACCTTCGCGCTCGCCGAAGCCATCGGCAAGAGCAACGCGCATCATCTCGTCGAGGCCGCGAGCAAGCGTGCCGTCGCCGAGAAGAAGCATCTGCGCGAGGTGCTGTCGGCCGATTCGCAAGTCATCGCGCACCTTTCGCCGGAAAAAATTGCGGCATTGTTCGAGCCGATGGCCTATCAAGGGGCGTCACAGGCGCTGATCGACCGGCTGCTCGACAACCTCGATCAAGATTAAGAACGGAGACGCCGCATGCCCATGATCGATGCCGACGGATGCCTGCTCAACGTCTCCGTCGAGGGCCGCGACGGCGGGCCGACCTTGATGCTGTCGAACTCGCTCGGCTGCACGCTGCAGATGTGGGAGCCGCAGATGAAGGCGCTGACGCAGGTGTTCCGTGTCATCCGCTACGATCGCCGCGGCCACGGCAAGTCGAACGTCCCGCCTGGCCCCTACACGATGGAGCGGTTCGGCCGCGACGTGCTCGCGATCCTCGACGACCTCAACATCGAGAAGGTGCATTGGTGCGGCCTGTCGATGGGCGGCATGGTCGGGCAATGGCTCGGCGCCAATGCGCCCGAAAGGTTCGGCAAGCTGATCCTCGCCAACACGTCCTGCTACTATCCCGATCCAACAAACTGGCACAACCGCATCAAGGCGGTAAAGGAGGGAGGCATCGCCGCGGTCGCGGATGCCGTGATCGCGGGCTGGCTCACCCAGGATTTCCGCGAGCGCGAGCCTGCGATCACCGCGAAGATGAAGTCGATGCTGCTCGCCTCGCCTGTCGAGGGCTATCTCGCCTGCTGCGAGGCGCTGTCGACGCTCGACCAGCGCGCGCTGCTGCCGAAAATCAAGAGTCCGACGCTGGTGATCGCCGGCCGCCACGACGTGGCGACGCCGATCTCGGCGGCCGAATTGATCCGCTCCAGCATTCCCGGCGCCAGCATGACGATCATCGACGCCGCGCACATTTCGAACGTCGAGCAGCCGCATGCGTTCACGGATGCGGTGGTGGGGTTCCTGACGCAGCGCTAGCAACAACCGTCATTGCGCGGAGCGTAGCGACGAAGCATCCAGTCCGTCTCCGCGGACACATGTCTGGATTGCTTCGCTGCGCTCGCAATGACGAAAGAGGAGGATGGAATGGACGACCAGAAGCGCCGCGATGCCGGCATGAATGTGCGCCGCAAGGTGCTGGGCAATGCCTGGGTCGACAAGTCGATCGCGAACCGCAATGCCTTCAACACCGACTTCCAGGACCTGATCACCCGCTACGCCTGGGGCGAGATCTGGACGCGGCCGCATTTCGACGAGCGCACGCGGCGGGTGCTGGTGATCGGCACCATGGTCGCGCTCGGGCAATGGGACGAATTCCGCCTGCACGTGCGTGCGGCACTGGCCGAGGGCGGCTTCACGCCCGATGACATCAAGGAGATCCTGCTGCAGCAGGCGATCTATTGCGGCGTGCCGGCGGCGAACCACGCCGTCAAGGAAGCCTCAGCGATTGTGCAGGAGCTCGGCCTGCTCAAGACCTAGAGGCTGAAGATTCGGCGGTGCGGCGACCTCGGCCGCCTTCGACGCTGCCTCCGGCTTCTCGATCACGAGCACGACGGCGGCACCGAGCAGCATCAGGAGCTCGGTGGCGTGGAGCCGAAGCGCGGCCATCTCGCCGACCTTCGAGGCCATCACCATGCTGGCAAAGGAGATCAGGCTGCCGATCGCCAGCGCAATCCCGAGCGCCTCGTCACTGCCGCCGCCCTTGCGGGTGCGGGGAATACAGAGCAGCACGAGGTAGATTGCAAAGAACGCCACCACGGTCAGCCTTCCGAGCGCCAGCAGCCAGGCGGCACGCACCGTGTCCATGCCCGCCATCTGCAGATGGTCGCTCAGGTACAGCGCCACCGCGACGCTCGGCCGCTCGTAGAGGCCGCGCACGGGCGCGACAATGATGCTGAAGGCTATGAGGCTCCAGACGGGAATGAAATAGGCCGCCAGCAGCGCGCCGTTGACCGAGCCGATCCGCCAATTCCTGAACATGCCGCTTCCCGCCTGATTTGCCGAGCCTTCGATGGAAGGCGGCGGCGATGCCGGAGCTAACTCGCATCAGACTGTGGCGGCAATTTAAACCCTTTGTTTACCTTAACTGCCCGCCCGCTTTCGTCATTCCGGGGCGGCTCGCAGGAGCCGAACTATGGTGCGCAATTGCGCACCTGAGAATCTCGAGATTCCGGGCCTGCTGCTGACGCACCATCCCGGAATGACGGGCAAACGATTGCCCCGAGAAAAAAGGCCCCGCCTTCCGGCGGGGCCTCTCCTCACTCCTGGGCTCCCAAACTCGCTATTCCTGGTCGCGCTGGCCGCCCTGCTGCTGGCCCGGGCGATCGCCCTGGCGCGGGTCCTGCTGCTGCTGTCCGGGTTTCTGGCCACCACCCTGCTGCGGATTGCGCTGGCCGGGATTCTGATTCTGCTGACCCGGATTCTGGTTCTGCTGCTTCGTCATTCGGGGAAACTCCCTTGTTGGACGTCAGAGGGGAGACAACGGCCGGCATCCACTTTGGTTGCCTCGGGAACCGGGTTCCTCGCAGGACCCAGGGAACCCGGCGCCGAAATGATCTCTGTACAAGCCTTAAGGTGGAGACCGGGCCAGTTGCAGCCGCCAGTTCCCTCCTGTTACAAAACCCAAATGCTCAAGGGCTGCCGGGGCCCAAGAACTCTCTGCAAGAGCTCCCTTTGAGCCGCGTCAAGTTTGGGTACGGCAGCTTATGGATTATTTCGCCCAGCAGCTCATCAACGGCCTCGTGCTCGGCTCGATCTACGGCCTGATCGCGATCGGCTACACGATGGTCTACGGCATCGTCGGCATGATCAACTTCGCCCATGGCGACGTCTTCATGATCGGCGGCTTCATCGCCCTCATCACCTTCCTGATCCTGATCTCGCTCGGCCTCACGGCCATTCCCCTGATCCTGCTCGTGGTGCTGCTGGTCTCGATGGCGATCACCGCGCTCTATGGCTGGACCATCGAGCGCATCGCCTACCGGCCGCTGCGCCATTCCTTCCGCCTCGCCCCGATGCTGTCGGCCATCGGCATGTCTTTCGTGCTGACGAATTATTCGCAAGTGGCGCAAGGCGCCCGGGTCAAGCCGATCCCGCCGGTCATCACCGGCGGCTATACGCTGCATGAAAGCGCGGACGGCTTCGTCATCCAGCTTTCCAACATCCAGATCATCGTCGTCATCACCACCATCGTGCTGCTGGCGATCTTCACCTGGCTGGTGTCGAACACCCGGCTCGGGCGCGACATGCGCGCCTGCGAGCAGGATCAGACCATGGCAGCGCTGCTCGGCGTCAACGTCGACCGCACCATCTCCATGACCTTCGTGATCGGCGCGGCGCTCGCCGCCGTTGCGGGTCTGATGTACCTGCTCTATTACGGCCTGGTCGACTTCTTCATGGGCTTCGTCGCCGGGATCAAGGCCTTCACCGCCGCGGTGCTCGGCGGCATCGGCTCGCTGCCCGGCGCCATGCTCGGCGGCCTTGCGATCGGCCTGATCGAGACGTTCTGGTCGGCCTATTTCTCGGTCGAGTACAAGGACGTTGCGGCGTTCTCGATCCTGATCGTCGTGCTGATCTTCATGCCGACCGGCCTGCTCGGCCGTCCCGAAGTCGAAAAAGTCTGACGCGCGTGACAGCTCTCTCCACCCACACGACCAAACCTGCAACGGGCATCCCCGCTCTCCTCAAGACCGCCTTCATCAACGCAGTGATCGCGCTGGTGCTGTTCTCGCTGATGGTGGGCGTCCGCACCGAGGCGGGCTCCGACGGCCAGCTCACCTATTGGACGCGATTCGGCGAGCTCGCCTCCCTCGTCGCCGCGGTGTTCGGCGGCTCGATCGTGATCGAGCTGCTCAGGCAATGGATCGGCCCGGCCGGCACCGAGCAGCTGGTGCCGCCAGCGTTGCAGAAGGGCGTGTCGCTGGTCGGCCGCTACCTTGCGCCCGCGCTGCTGATCTTCACGCTGCTGGTGCCCGTGATCTTCTATAACCAGCGCTACATCCTCGACCTCGCCATTCTCGTGCTCACTTATGTGATGCTCGGCTGGGGCCTCAACGTCGTGGTCGGGCTCGCCGGCCTGCTCGATCTCGGCTACGTCGCGTTCTATGCCGTCGGCGCCTATTCCTACGCGCTGCTCGCCACCAATTTCGGCTGGTCGTTCTGGATTTGCCTGCCGCTCGCCGGCATCCTCGCCGCATTCTGGGGCGTGCTGCTCGGCTTCCCCGTGCTGCGCCTGCGCGGCGACTATCTCGCCATCGTGACGCTCGCCTTCGGCGAGATCATCCGCCTCGTCCTGATCAACTGGCAGGATCTGACCGGCGGACCGAACGGCGTATCCGGTATTCCGCGTCCGACCCTGTTCGGCATTCCGCTGAGCAACACTGACGATGGGCTGGCCGCCAAGCTCGGCATCGAGTACTCGGCGACCCACCGTATCGTCTTCCTGTTCTATCTGATCCTGGCGCTGGCGCTGCTCACCAATTGGGCGACGATCCGCCTGCGCCGGCTGCCGATCGGGCGTGCCTGGGAAGCCTTGCGCGAGGACGAGGTCGCCTGCCGCGCGCTCGGCATCAACACCACGACGACCAAGCTCACGGCATTTGCGACCGGCGCCATGTTCGGCGGCTTCGCCGGTGCGTTCTTCGCCACCCGCCAGGGCTTCATCAGCCCGGAATCCTTTACCTTCCAGGAATCGGCGCTGGTGCTCGCCATCGTCGTGCTCGGCGGCATGGGCTCGCAGCTGGGCGTCGCGCTCGCCGCGCTGGCGATGATCGGCGGCTTCGAGCTGTTCCGCGGCCTCGAGACCTATCGTATGCTGGTGTTCGGCTGGGCCATGGTGCTGATCATGATCTGGCGGCCACGCGGCCTGGTCGGCCATCGCGCGCCGACCGTTTATCTGAAGAAGGCGCAGGCCATCTCCTCCGACCTCGTCAAGGAAGGACACGGATGAGCGGCGACAAGATCCTCAGCGTCGACCGGCTGACGATGCGCTTCGGCGGCATCGTCGCCGTGCACGATCTCTCGTTCGCCGCCGAGCGGAAGAAGATCACCGCGCTGATCGGGCCGAACGGCGCCGGCAAGACCACGGTGTTCAACTGCATCACCGGCTTCTACAAGCCGACCGGCGGCGCCATCCGCCTCACCCACGATGACGGCAAGGAAATCGCGCTCCAGCGGCTCAACGACTTCCGTATCGCCAAACAGGCCAAGGTCGCGCGCACGTTCCAGAACATCCGCCTGTTTCCCGGGATGACCGTGCTCGAAAACCTGATGGTGGCGCAGCACAATATGCTGATGCGCGCCTCGGGCTTCACCTTGCTCGGCCTTGTCGGCGCGCCCGCCTATCGCGACGCAGAAAAGCGCGCGATTGATCTCGCCTCCGACTGGCTGAAGCGGGTCAACCTGCTGGACCGCGCCGACGACGCCGCCGGCAATCTCGCCTATGGCGATCAGCGCCGCCTCGAGATCGCGCGCGCGATGTGCACCGAGCCCGCACTGCTGTGCCTCGACGAACCGGCTGCCGGCCTCAACGCGCGAGAGAGCGCCGCGTTGAACGAGCTCCTGCTTTCGATCCGCAACGACCTGGGAACGTCGATCCTCCTGATCGAGCATGACATGTCGGTGGTGATGGAGATCTCCGACCACATCGTGGTGATGGATCACGGCGTGAAGATCGCACAAGGCACGCCGCGCGAGGTGCGCGACGATCCCAAGGTGATCGCCGCCTATCTCGGCGCCGACGAGGAAGAGGCCATGGCCGTGATGGAGAGCGGATCGTGACGGCGGCATCCCCCCTGCTCGCGATCCGGGGCCTGCGCGCGGCCTACGGCAAGATCGAGGCCTTGAAGGGCGTCGACGTCGACATCAATTCCGGCGAGATCGTGGCGCTGATCGGCGCCAACGGCGCCGGCAAGTCGACGCTGATGATGACGATCTTCGGCAAGCCGCGCGCCCGCGCCGGGCAGATCCTGTACGAGGGCAAGGACATCACGGCCGTCCCGACCCACGAGATCGCCCATTTGCGCATCGCGCAGTCGCCCGAAGGCCGTCGCATCTTCCCGCGCATGAGCGTCGCCGAGAACCTCCAGATGGGGGCCGACGTCACTGAGAGCACGCCGGCGGAACGGGAGAGCACACTCGAGCGCGTGTTCGCCCTGTTTCCCCGCCTGAAGGAACGTTTCGCCCAGCGCGGCGGAACCCTGTCCGGCGGCGAGCAGCAGATGCTGGCGATCGGCCGCGCCTTGATGAGCCGCCCTCGCCTGCTCCTACTCGATGAACCCTCGCTGGGGCTCGCCCCGCTCATCGCGCGGCAGATTTTCGACGCCATCCGCACACTGAACCGGCAGGACGGCCTGACCGTGCTGATCGTCGAGCAGAACGCCAACCACGCCCTCAAGCTGGCCCATCGCGGCTATGTCATGGTCAACGGCCTGATCACGCTGGCCGGCAGCGGCGCCGAATTGCTGCAGCGCCCCGAAATCCGCGCCGCTTATCTGGAAGGCGGCCGGCACTGACCGGCCCCGCCCTGCGCGAGAATGCGGCTAGATATCTTGGCGTATGCCCGTATTTTGCCGGTGACTTCTCCTCGAATTCATTCAAGAATGGCGCCGGTTTGAACCGGGCATGCCCGGCAACTTCCACAGGCGACCACCCGCGAGGTATCTCATGAAATCACTGAAGCTCATCGGTCTGGCATTCGGCGCATCGCTCGCGCTATCGAGCGCGGCATTCGCGCAGGATGTCACCGTCGCAGTCGCAGGCCCGATGACCGGCGGCGAGTCCGCCTTCGGCCGCCAGATGAAGAACGGCGCCGAGATGGCCGTCGCCGACATCAACGCCGCCGGTGGCGTCAACGGCAAGAAGCTCGCGCTCAACGCCGAGGACGACGCCTGCGATCCGAAACAGGCCCGCTCGATCGCGGAAAAGATCGCCGGCGCCAAGATCCCGTTCGTCGCCGGCCATTTCTGCTCGTCGTCTTCGATCCCGGCCTCTGAAGCCTATGCGGACGGCAACGTCCTGCAAATCACCCCGGCTTCGACCAACCCGCTCTTCACCGAGCGCAAGCTGTGGAACGTGGCGCGAGTCTGCGGCCGCGACGACCAGCAGGGCCTGATCGCCGCGCAGTACATCGCCAAGAACTACAAGGGCAAGAACATCGCGATCCTCAACGACAAGACCACTTACGGCAAGGGTCTTGCCGACGAGACCAAGAAGGCGCTCAACAAGGCCGGCATCACCGAGAAGATGTACGAATCCTACAACAAGGGCGACAAGGACTTCAACGCGATCGTCTCGCGCCTGAAGAAGGACAATGTCGAGCTCGTCTATGTCGGCGGTTACCATCAGGAAGCCGGCCTCATCCTCCGCCAGATGCGCGATCAGGGCATGAAGACGGTGCTGATGTCGGGCGACGCGCTCGCGGACAAGGAGTACGCCTCCATCACCGGTCCCGCCGGCGAAGGCACGCTGTTCACCTTCGGTCCCGACCCGCGCAACAAGCCGACCGCGAAGAAGATCGTCGAGGCGTTCAAGGCCAAGGGCATCGATCCGGAAGGCTATACGCTCTATACCTACGCTGCGCTGCAGGTCTGGACGCAGGCGGTCAAGAAGGCCGGCACCACCGACGCCAAGAAGGTCATGGAGACCATCAAGGCCGGCAAGTGGGACACGGTGCTCGGCCCGATCGAAATTGACGCCAAGGGCGACCTCAAGCAGATCGACTATGTCGTCTACAAGTGGGACGCCAAGGGCAATTACGCCGAGCTCGGCGCCAAGGGCTCTTGATCGAGAATGCTCTTCGGGGATCCCGATCAGCGATCGCCCGAAGACTCCCGCCATCGCGACCACGCCCCGGCTTGCCGGGGCGTTCTTTTGCCGGTCAGACCGCGGCCGAAATCTCGTCGCCGGCCGCGGCCTGGGCCTTCCGCAGGGCCTGCAGCAGATCGTTCGGCCGAAACGGCTTTTGCAGGCCGACCACGTTGGCGAGGTGGGGCGATTGGTCCATGAAATCGAGTGCCGTCATCCCGGATACCGCAATCACCGGCAGCGCCGGCGCGCGTTCGCGCAAGGCGGTGATGACGTCGACGCCGCTGGTATCACCGAGGAAGATGTCCACAATCGCCGCGTCAAAGCGGCTTTCCGCAAAGGCCTTCAGCCCCGCCGCGCCGGTTTCGGCCTCCACGACCTCGAAATGGTTGACCCGAAGCACGATCGCCACCATCGCGCGGACGTCCTTCTGGTCGTCGATGATGAGAACGCGGGGCATGGGCAAACTCCCGATCTCGAAATCAAAATCGCCTGTTTCAAGCCTGGAACCGGCCGCAGCGGCAGGGCATTATGACACCGCCCAGTAAAGTGCCCCTTACCAATCCCTGTTCCGTGCTCTCACCGAAATTAGGTAAGCTGTAACCCTCGGTTGAGTCGTAAACCGGTTCCGTGACCACCTGCGCCCAGAACCCGCTACGATGAACGGACTGCCGGCGAATGAGACTAGCGGAGATGCTCAAGCCCATCGACTCGCGCGAAATGGACGTGCCTGCGCCGATCGACCGAAGCACATTTCTGTCGACCCTGCCGGCCACGTCGGCCGACCGCACTGCAGCATTGACGATTGTCGGTGTGTCCTCGCTCCTGTTCGCCGCAGCCGTGCCCTTCGCCGGTACCCCGCTCCTGCCGGTGCCAGCCTTCGTCGCCAGCTATCAATCCGCGCTGGCCGTGAGCGACATCGTCACGGCAGTGCTGCTGCTGTCGCAATTTGCGATCCTGCGCACCCGCGCGCTGCTGTGGCTCGCCAGCGGCTATCTCTTCACCGCCGCGGCGGCGCTGGTTCATGCCCTCACCTTCCCAGGGCTGTTCACCCCGACCGGACTCCTGGGCGCGGGCCGACAGACCACGGTGTGGCTCTACATGATCTGGCACGCCGGCTTTCCGCTCTGCGTGATGGCATATGCCTGGCTGAAGGAGAAAGACGGTGGGCCCCGGATCCGCGGCGCGGTAAGCACCGCGATTTATGCCTGCGGGCTCGGCGTTGTCGCCGCGATGGCGGTCTTCGCCTGGATCGTCACCGCGCAGCACGATCTGTTGCCGGTCCTGTTGAGCGAGGGCCGCTACACGGCGACCATGATCGGCGTCGTGTCCTTCGTGTGGTCGCTGAGCTTTGCCGCGCTGGTCTCGCTCTGGTTCCGCAGGCCGCATACGGTGATCGACATCTGGCTGATGGTGGTCATGTGCGCCTGGCTGTTCGACATCGCCCTGTCGGCGATCGTCAACGTCGCGCGCTTCGATCTCGGATTCTATGCCGGCCGGCTCTACGGCCTCGCCGCGGCGACCTTCGTGCTCGCGGTGCTTCTGATCGAGAATGTCCGCCTCCAGGCGCATACAGTGGGCCTCGTCGGAAAGCTGCGCCAGCAATCGGCCTCGCAACGCGACTATTTCGGCAAGCGCCTCGCGCTGTACGGCGCCGTGGTCGAATCCTCCAATGACGCGATCATCACCAAGTCGCTCGACGGCATCATCACCAGCTGGAACAAGGCCGCCGAAAACCTATTCGGCTACTCCGCCGCCGAGGCCGTCGGCAAGCCGATCGACATCATCGTGCCGCCGGATCGCAAGGGCGAGATCAGAAGCACCCTCAACCAGATCGCCAGCAATGAATCGATCGCCCAGCACGAGACGGTCCGAATCCGCAAAGACGGCCGCCCGCTCGACGTCGTCCTGAACGTCTCGCCGCTGCGGACCGACGATGGAGAGATCATCGGCGCTTCCAAGATCGCCCATGACATCACGGAAGAAAAGCAGGCTAGAGAGAAGCTGCGCCGCGAGACCGAGGAACGCCAGCGGATTTTCGAGACATCGCAGGACCTGATCCTGGTCACCGACGGCTACGGCAATTTCGTCCAGGTCAGCCCGAGCGTGCAGAACATTCTCGGCTACAGCCCCGAGGACATGGTCGGGCACAGCGCGATCGAGTTCATCCATCCCGACGATCTCGAGAAGACGCGGAGCGAGATGCGCGCGGCCCGTCGCGGCGCGGTCAAGCGCAGCTTCGAGGCGCGCTACTACCATTACGACGGTCACGAGGTCACGCTGAACTGGATGGGCACCTGGTCCGAGCCGGTGAAACGCCACTTCTTCATCGGCCGCGACCTCACCGACAAGCAGGCCGCCGAAGCCCAGCTCCGGCAGGTCCAGAAAATGGACTCGATCGGCCAATTGACCGGCGGCGTCGCCCACGACTTCAACAACGTGCTGACCGTGATCACGGGCACGATCGGCATTCTCAGCGACGCGGTCGCCGACCGGCCCGATCTTGCCGCGATAACCAAGCTGATCGACGACGCCGCCGAGCGCGGCGCGCAGCTGACCAAGCACCTGCTCGCCTTCGCCCGCAAGCAGCCGCTGCAGCCGCGCGAGATCGACGTCAACGCACTGGCGCTCGAAGCCGCCAAGCTCTTGCATCCGACGCTCGGCGAGCAGATCACCATCATGCCGCAGCTCACCGAGGATGCCTGGCCGACACTGGTCGACCCGGGCCAGCTCTCCACCGCGATCCTCAATCTCGCGCTGAACGCGCGCGACGCCATGCCCGAGGGCGGCACCCTGGTGCTGGAGACCCGCAACATCTTCCTCGACGACGGCTATGCCAGCATGAACCCCGACGTCGTTGCCGGCAATTACGTGATGATCGCGGTCAGCGACACCGGCACCGGAATTCCTGCCGAGCTGATCGACCGGGTGTTCGATCCCTTCTTCACGACCAAGGAGGTTGGCAAGGGCACTGGCCTCGGCCTCAGCATGGTGTTCGGCTTCGTCAAGCAATCGGGCGGGCACATCAAGATCTACAGTGAGGAAGGCCACGGCACGAGCGTGAAGATCTACCTGCCGCGCTCGACCGGTGTGCAGGAGACCGAGTTCGAATCGCTCCAGAATGCGCCAATCACCGGCGGTAACGAGAAGATCCTGATCGTCGAGGACGATGCCTTGGTGCGGCAGTATGTCGTGACGCAGGTCAAGAGCCTCGGCTATACCGCGCTCGAGGCCGCCAACGGCGCCGAGGCGCTCAATATCATCGACAGCGACGAGACCATCGACCTGCTGTTCACCGACATCATCATGCCCGGCAACATGAATGGCCGCCAGCTGGCCGACGAAGCCCACAAGCGCCGCCCCGACCTGAAGACGCTGTTCACCTCGGGCTACACCGAGAACGCCATCGTCCATCACGGCCGGCTCGATTCCGGCGTGCTGCTGCTGGCCAAGCCCTACCGCAAGTCCGAGCTCGCCAAGATGCTGAGGACCGCGCTCGCCGGTTGAGCCTGCGGCATTGCTGCGCTATCGCAGATCGTGAATTCTCAAACACGAGGCCGCCTTGAAGAACCTTCTCACCGATATCGCCGGCGTCCGGGTCGGTCACGCCGAAGATCCGATAGTCGGTTCCGGCGCGACCGCGATCATCTTCGATTCTCCTGCGATCGCCGCGATCGACGTGCGCGGCGGCGGCCCCGGCACGCGCGAGGATGCACTGCTCGATCTCGCCAACACGGTCGAGCGCGTCGACGCCATCGCGCTGTCGGGCGGCTCGGCCTTCGGCCTCGACACCGGCGGCGGCGTGCAGGCCTGGCTCGCCGAGCAGGGCCGCGGCCACCGGGTTCGCGAAGCGCTGATCCCGATCGTGCCGGGGGCGATCCTGTTCGACCTGCTCAATGGCGGCGACAAGGCCTGGGGACGCTTCTCGCCGTATCGCGACCTCGGCTATGCCGCGGCGACTGCCGCCACCAGCGCGGGTTTCGCGCTTGGCAGCGCCGGCGCCGGCTTCGGCGCCACCACCGCGACGTTCAAGGGCGGGCTTGGCTCGGCATCGGCCGTGACGCCGAGCGGAATCGAGGTCGCGGCGATCGTCGCCGTCAACGCCGTGGGCAGCGTCACCGTCGGCAATGGCCCGTGGTTCTGGGCGGCGCCGTTCGAGGTGGACAGCGAATTCGGTGGACGCGGCCTGCCGGACAAGTTCACCGAGGACATGCTCCGCATGCGCATCAAGGGCGGTCCTGCCGCGAGCGCGCGCGAGAACACCACCATCGGCGCCGTCGTGACCAACGCGGTGCTGACCAAGCCCCAGGCCAAGCGGCTGGCGATGATCGCGCATACCGGCTTCGCCCGCGCGATCTATCCGGTGCATGCGCCGACCGACGGCGACGTGCTGTTCGCCGCCGCCACGTGCGAAAAGCCGATCGAGCCGCTGGTTGGCCTCACCGAGCTCGGCACGATCGCCGCCAACGTGGTCGCCCGCGCGATCGCCCGCGGCGTCTACAGCGCGACGGCCCTACCGTTTCCGGGCGCGCAGCCAACCTGGCAAGACCGGTTCGGCTAGAAACGAAACCGTCACCCAAGCGTTACCCGGCGGACAAGGTGTGCGGCCATGCCCTCTTCCGTGATTCGCTTCTTTCGCTATTCGCCAGAGAAACGCGAGCTGAAGGTGACGTTCGTCAGCGGGCGCCTCTATGTCTATGAGGATGTTCCGCCCGAGATCGCTGCTGCGTTCAGGGATGCGCGCGCAAAAGGAACGTTCTTCAATCGCGAAATCCGTGACCGCTATGCCTGTCGTGACATCACGCACGAACCTGCCGGTTAGCTTCGGGATGTGCTCACACGCTGATCGACATCGATGAAGCTCCTGATCCCGCAGTAGCCTGCGCCTGGCGCTGCATCATCTGCCCGAACCAATCATAAGGCGAATTTCCGCCACCTTTCGCATTCGACGAGCTGGCGGCGCCCGGCACCGTGGTCGACATCTTGAAGCCGTCGGCATAGGTGACGGTGGTGGTGGTCGAGCCGTCGGCATTGGTCGTCGTGGTCGACGTCGAGCCGCGGCTGGATTGCGACGAGGAATCCGAGCCATCGCCCGCGCCTTCCGCGTGATCACGGCCGTGACCGCCCCTCAGCGCCTTCGTCATCTCGCCGAGATTGACGCTGCCATCCGCATTCGCGTCCATCTTCGAGAACACGTCGTCGGCCTGGGCCAGGTTGGTGCCGCCCGCGCCGAGCGCGTCCTCGAACTCGGACTTGGTGATCTTGCCGTCGGCGTCAGCGTCGATCTGCGAGAACAGATCCTTCAGCGCAGCCTCCCGGCCCTTCGACGACGAGGATGTGCCGTTGGCCGACTGGCCCTGCGCCGCGAACAGCGCATTCATCGTCTCCGCCGAGATCTGCGGATATTTACCTGCATTGACCGACGAGGTCGCGCCGGTCGTGCTGCTGCCGCTGTCGATTGCGAACGGATTGGTCGGCGCGCTCTGCGAGGAGCCGGTCTTGTGCGCCGCCGACGACGATTTCGCGTTCGTCAGCGACTGGATCGCGTCGAGCGCGCTCGATACCGCACCAAGGGCGAACAACATTGCACAACTCCAACAGGATGCGGCATGCCGCGACCAATGTTCTGCGGCTGAACTCAGCAAGCGCCGTGCCATCGCGAAAAGCTCAACGAATTCCGCATCCGTCGGGTCGTGCAGGCCGCGGGAACATCGGCAATTCATGCCGCCGGCGGCAGAAATTTCCGCCCACAGGAAGCGCGCCCCTCCTGCATTGCCCGCCACAAGAGCCCATGTTAGGCGAGGCCATTCGTCGTCCGTCCGCCCCCGGGAAAACGCGCCATGACCCAAGCTTTCGCCCCCCGCCCCCTGGCCATCGCGCCCTCGATCCTGGCCTCGGATTTCTCGAAGCTCGGCGAGGAGGTGCGCAGCGTCGACGCCGCCGGCGCCGACTGGATCCATCTCGACGTGATGGACGGGCACTTCGTTCCGAACATCTCCTACGGTCCTGACGTCATCAGGGCGATGCGCCCGCACACCAAGAAGATCTTCGACGCGCATCTGATGATCTCGCCCTGCGATCCCTATCTCGAGGCCTTCGCGAAGGCCGGCTGCGACCACGTCACCGTGCACGCGGAGGCAGGTCCCCATTTGCACCGCTCGCTCCAGGCGATCCGCGCGCTCGGCAAGAAGGCCGGCGTCTCGCTCAATCCGGCGACGCCGATCAGCGCGCTCGAATACGTTCTCGACCTCGTCGACCTCGTGCTGGTGATGTCGGTCAATCCCGGCTTCGGCGGCCAGGCCTTCATCCCCTCCGCGATCGGCAAGATCCGGGACATCCGCGCGATGGTTGCGGGCCGCCCGATCGACATCGAGGTCGACGGCGGCGTCGGCCCCGATGTCGCGGGTGCGCTCGCCGCGGCCGGCGCCAACGCTTTCGTCGCGGGCACCTCGGTGTTCAAAGGCGGCACGCAGGAGGCCTACAAGACCAACATCGCCGCGATCCGCAACGCGGCACTTGGGGCACGCGGCGAGGCGATCTGAGACCATCGCTATCCGAACCGGAGCCGCGGCCGCTACGACCAAGTGGAATGGATAAACTCCGCGCCACTCCGTTTACTGCCGGCCTGCTTCGTCTTCTCGCCGAGTCCCTTCATGATGGAGAGCAAGTGGTCTGGCAGGGGCAGCCCGACGCCATCGCCAACGCGACAATGTGGCGATTTCTCTGGTGGATCGGATTTCCCTGGTTGCTGCTGACCGTCATCGCCGTCAGCAACGATTGGATCGACCAAGCGACCCAACCTCTGGCAATGATTGGAGTTGGGATGATTGCAGCTCCGTTCGTGATGCTGCTGCAAGACCTGCAGACGCTTTATGTGATCACCGACCGCCGCGCGCTGATCGTGCGCACGGCCTGGAGCAGACGCAGCGTGACCGCTACTTCGTTCGACGCCATGGATGAAGTGTTCGAAATCCTCGACATCGGCGGCGGCGTCGGCCACCTGAACTTTGCGTCAGGGCGCTCGACCCGTTCGCCCGATACCGACTACACCGGGCGCTATGGGTTTCGCTGTGTTCGAGACGCAAGGCGCATCCGGGATATCCTCGATCATGCGCGCACCGGCAAAGTACGTCGGTCGCACGCGGGAAGAACTGCGGCTTCCACGGGTTCTGCAAGGCGCAAAGCTTAAAATTGTAGCCTTGGTCCGTACTCATCCGGACTTCACTGATTCGCGCAAATCATTGCAAGTGATTCCTGCCTGTTTTCGCGGGAGCACATCATGACGACGACCCTGGTTTGGACTGGCGTGGCGTTGTGGATTGGTTTCAGTGCGTTTGTGGTGTTCGGTCCCTCGGCCGGACCGGTCGAGGCCCCGGCACGTCCGGCCCGCAACATCCGTCGCGACCGCACCAGGGGCTGACGTCCATGCAGATCGCACTCGTGAGGCGTCAGCCGAAGCGCCGGTGCCGGATTCCACGGCGCCCGCATCCGAGCCTCGATTATTTCTTCGGCCGCCTCGAGCGCGGCGATGGCACGCTGGACGACGATGCCGGGCTCGACAATTCGGACCTCGACCTCCGTTCGCCCGGCTCGCTGCGCCGACACTAAGACCTCTTTTCCGGACCGCCCATGAAACCGCATTGCCCGAACTGCCTGAAGGAAATGACCAAGGCGTCCGCGTCGCGTAACCTGTTCAATTGCGAGCCCTGCCGCGAGATCATCCAGTATTTCGGCGGCAGCGCCGATCACGGCGAGCCGGGACCGCAATTCGCCTGGCCGATCCGCCGCAAGCGCGCATTTGCCGTCCACGCGGCCTGATCCGGCCCGCAAATCGCCCCGGCCGGCCTAGCCTTCGCCGGCCTCCGGCCCGCCGCCGTCCCCCGCCAATCGCGGCGGCCGCACCACGGTGACGGTGCAGCTCGCCTCCGAGGCCACCTTGGCCGACACGCTGCCGAGCAGCATGCGCCGGAACGAGCTCTGTCGCGCGCCGATGATGACGTGGTCGACCTGGTTGGCCTTGGCAAACTCCAGGATCGCGGCGGCGGGATCGACCGCCTCCAGCACATGAGCCGACAGCCGGCTCTCGTCCAGCTTGAGCGGCGTTGCCCAATGCCTGAGCGCGACCAGACGATCGATATGCTTGTTGGAGCCCTGCTCGTCCAACGTCCGATCGATCGCAATCCGGTTCAGCTTGAGCACGTTGACGCAGGCAAGCCGCGCCGAGGGCAAAGTGGCGAGGATGCGCTCGGTGGTCACGCGCAGCGCCTCGTTCAGCTCCGGAGCGCCCTCCGCCGTGTCGAGCGCAACGGCGAGAATCGGGCTCGATGCGATCTGGGCTGCGACATCCGATTTCGCGCGCGGCACCATTGCGCCCTGGTTGAAGCGCCGGCGCCAGACGATGCCGAGGGAATCGCGCTTCACCCGCTCCGAGCGCGCGGTGAGCTTGACCTGGTCCGGATAAGCGAGATCGAAGGCAAGCTGGGCCGCAGTCGGATAGCGCCACACCGGCTCGATCTCCAGACAGCGCAACACCACCTCCTGAAGCCAGGGCGGATAATCCGCACGAAGCTTCCGCGGCGGATGCGGATCGCGCCACAGCCGGCGCCGCATCGCCCGCAGCGTCTCGCCCTCGCCGAACGGCCGCTCGCCGGTGGTGAAGAAATAGAGCAGCACGCCGAGCGAAAACACATCGCTGCGCGGATCGTCGCGCACCCCGAGCAGCCGCTCGGGTGCCATATAGGGCGCGGTGCCGTAAGGCAGGCGGAATTCCTCCTGCAACAGGTCCGGCAGGTGGTTGTGATGCGACAGGCCGTAGTCGATCAGCACCGCTTCGCCGCTCTCGCGGAACATGATGCTGCTCGGCTTGATGTCGTGGTGGATCACGTTCTGCCGGTGCAGATCCGCAAGCGCCGTGGCGATTCTGGCGACGAGCTGCCGCGCCTCGTCATAGGGCAGCGGCAGGTCGGGGAGCCGCTTGTACAGCGTGGCACCTGGAATGCGCTCGATCACGACATAGGCTTGGCGGGCGAAATCACCGGTGCCGAAGCAGGCCGGCACGTGCGGCCCCGCCAGCCGCGGCAGGATCATCATCTCCATCTCGAAGGAAACGATCGCGGCGGCGTCTTCGCCCTCCGACACCCGCGGGATCTTCATCAGCAAGGGCACGTCGATGCCGGGATGGGTGACGGTCCACAGCGTCGCCATGCCGCCGGCATGAACGCATTCGCCGATCGTAAAACCGTCGATCTCCGCGCCTGACTTGACCAGGGGTTTGGGCATCCGTCAGCGCCCCTGCAACAAGCGGTCGGCAAGCCAAGGCGGCAGGCCGTTGTCGCGGATCCTGCTCGCTGCGGTCTCGACGTCATAGGGCGCGCGGCAATAGGTGATCTGGCACGACTCGGTGTCGAACAGCACGAAGGCCGCCGACGGATCGCCGTCGCGGGGCTGGCCGACCGAACCGAGCACGGCGAGCCATTGCCGTCCGCGCAGGAGCTGCACGGGGACGTCGGTCTTCGGCACGAAGCTCGTCATCTTCGCCGTCACCGACATCGAATAGAGCGCCGGCCTGTGGATGTGGCCGCAAAAGGTGACGTGGGCCCGTGTCGCAATCAGGCTCTTGGCGGCGTCCACGGTCGAGCGGACATAGTGCCAGCGCTGGGGATGCGAGGCTTCCGCATGCACGAACAGGCGGCCATCGTCCTCCACCTGCATCGGCAATTCGGCCAGAAACCGCCGCTGCGCCGTGTCGAGGCGGCCGCGGGTCCATTCGATCGCGATCTGCGCCTCGGCGTTCATCGTCTCGGCCGTGGAATTGATCGCCTGGTCATGATTGCCGCGCACCGCGACGGCACCCTGCGCGACCAGCTCCATCGCGGTGTCCACCACCCATTCCGGATCGGCGCCATAGCCGACGAAGTCGCCGAGCAGGACGATGCCCTCCGCGCCCTTCGCACGCGCGATCTTCAGGCAGGCCTCGAACGCCTGCCTGTTGCCATGGATATCCGAGAAGACAGCGAGAAGCACGCACCCTCCACCCCTCAGATTCTTATTCGGGGCCGATGAGGCCAAATTGAGGGAGGTCAACAGGATGCGCCAGCACTGGGCCGTTTGCCAGCGCTGCTCTGCGGTGATGGTGATGGGCCTATTGCTCGTCCTTGGGCGGCATCCGGGGCGGCGGAATCGGCGTGAATACCGCGTCCTGGGCACCGGCCGGCGGCGCAGTGAACTCGCCGGTCGAGGAATCGCCGCCGCTGGTCTCCAGGATGGTCTTCGGCGTCACATATTCTCGAACCAGGTCGATCAGGCTGCCGTCGCCGCCGCCGAAATCCGCCGCGCGCCCTCCTTGCGGATGTCCGGCCGCGATCTCGTTCTCGGCGGCGTGGGTCTTGTCGGCCAGCCGGTCATTGTAGGGCACACGAAAAGCGCGCGGGATGCCGCTCGGGCGATTGTCCTCGTCCAGCGCCTCGACCCAGAGATAGATCGAGCCGGGATCGCCCTCAAGCGAATGCGGCTCGACGATGCGGGCCTTCAGCAGCTTGAAGGTGGTCGGCAGCCGCTCCGTGCTGGCCCAACCGAGCAGGCCGCGCATTTCGGTGAAGCTGACGATGTAGAAGGTGCTGGTCACGACCACGGCGACCGCCTTCAGGGACCAGTGCAGCCGCGCATAGACCAGAACGACCAGCAGCAGCGCGCCGATGACGGCATACGCGATCGACAGCGTCAGGATGACCGTTTGCAGGTTACTCACGGCGTACCCTCGTAGCGTTCCTGCTCACACCGGTCCTGGCATCGAGATCGCCGCCGTTGCGCCAGCTGCTGCGGAACGTCTCCAACAGCGATTTCGGCCGCTGATCGACATCGACGACCTTGCCTTCCGCATCGATCCGGAATCGGACCGCGGTCTTCTCGTCGCCGGTGTGGTCGAGCGTGAACTTGTTGTCGAAGATCACCTGCGCGGTCGGATTGAGCTTCTGCACCTTCACACTGGCCGTCACAGGCTCGCCCGTGGTGGCGACGAAATGCGAGACGTTCACGACGTACTCGCCGGCGAGGATGCCACGCACGGTGACGATCTCCTCGCGGATCGGCGAGGCGATCTTCTTGCCGTTGACGATGATGAAATTGTTGGCCCCGCCGCGGTCGTCGCGGTCGAGCGTGAGGAAGCCGGCCTCGCGGTGGCGATACCAGGCGATGTTGCCGGCGGGATCCTGCACGAACAGGTCGAGATCGTCGGGGTGGTTGTCCGGCCAGTCCAGCGTGATCATGAACTCCGCCTTGGAATCGATCTTGCCGTCCTTGGCGTCGGGGGAGACCGCCAGCAGCGCCAGGAAGAACAGGAAGGCGATCACCTGGAGCGCCTTGAACAGCATCACGCCCAGCGGGTCGAACGGCTCCTCGCGCGGATAGAGACCGAAATCATCCATCATGACGGCGTTCCCGAACCCTTGCGCTCCAGCACCGGCGTCACATAGGTCTCGGTCAGCACCACCGCGTCCGAGAACACCCGCTGGGTCGCGGCGTCGAGCATGTAGTACTGGATGCGGATCAGGATCGAGCCGACAAGGCCGGCCAGCGTCGTGTACATCGCGATCGCCATGCCGTCGCTCATCAAGCCCATCGAGGAGCGCATCGCGACCTTGTCGGCGGCGTCCAGCCCCGCGATCGGCGCCAGCATGATGATGAAGCCGATGATGGTGCCGAGCAGACCGAGCTTCATCAGCGTATCGGAGACGAAGGCGCCGAACCCGTTGGAGCCGCGCAAGCGATCGGCGAGATTACGTAGCAGCAGCGTCTGGTCGACCGGCCGGTAGTCCTGCGCCGCGGCCTTGGTCACCAGGCTTTCGATGTGGTCGCGCACCAGACCGCGCGGCAGCGCCACGGCGCTCGCATCGAGCGCCTTGCTGCCGCCCGCTGCCGACAGCACCGCGCGGCAGCGCCGCGTCGCCGCCCCTTCCCGCGCGATGGCCTGGGTCCGCAGGAAGCAGTGGCCGCAGGTGAGGACGTAGAGCGCCGCGATCACCGCTGAAATGTAGGTGCGATCCGAGGTCAGCATCAGGTGAATCAGGCCGAAGCGCCACAGCAGCACGACAGCGAAGATCGACAGCCCGGTGAAGATCATCCAGAACAGCAGCGCGCTGCGCTCGGATGGATCGGCAGCCTGGCTTGCGATTGGTCCAATCGTTATCGAACTCATGCTGCACCGCTCCTGGCTTGCAGGCGCCGGCCTGCAACGTGTCCTCACCGATTAGATCAAAGCCGCCGTTTCAGGTCCAAAGACCCATGCCCAATCCGGCTTGGGAAATTTGCCCGAGCTGCAATCCCTAGCGTTCTGCGATTGGCAAGGCACGGCGGCGTTGTTAGGCTGACCTTAGCAAACGTCGGGGGTGATCGCATGCGCCTCGTGCTTCAGCTTGTAGCTCGCCTGCTTCTAATCGTAGCGCTGTGCCTGGGAGCCGCGACCGTATGGGCCACGTTCGATGCCTATCGCAGCGTCGATCGGGCGACGGCGGCGTCGGCGCAGCGGGTCGCGCAGGCGCTTCAGGCGCTGTATTGGCGCGAGCTGTTGTTGCGCAGCAGCAGGGCGCGCGAGCATCTCCTGCCGGTTCCGGACTGGCGCACGCTGGAGACGATGAAGCTGATCTCGCCCGGCGTCTGCGTCGAGTTCCAGCCCGCGGCGGCCTTCGAGAAGCCGCTCTGCGGCCAGAGCGAGGGGCTGGGCAAGACGCCGCCGCGCTGGTTCGCCGCCATCGTGCCGAGCTTCCTCGGCAGCCACGCCGAGGTGGTGCGGCCCGTCAGTCCCCGCGCCGCAGCCGCCGGCGCCGTCGTTGCGACGCCCCATGCGGCCGCCGCGATCGCGCTCGCCTGGGACTACGTCCTCAACGTCATCGACGTCGCGCTGCTGATGGCGGCGGCGATCGCCCTGCTTGCTTCGCTCGCCATCGCGCACGCGCTGGCGCCGGCGCGCGCGATCGTCACCGCGCTTCAGCGCATGGCGCGCGGCCAATATCGCACCAGGCTGCCGCGCTTCCGCTCGATGGAGCTGGCGATGATCGGCAGCGCCGTCGGCGAGCTCGGCGGCCGGCTGGAGGAAGCGACCGAGCAGCGCGCCGCGCTGACGCGCCGCCTGATCGAGATCCGCGACGACGAGCGCCGCGCGCTCGCCCGCGAGCTGCACGACGAGTTCGGGCAGAATCTATCCGCCATTCTCGCCTTCGCCAACACGATCGAGACGGCGAGTACGAAGCAGCACAAGGATGATGGGATCGCGCAAGACGCGCGCATGATCTCGCAGGCGACGCACCATCTGATGGCCTCGCTGCGCGACGCGCTGAACCGGCTGCGCAATCCGCTGCCGGAGGAGCTCGGGCTCGAGGCGAGCCTGGTCAATCTCGTCGACAGCTGGCGCTCGCACAGCGCGGCGCGGCCGGCGATCCAGCTCGATCTCAGGGGCGACCTCACCGATATCAGCGGCCCGGCCGCCACCACGGCCTATCGAGTCGCACAGGAATGCCTGACCAACGCGCTGCGCCACAGTGCAGCGCGCGAGATCTCGCTCCGTGTCGAGCGGCGCGCCGGCGAGGACGATGCGCTGCTGATCCGCGTCGAGGACGACGGCGGCGGCGATGCGGAGCGCGTCGCGCAATCGGCCGGCTTCGGCCTCACCGGAATCCGCGAGCGCGTCACGGCGGCCGGCGGATCGCTGTCGATCCTGCCCGCCCGCGGCGGCCTCAGCGTTGCCGCGACCATCCCGCTCGCTGCATGAGGCCGGGATGAACGAGGTGGCGGCAACAGGCATCTCCGTGCTGCTGGTCGACGACCATCCGATCGTGCGGCAAGGCTATCGGCGCGTGCTGGAGAGCCAGGGCGATTTGCATGTCGTGGCGGAAGCCGACAACGCCGCCGACGCCTACGGCGCGTTCAAGGCGCATGACCCCGACGTGGTGGTGCTCGACATTTCGATGCCTGGCGCGAGCGGGCTGGAGGCGATCCGCAACATCCGCGCCCGCAGCCCGCGTGCGCGCATTCTCGTCTTCACCATGCACAATGAGGCCGTGCTGGTGAAGTCGGCCTTCGGCGCTGGCGCCTCCGGCTTCGTCACCAAAAGCAGCGAGCCGTCCGCGGTCGTGAATGCCATCCGCAGCGTCGCCCGCGGCGAGCGCGCCATGAGCGATGACATCGCGCATGTGCTGGCGGAGGACAGCCTGTCCCCGACCGGCTCGGTGCTGGACCAGCTGGGCGAGCGCGAGATCGAGATCTTGCGCCAGTTCGCCGGCGGCGCCACCACCGAAGAGATCGCGGCGCATCTCAATCTCAGCGTCAAGACCGTGCAGAACTATCACTACCTGATCAAGTCGAAGACCGGCGCGCGCACCGATGCGCAGCTGGTGCGGCTCGCCGCGACCTGCGGGCTGACGAGGATCTAGCAGCAAAGCTGCCGCACAGCCTCATCCCTCGCGATCCTCAATCTGCCGAACGAAATTGGAACGGTTCCGATCCGGCTCCGGTTAGTACGGCAGACAAGGAGTAAAGGGTCATGAGTAAGGGTCACCCCAAAGCAGTCGACCATCCCCCCATCATCACAGTAGGCGAGCTCATCGACGAACTTTGCCGTCTGCCGGACACCGCCATCGTCCACTTTCGCTGCCCGATGTTCGATCAGGAGCTGACATTCTACCGGCTTCGAAGGCGGTCGAAGGATGCCGTCGAAATCGCGGTCAACGCTTATCCGGATAGTCCGCCGGTCGTGCCATCGTCCGATCCTGCCTTCCACACGCGCAGACATTCGGCATCCGCACCCTTGCCCCGCGACGGCGCCGCTCTCCAGAAAACGCGAGGTTGATTGACAGCACCCAGGGTTGAACGGGTTCTGCGGCCTTAGGCCGCCTTCAGCCCACGCAGCAGCAGCGCAAGCGTCGCATCGAGGCGCGCGGGGAGATCGGCGTCCTTCCATTCCTCGGCATGGGCCGGATGGTGGAAGCGGACGGTCGCATCGAAGATCGCGCGCGCGGTCACCTTGACGTCGCCCACGGCGAACTCGCCCTGCTGCACGCCGTCGGTCAGGATCGCGGCGATCTGGTCGATCATAGTGTCCTTGTGGCACTTGACGGCCGCGCATGCCTCACGCGCCAGAGTCAGATAAGTCTCGAACATTTCAGGATCGTCGAGCACACGCGAACGCTTGGCCGCGAACAGCGTGCGCAGCCAACGGTCGAGCCTGTCGGGCGCCGAGCCCTGCTCCCTGGCGATCGCCAGCAGCGGGGCGTCGATGCGGTCCAGCCAGCGCTTGGCAACGGCCTCGCGCAGCGAGGCCTTGCTGGGGAAATGACGGTAGACGCTGCCGTGGCTCACATCGAGCGCACGGGCAACGTCGACTACGGTGGCCTTGGCAAGTCCGTAACGCCTGAGCACGTCCTCGGTGACTTCGAGGATCCGCTCCGGCGTCAAGACAACAGCTTCATTCATGCCAGCACCATGTTCCCGTTCAGGGCTCAGTTTACTCCGGCAGTAGGGCTGCTTCCGAAGCGCCCTGGCCGGTCGTTTCGGAAAGCCTATGCCTTAATGCGGCAGTTTTGCAGCCTGCGCCGCGATCTGGCGCGCCACCAGCAAATTGAGCCAATGCCCAATCACGCCGGTGAAATTGAGGATTTCGGTCGTCATTGTCTAAGTCTCCATTCGTCCGCGGTCCCCGCTCTTCAATCCGCCCTCCGATCCGAGCGTGGCTCGGATGTCGGGCTCCCCGGGGCTTGTCGCGGGACGCCCAATCGGAGCGTCCGAGAACGGATATACACGTCCCGCTGACAGATTTCAATATCTGTCAGTCAATGATCCGTGATTGACAGTTAATATCTGTGGCCAGGCGCCGCCATCCCGGCCGGCCGGTCCGGTGGAAAGGTCGGCGATGCCCTTCTTCCGGGGCCCAGACCGTTTGTTTCGCCCTGCCTGCTCTGTTACATCACGGCGTAAAAAGCATTTTGGCCGGCGCCGCCGTACTCGGGACCGCCCACCCACCTTCCTGGAGCCGCCCCATGATCCCCCGCTACACCCGCCCGGAAATGGCCTCGATCTGGGAGCCGCAGACCCGGTTCAAGATCTGGTTCGAGATCGAGGCGCATGCGGCGGACGCCCTCGCCGAGCTCGGGACCATCCCCAAGGAGGCCGCCCGGACGGTCTGGGCCAAGGCCAAGGACGCCATCTTCGACGTCGCCCGCATCGACGAGATCGAGCGCGAGACCAAGCACGACGTCATCGCCTTCCTCACCCATCTTGCCGAGATCGTCGGCCCCGAGGCGCGCTTCGTGCACCAGGGCATGACCTCCTCCGACGTGCTCGACACCTGCTTGAACGTCCAGCTCACCCGCGCCGCCGACCTGCTGCTCGCCGACCTCGACAAGGTGCTGGCCGCGCTGAAGAAGCGCGCCTTCGAGCACAAAGCGACGCCGACCATCGGCCGCAGCCACGGCATCCACGCCGAGCCCGTCACCTTCGGCCTCAAGCTCGCTTATGCCTATGCCGAATTCACCCGTGCCAAGGACCGTCTGATCGCGGCGCGCAAGGAGGTCGCGACCTGCGCGATCTCCGGCGCCGTCGGCACCTTCGCGCAGATCGATCCGCGCGTCGAAGAGCATGTCGCCAAGGCCATGGGACTCGTGCCGGAGCCGATCTCGACCCAGGTGATCCCGCGCGACCGTCACGCGATGTATTTCTCGACCCTCGGCGTGATCGCCTCCTCGATCGAGCGCATCGCCGTGGAGATCCGCCACATGCAGCGCACCGAGGTGCTCGAGGCCGAAGAGTTCTTCTCGGAGGGACAAAAGGGCTCCTCCGCCATGCCGCACAAGCGCAACCCGGTGCTGTCGGAGAACCTCACCGGCCTCTCCCGCATGGTGCGCGCCTATGTGACGCCGGCACTGGAGAACGTCGTGCTCTGGCACGAGCGCGACATCTCGCACTCCTCGGCCGAACGCATGATGGGCCCGGACGCCACCGTGACGCTCGACTTCGCGCTGGTGCGCCTCGCCGGCCTGATCGACAAGCTGCTGGTCTATCCCGCCAACATGCAAAAGAACCTCGACCGCCTCGGCGGCCTCGTGCATTCGCAGCGCGTGCTGCTGGCGCTGACGCAGAAGGGCGCCAGCCGCGAGGACGCCTACAAGCTCGTGCAGCGCAACGCCATGCCGGTCTGGCGCGGCGAAGGCGACTTCCTTCAGCTGCTGAAGAAGGACAGTGAGGTGAAGACATATCTCACCGACGCCGAGATCGAGGAGCAGTTCGACCTCGGCTATCACCTCAAGCACGTCGACACGATCTTCAGGCGCGTGTTCGGGGAAGCGTAGGATCGTAGGGTGGGTTAGCCTTGCGGCCTGCGCGAAGCGCAGTCCGCTGGGCGTACCCACCTCTTTCGCTCCCACGGAAATCGTGGTGGGTTACGCCAAGTGGATGCGCTTGCGCATCGGGGCTAACCCACCCTACAAACGACAACCAGAAAGCGGATTCCCTCATGCCCATCGTCAATCGCGTCGCCGCCCTCTCCGACGAAATGGCTGCCTGGCGCCATGACTTCCACGAGAACCCCGAGCTGCTCTACGAAGTCCACCGCACCGCCGGCATCGTCGCCGATCGCTTGCGCGAATTCGGCTGCGACGAGGTGGTGACGGGCATCGGCCGCACCGGCGTGGTCGGCGTGATCCGCGGCCGCAAGTCGGCCTCCGGCAAGACCATCGGCCTGCGCGCCGACATGGACGCGCTGCCGATCATGGAGACGTCGGGCGTGTCTTATGCCTCGAAGGTCCCCGGCAAGATGCACGCCTGCGGCCATGACGGCCACACCGCGATGCTGCTGGGCGCGGCCAAATATCTCGCCGAGACGCGCAATTTCGACGGCACGGCCGTGATGATCTTCCAGCCCGCCGAGGAAGGCGGTGGCGGCGGCAAGGCGATGGTCGAGGACGGACTGATGACGCGCTGGAACATCCAGGAGGTCTACGGCATGCACAACATGCCGAACCTGCCCGAGGGCCATTTCGCCACCACGCCGGGTGCGATGCTCGCCTCCTCCGACAACATCCAGATCACGGTCCGCGGCAAGGGTGGCCACGCCGGCGCCGGTCCGCACAAATCTGTCGACAGCGTGCTGATCGGCTCGCAAATCGTGAACGCGCTGCAATCGATCGTGGCGCGCAACGTCGATCCGCTGAAATCGGCGGTGATCTCGATCACACAATTCCACTCCGGCACCGCCTTCAACATCATCCCGGAGGTCGCCGAGCTCGCCGGCACCGTGCGCACGCTCGACCCCGAAGTGCGCGATCTCGTCGAACGCCGCATCGGCGAAGTCGCCGACAGCATCGCCCGCGCCTATGGTGGCTCGGCCGAAACGAAATACACGCGGATGTATCCGGTGACGATGAACCATGCCCGCGAGGCCGCACTCGCCGCCGACGTCGCGCGCGACATCGTCGGCACTGAGCGCGTCAACGACAAGTTCGTCCCGATGATGGGCGCCGAGGACTTTTCGTTCATGCTGGAAGCACGCCCCGGCGCGATGGTGCTGGTCGGCATGGGCGACGGCAACGAGTGTCACCACCCGGCTTACGTCTTCAACGACAACATTCTGGGTCACGGCGCCTCGTTCTGGGCGCGGCTGGTGGAAACACGAATGCCTGCGGGGTAGCAGGCGGGCAATCACCAGCTCAGTTGCAGACTTCGACCATGCTGGTGCCGCCGCCGGCCGTTTGGCCGGCAGTCCTATTGCCCCACGTCTCGAGCCGACAACCCTGCCGGACCGGCCGGCACCCTGCACTGTTGCAAAAGACCTGACCGGTCGCCTGCGGTTTTGACGGCGCGGACTCGCTTGCCTTCCGCTCATCGTCTCGCGGTCTGGAATTCTCGCGCGTCGCAACCGGCTTCTTCTCCTGCACCTTTTCGCATTCGTTATCGTCGTTGACACGATAACCGGCCCGGCAGGTGATCTTCACGCATTGGTCGCCGTCGGCCTTGAATCCGAAATTGCACACCAGCGGACAAACCCGTCCCGGCTTGGCCTTCAAAGCATCGAGTGCGTCGACGCTGGCCAGCTTCACGTCGAACTTGGTGCCGGAATATTTGTTGAACAGCGTCAGCGAGCGCTGCGCGGCCGAGCTCCACTCGCTTTCCGCAGACGAGGTCAGGCAACCGACGCGGCGCAACTCGCTCTGCACGGATTTCGTGAGTTCGGCCGGGGATAAGGTCGTCTTCGGCCCGGGCCCGGGCGCGAGCGCGGCCACTTTCTGGTTCTCGACCTCGGGCATCTGCCGATCGGCGGCCGGCTTTGCAGCCTGCTCCGCTTTCTCTGCCGCCTGCTTGGCCGCCAACTCGGCCTTGGCCTTCTCTGCCGCCTGTTTCTCGGCCAGCGCTTTCGCGGCCGCCGCCTCGGCGGCCTTGCGCTGCTGCTCGGCCGCTTCCGCCCTGGCCTGTTCGATCTGCTTTTGCTTCTCCGCAGCGATTCGCGCCTCCTCGGCGGCCTTGGCCGCAGCAGCCGCCTTCTCCTGCTCGGCTTTCTGGGCGCGCTCGGCGATCAGCCTTGCCTTTTCCTGCTCGGCCGCCTTGGCCTTTTGCTCGGCAGCCAGACGCGTCTCTTCGGCACCGATCTTGTTCAACTGCCCCTTGGCGAGGCTGGCATAGAAGCCGTCCGGATAGGTCGCCAAAAAAGCTTCCCAGGCATCGCGCGTCGCAAGCTGGAGCGCGAGCTCGTAGTCCCTGCGAACCGCGTCCTGGGGATTTGCCTGCGGACCGGTTGCGGCCGGCTTCATTACGAGCGGCACGTCGTCGCCGCCGAGCGAGCCATAGACATAAGGCTCCTGCTTGTAGCCGGTGGTCTTGAGCACGTCGTCGCGCACGAAGCCGAACGCCTTGCGCAGATCGAGGCCCGGCTTCGGCAGGTGCTCGACCAGCGCGGCAGCAAACGGACTATTGCGAGAATCGCCGTCGGATGCGGTCGAGCCGGCCTTCGCGGCGAAGGCGATCATCGTGTTCGGGCTGGTTGGCTCGACCTTAGCGAGGCCGCGTCCGATCGCCCGCGAGGCCAGCGTGCGCTTCATCGTCTTCGCAAAGGGGTTGTCGCGGCAGGCATCGAGGATGATCAGGCGCAGCTGCTTGGCCGGCTCGACCGCGAACAATGCGCGCTCGACAGGAATGGTTTCGTCGAGAACGTCGCCATCCGTCTCCAGCGTCGCGTCGGTCGGAATGAGATAATTGTTGCCGTCGAGCTCGATGCCGTGGCCCGCATAGTAGATCACCGCCATGTCCGCATCGCGTGACCTGCCGGCGAACTCGCGCAACATGCGCCTCATCTCGCTCGCACTGAGATCCAGCCTGACGTCGACGGAATCGAAGCCCGCCTTCTTGAACATGCCGCCAATCAGCGTGGCATCGTTCGCGGGATTGGTGAGCTTGGGCGCGCTCTTGTAGGCGGAATTGCCGATGACGAGCGCGACCCGCCGATCGGCGTGTGCCGATCCGCAGGCCAGTAAGGTGGCAAAAATCAATAAACCAAATAGCCGAAACGGAATCACTGCAGCCCCCTCGGATGCAATTTCCTGAGACTATTCGGAGCGTCGACGAAAGCCAAATTTTTCTATGTGAGGCCCATCACATAAACTCCTCGATCGCGGCTTATAGCTAATGCAGTCAGCCCTCGCCCCGCAGGCGCGGACCTACGCCTGCACCACCTCGTGGCGCATCACGAAGGGTGCGAGCAGTGCGTGCACCTCCCCCTCCACCGCTTCGCGCTGCCCAGCCGGCAGGCCCGTCAGCGTGACGGTCGCGATCGAGCCGTGGCTGCCGTGCGGACCGACCTTCACCTTGCAATCGATGCCGCGCTCGACCAGCGGCGCCAGCACCTTGGTGAACACGCGCGCGGCCGCGTCCCAGCGCAGCTGCGGCTTGAACACCTTGCCGACGCCCGTCACCGGCATTGGATCGATCGGGATGACCTGCACAGGAACGGCGGCGCGCTCCGGGGTGCGCTCGCGCACCCAGGCTTCCAGCTCGCCCGGCTCAACCTTTGCGCCGGGCTTCAACTGCACGTAGCCTACCGGCAATTCGCCGGCATAGGCGTCGGGCTGGCCGACCACCGCGGCGAAGCCGACGGCGGGATGGCGGAACATGATCTCCTCGATCGGCGCCGGATCGATGTTGTGGCCGCCGCGGATCACGAGATCCTTGGCGCGGCCGGTGATCCACAGATAGCCGTCGGCATCGAGCCGGCCGAGATCGCCGGAATTGACCCAGACCCCGTCGATGAAGGCACCCTTGTTGTGCTCGTCGTTGAGATAGCCACCGAACACGCCGGGCCCGGCCATGATGACGACACCGATCTCGTCCGGCTTGCAATCGCGGATCAGACGGCCGTCGGCGTCGAGCTGCACGATGCGCACCCGCGCATAGGGCATGGGAAGGCCGACCGAGCCGAGCCGGATCGGCCGGCCCGGATAAGCGAGCGTATGCACGCTCGAGGTCTCGGTCATGCCGTAGACCTCGACCACCGGCAGCTTCAGCGTCTCCTGAATCGCCGAGCCGACCGCGACCGGAATCGCCGAGCCGCCGCCGGCCGCATATTTCAGGCTCGAGATATCCGCATTCCCCGGCGGCACCGCGAGCGTCGCGGCGAGCACGGTCGGCACGCTCGACAGCGCTTCGGGCTTGAAGCGCTCGACGAGCTGCCAGATGTTCTTCACCGCATTCGGGTTGCGCCAGCCGCTCGGCGACAGCACGACCAGCGAGCCCCCGCCCGACAGCGTCGTCAGCACCTGGGTCAGCGATCCACCGACGTGAAACAGCGGCATGCCGAACAGCAGGTTGGCGCCGGGCTTGCCCTTCAACAGCAGATTGAGTGCCCAGGCCTGATAGACCTGGTTGGCATGGGTATGCCGCACCAGCTTGGGCGTACCCGTGGTGCCGCCGGTGTGGAAATAGGCTGCGATGTCGCTGCCGCGAATCTTGCGCCCGCTGACCAGCCGATCCGACGGCTGCTGCTTGATCAGGTCGCTGAAGGCGAAGATGCCATCGGCCGGATCGCCGCCGCCGAACACCTGCACGATGGCTTTCAGATGCTTCAGATGCGGGCGGATCTGCTCGACCTTCTGCCAGATGTCGGTGCCCGGCATCGGCCCGAGCGCCACCAGGATCTTGGTGTTCGCAGCTTCCAGGATTTCGGCGAGCTGGTGCGGCTCGAGCAGCGGATTGACGGGATTGGCGATGCCGGCGGCCTCGGCGCCGAACAGAGTGACGAACGCATCCGGCACCAAGGGCAGCATGAAGCTGATGACGTCGCCCTTCTCGGCGCCGAGCGCGTGAAACATGTTGGCGGCCTGGGTGACGCGCGCGATGAAATCGCGGTGCGTGACGACCAGCGGCGCGTCGGCGGGATCGGCATTTTGCAGGAACTGGACCGCCGCCCCGTCGGGATTGCGCTCGGCACCAAGCCTGATGGCGTCATAGGTGCTCTCGGCCGTGACGCGGTCGGCGTAGGGGACCTGCTCGAACGCCCGGACCTCCTCGTCCGTCAACAGTTCCGGATAGTCGTTGCCGATCAACCGATCGAGCGCGTGGATGCCCGCCATGAATTCCGTCCTCCCTCAGATGCATGTCCCCGCCGCCGTATCTTTTGACAGTTTGGTTCGGCGAGGTCTCGGCCGTGTTCGGTCGAGCCGGACCAGAATGATGGATGATTTGCCGTTCGTCCATTGCCTACCGGCTGCGCCACTTGAACCTCTGCGCCTGATCGAGGGACCAAGAACTGCCACTGAATTCACTCGCCAGCGCCCTGCCGCAAGACTCGAGGTCATCATGACGACGCCCCTGCGGAACCGGATCGCACGGCTGGTCGCTGCGTTCACAATGGTATCCGCGATCGCCCTGCCCGGCGCCGCGCTTGCCGACAGCCAGCTCGACAAGGTGCGGGTCAAGGTTGCCGCCTTCATCGCCGACAAGATGGAGAAGCTGGGCGGATCGCGGATCGTCTACAGGGTCGACACCGATGCCTTGCGGGAGGCGGTCGTCACGGATTTGCGCGACGACGTCTACAAGATTCTGCGCGAGGGCCGCATCGCGTTCTCCGGACTTGCGATCCGCGACGGCGGCGTCGACGTGAAGATCGCTGACGGCAAAGGCCGCGAACAGCTCACGCGCAAGCTCGTCGCGGCGGCGGAGGGGTTGCCGACACACGCGCTCAACGTCACCGACGCCGGCGACGGGCTGCTCAGGCTCGCGCCGACCGATGCCGCATCAGCCGCGCGGCTGCGCGATCTCGTAGAAGATTCCATCGCCATGATCGAGCAGCGCCTCAAGGACGCCGGCGTCAAGCTCGCCAGCGTCCAGCCCGAGGGAATGGACCGTATCCGCATCTTCCTGCCCGGATTGATGGAGCCCGAGCAAATCACCGCGATCTTCGCCAGGAAGGTCAAGGTCGGCTTCCGCCTGATCGACCTCTCGATGTCCGCAGAGCAGGCGCAATCGGGCACACCGCCGGCGGGCACGGAAGTCCTGCTCGGCTTCAAGGACAAGCTTCCTTATCTCGTCGCCAAGGACAGCGCCTTCGAGGGCGACGAGATCAGCTATGCCGGCCCGGGATTGACCGGCGACAGCAAGGAGCCGATCGCATCGTTCCGCTTCAACGGCCGCGGCACGCGGCGCTTCGCCCATATCACGGCAGAGAATGTCGGAAAGCCTTTTGCCATCGTGCTCGACGACAAGGTGATCTCCGCGCCCGTGATCCGCGAGCCCATCACCGGCGGCTCCGGCCAGATTTCCGGCAATTTCACCCTGGAAGAGGCCAACAGCGTCGCCATGCTGCTGCGCGCCGGCTCTCTGCCGGGGCGGCTCGGCCTCGTCGAGCAGCGGGTCGTGCAACCCGCCGCCAAGCCGTAAACGAAGGTCGCTTCGGGCCCGTCAGCGACGCTCAAGCCCGCACGGCTGGCCCGAATCACGGGCCTGCGCGGCCGGACGCGCAACCAACGGGCAATTGCCGAAACGCCCGATCAGGCTAAAATTTGCCCCTTGCGGCACGATGGCCGGAAGCGTCATTCAAGCGGTCGTCATTCGATTTCGGCTATACGGGTGCCGACCAGGACTGAATGCCTTACGTGGGGTTAGTACCATGCCGTCCGGCAGCGCAGACGTTTCGTCGATCCTCGACCGCATCCTCGAAGCGGCCACGGACAACCTCAGGATCGCGAAAATCCTGGTCCAGATGGGGCTCGATCCCGACAGCGTCACCTACGAGGCGATCTTCAACCGGCTCCTGGAGATCTTCGTCCACAACATCACGCTCGCCAATCTGTTCGCCGTGGTCGGGGCGGTCTTCTTCGTCGCCACCCTCTTGATGCGGACAATGGTGCCGCTGCGCGTCGCCAACATGATCGGCTGCGCGTTCTTCGCTCTCTTCGGCGCGCTCTCCGCCAACGTCGCGACGTTCCTGCTCTATCTCCTGATGCTTCCGATCAACGCGCTGCGCCTGCGGCAGATGCTGAAGCTGGTCAAGAAGGCGCGCCATGCGGCCGAAGGGGACATGTCGATCGAATGGCTCAAGCCATTCATGACCGAGCGCAGATACCGGCGCGGCGACATCCTCTTCAAGATGCGTGACCCAGCCAACGAAATGTTCCTCACCGTCACCGGCAAGTTCCTGGTCAAGGAGATCAACGTCGAGATCGGGCCCGGGGCGCTGATGGGCGAGCTCGGCTTCCTCACGCCGGACAACCGGCGCACGGGGACGGTCGAATGCATCGAGGACGGCCAGGTGCTGACCATCACCTATGACCGGCTGCTCGAGATCTACTTCCAGGATCCGCAATTCGGCTATTACTTCCTGGTGCTGACCAGCCAGCGCCTGTTGCAGAACATCGATCGCCTGCAGAAGCAGCTGGCAACCGAGCGCGGGACCACCACCAACAGGATCGCGTGAGCGCCGCGCGGCCGATCTGACGCCGGGGATGATGACGCAGCGCGTCCGTGACACGAGACGCCCCCCGGTCTTTGCGGGATCGCCGCAAAATCGCCCTAAAAACCGAATGGTAACCATGCCGGGCTAGGGTGGCGACGTGACCAATTCTCCGACGATCCTGGTGTTCGATTCCGGCCTTGGCGGGCTCACGGTGCTCCGCGAGGTCGTGGCGGCGCGGCCCGACGCGCATTACGTCTACGTCGCCGACGACGCCTTCTTCCCCTATGGCCACCACAGCGAGGACGAGATCATCGCCCGCGTCGTGCCGCTGATGGGGGAGCTGATCGGCCGGCATAGTCCAGACCTCGTCGTCATCGCCTGCAACACGGCGTCCACCCTGGTCCTGTCTCACTTGCGCGCCGCCTATTCCGTAGCCTTCGTCGGCACGGTGCCGGCGATCAAGCCGGCCTGTGCGCAGTCCAGGACCCGCCGCGTTTCGGTGCTCGGCACCAAGGGCACGGTGAAGCGCGAGTACACCAAGGCGCTGATCCGCGATTTCGCACAAGGATGCGAGGTGACGCTGGTCGGCTCGCCCGAGCTCGCTTCGCTGGCCGAAGCCGCGCTCGGCGGTAGCCCGATCAGCGACGAAGCCATCCTCGCCGAGCTCGCTCCCTGCTTCGTCGGCGACGCCTCGGATGCGAGCGCGCGCACCGACACTGTGGTGCTCGCCTGCACGCACTACCCGCTTCTGCTGGACCGGATGAAGAAGCTCGCGCCCTGGCCGGTCGACTGGATCGATCCGGCGCCCGCGATCGCCCGTCGCGTCTCCGACCTGCTCGGCCCGCCGACCGGCGGCATCGCGCAGTCCGGCGCCGAGATGATTTTTACATCGAACCGCGTGCATGGTCTCAGCGCCACGCTGACGCCGTTCTTCGGCGGACGCGCGGTGGCCTGAGCTTGCGCACTGGCGGCGCGCTGCTAGGCTTTGCCGTCGCCATCGTCCCGCAGGATTTTCCATGTCGGTCCCCGCAAAGCCGCTGAACCGCCTCCGCCAGCTCTGGCGCGAGGGTCGCCCCGCCTTCGGTGCGATCGCGACCATCCCGAGCGTGCAGATGGTGCAGATCATGGCGCGCTCGCTCGACTGGATCATCGTCGATCTCGAGCACGGCCCGATCGGATTGACCGAAGCCCACGCGATGATCGCCGCGACCACGGGCACGCCGTGCACGCCTCTGGTGCGGATCGCCGCCAACGAGCCGTGGCTGGCGAAAGCGCCGATGGACATCGGTGCCTTCGGCATCAACTTCCCGATGATCACGAGCCGCGCGGATGCCGAGAAAGCGGTGCGCAGCGTGCGCTACCCGCCGCACGGCGATCGGCTCTGGGGCCCCTTCCACGCGCCGTTCCGCTGGGGCCAGTCGATGCCTGATTACATGGCCTCTGCCGACGACGAGATGATCTGCATGATCACGATCGAGCACGTCGACGCGGTCGATCGCATCGACGAGATCATGGCAACGCCCGGTATCGACGTCGCGGTCATCGGTCCCGGCGATCTCGCCACCTCCATCAACAAGCGCGGCCGGATGGATGATCCGCAATTGCTGGACCTGATCGCGCGCGCCGAGGCGGGCATCCTCAAGAGCGGGGTGCCGATCGGCGGGGTGGCGCGCACCGCCGATCAGGCCAATGCGCTGATCGACCGCGGCTACCGCGCGATTGCGCTGGGCTTCGACTGGTCGCTGTTCCAGCGCGGCATCATGGCGGCCTACGAGGGGGTCAGGCGCTGATCGGGCCGATCGACGCATGACCGACCGACGCGACCAAGAGCGCCTGATCGAGATATAAATCATTGAAAATGGATGATTTTTTGGTCTAAAGGGGGTCCATCTTTGGCGCTGCCCGGTGCGGCGAACCGACCGGCCCCAAGCGGGTTGGTTCGTGCTAGAGCGAGCAGGCGGGCCCCGCTCGTTGCACATATTTTGATCTTTTGATTTGGAACCGGAGGCCTATGCGCGGGACGCCCAAGACCATTTCGCTGCGTCGTCGTGTGATCTGCGACCTCATGCACGCCTCGAAGGGCGTACCTTTCGTTTCATTGGCCCGTTCGCTCAATATCCGCCCCCTGCTGGAGGCCCGCGCGGACGCGGCCGCGCCCGCCGGCTGGGCCGCGATGTTCGTCAAGGCTTTCGCCCTGGTTGCAAAGGACGAGCCGATCCTGCGCACCCTTTACGTCAAATGGCCCTGGCCGGCTCTGTATGAGCTTCCAAAGAGCGTGGCGACGGTCGCGATCGCGCGGGTCGAGGATGGCGAGGAATGCGTGCTGCTGCAGCGAATCGCGGGTCCCGAGGCTCTTTCGCTGGCAGAAGTCGATGCGGAAATCCGACGCGGCAAGACGGCCCCGATCGAGGATGTTCCGATGTACCGCAAGATCATGCGGGCGACCCGCCTGCCGTTGCCATTGCGGCGCCTGTCCTTGGCCATCGGTCTGAATTTCGGCCGTCAGCGCGGTAACTGGTTCGGCAGCTTTGCGGTAAGCTCGGTCGCCGCCTACGGCGGCGGCGAGCTCCACCCGATCACGCCGGGCCCCTTTGTCCTGAGCTATGGGCTGGTCGAGCCAGATCAGACCATCCATGTCGTGATCCGCTGGGACCACCGCGTCACCGACGCCGCCCCGATCGCGCGGGTCCTGACCCGGCTGGAACAGGTCCTGAACACTGAAATTGCTGCCGAATTGCGGGCGGCGGGGTCAAAGCCGGTCCGGGCGGTCAGGACATAAGAATACCGTCGTCGCAGGTCCCGGAATGACAGGCTAAAGAATTGACAGCCAACCCCAAACTCCCCTAAAAGCCGCCTGCTCGCGGGCCGATTTCGGCCCGCGAAGCGTTTCGCGACCCGTGGTCCTCTCCCTTAAGCTTTGGGGATCGGACCTGTCGGTGCCGGGATCATCCCGTCACACAGGAGGGCGCGTTTCCTCAAACCATGACCTGAAGAGGACGCGATGACTAAGCGCAGTGAGGCGAAGTACAAGATCGATCGCCGTATGGGCCAGAACATCTGGGGCCGCCCGAAGAGTCCCGTCAACCGCCGCGAATACGGCCCCGGCCAGCATGGCCAGCGCCGCAAGGGCAAGCTCTCCGACTTCGGCGTGCAGCTGCGCGCCAAGCAGAAGCTGAAGGGCTATTACGCCAACATCTCCGAGCGTCAGTTCCACGGCATCTATGTCGAGGCCAGCCGCCTCAAGGGTGACACCGGCGAGAACCTGATCGGCCTGCTGGAGCGTCGTCTCGACGCGGTCGTGTACCGCGCCAAGTTCGTCTCCACGATCTTCGCCGCACGCCAGTTCATCAACCACGGCCACATCAAGGTGAACGGCCGCAAGGTCAACATTTCGAGCTATCAGCTCAAGGTCGGCGACGTGGTCGAGGTCAAGGAAGCCTCCAAGCAGCTCGCCCACGTGCTCGAAGCCAGCCAGCTTCCCGAGCGCGAGGTCCCCGACTATCTCGAAGTCGACCACGGCAAGATGACCGCGAAGTACGCCCGCATCCCCGGCCTCTCCGACGTGCCGTTCCCGGTGCAGATGGAGCCGCATCTGGTCGTCGAATTCTATTCGCGCTGATAAGTTTCGGCAGATCGACATTCAAAGGCTCCGGTTCTCCGGGGCCTTTTTGTTTGGTAGCATGTCATCGATGTCTCGCGCGGCCGACCAGTTCGCCAACACTCTGCCTTCTGCAACGCCGACTGAAGCGGCGCTTCGCGCGTGGGAGGCCCTCTCCCGCGCCGAGCAGATCTGCCGATATCAGGGGCTGTTCGCTCTGCCCGATTGCAATATCTTCACAGCAGACACGCCAGACGACATCCTCCTTGCCGCGCGACAGCGCGTCGCTCAACGTTCTCGTGGCTAGTACAGGTCATCGGGGCACGCACGCAATACGTCGCAATTGTTCGACTAGAGATGAGACACGCCATGCTCTACACCCCTCCCCCCGTCGATCCCAAGGCGCCGCCGGTGCGCATCAATCTGCTCTCGGACACGCAGACCAAGCCGACGGCAGGGATGCGGGAGGCGATGGCGCGGGCGGAAGTCGGCGACGAACAGGTCGGCGACGATCCGACCGTGAACGCGCTGTGCGAGCGCGTGGCCGATCTGCTCGGCAAGGAAGCTGCGGTCTACATGCCCTCGGGCACGATGTGCAACGTCACCGCGACGCTGGTGCATTGCCGCCCCGGCGACGAGATCCTCGCCCATGAGACCGCGCATATCATCGCGCGCGAAGGCGGCGCGCATGCCGCAATCGGCGGTTTCCAGGTCACCCAGCTCAAGGGCCCCGATGGCCAGTTCACGCCGGAGACCCTTCGCAAGGCGCTGCATCCGCGCACGCGGTACCAGCCGCCGCAGACCGTCGTCAGCGTCGAGCAGACCGCCAATATCGGCGGCGGCACGATCTGGAAGAAGGCGGTGCTCGACGAGATCGTCGCGATCGCCAGGCAGCACGACCTCGTCACCCATATGGACGGCGCGCGCCTGCTCAACGCCACGGTCGCGAGCGGCATCTCGCCACGCGACATGACCGCGGGCTGGGACTCGGCCTGGATCGACTTCTCCAAGGGCCTGGGCGCACCGATCGGCGGCGTGCTCGCAGGCTCGCGCGCCTTCATCGACGCGGTCTGGCAGTGGAAGCAGCGGCTCGGCGGCTCGATGCGGCAGGCCGGCATCTGCGCCGCAGCGTGCATCTATGCTCTCGACCACCACGTCGAGCGCCTGGCCGACGACCACGCCAATGCGCGCGCGCTCGCCCGCGGCCTGTCGCAGATCTCGGGCATGGAGGTGCAGGAGCCCGAGACCAATCTCGTGTTCTTCAAGCCCGACGGCGCCGGCATTCCCGGCGACAAGATGGTCTCGGCCCTCCGTCAGCGCGGCGTGACGCTCGCGATGATGGACGGCCGCATCCGCGCCTGCACCCATCTGGACGTCAATGCGAGCCAGATCGAGGAGACGATCGGGTACGTGCGCGAGATCGTGCGCGGGGCGTAAAGCTCAGCCCCGTAGCCCGGATGGAGCGCAGCGAAATCCGGGATCTATCCACGCGGTGAGGACGTCCCGGATTGCGCTTCGCTCCATCCGGCTACGCAAAGGGGGAGAGGTCTCACCGCCCCATCGCCTGATAGATCAGCGTCTTCAGCTCGAGCTGGATCCGGCCGCGCTGCGAGGGGGTCTGCACCATGAAGATTCCGAACAGGTCGTCTTCGGGATCGATGAAGAAGAAGGTGCCGCCAACGCCGTCCCAGCGATATTCGCCAAGCGGCCAGTTCGTGCCCGGCGGCACTGCGGTACGTACGGCGAAGCCGAGGCCGTAGCCGCTGGTCTCACCCGGATAGTAGTGCTTGTCGCGCTCGACGCGGGTTTCGGGACCGATATGATCCCTCGCCATCAAGGCGATGGTTTCCCGCTTCAGATAACGTCGACCTTCAAGCGTGCCGCCGTTGAGCAGCATTTGCGAGAAGCGGGCATAATCGCCGACCGTGCCGACGAGGCCGCCGCCGCCCGACTCCCATCGCAGCGGTTTCCTGATATCGCGAACCTGCGTGATCGGGCTGATCGCCCGATCCTGCGGCATCGGCTCGGCGATACGCGGCCATTGGGCGGGATCGGCGACGTAGAACGCCGTGTCCTTCATCCCGAGTGGATCGAGCAGCCGCGTCTTCGCGAACTCGAGCAGCGATGTCCCCGAGATCAGCTCGATGATGCGTCCGAGCACATCGGTGGAATGGCCGTAGTCCCAGATCGTGCCGGGCTGTTCGGCGAGCGGCAGCGCGGTGATCTTCGCGACGAATTCGGCATTGGTCGAATTCCTGTCGAACAGTCCGGCGTCGGCATAGAGCTTGTTCACCGGGTCCCCGCCATAATAGCCATAAGGAATCCCGGCGGTATGCCGCATCAAATCCTCGATCGTCACCGGACGGTTGAGCGGCTCCAGCTCCAGCGAGACCTTGTCGTCCTCGGCCTTCTTCTCGACGCCGACCTTCATGCCGGCAAAAGCCGGAATGTATTTCGAGACGGGATCGCTGAGCGCAAGCTTACCCTCCTCGACCAGCATCATCGCCAGGACCGAGGTGATCGGCTTGGTCATCGAATAGAGGCGGAAGATCGTGTCCGCGCTCATCGAAAGTTGGGTCGCGACGTCGCGGACGCCGAAATTCTCGCAGTAGACCGGCTTGCCGTGTTGCTGGAGCAGCAGAATCGCCCCCGGAAATTTGCCGGTCGCGATCTCGTTCCTGATGTAGTCGGAGACTTTTGCCAGGCCTTCGGGCGTGAATCTGTGCGCGCGGCCCTCCGAGCCCGCCCGCGCACTTACGGCGCCGAACAAAAGAACGAGCGCCGCGAACAGCGCGCGGCGCCCGTTCATGTCACTTCTCCATGGCTTCATAAACCAGCTGCTTCAATGTCCGCTGCACACGCTGGCGCTCGCTCGGGGTCTGCTCCAGCAGCACGAAGAACATGTCCTGCTTGGGGTCGATCACGAAATAGCAGCCGGAGGCGCCGTCCCATTTGAGTTCGCCGAGGTTGCCGGGCGGCGGCGGCTTGGCATTGCCGGGCTCGGTACGGACCGCAAGCCCGAGGCCGAAGCCAAAGCCGTCGCCGGGGAAATAGAAATAGTCGCGCTCGACGCCGGAGCCGGGGCCGACCTGATCAGTGGTCATCAGCTTGAACGTCTCGGGCTTGAGGATGGTCTTGCCGTCGAGACTGCCGCCATTGAGCAGCATCTGCGAAAAGCGCCTGTAATCCGCCATGGTCGTGACCATGCCGCCGCTGGCGAACTGGATCTTCTTGACGACCGTCGGATCATTGATGCGGCCGACGCGGAAATCGGCATCGTTCGGCACGGGCTGGGCCAGAAGCTTCTGCTTCGCGGGGTCCGTGACCAAGAAGCCGGTATCGACCATGCCGAGAGGATCGAGCAGCTTCTCGCGCATGATGTCGATCAGCGGCTTGCCGGCGGCGACCTCCATCACACGCGCCAGCACGTCGGTCGAGTGGCCGTATTGCCAGAGCGCGCCCGGCTGGTTGTGCAACGGCAGCTTGGCGATGCGTTCGGCGAACTCGGCCAGATCGAAGTCGCCGGCATAGATGTTGGCCTCGCGATAGGCCTTGCGGACCAGGCTGTCGCCGTAGAAGCCGTAGGTGATGCCCGAGGTGTGCGTCATCAGATCGTGCACGGTCATCGGCCGCTTCGGCGGCACCAGCTCGAGCGATTTCGTGCCGTCCTCCGCCTTCTTCTCGACACCGACCTTCACATTGGCGAAGGAGGGAATGTATTTCGAGACGGGATCGTCCAGCTTGATCTTGCCCTCCTCGACCAATTGCATCGAGACCACCGCAGTGATCGCCTTGGTCATCGAGAACAGGCGGAAGATGGTCTTGTCCGTGATCGGAGCCTTGCTGACCACGTCCTGAACGCCGAAGACTTCGTGATAGACCGGCTTGCCATGCTGCTGGATCAGCACGTTTGCACCGGCGATCTTGCCCGTCGCAACCTCGTTCTTGAAGAACTCGGTGATCCTGCCGAGCTTCTCCTGGTTGAAACGTGCGCCGGCCGGAATCTCGTAAGTGCCCTCCGCGCGCGCCGGCGAGATCGCGGCAAGCGACACCAACGCGCCGCAGGCGAGCGCACGCAGTCCAAATTGTGAAATCATATCCCCTCCCCGGAACATGGCGCCTCGGAGTGTACCGACCGCGTCATCAGGCACAAGGGCTGCCGTACCGCGCCAAGACATCCGAATGGAGGGCGGCGCTTGCCTCCGAGAAACAACAAAATATGACGTGCGCAACCAGCGGCGCAGCAGGCAGGGCTTCGATGGCGGCATGGACCGCGATCTTTGCCGCCTGGTCGGCAGGAAAACGATATACGCCGGTCGAGATCGCGGAGAACGCCAGCGAAGTCAGCCCATTGGCCTGGGAGAGCTCCAGCGCACGGCGGTAACAGGAACGAAGTGCCGCCGCCTCGCCGCGAGTGCCGCCGTGCCAGACCGGACCGACGGCATGGATCACGTATCGGGCGGGCAGACGATAGCCCTTCGTGATCTTGGCATCGCCGGTCGGGCATCCCCCGAGCGTCTGACATTCGGCGAGAAGCTCGGGACCAGCGGCGTCATGGATCGCGCCATCCACGCCGCCCCCGCCAAGGAGCGACGTGTTCGCGGCGTTGACGATGGCGTCAACGCCGAGTGTGGTGATATCGGCGACGATGACCTCGAGCTCCGCGCCGCCAATCCGGCGCGTCAGCACGGTCACGTGTCAGGCCGCGACGACGACGCCCTTCTCGGAGAAGAGCTGCTGCAATTCGCCGGCCTGGAACATCTCGCGGACGATGTCGCAGCCGCCGATGAACTCGCCCTTCACATAGAGCTGCGGGATGGTCGGCCAGTTCGAATATTCCTTGATGCCGTTGCGCAGCTCGGCGGATTCGAGAACGTTGAGCCCCTTATAGCCGACACCGATATGGTCGAGGATCTGGACCACCTGGCCGGAGAAACCGCACTGCGGAAATTGCGGCGTCCCCTTCATGAACAGAACCACGTCGTTCGACTTCACTTCATTGTCGATGAATTCCGCGATGCTCATATCCGTGTCCTTCTGGGGCAGAGCCCTCACCAATTGCTTCGGGCCGGCTCAGCCGATTTAACCCGATACCTGCCCATATATGTAGCCCAAACCGTTGTGCATCCAAAGTAAAATGGCGGCGACGGGTCCCCGGCGGCCGAATTGGCCCCAGCCGGGTCCATAGGCTGATGACATCAATATCATCGCCGCAGAGGACTTTCATACCGTAACGGAGCCCCTATCTAGGACGAACCCTGTTCATGGAACCGGGTCGTGCGAACAACGTTCTCTTGTCCTGTCTGGAGAAAAACGTGACGAAACAAGCCTCAGCCACGGCCTCCCTGCGTTCGTCACCGTCCTCCCGCGAGGACGAACTCGCCCAGCGGCTGGAAGCGGCGTTCTCGACTGTCCGCAATGAGACCGAACGCCGGGCCGCACCGCTGTCGCCCGAGGACCAGCAGATCCAGTCCATGCCGGATGCCAGCCCGACCAAATGGCACCGGGCCCATACGACCTGGTTCTGGGAGCAATTCCTGCTCGGCGAGCATGCTGCGGGCTACCGGCCCTTCCACCCCGATTTCGCGTTCCTGTTCAATTCCTACTACGTCAGCGCCGGCCCGCGACATGCTCGCAATCATCGCGGCGACATCACCCGCCCCAGCGCCGACGAGGTCGGCGCCTATCGCAAATACGTCGATACGGCGGTCAGCAAATTCTTCCGCGAGGCGGGCGCGGACAAGCTCCGCGCAATCGCGCCGCTGGTCGAGGTCGGGCTCAATCACGAGCAGCAGCATCAGGAGCTGATGTTCACCGACATCCTGCATGCCTTTGCGCAGAACCCGATCTATCCGGCGTATGACCCGGCCTGGCGCTTCCCGGCCGCAACGCGCGGCGGCGATGACTGGCTCGCACTGAACGAAGGCATCCACACCGTCGGCCATGTCGACGACGGCTTTCATTTCGACAACGAGAAGCCGGCGCACCGCGCCCTGGTCGGTCCGGTCAGGATCGCCCGCAATCTGGTCACCAATGCCGAGTGGCTCGCCTTCATGCAGGACGGCGGCTACCGGACCGCAACCCTGTGGCTGATGGACGGCTTTGCCGCGGCCAGCAAGGAAGACTGGCAAGCCCCCGGCTATTGGCGCGAGGTCGACGGCGCATGGCAGGTGATGACGCTGGCCGGCCTCAAGCCGGTCGATCCGGACGCGCCGGTCTGCCACATCAGCTATTACGAAGCGGATGCGTTCGCGCGCTGGTCCGGAAAACACCTGCCGACCGAGATGGAATGGGAGGTCGCGGCCCGCGCTGGCCAGCTCAACGACGCCTTCGGCCTCGTCTGGCAATGGACCCGCAGCTCCTACGCGCCCTACCCCGGCTATCGCGCCGTCGAAGGCGCGCTCGGCGAGTACAACGGCAAGTTCATGGTCAACCAGCTGGTGCTGCGCGGCTCCTCGCTTGCAACTCCGCAGGGCCACAGTCGTACCACCTATCGCAACTTCTTCTATCCGCACCACCGCTGGCAGTTCACCGGGTTGCGGCTTGCCGATTACGACTAAGTATTCCGACGACAGATGCGCGCCGGACAGCGCGTTCAGGAGAGTATCATGAATGTGCACGCCAGCGCTTTGGCCGAGGCCCATCTTCCCGACGAGCAGACCACCGCCTTTGCCCGCGAGGCCATCGAGGACCTCTCGCAGCAGCCGAAAAAGCTGTCGCCGAAATACTTCTACGACGCGACCGGATCGGAGCTGTTCGAGGCGATCACCAAGCTGCCGGAATATTATCCGACGCGCACCGAGCTATCGATCCTGAAGGAGCGCGGAAGCGAGATCGCAAGCATCATCCCGGAGCACGCCGCGCTGGTCGAGTTCGGCGCCGGCGCGACCACGAAGGTGCGCCTGCTGCTCGATCATTGCAAATTCGCAGCCTATGTCCCCGTCGACATCTCCGGCGACTTCCTGAAGGCACAGGCGAGCGGCCTGAAGCGGGATTTCCCGGCGCTCGGCATCTATCCGGTGGCGGCCGATTTCACCACGCCGTTCGAGCTGCCCAAGCAGGTTGCATCCATGCCGAAGGTCGGCTTCTTCCCCGGCTCGACCATCGGCAATTTCGAGCCGCAGGAAGCGCAGGCCTTCCTGAAAAGCGCGCGCAAGATCCTCGGCAAGGGCGCGCAGATGATCATCGGCGCCGATCTCGAGAAGGACGAGCGGATCCTCTTCGACGCCTATAACGATGCGGCCGGCGTCACCGCGCGCTTCAACCTCAATGTGCTGGTGCGCATCAACCGCGAGCTCGGCGGCAATTTCGACCTGTCCGCCTTCACCCATCGCGCGATCTACAACCGCGAGCGGCACCGCATCGAGATGCACCTGATCAGCAGGAAGAGCCAGACCGTGCGCCTGCTGGGCACCAGCTTCTCGTTCCGCCCGGGCGAAAGCATCCACACAGAGAACAGCTACAAATACAGCATCGCGCGTTTTGCCGCGCTGGCCCAGGGCGCGGGCTGGCGGGTCCGCGAGAGCTGGACGGATGCGGCGAAGATGTTCTCGGTGCACGCGCTGGAGGTCGCGGAGTAGAGCCGGACGTCAATGCTCCTCGGCTTCTTCGGGCGCCGACCCCAGCGACACCGACTCCCACACCGCCACCACGATCAAAATGGCGCTCGTCGCGATCGAGAGCCACAGCGGCGACAAATCCGACGCAAACCACCACAGCACCAATAGCGCGATGATGCCGATGCCGTGCGAAAGCTGGAGGAAGCCGCGGACCGCGTGCTTGAACAGGATGGTGCCGATCAGAAACACCAGGGGGCCGCCGATCGTGCTCAGAACCGTGCGGACGTCGGAATGGCCGGACGGATGCTTCAGCACCAGTTCGTCCGAGACCGCGGTCAGGATGATGCCGGCGATGATCGGCATATGCAGATAGGTGTAGGCGAGCCGCGCCAGGCGGCCGGACTCGCTTGACTTCGAGATCCGCTCCAAGCCGGCCTCCGCGCCCTTGTGGAAATAGATCCACCACATCGCGATGGCGCCGACCAGCGCTGAGACGAAGGCGAGAATGTTGCTCGCGGTCCACTCCAGTTCAGCGAAGGTCGCGCCGTTGACGATAATGGCCTCGCCGAGCGCGATGATGACGAATAGACCGCAACGCTCGGCCATATGGCCGCCTTCGACCGCCCAGGCCTCAACGGAAGAAAAGCCCAGCTTCGGCACCCAGAACCGCGCGGCCGGCGAGATGTATTCCCAGGTAACCGCCGCGATCCACAGCCATAGCCGCCTCTCGCCCTCGGCCAGGCCGCCCGCGATCCACAACGCCGCGGAGATCGACAGCCAGGTCAGGATGCGGATTGCGTTATGCCGCACCGCTGTTCGATGCAGCGGCGTTGCGAGCAGCCAGAACGCGGTACGCCCCACCTGCATGGCCGCATAGGCAATCGCGAACCACAGGCCACGGCCCTCGAAGGCGGTCGGGATCGTGGTCGACAGCACGAGGCCGCCCAACATCATCGCAAAGAGCAGGAGCCGGACCGGGGTCAGCTCGGGATTGAGCCAGTTGGTAACCCAGGCGGTGAAAACCCACAGCCACCACACCGCGAGAAACAGCACCGCGACGTGCACGGCGCCGAGCGGCGTGAAATGGTGCAGCAGCGTGTGCGATATCTGCGTGACGGCGAAGACGAAGACAAGATCGAAGAACAGCTCGACGAAAGTGACGCGGCTGTGCTGGTTCGGCACAATGACGCGGAACATCGCGCCGTGCGGATTGTCCGCAGCCATCATCGTCCCCTCGTGGCGCTGGTCAGGTCAGGTGCAGCTTCGTCAGTTACCTGGCACGCCGGTTTGCAGCGCCAGCGCGTGCAGCACGCCGCCCATCTGGCCACGCAGGGACTGGTAGACGATCTGGTGCTGCTGGACGCGCGATTTGCCACGGAAGGATTCCGAGATCACGGTCGCGGCATAGTGGTCGCCGTCGCCGGCGAGGTCACGGATGGTCACCTCGGCATCGGGGATCGCTGCCTTGATCATCGCCTCGATATCGTGGGCGTCCATGGGCATTCGGGTCTTGCTCCTTATCTCGGCTGCAAACAGCCTCATCATCGAATCGCTGCCGGGGGTCCCCTCGCCGGCAAGGTCAAACTTAGCGTGAACGGCCTTCTACGTCACGCTTTCCGGCACTATATCCCTGATCCCATCAGGACAAAGGCACGACAAAGTGCCGCGCGCGGCAGATTGATCGAAAAGGCGTGAAATCATGAAGCTTCCAGGGCCCGACCACCCGATCACCATCACCCCAAATCCCCGGCGCGTCCGCGTCACGGCGGGCGACATCGTGATCGCCGAGACCAGCAAGGCGCTGACCTTGAAGGAGGCCAGATATCCGGCAGTGCAATATGTACCGCGGGAGGACGCCAACATGGCCCTGTTGGAGCGTACCGACCGCGTCACCCATTGCCCCTACAAGGGGGACGCGAACTATTACAGCGTCAAGGCCGACGGCAAGACGCTGGACAACGCGATCTGGACCTACGAGACACCCTTCCCCGCGATGACGGAGATTTCAGGCCATCTCGCGTTCTATCCGGACAAGGTGAAGATCGAGGAAGTGGAATAAGCGCCGCAACCCACGACCGTCATGCCCGGGCTTGTCCCGCCTGCGCGGTCGAAGCCGCTCCGGCGAGGCGAAGGCCCGGGCATCCACGTTCTGTACGCGGTAAGGCGTGGATGGCCGGGTCAAGCCTGGCCATGACGGCGGAGAGGGCTGAATCAGCTACGTCCTGAAGATCGTGAGTCCCAGTATCAGCAGCACCAGGAAGATCGCCACGAAGACGTAGAACAGGAAGCGCGCGATATCGGCGGAGGCGGCCGAGATTCCGGTGAAGCCGAGCACGCCGGCCACGATCGAGACAAGTAGGAAGATCAGGGCCCATTTCAGGATCGACATCGCCAGCTCCGAACTGCCGCGTCTCACGGCCTACGCTGTTTTCGGCGAACGCTAACATTGCTGCGAGGAACTGGTTCCTAGAGGTGGTCGGGGGCGACCTCCGAAACAAACGGCCCTTGCTGAATCGAGTTCCCGGCGGCAGAGTCCAGCCGAGGTCAGGATCGGGGCGGCCACGATGACGATGTCACATTCAGCGACGATCGGCGCGGAGGTGCATGCCGCGCCCACGAGCAAGGTGCGCAATTTGGCGATCGATCGCGCCCGCACCTTCCTCACTCTGGTGGTGCTGCTGCATCACGCGGTGATCCCCTATACCTATTTCGGGCATACCGATCCGAGTTATTTCTTCGGCTTCGACATGATCGTGCTCGCCACCGACAGCTTCTTCATGGCGATGTTCTTCTTCCTGTCGGGACTGTTCGCCTGGTCCGGCATCGCCCGGAAGGGAGTCCGGAGCTATTTGGCAGATCGCCTGCTTCGGCTTGGCCTACCCTTCGCGATCTGCGCCTTTACAGTCATTCCGCTCGCGTATTACGCGATCTCCCTGCGGCACCATCCCGAGATCGGTTTTGCGGAATTCTGGTGGAATATGGTCACGAAGGGCCCGTGGCCGAGCGGGCCGATCTGGTTCCTGTGGGTCTTGTTCGCCTTCGACCTGGTTGCCTGCCTTTTGTACCGGCTGTCACCCAACCTGCTCGATCCGATCAATCGCCTCTCGCTACATGGTCGCCGCCGGCCCGCCGTGTTCTTTGCGGTCATGCTGGCGGTCACCGCCGCGTTCTACATTCCCGGGCTGGTTCACTACGGACACAGCAGCTGGTTCGAGTTCGGGCCGTTCTCGGTCCAGCACGGGCGCGTGATGCTGTACGCGACCTATTTCTTTTTCGGTGCCGGCATCGGCGTTGCGCAAATGGATCGTGGGCTGCTCTCTGTCGACGGTCGCATGGCAAAGGTCAGCTGGGACTGGATGGTCCTCGCGATCGTTCCGTATTGCCTGTTGTGGGGCCTGATCTTCATCAAGCGCGAAATACTGGGCAACCCGTCGCCCCTGCCGGACTGGTATGAAGCGCTGTATGCCATCTGCTTCACCGTCTTCAGCGTGGCCATCATGTTTCTGATCCTGGCCCTTTTCCAGAGATTCAAGCAATCAGGCTCAGCCAGGCTGCTCGATCCAATGCAGGGCGACGCGTTCGGCATGTTCCTTGTGCACTATCCGATCGCGCTGTGGCTGCAATACTGGCTGTTCGACTATGACCTGCCGGCGATCGTCAAGGCCACGGTCGGGTTCGTCCTGACTGTCGCGGCGAGCTGGGCGCTGACGCGCGCGTTGCGGCAGATCCCGGGCGCGTCACGCGTGTTGTGAGGCACGGTCTCTCGGTCCGTAGCCCGGATGGAGCGCAGCGCAATCCGGGACCTCGCCACAAGTGATAGCGGTCCCGGATTACGCTTACGCTCCATCCGGGCTACAGATCTGATTTGTGGCAGCGCCTTACGCCGCCTTGCCGCTCATATATTCCGGCAGCCAGCGCTCGAACGACTTGCGCAAGCTGTCGATCGTAACCGGCGTCTCGCCCGCGATCGCGATGGCATCGCCGCCGGTGGTGCCGATCCGCACGCAGGGCACCTCGCAGCCGCGCATCTTGGCGAGCACGCGGCCGGCTTCGGTTTCCGGCACGGTGACGAGATAGCGCGCCTGGTCCTCGCCGAACCAATAGGCCTGCGGCACCAGCGCAGTCGGTGCCGCCAGCAGCTTGGCGCCGATGCCGCCCGCCATCGCCATCTCGGCCAGCGCGATCAGGAGGCCGCCGTCCGACAAATCATGCACGGCGGTCGCGGTGCCCGCATGGATCATGCCGCGCACGCAATCGCCGTTGCGCTTCTCGGCCGCGAGATCGACCGGCGGCGGCGCGCCCTCCTCGCGGCCGCAGATGTCGCGCAGATAGACGGATTGGCCGAGCCAGCCATGGGTCTCGCCGATTAAGAGGATCGCCTCGCCCTCGGCCTTGAAGGCGAGCGACGCCGACTTGGTGAAATCGTCGAGCAGGCCGACACCGCCGATCGAGGGCGTCGGCAGGATCGCGCGGCCGTTGGTCTCGTTGTAGAGCGAGACGTTGCCGGACACGACCGGGAAGTCCAGCGTGCGGCAGGCTTCCGAGATGCCCTTGAGGCAGCCGACGAACTGGCCCATGATCTCGGGCCTTTCAGGGTTGCCGAAGTTGAGATTGTCGGTGATCGCGAGCGGCTTGCCGCCGACCGCGGTGATGTTGCGCCAGGCTTCCGCGACCGCCTGCATCCCGCCTTGATAGGGATCGGCCTCGCAATAGCGCGGCGTGACGTCGACGGTGAGCGCCAGGCCCTTCGGCCCGTCCTGCACGCGCACCACGGCGGCGTCGCCGCCGGGACGCTGCATGGTGTTGCCGAGGATGACGTGGTCGTACTGTTCCCAGACCCAGCGTTTGGAGCACATGTCAGGCGTGCCGATCAGCTTCTCCAGCGCAAGGCCAAGGCCCATCGGCGCCGGCACGTCGCGGGCATGCACGACCGGCAGCGCGGCCGAGGCGACGTGCGGGCGGTCATAGACCGGCGCCTCGTCGCCGAGCTCCTTGATCGGCAAATCGGCCATGACGTCGCCGCCATGCTTGACCACGAAGCGCTTGCTCGGCGTCGTGTAGCCGACCACGGCGAAGTCGAGGCCCCACTTCTTGAAGATCGCCTCGGCCTCCTTCTCCTTCTCGGGCTTGAGCACCATGAGCATGCGCTCCTGGCTCTCCGAGAGCATCATCTCGTAGGCGCTCATGCCGGTCTCGCGAGTCGGCACCGCATCAAGGTCGAGGTCGACGCCGAGGTCGCCCTTGGCGCCCATCTCCACCGCCGAGCAGGTCAGGCCCGCTGCGCCCATGTCCTGGATCGCGATGACGCAGCCCTTTTCCATGATCTCGAGGCAGGCCTCGAGCAGCAGCTTCTCGGCGAAGGGATCGCCGACCTGCACGGTCGGGCGCTTCTCCTCGGACTTGTCGTCGAACTCGGCCGAGGCCATCGAGGCACCGTGGATGCCGTCGCGGCCGGTCTTGGAGCCCAAATAGACGATCGGCATGTTCACGCCGGAGGCCGCCGCATAGAAGATCTTGTCGGCGTCGGCGAGGCCTACCGCCATGGCATTGACGAGGATGTTGCCGTCGTAGCGGGTGTGGAAGCGCACCTGGCCGCCGACCGTCGGCACGCCGAAGGAATTGCCGTAGCCGCCGACGCCCGCCACCACGCCGGAGACGAGATGCCGCGTCTTCGGATGCTCGGGCGCGCCGAAGCTCAGCGCATTGAGGCAGGCGATCGGGCGCGCGCCCATGGTGAAGACGTCGCGCAGGATGCCGCCGACGCCGGTGGTCGCGCCCTGATACGGCTCGATATAGCTCGGATGGTTGTGGCTCTCCATCTTGAAGACCACAGCCTGGCCGTCGCCGATGTCGATCACGCCGGCATTCTCGCCGGGGCCCTGGATCACCCAGGGCGCCTTGGTCGGCAGGCCGCGCAGATGGATGCGCGAGGATTTGTACGAGCAATGCTCGTTCCACATCGCCGAGAAGATGCCGAGCTCGGTGAAGGTCGGCTCCCGCCCGATCAGCTTCAGGATGCGCTCATACTCGTCGGGCTTGAGCCCGTGGGCGGCAACCAGTTCCGGGGTGATCTTTGGTTCGTTCTTCATGGATTCGAGGCTTTCGGCGGCGGTTTGGCCGTTCTTAGGAACATCGGACGGCTTCGAAAAGCCCTTTATGGCGCATTTTCCCGCTGTCCCACGTTTTGCGCCGGCAGGGCCGGCGGGAACGGGAATTGCACGGCGCGGTCGGATCGGATTTAAGGTCTAAAGACCCGCAATTGAAGGCCTATTTCCTTGCACGAATTGACCAAAGCGCCCCCGCCCCGCCGCCCCGACCTCCACGTCGCCACCGAGGGCGAATTTGTGGGTTGGCGGACCTGGATTCGCGACAGTTTTGAGTCCCATGTCGGCCCGTTCTGGCACCGGATCGAGGCCGACGGCAGCGTCCGCAGCGCCTTCCGCGTCGAGAGGAAACACCTCAACGGCTCCGGCAACGTCCATGGCGGCTGCTACATGGCCTTTGCTGACTATTCGCTGTTTGCGATCGCCACCCATGTCCTGGACAGCCGGGCGGTGACGACCAATTTCGCCTGCGAGTTCCTCGATGCGGCACGCGAGGGCGAGCTCATCGAATGCACCGGCGAGGTCACCCGCGCCGGCGGCTCGCTGATCTTCCTGCGCGGCAAGATGATGTCCGGCGAGCGCGTGCTGCTCACCTTTTCCGGCACGATCAAGCGGATGAAGCGGAAGGCGCTCCCGCACCCAAACGCATAGCTCGACGCCTTCCCTTTTCGCGCGCCCTCGCCCAGACTTCCCACCAAGCGCTTTGGCGCCGGGGAGCAAGAACAAGGTGCCGCAGAGCACATCCGAGGCGGGTCGCGCGACGGCGGCCGCATCGACGCCGTTGCCGTCCACAGCCGCTACCGGCGTGCGAAACTGGCGCGACTATGCGTTGCTGCTCGCGCTCGCCTGCTGCTGGAGCTCGACCTATCCGCTGACCAAGCTCGCGCTTCCCACCATTCCGCCGATCACCTTCATCTCGGCGCGCTCGCTGATCGCGTTCCTCTTTCTGTTCGCGATCATGCGGATGCGCGGCGTCAAGCTGCCGACCGACGTGAAGGCGTGGAAGCTGTTTGCGACCCAGCAGCTGATCAACTCGACCTTTCCGTTTCTGGTCATCACCTGGTCGCAGCAATACGTGCCGGCGTCGAACACGGTGGTGCTGGCTTCGACGACGCCGATCTTCGCCTTCCTGATCACCTCGCTGATCACGCGGCACGAGCCGGCGACGCTGCTCAAGCTCGCGGGCGCGATCCTGGGACTGGCCGGCACCGTCGCGATCGTCGGGCTCGATGCTTTGCATGGCCTTGGCAGCGAGATCGTAGCGGAGATCGCGATCCTGCTTGCCACCATTTCCTTTGCCTGCGCGACCATCTTCGGCCTCCGTCTCTCCGAGTACGATCCGATGGTGGTGGCAACCGGCTCTCTGCTGTTCGGCGGTCTCGTGCTGCTGCCGCCCGCGCTGATCATCGACCAGCCCTGGACGCTGCAACCGACTCCGACCGCGATCGTCGCCACCATCGTCATGGGCATCGTTTCCAGCGCATTGGGCCTGTTGCTGTTCTACGTCTGCCTCGGCCGGCTCGGCACGCTGACGACCAACGCCCAAGGCTATCTGCGCATTCCGATCGGCGTCGGCCTCTCGGTGCTGCTGCTCGGCGAGAGCGTGCCGTCGAACCTCGCACTGGGGTTATTGCTGGTGATGGCCGGTGTTGCGGCGATGACGGTGCCGGCGGAGCGGTTGAAGTGGCGGTAGCCGACGGCGATGGTCAATCCGCCGAAATAAAGCGGAGGGTACCCTGCACGGCGCGTCGGTTTTCCTGTGTCGTTGGTGTGATTGACACCGTCCATGACGGGCACCTCAGGAAAATCGAACGGACTTACCCCGTCGAGGCAAGCCACGTTGACAGCATACAGATTCTGGTCCGATCGACGCTGATGATGCGTGTAGATTCCGCAGCGGGAACAGAAGAAATGCTGCGCTGATCCGGTATGGAAGCGGTAGCTCGTCAGCGCATCCTCGCCCTTCAGGAACTTTATGCCGCCCATCTCCGCCATGACGACGACCGCACCGCGCATCCGGCAGTAAGAGCAGGTGCAGCGGCGGATCGAATTGAAACCGTCGCTCAGCGACGCCTCGAAACGCACCGCTCCGCAATGGCACTGACCAGCCCGGACGTTTGTGTCACTCACCATGTGGCATGCTTCTGGCGTTGCTGCGAATGACGACGCCGCTCGGCGACGTCAACGGGCAGGCGTATCTCTCAAACGTAGGCCGAACAATCAAAAGGAATCGCCCAAGGCATCAAAACAACTCACGCGGGCCGGACTCCTCACGCCGACAACTGCTTCTCCGCGATCGACAGCCACTCCGCCTGCGCCTTGCGCAGATATTTCGGCGCGCGCCGCATCTGGATCAGGAGCTCGTTGAAGACCATGCGCGCCTCTGCGGTGCGGCCGACCGTTTGCAGCAGCATGCCGTAGCGCACCCGCGCCTCGGCGCCGGGGAAGTAGTCGGCGAGCGCGTGATATTCCTCCAGCGCCTCGTCGACACGTCCGACCTCGGCGAGCGCGCGGGCATAGAGCAGATGCGCGTCGGCGGAATCGAAATCGGGCCATTGCTTCTGCAGATCGTCCAGCGTCGCCAGCGCATCGGCTGGGCGGCTGGCGGCAAATTGCGCCTGCGCCCTGCGCAGCGCGTAGGAGGGATCGTGGCCCATCGGCAGCTTCAGGATGTGATCATAGTGCGCTTCCGCTTCGCCGAACCGGCCGATATTCGCGCACTCTTCCGCCAGCGCGGCGCGGTTGGCGATGGTATCGGTGCCGGCGAGTTGGTCGGACAGCTCGCGATAGCGCTTCTCGGGATCGAGGCGATTGGCGACACGCTGGCGCGCCTGCCGGGCACCGGGGCTGGAAAACCATTCGGGAATGAGCTCGACCGCGATATAGGCGAGCGCGCCCATCATCGGCACCAGCAGGATGATGAAGGCCCAGGGCCGCAACCGTCCGGTTCGCGAGGCGTGATAGATCAGCGTGATATCGAGCAGCAGAACGACCAAAGCAACGGGCATGTGACATCCGGAAAGCACAACGACAGCCGGCCTCCTGATAATGCAATCGAACCGATGAAACAACTTTGAGTTGCGTCAACCGGCAAGAAATCAGCGAACCCGGACGCGCGCCTTAATGGTGACGAGGAGTCAGTCGCCGCAAAACCTATGCAGGTTCACGCGCCTCGCGTAGCAATCCACTCGCCAGCACTCGAAACGCGTCGACGGCCTTGCTCAGCACATTCTTGGGATCGTCGGCTGCCGCGACCCACAAGGCGGCGCTGAGCGCAGCCCCGTTCAGCAACCGCCCCGCCGCTTCGACATCGACCGGCTTCACGATTCCCTGCTCGATCAGCGCACGGATCGTTCGCATGGTGATATCGAGACAGGCGTTCTCGCCGGGCCATTTGGAGGGATCGCCGAGCACGGCAGGTCCATCCAGGAGCATGATGCGCTGGATCTCAGGTTCGAGCGCCATTTCGATATAGGCGCTTCCCTCGGCGAGCAGGCCCAGCCACGGGTTGGGCGCTTGCTCCCGAACGATGCGGAGCCGCTCCGCCATTTCACCGTCGATCTGCTCGACGACGGCCCAGAGCAGCCCCTTCTTGTCTTCGAAGTTGTGATACAGCGCGCCCCGCGTCAGACCGACGGCCGCAGTGAGTTCGTCCATCGACGCGTCTGCATAGCCCTGCGTGGCAAATGCCGCGCGTGCGGCGCGGATGAGCCTGGCCCGGTTTTCCGCCATGGCCGCGGCGCGCTTCCCCTTTGCCATGCCCTGCCCCCTTGACATACGCCTCGTATGTGAGCGATATCTCACATACGAAACGTATCTGAAATTGCCGTGACGCGCCAGCCATGGAACACCCACGATCCGCTCACGCCCATTAACCGAAAGGCCCTGCCATGCCCCAGCGAGAGGCAATCTTCCCCGCCAACCGCCACGCGCTCTATCAAGTGCATCGCTACTCCGCAGCGATCCGCTCCGGTGACCTGCTGTTCGTGTCGGGGCAGGTCGGCAGCCGCGAGGACGGCTCGCCCGAACCGGTATTCGAGGACCAGGTCCGGCGCGCGTTCGCCAATTTGCGTGCCGTGCTCGCCGCTGGTGGATGCACGCTGGACGATGTCGTCGATGTCACCACGTTCCACACCGATCCGGCGAGCCAGATCGAGACGGTGATGGCCGTTCGCGCCGAGGAGATCGGCGATCCTCCCTATCCGAACTGGACGGCCGTCGGCGTGAACTGGCTTGCCGGCTTCGACTTCGAGATCAAGGTCATCGCCCGCATTCCCGTGCTCCAGTAAGCTTCCGGGCGGCCATACGCCGGCCGCCAGCAGACAACTTGGCCGGGCTACTTGTTGGCGTCGTCCGCCAGCATCTTGCGGTACTTTTCGACGTCGCGCGTCACGAGCTTTTGCAGCACGTCGGGCGCGTGCTCGTCGGCATCGGGCGCGACGGTCGACAGGTCGGCGAAGCGCTTCTTCACCGCTTCGGTCTCGACGGCCGTGCGCGCCGTGGCATTCAGCTTGGCGATCACGGCCGGCGGCGTGCCCTTGGGCGCGAACAGGCCGTTCCAGCCTTGTGCCTCGAACTCGGGCAGGCCCGCTTCTGCCGAGGTCGGCAGATCCGGCAGCGTTGAGAGCCGAACGGTCGAGCCGACCACGAGGCCCTTCACCAGCTTGTCGTTGATCGACTGCGACACCGAGGCGGCCGCGTCGCAGACGCCGTCGATCTGGCCGCCGACCGCGTCGGTCAGCGCCGGCGCGGCGCCGCGATAGCCGATCAGCGTCGCGTCGATCCCGGCTGCTGTGACGAAGCTTTTGCAGATCAGATAGTTCGAGGAGCCGACGCCGGCATGGCCGAAATTGATCTTGCCCGGATTCGCCTTGGCATAGGCGATGAACTCTTTCAGGTCCTTCGCTGGAAAGTCCTTGCGCAGCGCGATGATGCCGAACGTCTTCGCCACCATCGCGATCGGCACGAAGGAATCAGGCGTGAACGGCAGTTTTGGATAGATCGTGTAGGTCGCGGCATTGGTGCCGGCATTGCCGATCGCAATCGTATAACCATCCGGCTCGGCGCGGGAGGCCCGCGCCAGCGCGGTCGAGCCGCCGGCCCCCGCAACATTCTCGATCACGATGGGCTGGCCGAGCGCGATGCCCATCTGCTCGGCCACCGCCCGCGCGATCACGTCCGAGGTGCCGCCGGCCGCGAACGGCACGATCATGGTGATGGGACGCTTGGGATAGTCCTGCGCGGATGCGCAAGTGGCGATCGAAAATGTCGCGAACGCTAGCGCCGCGATCGCGGCGAGCGCACGCTTCACCACGAACGAGATCACGCGGCTTTTTCCAGATGCTGGGCGAGACCGGCGAACAAGCCGCGACCATCGGTGCAGCCCATGATGTCTTCGACGTGGTTTTCCGGATGCGGCATCATGCCGAGCACGTTGCCCCGGTCGTTGACGATGCCGGCGATCGAATGCGCGGCGCCGTTGATGTTGTTGAAATCGTCGACTTCGCCGGCAGCGGAGCAATAGCGATAGAGCACCCGCCCCTCGCCTTCGAGCCGCTTGATGGTCTCTTCGTCCGCCTCGTAATTGCCCTCGCCATGGGCGACCGGCACGCGGATCACCTGGCCGGCATTGTAGCCGCGGGTGAACGGCGTGTCGGAACGCTCGACGCGCAGATGCACGTCGCGGCAGATGAATTTCAGCCGCGCGTTACGCATCAGCACGCCCGGCAAGAGACCGGACTCGCACAGGATCTGAAAGCCGTTGCAGACGCCGAGCACGAGGCCGCCCTTGGCCGCATAGTCGCGCACCGCATCCATCACCGGTGCACGCGCCGCAATCGCGCCGCAGCGCAGGTAATCGCCGTAGGAGAAGCCGCCGGGCACGACGACGAGATCGGTGCCCGCAGGCAGCGCGGTCTCGGCGTGCCAGACCATCGCGGGCTCGCTGCCGGAGATCAGCCTCAACGCGCGCGCCATGTCGCGCTCGCGGTTGATTCCGGGAAAGACGAGGATGGCGGCTTTCATGGCAGAGGTTCCGACGCGGCTGGGAATCGAGGCTGGCCAACGGGCCAATTCGTGAACAGACATAACCATTTGACGGAGATTTTACCAGTGCTAGCGTTGCGGAGCGCCCTTGTACACAGGCCATAGCCACGCGCCTTTGGCCGCTCGATTTGCCCGGGATTGAAGCCATGAACGTCCCGTCGCTGCCCGCATCTCTCGCCGAAGCAGTATCCGCCGAGGGCGTGGTCGCCGCCGGCGCTTATGTCGACGGCCGCCGGGTCGCCAATATCGCCATCAGCGAGGCCTCGAGCTGGCGAGCCAAGCCCGGCCATGTCGTGTGGATCGGGCTGCACGAGCCCGACATGGCGCTGCTCGGCGCGGTGCAGAAGCAGTTCGACCTGCACGACCTCGCGATCGAGGACGCCAACCACGCCCATCAACGGCCGAAGATCGAGCAATATGGCGAGGCCCTGTTCATCGTCGCGCGCACCGCGCAATTGATCGAGGGGCGCATTGCCTTCGGCGAGACCCACATCTTCGTCGGCGAAGGCTATCTGGTCTCGGTGCGCCACGGCGCCTCGACCTCCTACACGCCGGTGCGCGAGCGCTGCGAGAGCTGTCCGCGGGCGCTCGCGCGCGGCGAGGACTACATCCTCTATGCCATCCTCGATTTCATCGTCGACAATTACTCGCCCGTGCTGGAGAGCATCCACGACGAGATCGAGAGCATCGAGGACGACGTGCTCTCCAAGCAGATCAGCAAGGCGCAGATCGAGCGGCTCTACATGCTTCGCCGCGACCTGTTGCGGCTGAGGACCGCGATCGGCCCGCTGGTGGAGGTCTGCCGCCGGCTGGAGCATGACGACCTCTCGATGGTGCGGCAGGCCATGCAGCCGCTGTTCCGCGACGTCACCGACCACGTCCGCAACATCCAGGAGCGCATCGATTCCATGCGCGAGGTGCTGGCCTTCGCCTTCGAGGCAAGCCTTTTGGTCGGCCAGGCCCAGGAGACGGCGGTATCCAAGAAGCTCGCATCCTGGCTCGCCATCATCGCGGTCCCGACCGCGCTCGCCGGCATCTACGGCATGAACTTCAAGCACATGCCTGAGCTGGAATGGGAGTACGGCTATTTCATGCTGCTGGGCGTGATGCTGACGGCATGCGGCTCGCTGTACTGGCGTTTTCGGCGGGCCGGGTGGCTGTGAGTCCAGACGCTCAGACTGGTTACATGCCTCGTCTGCCAGACCACGTGCTCTGCGCCACCTGAAGGTCGTGCAGCATGAGAAGCTGCTCTTCTCGACAGGCGCTCAGCTCAGACCTGATTTCGTCGATCTTGTATTCGACATCACCGAGCGTTTGCTCGACCTGCTTCAGCAGCTCCAAAATCAGCTCTTTGCCGATATCCGCCACTCCGCTCAGCCTTTCATCTCGATCGCATAATTCTCGATCACGGTGTTCGCCAAGAGCTTGTCGGCGGCCTCCTTCAGCGCCGCCTCCGCCTTGGCCTTGTCGGCGCCGGCGAGCTCGATGTCGAACACCTTGCCCTGGCGGACGCTGGCGACGCCGTCGACGCCGAGCGACTTCAACGCGCCTTCGATGGCCTTGCCCTGCGGATCGAGGATGCCCGTCTTCAGGGTAACGGTAACACGTGCCTTCACGTCAAAAGTCCTCTTCAGCTCTTCACCAGCACCGGGCCGGTGCCCTGGGGACGCTCGTTCTCCATGAGGATGCCGAGACGCTTTGCAACTTCGGTGTAGGCCTCGAGCAGGCCGCCGAGATCCCTGCGGAAACGATCCTTGTCGAGCTTCTCGTTCGACTTGATGTCCCACAGCCGGCAGCTGTCCGGCGAGATCTCGTCGGCGACGATGATGCGCATCATCTCGTTCTCGAACAGGCGCCCGCACTCCATCTTGAAGTCGACGAGGCGGATGCCGATGCCGAGGAAGAGGCCGGTGAGGAAGTCGTTGACGCGGATGGCGAGCGCCATGATGTCGTCGATCTCCTGCGGCGTCGCCCAGCCGAAGGCGGTGATGTGCTCTTCCGACACCATGGGGTCGTTGAGCTGGTCGTTCTTGTAGTAGAACTCGATAATCGAGCGGGGCAGCTGCGTGCCCTCCTCGATGCCGAGGCGCTGCGACAGCGAGCCGGCGGCGACGTTCCGCACCACCACCTCCAGCGGCACGATCTCGACCTCGCGAATCAACTGCTCGCGCATGTTGAGGCGGCGGATGAAATGGGTCGGCACCCCGATGTCGTTGAGGTGCTGAAACAGGTACTCCGAGATCCGATTGTTGAGGACGCCTTTGCCCTCGATCACCTGATGCTTTTTCGCATTGAACGCGGTGGCATCGTCCTTGAAGTGCTGGATCAGGGTACCGGGCTCGGGGCCTTCGTAAAGAACCTTTGCCTTGCCTTCATAAATGCGACGCCGACGGCTCATGGGGATGTACCGTGTTTTGTTGAAATCCATGAATTTGGTGTGCTCCGGTTGACTAGGATTACGACCCACAGCGGAGCTGCCGTGAACGGCCAGGAACCCATCTATAACCCGTTGGAAACAGAACGGGAACCAAGCCTTAGGCAACCTATCCGATTGGCTGTCCGAGCACAATCGATCCGGCCGTCCGGCGCCAACTTATACCGTCTTGCCTGCGGCTTAACGGCCCGTTGTTTTGCCGATTCGTGCTATCTATGTAGGCATGCAGCCGGGTCGCCGCAACGGAAGGCTCCCGCTTCATTCAGCGAGGATTTGGAACAGGCATGAGCGAGTTCGATAAGCGCCAGGAAGGCTTCGAGAAGAAGTTCGCCCTCGACGAGGAGCAGAAGTTCAAGGCGGAGGCCCGCCGCAACCGGCTGCTCGGCCTGTGGGCAGCCGAGAAGCTCGGCATTACCGGTGATGCCGCCACCGCCTATGCCAAGGAGGTGGTTGCGGCCGATTTCGAGGAGGCCGGCGATGCCGACGTCGTGCGCAAGCTGACGACCGATTTCGCCGCCAAGAACGTCGCCGTCACCGAGCAGGCGATTCGCGCCAAGATGAGCGAGCTGCTCGCAGTTGCCGCCGCCGAGGTGAAGGCGGGGAAATAATCGAGTCAACCGACCCGCCGGCGCGCAATAGCCTTGCGCGCCGGCGTTCTTCTTCTGCCTTCCCGCGTGGTCGAGACATTCGGCCCGGCATAGTTGCGGCGGATGGTTTCGAGCAGGCGCTCTGCGGCAGCGCTCAAAAACCCGTCACGACGCGTGACGAGGATGATATCCTGGTGCGCACCAAGGTCGCCCACGGCGATCGTCGCAATCGAGCCCGCACGCAGCTCCTCCGCCACATGGCTTTTTGCCAGCAGTGCAAGACCGAAGCCCGATTCCACCAGCCGCTTCTGCGCAGTGAGGCTGTCCACGGCCGTCCATTCCACCTCGCCAAGTCCCCGCGTCAGAAACAGCGCGAACACGTGAGCCGCGGCAATCTCGCGGCGCCCGCGAATCTCGGGGAATGCGATCCAGCGCTCGCCACCAAGCTCGGCGAGGCGTTTCACCCGCTGTCCGGCGCGAGGATGGTCGGGCGCACAGACCACTTGCAACGATTCGCGCAGGATCTGCTCGCAGGCGAGATCGCCCGAGCCGTCGGCGTTGTAGCGCAGGCCTATCGTGGCCTCGCCGCGCCGGATGAGATCGCTGACCTCCGCGCTGGTCGCCGTCCGCAAGCTCAGCACGACGGCGGGATGCTCCTTGGTAAACCGCTTCATGATGGTCGAGAGGCGGCTGTCAGCGAGCGTCCCGGTCACGGCCAGCGAAACCGGCCCTGCATTCTGCTTGGTCAGTGCGCGGATCGCCTGTTCGGCATCCTGCGCCGCGGCCACTGCGCGCTCGGCATAGGGGATCAGCACGCGCCCGGCATCGCTCAGCCGGGTGCGGCCTGCCACCCGCTCGAACAGGGGAACGCCGAGCTCCTGCTCCAATAGAGCGATACGGCGCGAAATCGCCGGCTGCGAGCGGTGCAGGAATTTCGCGGCATGCGAAATCCCGCCTCTGCGATGAACCGCCAGGAAGGTGTTGAGGGCGTCACTGTCCATCGCGACCTCATGCAAAAAGCTGATGATATCTGACAGAATAACAAATTTGGCGGATGACGAAAGTGCGCCTAAAGCTCGTTGGGATAGACAATGGAGACGAGCCATGACGAGCCAGTTGGACAAGGCGAGAGCGTTTCGCGCGTTGCACGAGCGGCCCGGTGCCTTCATCATTCCCAATCCATGGGATGCCGGCACCGCGAAGCTGCTCGCGGCGATGGGCTTCGAAGCCCTGGCCACTACGAGCCTCGGGGTCGCCAACATGCTCGGCAGCAGCGGCGTCAGCCTCGACGTCATCCTCGCCAACGCACGCACGATCGTCGAAGCCACCGACCTGCCCGTCAGCGTCGATCTCGAGAATTGTGGCGCACATGAGCCGAGACGCGCCGCCGAAGCTATTCGGCGTGCCGCAGACACTGGCGCGGTGGGCGGCTCGATCGAGGATTTCAGCGGCGATCGCGATCGCCCGATCTACGACTTCTCCCACGCCGTCGAGCGCGTCCAGGCCGCGGTGGAGGTGGCACGCGCGCTGCCCATTCCGTTCACGCTGACAGCGCGGGCCGAGAACTTCCTGCACGGCCGCAAGGACATCGACGATACGATCCGCCGCCTGCAGGCCTTCGAGGCCGCTGGCGCCGACGTCCTCTATGCCCCGGGCCTGTACGATCTCGCCACGATCAGGACGGTGGTGTCCTCGCTGGGCAAGCCCTTCAACCACGTGATGGGCTTTGCCGACCCGACGCTAACCGTCGAGCAATTATCCGCCGCTGGCGTCAAGCGCATCAGCGTCGGCGGAGCCATGTCGCGCTACGCGCTCGCAGCGTTCCTGAACTGCGCGCGCGAGATGAAGGACAAGGGGTCCTTCACCTACATCCGCGAGATGGCGCCGGTCGGCGAGCTGCGCGCCGCCTTCGCCGCGGTCACTCCTCCTTGAAGCCGTACTCCGGCACGTTGCCGCTGGCGCCGTAATATTTATACGGCAGGAACTTGCCGCTCATGGTGATCTTGACGCGGTCGCCCTTGGGGTTGGCGACGCGCTCGATGCCCATGTCGAAGTCGATCGCCGACATGATGCCGTCGCCGAACTCCTCCTCGATCAGCGCCTTCCAGGCCGGACCGTTCACCATCACCATCTCGTAGAAGCGGTAGATCAGCGGGTCGGTCGGCGGCATCGGCGTGCCGGTGCCGCGCATCGGCACCTCATTGAGCATGGCAACTTCCGCCTTCGACAGGCCGAACAGCTCGCCGGCATTGGCAGCCTGCGGCTTCGTCAGCTTCATCTGGCCCATGATCGCACCGACGATCAGCACCTCGGAATAGCCGCCGATCTTTTCGCAGATGTGCTTCCAGCTCCAGCCCTTCTCGCGCTTGATGTCGAGCAGTTTTTCGGTGAGGTCTTCGCGTTTCATGTCGGGGTCTCCTTTCAAAAGCATGATCCGGAAAAGTGTGAAGCGGTTTTTCCGTGGATCATGCGTCTACAAAAATCAGGCGCTCAATCCGGGGTTTGTCCCCGGCATCCAGGTCTGTCGCGGCTCTTCGCCGCTTGATGCGATCGAGAGCCCGGGCTTGCCGATCTGCACCGTCGGCACATTGCGCGGATCGTGATCCGGCTTTTCAGTGGTAAAAGTCTTGCTGCGCGTCACCAGGAAATCGATGATGTGGTTGCGCAGCGCGTAGTACAGCGGATGGCGGTGCAGGTCGGTGCGGCCGCGGTCCCGCGGCAGCGGGTTCTCGACCACCTCCGCCAGCACCGCGCCGGGACCGTTGGTCATCAGGAAGATCTTGTCGGCGAGATAGATCGCCTCGTCGACGTCGTGGGTGATCATGAACGCGGTCTGCCCGGTCTCCAGGCAAATCCGCCGCACCTCGTCCTGCAGCGTGCCGCGCGTCAGCGCGTCCAGCGCCGAGAACGGCTCGTCCATCAGCATCATCTTCGGCGTGATCGACAGCGCCCGTGCGATGCCAACGCGCTGCTTCATGCCGCCCGACAGCTCCGAGGGACGCTTGTGCTCGGCGCCGGAGAGGCCGACCAGATCGATGAACTTCTGCGCATGCGCCTTGACCTTGGCGCGGTCCCAGCTGCGCCATTTCGAGCTGACGGCATAGGCGACGTTACCGAGTACCGTGCGCCAGGGCAGCAGCGCATGGCTCTGGAAGATCACGGCGCGGTCGAGGCTGGTGCCCGAGATCGCCTGACCGTCGACGATGACCGCGCCCTCGCTCGGCGCATCGAGCCCGGCGAGGATGTTGAGCACCGTGGTCTTGCCGCAGCCGGAATGGCCGATCACGCAACAAAACTCGCCGCGCGCCATCGAGAGCCAGAGGTTCTCGAAGATGGTGGTCGCCGCGCCGCCCGCGCCGGGATAGCGCTTGGCGATGCCTTCGATCGAGATGAACTTGTCGGTCATCGCCTCTACTCCGGAAACGTGACCATGCGCGTGAAGCGCGCCAGGATCTGGTCGAGCAGCATGCCGACGATCCCGATCAGGAGGATCGCGATGATGACGTTGGTGATCGAGAGATTATTCCACTCGTTCCAGACGAAGTAGCCGATGCCGGTGCCGCCGACGAGCATCTCGGCTGCGACGATCACCAGCCAGGCGATGCCGATCGAGATGCGCATGCCGGTCAGGATGGTCGGGGCCGCTGCCGGCAGGATCACGGTGAAGGCCCGCCTGACGGTGCCGACCTCGAGCGTCCGCGCGACGTTGATCCATTCCTTGCGCACGCTCGCGACGCCGAACACCGTGTTGAGCAGCATCGGCCAAATCGAGCAGATGAAGATGACGAAGATCGCGGAGACCGAGGAATCCTTGATGGTGTAGAGCGCGAGCGGCATCCAGGCCAAAGGCGAGATCGGCTTCAAGACCTGGATGAACGGATCGAGCGCCTTGCTCAGCAGCGGCGACATGCCGATCAGAAAGCCGAGCGGGATCGCCACCAGCACGGCCAGGAGATAGCCGGTGCCGACGCGCGCAATGGAATAGCCGAGCTGGATGCCGAGCCCCTTGTCGTTCGGCCCGTTGTCGTAGAACGGCCGCTTCAGGTGCTCCCACAGCTTGGCGCCGACATCGAGCGGCCCCGGCATGGCAGATTTGCCTTGCGTTGCGGTCAGGCCCATCAGCTTGGCGTATTCCGGGCTCATCGTCGTCGTCGCGGCGGTCGAGCGCGTGGCGATATGCCAGATGCCGAGGAAAGCGGCGAGCAGCACGAGGGAGACGAGGCCGGCGCGGAGGCGGAGGGAGGCGGTCATCTCCCTCTCCCCGTTCTTACGGGGGCGCGACGAGCTTCGCTCGCGCTGAGAGGGTCGGGGTGAGGGGCCTCCCTCAACACGTGAGATTGTCGAGGGACCTGTACCCCCTCACCCGGATCGCAAGAGCGATCTGACCTCTCCCCGCAAGCGGGGCGAGGTGAAGATAGAGCGCGGGCCATCACGACGCCTTCCTGATCTTGAAGCTCGCCAGATAATCCTCGGGCTTGGCCGGATCGAAATTCTTGCCCATCACCGCGAACGACTTGTAGGCACTCGCCGGCGGCGTGAGGCCCATCTCGGTCATCAGCTTCTTGGTATCGGTTGCCAGATACACCTGCTCGGCCACCGCCTTGTAGTCGACGTCGCCCTTGATCTGGCCCCAGCGCTTCATCTGCGTCAGCATCCAAACCGCAAAGGACTGCCAGGGGAACGGATCGAAATCGACGCGCTTGGGATCGGTCTTCACCCCGCCGAGGCCGTCGGCGTAGGTGCCGGTCAGGACCTGCTCCAGCACGGTGACAGGCGCGTTGATGTAGTTCGCCGGCGCGATGGCTTCGGCAATCTGCTTGCGGTTCTCGGCCTTGGAAGCATAGGCGGTGGCATCGACGATCGCCCGCGTCAGCGCCGCGAAGCTGTTCGGCGCGGTGGTGATGAACTCGCGGCTGGCGGCAAAGCTGCAGCAGGGATGGCCGTCCCAGATCTCCTTGGAGAGCAGATGCATGAAGCCGACGCCGTCATAGATTGCGCGCTGGCAGATGTTGTCGGGCGCGAGGAAGCCGTCGATGTTGTCGGCACGCAAATTCGCGACCATCTCCGGCGGCGGCACCGAGCGCAACTGCACGTCGGTATCGGGATCGAGACCGTGCTCGGCGAGGTAATAGCGCAAGAGATAATTGTGCATGGAATAGTCGAAGGGGATGGCGAATTTCAGCCCCTTCCAGTCCTTCGGATCGCGCTTGTCCTTGTGCTTGCTCGCCAGCACGATGCCCTGCCCGTTGATGTTCTCGATGGCCGGGACGGTGAACGGAATGGCGTTGGCGCCAAGGCCGAGCGAGATCGCGATCGGCATCGGTGCCAGCATGTGCGCGGCGTCGTATTCCTTGTTGATGGTCTTGTCGCGGATCACGGCCCAGCCGGCGGTCTTCACCACTTCGACGTTGAGGCCGTGCTTGGCATAGAAGCCCATTGGCGCTGCCATGATGATCGGCGTCGCGCAGGTGATCGGGATGAAGCCGACCTTGAGGTCCTTCTTCTCGGGCGCGCCGGCTTGCGCGAACACCTCGGTCGCCGTCTTCATCGGGAAGAATTGCGACAGCGCCGCGAGCGCGGTCGATGCTCCGACCGACTTCAGAAAAGCACGCCGCGCCACGTCCTGCGGAAACATCGCGCGCATCAATGCGGAGGCGACCACGCCCTCGTAGCGCTGCTCTTCGCTTGCGACCGGCTCGCAATGCAGCGCCGTCGCCTGCTCATGCTCAGCTGCGGAACGATGCTGGCCGCAAACACAGCCGGCTCGAAGCTTGCGATCGGGATCAAACGGATTGTCGAACGTGGACATCGGCCCTCCTGCGCGTCAATGCGAGAAGGAATTACGCAAGGAGCATGCCACCGACGAAGAAGCGGACATTGCCTTGATGACGCAGCATTTTCACCCGCGCTTGGCCGCTACGAAAACTCGTGATAAACGAGATTTCGTAGTTCAATTACGAGATTTCGCAATGGCAACGACGCCAATGCCCGTCCACGACGAGGTGGCCCCCGTCATCGACCCGCGCATCGCGGCGTTCGAATCCTCGGTCGAGGCGATGCTGCTGGTCGATCCCTACGGCGACCAGATCGTCGATGCCAATCCCGCCGCCTGCGCCCTGCTCGGTTACGACCGCGCTTTGCTGCGGCAGACCAGGGCCAGCACGCTCCACGCCGGCGAGCTTGCCGCCCTCACTGTCTTCACCCAGGCCGTGCTGCACAAGGGCGCCTACTGGACCACCGCGCTCAATCCCCGTCACGCCACCGGGCAAGATCTCAAGCTCGAATATGCCGGCTGCCTGCTGCCGCATGACGGCCGCACGCTGCTGCTGCTGACGCTGACCGACCTCGAAGCCCGCCGCCGGCGCAATGTCGATGCTGCCGCCGAAGACCACATGCGCGGCGGCATCTCGACCTGGCAGCGGGTCGAGCGCGTGTTCCAGGACATCGAGCGCGAGAACCAGCTGATCCTGCGCGCCGCCGGCGAAGGCATCTATGGCGTCAACGCCGAAGGCAAGACCACCTTCGTCAATCCCGCGGCCGAGCGCATGCTGGGCTGGACCGCCGAGGAGCTGGTCGGCAAGGAGATCCACCCGATCGTCCACCACACCCATCACGACGGCCGGCACTATCACAACCACGACTGCCCGATCTATGCGGCGTTCCGCGACGGCGCCGTGCACCAGGTCGACGGCGAGGTGTTTTGGCGCAAGGACGGCTCGCCGGCCTGGGTCGAGTACACCTCGACACCGATCCGCGACCGCGGCGTCGTGGTCGGCGCCGTCGTGGTGTTTCGCGATGTCAGCCAGCGCCGCGAGGCCGCCGAGAAGCTGCACGCGGCCCTTGCCGAGGTCGACCGCTTGCGCGAGCGGCTCGAGCTGGAGAACGCCTATCTCCAGGAGGAAATCCGCATCGAGACCAACCCGCGCGGCATCATCGGGGGAAGCGAGGCGATCCAGAAGACGCTGCGCCAGGTCAAGCTGGTGGCGCCGACCACCGCGGCGGTGATGATCACCGGCGAATCCGGCACCGGCAAGGAGCTGATCGCGCGCGCCATCCACGAGGATTCCACCCGCAGCGACCGGCCGCTGATCCGCGTCAACTGCGCCGCGATCCCGCGCGAATTGTTCGAGAGCGAGTTCTTCGGCCATGTCCGCGGCGCCTTCACCGGCGCAACGCGCGACCGCATCGGCCGCTTCGAGCTCGCCGACGGCGGCACGCTATTCCTCGACGAGGTCGGCGAGATCCCGCTCGAGCTGCAAGGCAAGCTGCTGCGCGTCTTGCAGGAAGGCCATTTCGAGCGCGTCGGCGAGGCGCGCACCCGCGCCGTCGACGTTCGCGTCATCGCCGCGACCAATCGCGATCTCAAGCAGGAGGTCCAGCGCGGCCGCTTTCGCGAGGATCTCTATTTCCGTCTCAACGTGTTTCCGATTGAGACCGTCCCCTTGCGCGAACGCCGCGAGGACATTCCCCTGCTGGCCCAGCATTTCCTGACGCGCGAGAGCAAGGCGCTGAAATCGAACCTCCGTCTGTCGGAGGGCGATGCGCGGCGGCTGACCCGCTACAACTGGCCCGGCAATGTCCGCGAACTCCAGAACGTGATCGAGCGCGCTGCGATTCTGTCGCAGAACGGCCGCCTGCGCATCGATCTGCCCGATCCTTCAGGTGAACAAGCGCCCAGCGGCGCCACCCGCCAGAGGCCCGACGCGCGCCCCGCAATCATGACGTCGTCGGAAATGCGCGACCACGAGCGCGCCAACATTCTCGCCGCGCTTGAGGCCTGCGCCGGAAAAGTCTTCGGCCCCGGCGGCGCCGCCGAGATGCTCGACATCAAGCCGACCACGCTGGCCTCACGGATCAAGGCGCTGGGAATCGCGCCTCGTCCGCAAGGGGCCCATCCTTCGAGACGCCCGCTTTAGGCGGGCTCCTCAGGATGAGGTCGGAGTGCGCGGCAACAGCATCAACCGACACCGGTGCCGCTTAGCCTCATCCTGAGGAGACCGCGAAGCGGTCGTCTCGAAGGACGAGGCGCGCGCTCAGGCTGCCTTGGTGGTGACGTCCGATGCGATCGGCAGGCCCTGCTCGATCGGCAGCGAGGGATCGCGCGACCATTCGTTCCAGGATCCGAAATACATCCGCACGTCCTTCACCCCGGCGTTCTTCAGAGCCAGGAACGTGTTCGAAGCGCGCGCGCCCTTGAAGCAGTAGAGATAGACCGGCGTGGTCTGCGAGATGCCGACGGTGGCGCATTCCGCCAGAATCTCGTCCTTGGACTTGAAGCGCGGGCCTTCGGCGGTCGGCTTCATCATGCGATACCATTCCAGCCATACGGCGCCGGGAATGCGGCCCTTGCGCGGGCAGAAATCCTTGCCGTACGGGGACGAGCTGTCGCCGATCCATTCGTCGACGTCGCGGACGTCGAGGATCGCGATGCCGGGCTTGCCGACCGCGGCGAGCATGGTCTTGGCATCGATCAGGATCTCGCCGGCTTCAGGCACGATCGCGAACGAGGCCTTCCCAGGTGTGGGAACATCCTTGCTCACCGGGAAGCCCGCGGCCGACCAGGCGTCGAAGCCGCCATGCAGCACCTTCACCTTGGGATAGCCGAGCATGGTGAGCAGGTAATAGCCGCGGCAGGACTGGCCGAAGCCGGAGTTCATCGACTGTTCGTAGATCACCGCCGTCTCCTTGCCGGAAAGACCGGCGCCGCCGAACGCATCGGCGAACTTGGTCTTCAGCTCGGCCATGCCCTCGGGCGTGGAGGTCGCCAGGAACGTGAAGATCTCATGCACGTTGACGGCGCCCGGCAGATGGCCGGCGGCGTAGGCGTCGGGATTGCGGGTGTCGATGACGACACACGGCTCGGTCTTCAAGAGATCGGCGAGTTCGACGGCAGTGATCAGAACGTCAGTCATGGCAGCCTCTCCGTTGAGGTTGGGGGTCTTCGGGTGGACTCATTGAACTCAAGAACTTGGAACTCAGAAATCAGCGAGCATCTTGCGCAGCTGCTTGGTGGCCGGCGTGACGATCGCGACGAAATAGGCCTCGCGCAGGCGCCGCTGCGCGCGGTGGCTCTTGAGGTAGCCGCGGGCACCACAATGCAGCATCGCCGCATGCGCCGCCGCGACACTGGCTTCGCCGGCGCGCAGCCGCAGCGCAATCACCTTGCGCCAGTAGGTCTCCTCCTCGTTGTAGGGATCGCGCGCCAGCGCCATGGTCTCGGCCTCGAGCTCGGCGGCGAGCTCGCGGAAATGCACCGGCTGCTGCGGCAGGTAGCGGTTGATATGGCCGAGGGGATTGTCGACCTCGTCCATGATGTTGATGCAATCCTTGATCACCCCCAGCGCCATGCCGGCCTGCAGCAGGATGAAGCCGGCGCGGATCTTCTTGACGAAGGGCGCGGCGGGATCGGCCAGGATCAGCTCATCGGGCACGAAAGCGTCGCGGAACTGCACGCCATAGGTGCCGGTGCCGTCCATCGCGAGGAACGGCTTGCAGGGCGTCAGCGTGATCGCGGGGTCGGAGCAATCGGCCAGGAACATGACAGTGCCGGGCTCGCCACTTGCGATGCCCGCATCATCCTCGCGCTCGAAGATGGTGCCGAAGTAGTGATCAGGCCCGAGGTTGGAGACCCAGGGCAACGCACCGCGCACGATATAGCCGCCCTCGACCTTGCGGCCCTTCAGCTTGAGCTTCTCGATGCCGAAGAAGCTCTTCATGGGATTGGAGAGCCCGGTGCCGCCAAGCACGCGGCCGGTCGAGAAGGCATCTCCGAAGCGCTTTGCGAGCTTCACATTGGTGGAGTTCGCCGCGTACCAGACCAGCGTGTTCTGGCACCACGCCATGAAGGCCGTGGCACCGCAGACCTCGCCGATCGCCGCCATCGCCTGGATCGCGCAACGCAGATCGGCGGGGCCTTCGTGCGGCACGTGACTGCCCCATGCCCCGACCGCGCCGAACTTGCGCAGCACCTCGGCCGGATAGACCGAACCGTCGTCGATGCCGGCTGCGAGCGGCGCAAGCTCTTGGCGCGCGATCCGCGCCACCTCGTCCGCAATGGACGGTGCGGGCTGATCCAGAACGTCGGCCCGCGATAAAGCCAGTGAACCCATGATCGTCTCCCGCACCCTGTCCTGATTGCCGTCTGCTAGATGCCGACCTCGAGATTGACCGGCCGCGTGAAGGTGTTGGCGACCGGCGACCATTTCTTCACATGGGCGACCAGCGCGTTGATCTCGTCCGGCGAGATGCCCTCGCATTCCATGTCCACCTTGACGCGGACATCGGTGAAGCCGACCGGCTTGTCGGAGGTGTCACCGGTGCCCCAGACCGCGGTGATGTTGAGATCGCCTTCGAGCTCGAGCTCGAGCTTGTTGACGATCCAGCCGCGGTGCACGGCGTTGGCATGCAGGCCGACCGCAAGGCACGAGCCGAGCGCGGCGAGCGAGGCTTCCGACGGATTGGGCGCGGTGTCGTCACCCAAAAGCCCCGGCGGCTCGTCGACGATGTAGGGCGGCAGGTTGCGGATATAGTTGGCGTGGCGGAATTTGCCCTCCGCGACCGTCTTGCACTTCAAGGTCTTGATGACCTTCGGGTTTGCCTTGCCGGTGGCAATCAGTTGCTCGAGCCCGTTCTTGTCGATGGGCGCGAGGCACCCCGTCAGCACTGTCTTCTGAACGACGGCAGTCATCAATCTTCTCCCTGGCAGAAGTGGAAATCGGCAGGATACCGAACGGTCTGTTTCCTTGCATGGAGCGTGCCAGATCTCGCGAAAAACAAAAGGCGAGGCTTTGGAGCCGCTTAAGCGTCGCTGCCTGCAGATTGGTCAGCCCACTCCTGCTCAAAGGCGGAGCAGCCGCGCGCGCGGATGCGAATCTTTTCGGCGCCGAACAGATGCGGCTTGCTGATGCGAGGCGGCTGCGATTAAGTTGTCGCTCATGGCAAAGCCGTCATCGAAGAAGAATCCGCCCCACGCCGCTGCCGGCGACGACGAATCCGCACGCGGTCGCCTGCTCAACGCGGCGACGCATCTGTTCTGCAAGAACGGCATCAACGCCACCGGCATCGATGCGATCATCGAAGAGGCCGGTACCGCCAAGACCACGCTCTACAAATTGTTCGGCTCCAAGACCAACCTCGTCAACGCGGTGCTGGAGAGCGAAGGCAAGCAATGGCGCGAATGGTTCATCGGCGCCATGGAGCAAGGCGGCGGCGATGCGCAGGCGAAACTCACGCGCATCTTCCCCGCGCTGAAGAGCTGGTTCGCCGAAGAGCGCTTCTACGGCTGCCCCTTCATCAACGCCGTCGGCGAGCACGACAAGGACGCCAAGCAATTCCGCAACATCGCGCTGAAGCACAAGAAGATCGTGCTCGGTCACATCGAGAAGCTCGCCGGCGAGCTCGGCTCGGCCGAGCCCGCGGTGCTCGCGCACCAGCTCGGCCTCATTATCGACGGCGCCATCGTCGCCGCCATGATCTCGCGCGACCCGGCCGTCGCGGATACCGCGGCGCTTACGGCAGGCCCCCTGCTCGGCCAGGCCAAGGCGAAGAAGAAGCGCGCGGCGGAGCAGTTGGAGGCCGTGTGACGGTTCTTGCTTCGTAACGGGGACACTGTCCCGGATTGCGCTGCGCTCCATCCGGGCTACGATGACTTCGTAGGGTGGGCAAAGGCGCGACGCGCCGTGCCCACCATTCCGTCTCAACTGTAAGCTTTGATTTGCCCGCCTACGGACCCGTCCGCTCGATCAGCGGCTCGCTCGCAGCGCGGCAAGCTCGACGTCGGCGGCCGACTTCTCGATAAAGGTCCTCGGGCAATCGGCAGCCGCCTGCTCGAACAGTTTTAACGCCTCTTCCCTGGAGCCGCTCTGCAGGGCTCGCTCGGCAATATAGAAATTCGCCTCGCAGACCTGCCCCTTCTTCTTCGCCGGGTCGGCATCGTCCGCTGCGCTGCGCACTTGCTCCGGCGTCGTCGTACCCAGGAAGAGGTTGACGACCGGCGCGGGCCATTTCGTCGCGTCGAGCCGCTTTGCAGCCTCGCTCAGCCGGCTCGGTTGGTCGCTGCGCCTTGCAACAATTTCGCGCCAGATGACTGGATAGGCACCTTTCGGATCGAGCTCGATCGCCTGATCCAGATCGGTCAACGATTGGGCGAAGGAAGCGGTCTGCCAATAGAGCCTCGCACGATGAAAGTAGGCGCGCGCATCCTTGGGATCGAGCTGCACGAGTTGATCGTAGTCCTCGAGCGAGCGGCCGAAGTCCCCCTTGGCCTTGTACGCGTTGGCGCGGAGCCCGAATGCATCCTTATCCTTGGGGTTGAGGCGTATCGCGTCATCGAAGTCTGCGATAGCGCGGTCAAGCTCCCCTTTCGCGTGGTAGGCCCCACCCCGAGCGCGGAGCACGGGGCCATCCGTGGACGCGAGCGCAATCGATTCACCTGCGACGGACGCAGAAATGGGATCTGCATCCTGACCTTGAAGCTGACTCTGCCGATCGCCGGTGTTTCCTTGACCCTTATGTGCCAGCTGGATCACCTGATTGTAATCGGCAATGGCGCGATCGTAATCACCCTTTTGAAAATAGGCGACGCCCCGGCAACCATAGGCAGACCGGCTCTGTGGGTTTAGCTCGATGATCCGGTCATAGTCGGCGATCGCGCGGTCGAGTTCACCCAGTTGAGAAAAGGATTCGGCTCGGAAGTAGTAAAAATTCTCGCTTCTGGGTTTGATCTGGATGGTTTGATCCAGTGCGGCCAACGCGAGCTCTCTCTTACCCTTTGCGAAGTAAACTCGACCGCGGCACAATTGGCCTCCACCGTTTTGTGGGCTGATCTGGACCGCACGATCGCAGTCAGCCATGGCCCGATCGGGATCCCCATTCCGGACGTAAGAGAGGCCTCGTTCGACATGCGCTATGACATTGTCCGGATGAATCAGAAGGGCCTGATCATAATCGGCGATGGCACGGACGAAGTCGCGTCTCGCCGAATAGACGTGAGCACGTCCGATATAGGCGTAGGTATTCTTCGGATCGAGCTCGATCACCTTGGCATAATCAAGCAGCGCAGCCTCGGGCTCTCGCTTTTGGATCAGCGCAGAAGCCCTCGCGATGCGGGAGTTCAGATTGCCCGGATCGCGCTCAATGATCTCGTTGTAGTCCGCTATCGCAAGGTCGATCTCGCCCTTCTGGCGGTAGAACATGGCGCGGCGGAAGCGCGCCATGACCACACCTTGCTGCATGCCCGTCCCCGCCGCCTGAATGATGGCGGTGCAGCCTGCGATCCTGTCATCGAGGCTGAAATTGCCGACCGCGTTACACTTGGAAGCCAACGGCATTTCCGCGCGAGCGCCTGACATTTCGAGCAAGGCCGTCAGCGCCACAACACCGAAGCTTGCTGCCGCACGAACTCCTGCGCGGCCGATCCTTCCAAACATGCAGTCCCCACTCAATTTCCAGAGACTTCATAGCAACCAATCTTGTCTATGCACAGCCCTTGGTTGCGCACTTGCAGGCGACGGGTCCGTGCGGCCCGATGCTCAGGCCGACTTGGCCATCATCCCCTGAAGCCGCACCAGTTCCGCCTCCAGATCACCGCTCCACATCCACTGCCCTAATGTCGAGCACGCGACGCGCCTCGAGCCGTGTCCGCCTACGCCTCGGCGATCTGCAACAAGGCCTCGCGAAAAGCCAGCGCGGCTGGTCCGAGCGGCTGGTCCAGCCGGTGCGCGAGATAGGCTTCTGCGGCAACCTGGCTGCGCCGTCCGAGGGCGGTGGTGGCAAGGCGCACGAGGCGCCTTTCCCTCAGATCGCGCTCCACCAGCCAGAACGGCAGGCGGCCCCAGCCGAGACCGGCGAGAATCATCGTATGCTTGGTGTCCTGATTGGTGACCCGGCAGGTCTGGGGCGAAAGCACACCGAACATGCGCCCTTCCGTCAGCGGCGTCGGATCGGACAGAACGATCTGCAGATGATCGGCCAGATCCTGAAGGCTGATCCTGTTGCGCGATTGCCGCCTCGCCAATGGGTGCTCAACGGAAACGACGGCAACCTGCTCGACCGACGAGACCGCCTCGACTGCGATCCGCGGGTCGCGGAAATCCTCGCCGACCACGATCGCAAGCGAACTGCGCTTGTCGATCAGCGAGGCGATCGGTCCACCCAGCGGCTCGACCGCAAGCCTGATTGAAACCGAGGGATAGGCAGCGCGCATCTTCGTCAATGCTGCGCCGACCATGCCGATCGGAAACAACGTGTCGATTGTCAGGGAAAGCTCGAGTTCGACTCCCTCGCCAAGGCCCCGGGCTCGCGCCCGCATCGCATCGACCCTGAGGAGAATGTCACGCGCGTTGGCGAGCAGTGACTGCCCCTCGGGCGTCAGGACCGGCCGATGACCCGTGCGATCGAACAGCGCAACACCCAGCTCGGCCTCCAGATTGGCGATGGCATGGCTGATGGCGGACTGAACACGGGACAGCCGAGCCGCGGCCGCCCGGAAGCTCCCGCATTCCGCCACCGTCACGAATGTTCGCAACTGATCTAGCGTCAGCACGTCCAGCATGATCTATCCAATCGATCGAACTCATCGATCTTATCGCGCTACCGCTGATCAAGCACAGACCTATTTTGGCTGCTAGCCCCCACCTAAGAGCGAGGAAGCAAAATGACGAAGGTCCTGGTGCTGTACTACTCGTCCTACGGTCACATCGAGACGATGGCTGAAGAGATGGCCCGGGGTGCACGGGAGGCCGAAGCCGAAGTCGCCATCAAGCGCGTGCCGGAAATTGTTCCCGACCACGTCGCGCAGAGGGCCGGATACAAGGTCGATCAACGCGCCGACACCGCCGCCGTGGCCGAATTGCCGGACTACGACGCGATCATCCTTGGCACCCCGACGCGTTTCGGGAACATGGCCGCGCAGATGAAGAACTTCCTCGACCAGTGCGGCGGCCTGTGGTTCGAGAACAAGCTCGTGGGCAAGGTCGGCAGCGTCTTCACATCGACGGGCAGCCAGCATGGCGGCCAGGAAAGCACCATTCTGTCCGTGCACAGCGTGCTGCTGCACCTCGGCATGGTCGTGGTCGGGCTGCCCTACACATTCAAGGGACAGATGCGCATGGACGAGGTCACCGGATGCTCGCCCTACGGCGCATCGACCCTCGCCGACGACGGCAGCGGCGGGGATCGTCGTCCAAGCGCCAACGAACTGGCCGGGGCACGCTTTCAGGGACGCCATGTCGCCGAGATCGCTCGCGCCCTGGCCGCTGGGCGGCTCACGGAGGCGGCCTGATGGCGGCGGCAGCACCTGCCTCGTCCTTGCGAGATCGGCATTGGCATGTGGTGAGCATCGTCGTGGGCTCCGGCGCCGTCGCCGCGATCCAGGTGGGGAAGGCTGCGATCGCCACGCCCATGCTGCAAAAGGATCTGGGCCTTGACCTCGCCGCTGCCGGCTGGCTGACCGGGATCATCGCTGTTCTCGGCCTGTTGGGCGGTATCCCTGCCGGCTCCCTCGTCGCCCGCGCCGGAGATCGGCGAAGTCTCATTCTCGGCCTCGGGCTGCTCATCCTTGGCGCCATCATCGGCGCGCTCGCAACCGACTATGCGGTGCTTCTCGCATCGCGCATCGTAGAAGGCTCAGGATTTCTTCTGATCATTGTTGCGGGTCCGGCGATCCTGAACAGAGCAGTCCCGTCCGGGCAACAGGACGTTCCGCTTGCCCTGTGGAGCTGCTTCATGCCGGGCGGCATTGCGCTCGCGATGCTCGTCGGGACGTTCTTCAGCGACTGGCGCGCACTGTGGTGGGGCAGCGCCGGTCCTGCAGCGATCGCCATCGTGGCCGCGTGGATGAGTATTCCGGCCGCTCCGAAGCGCACCCCGGCATCGTGGAGGCGCACGATGTCGGATGCCATGCGCGTGGCGGCAAGCAAAGGCCCGCTTCTGCTGGCCGGATGTTTTGTCCTCTACAGCCTGATGTTCTTCGCGCTGTTCAGCTTCCTCCCGGTGCTGCTGATGGAACGGATGAACATCCCCCATGGCACGGCCGGCATGCTCAGTGCCCTCGCCACCGCAAGCAACATCATCGGCAATGTCGCTGCCGGCTACCTGCTCGCGCGCGGTGCCCGGCGTTCAGTGCTGATCTTCGCGGCCTGTCTGGCCATGGGCTTTTCAGCTCCTGGCATCTTCCTGCAGATCTTCGGCGATACGCCCACGCTTCTGCTGTGCATCCTGTTCGCTGCGGTCGGTGGCCTGATGCCGGCCGTCCTGATCTCATCGATCCCCTTGCTCGCGCCATCCGCCGCACTCATTCCTGTGGTCACCGGACTGGTGATGCAGGGCAGCAATCTCGGCCAGGTGGCCGGACCTGTCGCGGTCGGAAGTGCCGTTGAGGCCTATGGGTGGACAGCCGCACTGGCCATCATCCTGATCGCCGCGCTGCTTGCCGCCATCATCGCCGCATCCGCCCGCTTCGATGACAGCGCGGCCCACTGACCCTACTGTCCCAACATCTCGGCAAGCCGCACCAGCTCCGCCTCGAGATCGCGCTCCACATCCACGGCCCGAATGTCGAGCACGCGATAATCCCGCGCCTCCAGCCACGCCCGCCGCGACGCGCGATCGGCTGCAATCGCCTCCCCCTCGCCCGGGTTCACCAGCTCGATCGCGATCCGGTGCGGGAATGAGACGAAGTCGGGGATGTGGCGCCCCACGGGAGTCTGCCGCTTGAACCCACCTGCGAAGCGGCGATCACGCGTCAGCGCCTGCCAGAGCAGGCGTTCGGCGTCGGTCGGGTTGCGGCGGAGCAGGCGGGCAAGGCCCCGCACGGTCGAGCCGCTGTCGGGCACACCGCCGCCCTGCCCGTGCTCGGCCAGCAGCGCGCGCAGGCGCGTGGCTTGCTCGCCGTCGAGCACGCCGCCCTTGGCCGGACCCTTGCGCCCCTCGGCGATCGCCATGATCACGCCGTGAAGCGTGTGCATATCCTGCTTGGTCGGCTCCATCCGGGTGAAGATGTTGCGCAGGTTCACCAGCATGGTGTCGCGCTTCTCGGCCGGGCGCAGGAACTCGACCTTGTCGAGCTCGCGCACGAGATTGTCGAAGAAGGCCTGCATCTGGTGCTGCGAGGCGCGCTCGGATCTTTCAGGCATGGCGTGCGGCAGCGCGCCCGACGTCGCACGCTTGAACCATTCGTAGCCGACCAAGAGCACGGCCTGGGCGAGGTTGAGCGAGGCGAAGCCTGGATTGACCGGAAAGGTGATGATGCGGTTGGCGAGCCCGACCTCCTCGTTGGTCAACCCCCAGCGCTCGCGGCCGAACAGGATGCCGGCCCTGCCGCCCGTCGCGACGTGCCCCGCGATCTCGGCGGCAGCCGCCTCCGGCCCCACCACGGGCTTGGCCTGGTCGTGGGGGCGTGCGGTGGTGGCGAACAGGAGGTCAAGATCGGCAACCGCCTGCTCGACCGTGTCGAACAGCTGCGCCTTCTCCAGGATATGGTCCGCACCGGCCGCGGCGCGCTGGGCCGCGATGTTGGGCCAGCCGTCCCGGGGATTGACGATGCGCATCCGGTCGAGGGCGAAGTTGCCCATGGCGCGCGCGGCCATGCCGATATTCTCGCCGAGCTGCGGCTCGACCAGGATCACGATGGGACCGTCGAGGGAAAGGCCGGCCTTGCTTTTGTCAGTCCCCGACATCTCTCTTTGCTTTCACACTGTCTCTCAAGGCCTTGGCGAGGCCGTTCTTAGGAATCGATTCAAGTCTGGCTACCGGCCGGCTTGCGTTGTCCGCCTGTCGTTTGCCTGTCCTGACAAAATTCTCAAGGGAAATAACGACTTGGATTCGACTTTTGAATCTCGCCCGAAACGGGCCCGAAGGCCGGGCCGAGGCCCGGCCGGCCGCTCCTCGCCTGCGCAAGCTGGATGAGCTAAAAGTGCATAATCCCTTGGCTTTCGCCCGCTGCTATCAGGTGCTAAGAGGCGGCGGATATTCCCGTGGCGCGCCAAAAGCGCCGTTCCCAAGAGGCTCCCCCGATCATGGCAAAAATCAAGGTATCCAATCCCGTCGTCGAGCTCGATGGCGACGAGATGACCCGGATCATCTGGCAGTACATCAAGGACAAGCTGATCACCCCGTTCCTCGATGTCGAGCTGCTCTATTTCGACCTGGGCATGGAATACCGCGACCACACCAACGATCAGGTGACGATCGACGCCGCCGAGGCGATCAAGAAGGTCGGCGTCGGCGTCAAATGCGCCACCATCACCCCGGATGAAGCCCGGGTGAAGGAGTTCAATCTCAAGCAGATGTGGAAGTCGCCGAACGGCACCATCCGCAACATTCTCGGCGGGGTGATCTTCCGCGAGCCGATCATCTGCAAGAACGTGCCGCGCCTGGTTCCCGGCTGGACCAAGCCGATCATCATCGGCCGCCACGCCTTTGGCGACCAGTACCGCGCCACCGACATCAAGTTCCCGGGCAAGGGCACCCTCTCGCTGAAGTTCGTCGGCGAGGACGGCACCGTGATCGAGAAGGAAGTGTTCAAGGCGCCCGGCGCCGGCGTCGCGATGGAGATGTACAATCTCGACGATTCCATCATCGACTTCGCCCGCGCCTCCTTCAATTACGGCCTGCTGCGCAATTACCCGGTGTACCTGTCGACCAAGAACACGATCCTCAAGGTCTATGACGGGCGCTTCAAGGACATCTTCCAGGACATCTTCGACAAGGAGTTCAAGAAGGAGTTCGACGCCAAGGGCCTGACCTACGAGCACCGCCTGATCGACGACATGGTCGCTTCGGCGCTGAAATGGTCCGGCGGCTATGTCTGGGCCTGCAAGAACTACGATGGCGACGTGCAGTCCGACACGGTCGCGCAGGGCTACGGCTCGCTCGGCCTGATGACCTCGGTGCTGCTCACCCCCGACGGCAAGACCGTCGAGGCGGAAGCTGCCCACGGCACGGTGACCCGCCATTACCGCGAGCACCAGAAGGGCAAGGAGACCTCGACCAACTCGATCGCGTCGATCTTCGCTTGGACGCGTGGCCTCGCTCACCGCGCCAAGCTCGACAACAACCCCGAGCTCGCCAAGTTCGCGGCCACGCTGGAGAAGGTCTGCGTCGACACCGTCGAGGCCGGCTATATGACCAAGGACCTTGCGCTGCTGGTCGGCGCCGACCAGCGCTGGCTCTCGACCACCGGCTTCCTCGACAAGGTCGCCGAGAACCTCACGAAAGAGCTGGCGGCGTAAGCTGTCCGCAATTTCGCCCGACTGGGCCAGACATGATCAAGGGCCGCGCCAAAGCGCGGCCCTTTTTCAATTCTGTGGCCCTCGCGCGGAGATGCGACCATGCCGATCACACTATGCCGGGCCGAACTGGGAGCTTGCCGACGGCAGCGCGGTGACGGGTAAAGCCGCCGGCAATGCGCCGGGCGCGACCGCAGCCGACATTCCCTGGCTGAAACTAGACGTCACCTCGCATCGCGGCAGCGGCGCACTCACGCCCGTGACCACGGTCCAGCGCATCAACACCCATTGCGGCAAGCTCGACGGTGCCTGCGACAAGGCCGGCGAGTTCAGGAGCGCGCCCTACTCCGCCGACTACGTCTTCATGAACAAGGGCTGAGCGTTCAGCAGTCCGGTAGACATTGAGCTAAGCGCCCGCCATCGCTTTTTCGATCGCGCTCAGGGCCTCGGACGCCTTGGCGCCATCGGGGCCGCCGGCCTGGGCCATGTCGGGCCGGCCGCCGCCGCCCTTGCCGCCGAGCGCCTCGGAGGCGATGCGCACGAGATTCACGGCATTAAAGCGCGCGGTGAGGTCCTGCGTGACGCCGACCACGATTCCGGCCTTGCCGTCCCCGGTGACGCCGACGATGGCGACGACGCCCGAGCCGATCTGCTTCTTGCCGTCGTCGGCGAGGCTCTTGAGATCCTTCATCTCGATGCCTTCGACCGCGCGCGCCATCAGCTTGACGCCGCCGGCCTCGCGCACGCCCGACGCTGCGCCGTTGCCGGCGGAGGCGCCACCGCCCATTGCGAGCTTCTTGCGGGCATCGGAGAGTTCGCGCTCGAGCTTCTTGCGTTCCTCCATCAGCGCCGAGATGCGCGCCGGCACGTCGTCGAGCGAGGTGCGCAGCTCGTTCGCCGCGGTCTTTGCCAGCGCCATGGTGTCGTTGGCATGTTTTCGCGCGTAGTTGCCCGTCAGCGCCTCGATGCGGCGCACGCCGGAGGCGACCGCGCTCTCGCTCGTGACCGTGATCAGGCCGATATCGCCGGTGCGCTTCACATGGGTGCCGCCGCAGAGCTCGACCGACCAGCCGAGCGCGTTGGCGCCGCGCTCGCGCGCGGTCCTGCCCATCGAGACGACGCGGACCTCGTCGCCATATTTCTCGCCGAACAGCGCGCGCGCCCCGGCCTCGCGGGCCTCGTCGACGCCCATGACGCGCGTGGTGACCTCGTCGTTCTCCAGCACCACGTCGTTGGCGATGTCCTCGACCCGGGCGAGCTCCTCGGCCGTGATCGGCTTCGGATGCACGAAGTCGAAGCGCAGCCGATCCGGCGCGACCATCGAGCCGCGCTGGGCGATGTGATCGCCGAGCACCTGGCGCAGCGCCTCGTGGATGATGTGGGTCGCGGAGTGATGGGCGCGGATGGTCGAGCGCCTGGAATGATCGACCTCGAGCTGCAGCGCCGTGCCGAGCTTCAGTTCGCCGCTCTCGACCGTGCCGATATGGACGAAGAGATCGCCGAGCTTCTTCTGCGTATCAGTGACGCGGACCTTGATGCCGCCCTCGCCCGAGAGCACGCCGGTGTCGCCGACCTGGCCGCCGGACTCCGCATAGAACGGCGTCTGGTTCAGCACGATCGCACCCGTCTCGCCGGCCTTGAGGCTCGTCACCTCGGCGCCATCCTTGACCAGCGCCGAGACCACGCCTTCGGCACTCTCGGTCTCGTACCCCAGGAATTCGGTCGCCCCGAGCTTCTCGCGCAGCGGGAACCAGATCGCCTCGGAGGCCGCCTCACCCGAGCCCTTCCAGGACTCGCGCGCCTTAGCCTTCTGGCGCTCCATCGCGTCGGTGAACGCCGCCTGGTCGACGCCGATGCCGCGCGACTTCAGCGCGTCCTGCGTCAGATCGAGCGGGAAGCCGTAGGTATCATAGAGCGTGAAGGCGACGTCGCCGTCGAACATGTCGCCCTTCTTCAAGGACGCGCTCTTCTCGTCGAGGATGGCAAGGCCCCGCGACAAAGTCTTGCGGAAGCGGGTCTCTTCCAGCCGCAGCGTTTCCTCGATCAGCTTTTCCGCGCGCATCAATTCCGGATAGGCCTGGCCCATCTCGCGCACCAGCGCCCAGACCAGCCGGTGCATCAGCGGCTCCTTGGCACCCAAGAGCTGCGCATGGCGCATCGCCCGGCGCATGATCCGGCGCAGCACATAGCCGCGGCCCTCGTTCGAGGGCAGCACGCCGTCCGAGACCAGGAAGGCGGAGGAGCGCAAGTGGTCGGCGATGACGCGGAACGAGCCGACGTTCTGCTCGTTCGGTCCGCTGCCGAGCGCGGACGAGGTCGCGTCGATCAGGTTCTTGAACAGGTCGGTCTCGAACACGCTCTCGACGCCCTGGAGGATGCAGGCCATGCGCTCCAGGCCCATGCCGGTGTCGATCGAGGGACGCGGCAGATTAACGCGCTCCTCCTTCGTCACCTGCTCGTATTGCATGAACACGAGATTCCAGAATTCGAGGAAGCGGTCGCCGTCCTCTTCCGGCGAGCCGGGAGGACCGCCCCAGATGTGCTCGCCACGGTCGATGAAGATCTCCGAGCACGGGCCGCACGGCCCGGTGTCGCCCATCGCCCAGAAATTGTCCGAGGTCGGGATGCGGATGATGCGGTCGTCGGAGAAGCCCGCGATCTTCTTCCACAGGCCCGCCGCCTCGTCGTCGGTGTGGTAGACGGTGACGAGCAGCTTGTCCTTCTTCAGCCCGAACTCGCTCGTGATCAGCTTCCAGGCGAGCTCGATCGCGCGCTCCTTGAAGTAATCGCCGAACGAGAAATTGCCGAGCATCTCGAAGAAGGTGAGATGGCGCGCGGTGTAACCGACATTGTCGAGGTCGTTGTGCTTGCCGCCGGCGCGCACGCATTTCTGCGAGGTGGTGGCGCGCTGATAGGGCCGCTTCTCGACGCCGGTGAAGACGTTCTTGAACTGCACCATGCCGGCATTGGTGAACATCAACGTCGGGTCGTTGCGCGGCACGAGTGGCGAGGACGGCACGATCTCGTGGCCGTTCTCGGCAAAGAAGTTCAGAAAGGTCGACCTGATCTCGTTGACGCCGCTCATGTTCATCCAATCGGTATGCTTGGGCCCGCTTTTCGCGGTCCAAACCGGACCGTTGAGGCTGATATCTGCGGGCCAAAGCGCTTTTAGACAAGGCCAGCTTCGCTGTCCAGAAACTGTGCAGAGAGATCAGAGGGTTGCCGCAGGCGCTCAATCCCCTTGCAATCCCGTTGGATAGGGCGCGCGGACGCGTTGACAGGCTTGGCTCCCCTGTGGTCTCTACCCATCTGTATCGTACGGCCACGTCGGGAGAGACCGGCACCTGGTAGCCGGCGCCGAAGGAGCAACCGCCCCGGAAACTCTCAGGCAAAAGGACCGCGTGGCTTTGACAGCATCTGGAAAGAGGCGCCGACGGGTCTAGGCCCGGACAGCGTCCGCCGACGGGATAATACTCTCAGGCACAGCGACAGATGGGGCTTCGACTGGTGTCCATCGGGGAATCCTCCCCGGGGAACCGCCGAGGGCCCTCAAGATGCTAGCGCACGACCAAGACTCCCTGAAACGCATCCCCCTCTACGACCTCCATGTGTCCCTAGGGGGCAAGATGGTGCCGTTCGCGGGCTATGACATGCCCGTGCAGTACCCCGCGGGCGTCTTGAAAGAGCACCTCCATACCCGCACCAAAGCGGGCCTGTTCGACGTCTCCCACATGGGCCAGCTCGCGCTCCGGCCGAAATCCGGCAATGTGGAGGACGCCGCCCGCGCGCTGGAGCGGCTGGTGCCGCAGGACATCGTGGCGATCGCCGCAGGGCGGCAGCGCTACGCCCAGTTCACCAATGACGACGGCGGCATTCTCGACGACCTGATGGTCGCCAATTTCGGCGATCACCTGTTCCTGGTCGTCAACGCCGCCTGCAAGGCCGAGGACGAGGCGCATCTGCGCGCCAACCTGTCCGACGCCTGCGTGATCGAGCAGCTTGCCGACCGCGCGCTGATCGCGTTGCAGGGCCCGAAGGCGGAAGCGGCGCTGGCGAAATTCTGTGCAGAGGTATCAGGCATGAAGTTCATGGACGCCGGCCCGCACGAGGTTGCCGGCATCAAGTGCTTCGTCTCGCGCTCCGGCTACACCGGCGAGGACGGCTTCGAGATCTCGGTTCCAGCAGGCGATGCCGAACGCCTCGCAAAGGTGCTGCTGGAAAATCCCGACGTGCTGCCGATTGGCCTCGGGGCCCGCGACAGCCTGCGGCTGGAAGCCGGGCTCTGCCTGTACGGCCACGACATCGACACCACGACCACGCCGGTCGAGGCCGCGCTGGAATGGTCGGTGCAGAAAAGCCGCCGCAGCGGCGGTGCGCGCACCGGCGGCTTTCCCGGCGCTGCGAAGATCCTCGCCCATTTCGATGGCGGCGCATCCCGCCGCCGCGTCGGCTTGCGCGCCGAAGGCCGCGCGCCGGTGCGCGAGGGCGCGCTGCTGTTTGCGAATGACGCGGGCGGCGCACCGGTCGGACAAGTCACCTCGGGCGGTTTCGGCCCGAGCCTGAATGCGCCGGTTGCGATGGGCTACGTGCCCACGAATCTGAGCGCGCTTGGCACAAAGCTCTTCGCCGAGGTGCGCGGCCAGCGACTGCCCTTACAGGTCGCCGCCATGCCCTTCGTGAAAAACACCTACAAACGCTGAGGATTCGAAATGACCACGACGCTGTACACCTCTGATCACGAATGGCTGGCCATCGACGGCGATGTCGCGACCGTCGGCATCACCGATTACGCCCAGCAGCAGCTCGGCGACGTCGTGTTCGTCGAGCTGCCCAAGGTCGGCCGCGCGCTGAAGAAGGCCGAAGCCGCCGCCGTCGTCGAATCCGTCAAGGCTGCCTCGGACGTCTACGCGCCCGTTACCGGCGAAGTGCTCGAGACCAATGCCGAGCTCGCGGCCGAGCCGGCGCTGGTGAACTCGGACGCGCAAGGCAAGGCCTGGTTCTTCAAGATCAAGATGGCCGACAGAAGCGAGCTCGGCGGCCTCATGGATGAAGCCGCCTACAAGGCGCATACGGCGTGAGATGAAGCGAAGTCTAACCTCATGCTCAGTGTCATCACCCGCGAAGGCGGGTGATCCAGTACGCCGCGGCCCCTCGGTTCAATCCGCGCTGGTGGAGAGTACTGGATGCCCCGCCTTCGCGGGGCATGACACTGACAGCGAAATCTGAAGCGAGGACCCAATGATGACCGCGCACCGCAAGTCCAACGGCGACACCGCCACCTCCTTCGTCCGCCGCCACATCGGCCCATCGGCGCGCGATGTCACCGCCATGCTGGAGACAGTCGGTGCCAAGAGCGTCGATGCGCTGATCGCGGAAACGCTGCCGGCCTCGATCCGGCAGGCCGGCCCGCTCGACCTCGGCAAGCCCTTGAGCGAGACCGAGGCGATCGCGCACATGACCGAGCTTGCGCGTCAGAACCAGGTCTTCACCTCGCTGATCGGCCAAGGCTATTCCGGCACGGTCCTGCCCGCGGTGATCCAGCGCAACATCCTGGAGAACCCGGCCTGGTACACGGCCTACACGCCCTATCAGCCCGAGATCAGCCAGGGCCGGCTGGAAGCGCTGCTCAACTTCCAGACCATGATCTGCGACCTCACCGGGCTCGACGTCGCCAACGCCTCGCTGCTCGATGAAGCCACCGCGGCGGCCGAAGCCATGGCGCTCGCCGAGCGCCACTCGCAGGTCAAGGCAAGGGCCTTCTTCGTCGACAAGGACGTGCATCCGCAGACGCTGGCCGTGATGCGCACCCGCGCCGAGCCGCTGGGGTGGACTCTGGTCGTCGGCGATCCCCTCACCGATCTCGACAAATCGGACGTGCTCGGTGCGCTGCTGCAATACCCCGGTTCTTCGGGCGCGTTGCGCGACCTCAGGCCCGCGATCGCCGCGCTGAAGGCCAAGGGCGCACTCGCGATTCTAGCCGCCGACCTCCTCGCGCTGACGCTGCTCGCCTCGCCCGGCGAACTGGGCGCCGACATCGCGATCGGCTCGGCCCAGCGCTTCGGCGTGCCGATGGGCTATGGCGGACCGCACGCGGCCTATATGGCGGTGCGCGATGCGCTGAAGCGTTCGCTGCCCGGCCGCATCGTCGGCCTGTCCGTCGATTCCCGCGGTGCGCCGGCCTATCGCCTCGCGCTGCAGACCCGCGAGCAGCACATCCGCCGCGAGAAGGCGACATCCAACATCTGCACCGCGCAGGTGCTGCTCGCCGTGATCGCCTCGATGTACGCGGTCTATCACGGCCCCGAGGGCCTCACGCAGATCGCGCGCAACGTCCACCGCCGCACCGCCGTGCTCGCGACCGGCCTGCGCAAGCTCGGCTTCGCGCCGCAATCGGACAGCTTCTTCGACACGCTGAGCGTCGATGCCGGCGGCAAGCGCGCCGAGATCGTCGCGCGGGCAGCAAGCGAGAAGATCAATCTCGGCGTCAGCGATACGGCCCTTCGCATCGCGCTCGACGAGACCACGACGCCCGCGACGATTGAAGCAGTCTGGCGCGCCTTCGGCGGCAAGCTTGCCTATGCCGAGATCGACGCCGAGACGCGCGAGGCGCTGCCGGACGACTTGAAGCGCGGCACCGCGTTCCTGACCCATCCCGTCTTCCATGCGCATCGCTCGGAAACCGAGATGCTGCGCTACATGCGCAAGCTCAGTGACCGCGACCTCGCGCTTGACCGCGCCATGATCCCGCTTGGATCCTGCACCATGAAGCTGAACGCGACCACCGAGATGATGCCGCTGACCTGGCCGGAATTCGGCTCGCTGCATCCGTTCGCCCCGCGCGAGCAAGCTCAAGGCTATCACGCGCTGTTCGCACGCCTGGAGAAATGGCTCTGCGATATCACCGGCTATGACGCGATCTCGCTGCAGCCGAACTCGGGCGCGCAGGGCGAATATGCCGGGCTGCTCGCGATCCGCGGCTATCATGCCGCGCGCGGACAGAGCCATCGCAAGATCTGCCTGATCCCCTCCTCCGCCCACGGCACCAATCCGGCCTCGGCCGCGATGGTCGGCATGGACGTGGTGGTGGTGTCTTGCGAGAAGAACGGCGACGTCGACGTCAATGATCTCCGCGCCAAGGCGGAGAAGCACGCGAACGACCTCGCAGCTGTCATGATCACCTATCCCTCGACCCACGGCGTGTTCGAGGAGCATATAAGCGAGATCTGCGACATCGTGCACGGCCATGGCGGCCAGGTGTATCTCGACGGCGCCAACCTCAATGCGCAGGTCGGCCTTTCCAGGCCCGGCGATTACGGCGCCGACGTCAGCCATCTCAACCTGCACAAGACCTTCTGCATCCCGCATGGCGGCGGCGGCCCCGGCATGGGCCCGATCGGCGTCAAGGCGCATCTCGCCCCGTTCCTCCCCGGCCACCCCGCGACGAAGGCAGACGCGCCGGTCGGTCCGGTCTCGGCCGCGCCGTTCGGTTCGGCGTCGATCCTTACCATCTCCTACATCTACATCCTGATGATGGGCGGCGAGGGCCTGAAGCGCGCCACCGAGATCGCGATCCTCAACGCCAATTACATCGCAGCGCGCCTCGATCCGCATTTCCCGGTGCTCTACAAGAACGAGAAGGGACGCGTCGCGCATGAGTGCATCGTCGATCCGCGTCCGCTGAAGACGACGAGTGGCGTCACCGTCGACGACATCGCAAAGCGCCTGATCGATTACGGCTTCCACGCCCCGACCATGAGCTTCCCGGTACCGGGCACGCTGATGATCGAGCCGACCGAATCGGAATCCAAGGCCGAGCTGGATCGTTTTTGCGACGCCATGATCGCGATCCGCAAGGAAATCGCCGAGGTCGAGGCCGGTCGCTTTGAGATCGCAGCCTCGCCCTTGCGCCACGCCCCGCACACCGTGCACGACATCGCCGACGACGATTGGAAGCGCGCCTACACCCGCACGGAGGGTTGCTTCCCCGACGGCGTCTCGCGCTCCGACAAATATTGGTGCCCCGTCGGCCGCGTCGACAACGTCTATGGCGACCGCAACCTCGTGTGCTCCTGCCCGCCGGTGAGCGATTACGCAGAAGCTGCGGAGTAGGATGTGTAGGGTGGGTTAGCCTCGCGGCTGCGCAAAGCGCAGTCCGCGAGGCGTAACCCACCTCTTCTCTCTCCACCGATACGAACAGTGGTGGATTATGCCTTCGGCTAATCCACGCTACGAATCCAACCTACGGCGGAACCAACAGCCGGCTTTCGCGATCCCACCGCCACAACCGTTCATTGGTGAGAAGCGTGCCGCCCCACCAACGTCGAATCGGATTGTGGCGACGGAAATCTTCGCGGCCTTCCAGAACCGCTTTGCCAAATTCGGTCAGCGACAACCGGCTCCGACGATAGGCGGCGTTGCGACCTCGCGCATCGTGCGGGGCGAGCGTCGCGAGTTTCGGATCGAGACCTGCGACCGCCGGCATCGGGCCCGACGCAAGCCCTTCGAGCAACGGACCCAGCTCCCACTGGTCGAACACGCGCGTTTCGAGCAGCCCGCCCGGCTGAAACAGTTCTTTTGTACGGTTGTGCCCCCTTGCAATCAGCTCGATAAGCCGCGCCTCCGTCGCGCCCAATCCGGTGATTGGTGACGGCAGTTCAGCTAGCAACGCTTCCAGAGCCGGCTTCAGGAAAGGTAGCCTGGGTAAATCCCTTGTCAGCAACCCGAAGCAAAGTTCAGGCGTCGGCGCCCGATACGCCTCCCAGGCCATGTTGGCTATCTCGAAGTCGCACTCTGCGATCTCCGATTCCCGCACCGTACGATCGCGAAGTTGCGGGCCGTCCGCTTCGCGCAGATCGAAATTGACTCGTCGCAGTCTAAGACAATGGGTGATCGATGGATGGGACCGCAAATAGTCCAGGATCCAGATCAGTTGCAATTGACTGTTAGGCTCAGGGTCGAACCACAGCTCGATGAACTCGACGCCATAGGTCTCGCAAAACCAAACCAGGCCAGTCTCCTTGTGCGCGAGACCGGTCTGAGGCAACCGGCCAACAAGATCGGACCACCGCACCTCCGGATCGCCCCTGTAATAGCCTCCCGTAAGATAGTCCTCGAGGTGGTGCGACGTAGGCAACGGCCCCCAAACGAACCGAAAGATCAACGGGACGACCATGTCAGCACGACCGGCATAGGTGAGACCAACGCCGGACGAACTAGTCAGAATCACACGCTTCATCGTCGACGCGCCCTCACGCAACACGAAACGGGCACCGAAGACGTCGGCAACTCAACGTCCTCAGTGCCCGCTCCTCGCGAAAAATTTTCGCGTTAGGTCTTACTCGTCCGCCGGCTCCTCGCCGTCGGCGTCGCGCTCCGGCGTGCCGGCCAGGATCTGCTCGGCGATCAGGCCGGAGTTCTGGCGGATCGCGGTCTCGATCTTGGCGGTGATGTCGGGGTTGCCTTTCAGGAACGCCTTGGCGTTCTCGCGGCCCTGGCCGAGGCGCTGGCTGTCATAGGAGAACCAGGCGCCGGACTTCTCGACGATGCCGGCCTTGACGCCGAGATCGAGGATCTCGCCCATCTTGGAGACGCCCTCGCCGTACATGATGTCGAACTCGACCTGCTTGAACGGCGGGGCCAGCTTGTTCTTGACCACCTTGACGCGCGTGGTGTTGCCGACCACCTCGTCGCGCTCCTTGATCGCGCCGATGCGGCGGATGTCGAGGCGGACGGAGGCGTAGAATTTCAGCGCATTGCCGCCGGTGGTGGTTTCCGGCGAGCCGTACATCACACCGATCTTCATGCGGATCTGGTTGATGAAGATCACCATCGTGTTGGATTTGTTGATGGAGGCCGTGAGCTTGCGCAGCGCCTGGCTCATCAACCGTGCTTGAAGTCCCGGCAGCGCATCGCCCATCTCGCCCTCGAGCTCGGCCTTCGGCACCAGCGCCGCCACCGAATCGACCACGAGAACATCGACCGCGCCCGAGCGCACCAGGGTGTCGCAGATCTCCAGCGCCTGCTCGCCGGTGTCGGGCTGCGAGATCAGGAGCTCGTCGATGTTGACGCCGAGCTTGCGGGCATAGACCGGATCGAGCGCGTGCTCGGCATCGATGAAGGCGCAGATGCCACCCTTCTTCTGCGCTTCCGCCACCGTATGCAGCGCCAGCGTGGTCTTGCCGGACGATTCCGGCCCGTAGATCTCGACGATGCGCCCCTTGGGCAGGCCGCCGATGCCGAGCGCGATATCGAGCCCGAGCGAGCCGGAGGACACCGCCTCGATGTCCATGGAGCGGTCGTTCTTGCCGAGCTTCATCACCGAGCCCTTGCCGAACTGCCGCTCGATCTGGGAGAGCGCGGCGGCCAGAGCTTTACTCTTGTCCATGGAGGATCCTTCGACGATACGCAGGGCAGTTGCGGACATTGGGTCGTGCTCCTTATGGCGAGGATTCGCGTGAGGGACAAACGGTTGCGAGGCAGCTCGGCGATAAAAGCAATGTACCCCATTTGTTCTCAGTTCGCAATATGTTCTTTTGCGGATTTGTCTTTCTAACTGGACCAAGAGACAACGGAGCTGGTCGAACCTGCCATGCTGGATCGTCACGCCGTAGGCACTGAGTGCACAACTGAACAGACGCGGATCCATTTCTGGATCCTAATGCATCATCACCGCGCGGACCCTGGCCACTATCGGTGATGAGAACGCTGACCTCGCGCTCCCGCCTCCTCGCAAGGAAAGAGCGCGCCATGTTGAAGCGACGACGTTTCAAGCAGCAACTGACCCTTCAGGACCGGCTGTCGGCATGGGTGAAGCAGGTCCGCGAGCAGGCGTCCAAGCTACCTCCCGGGCCGGAGCGGGACGCGCTGCTCAAGAAGGCGCGCCAGGCCGACGTTGCCAATCATCTGAACGATTGGGTCAAATCGCCAGGGCTGCAGCCGCCGAAATAGCCGGGCCTGCGCCGGGTTCCTCGAAGCGAACATGACCGGGATCAACGACGCGCGACCGGGGCGCCGTCATGTTTCCGTAATCCTACGGCACCGAACCTTTCGCGGTCTCGGGCCTTCTGTGGGGATGGGACCGCAACTTTTGGGGATCTCTGGTCATGACGAACAACGACACGCACCACGACACACTGAGGCGAAAGCCGCTGCTGGACGCCGCCCACGAGGAGATGGTGAAGTTCGAGCGCAAGGAAAACGAGTTCCGCAAGAAGGACCGCGAAGAGCGCGCCGCCGAGCTCCGTCTGCCGCTGAACGAGATCAAGGTTCATTAGGCACTGCCAGGACCGCCGTCCGGAGCGGGCCAGGCCCGCCCGCGATGCGGCACTCCGCTCTGTTCCTTGCCCGGAACCTCCGATCGGCATCGCCGGTCGGGGCGCCGCGACCGCGGATGCACCAGGTAGCTAAATACTACCAGCAACCCCTTGGCGAAGCGATGAAATCGCCAGGACCCCTACTGTGCATGGGGTTGTTTTGCCACTTTTGAGAGGCAAGGCGCGCCGGCGCCTTCGATAGGACGGCCCAGCACGTCAGTTCCGTCTGCAGCAGCGCCTGCTAGAGCACCGCCAGCAAAACCAGACCTATCACCAGCACGACGAAGCCAGCCGCCGTCGCGGCGGCGAATGACCGCTCTACGTTATCCATATGATGCCACCCCGTTTCCGGCGCGCCACGTTTCCCCCATGGCTGCGCCGAACGGATAAAATCTTGCCGACGGGTGTGTCCGCAGTGGTGCGGACGCATGTCGAAATTGGGACCGGTACGGGGCCAGTGTGCGGCCTTTCGATCGCGCACCTGCCGGCGGTCCGCCTGTCAGGCTGTCGTCAGCCAGCCGGCTAGGGTCGCCCGGCTACCGGCCAGCGCGGGGCTCCTGCTCCTCCTGCGTCAGGCGCAGCGAGAAGGCGCGGATCGCGGGCGCCGCCAGCAGCACGACCGGCAGCATCGCAGCCCATGCGATCAGCCAGGACACCATCCAGTGCCGCACGAAGAGCATCGGGCTGCCGGCGGGAAAGCTGGCGATCCCCGCCGCGATCAGCGAGGTCAGCCCGGACTGGATGATGCCGAAGACGAAATGCGAGTAGCGGCGGGGAATGCCGAGCATGAGGCGCCCATGGTTGCTTGCCCGTGATCGGCAAGCAAGGCACATGCCGTCGAGCGGATCCGGCGCTTCGATTGGAACCGCGATGCGGGACCGCCGGATGCACCCCGGCCGGGCTCCAGGAACTTTGTTCATGGTCGGAGAACCACGGAGGCGCGGGCGACATTTTTCTTGCCCGCGGAATATTGCGACGACCAACATGTTTGCAGGCACAAGGGTGAATCGTGGGAGGTGACCATGAATCACAGGGGCGTCGAGTTCACCATCGCCAAGACGGCGATTCCCGGAATCTGGCAATGGCAGTTCCGCATTGGCGACCGAATCAAGACCGGCAAGACCGAGACCAGGATCGACCTGCTGGCGATCCGGCGCGTGCAGCTGCGCATCGACCGCGAACTGAAGGCGATCGGGCGAAAGACGGCCTGAACCGTTTCGCCTTCTGCGTCATAGCGCGCGTCAGTCGGCGCTGGGCAGCCGACGCATGGTGAACTCGATATCGCCGCCGGGCAATTCGCGCCAGGTCTCGACCTCGCTCATATAGCCGGCCTTGGGGTAGCGGGCGAAGAAGGCCTGCGCCCGCTCCCGTGCCGCCGCCCGCGGCAGCGTGAAGGTCTCGCGCAGATAGCCATCGCCGGCGGACTGGCCGGGCTTGCCGGCCGCCTTGCGCCGGCGCGCCATCCGCTCGGCGAGATCCCGCGGACGATCGGCCATGTCCTGCCTTCCTCTGCGCACTACGCTACCGACAATGTAGGGCGCGGGCCGGATCAAGAGGAGTCCTTCCGAGGAGCATTGTGCCTCCCCGGAACGGGTCAGTTGGCGGCCGTCCCGCTCTTGGCCTTCTTCGGCGCACTGGTCGCGGCCGACGCCTTCGGCGCCGCCGGCTGCTTCGGCTGTTCGGCGCGCATGCCGCCCCAGGGATCGCTGGACGCCTTGGTATCCGGAATCTTCTTCAGCGTTTCCTTGTAGGCCTTCTCACGCTCGGCCTCGATGGCCTTCTCCTCCGGCGACTTGCTCGGGGCATCCTGCATCAAATTGATGTTGGGCATTTGCGCGTAGGCAGGTCCCGCCAGCACGGCCAGCACCGCGGCCAAACGGAAAAGCTTCATCATCCACTCCTTAAGTCTTTCATGAGGCGCGGATCGCCCCGCGCCGTGTCATCCTCGTCAGCCCGGTCACGACCCGGTGGCAGCTAGTGCCGATCCGATCGGCATGATTTGGGCGCCTGCAGCCAATCGTCCCAGATCGGACCGCATTTGGTGCACCCGCTCAGCGCGAGACCGAGCAGGCCCATGCCAAAGACGAGGATACAGCGACGCAACATCATCCACCCCCACCCAAGCCAGGCATCATATCGGGCCAAGTCAGGCATTTTCAAGCCGAGGCGGCCGGCGCCAGACCGGGTGACTTTGCCTCGCGGATGCGCGCACAATGCGGTGAAACATCCGGCAACACAGGAGAGCGCGACAGCAATGCAAACGCAGCCAGAAGCCGAGTTCGGCCTCGCCGACGCCAGACGCATCCTCGGCGAGGTCTTTGCGCCCTGGGTCCAGGACCTCAACCTCGCGGTCGAGCGCATCGAGCATGTGCCGCCCGCAGACGTCCCGGATTGGCAGCCCGGCGCGCTGCTGCGCATGCCGTTTTCGGAGCGGCTGTGCCGCAATGGCGGCGTGGTCTGCGGCCAGGCCCTGATGGCGCTCGCCGATACCGCAATGGTGATCGCGATCCTCGCGGCCAATCGCGGCTACCGTCCCATGACCACGGTCGATCAGACCACGCATTTCATGCGCGCGATCGCCGCGTCCGACGTGCTGGCGGACGCGCGCGTGGTGCGGCTCGGGCGCACCATGAGCTTTGGCCGCGTCACGCTGCTCTCGGCCGCCGACGGCAAGCCGGCCGCGATGGTGTCGAGCGCGTTCGCGATGCTGCCGGGGTGAACGCGCCCTGAAAACAAGAGAGCCGCGCGAAGCGCAAGGCTCGACGCGGCTCTCGATGGAAATCATGTCGGGACAGCAAGCGCGATCGCGCTTGCCGTCATTGCGCCGGCAATGTCACTTGCCGAGGATCTCGTCGGCCGCGGTGACGACGCTGACGGTCGGATTCTTTCCGCAATAGGCGCCGAACTTCTTGGCATTCTCGATGAAGATGTCGGTGTCGATGATCGCGTTGTCCTCGTCGCCCTTGTACCAGCCGTCCATCCAGGTCAGCACGACGCCGATGTTGTCCTCGCCGCTCTCGAGGAACTGCTTGCAGGTCATGGTCGAGAGGTCCCACTTGACGGCGTGGGCGGGCATCGAGGCCAGCGAGAGCGCTGCGGCGAACAAAATCGAAAGCGAAGTCTTCATCAATATCTCCATCGGCGTGTCACGCCATAAAGGAAAGGCACTTGGGTAGGCTCTTTGGGTAGGCTCTTTGGGCAGGTTCGCACGAGCGGCTCGCCGCTCTAACGTCGTAAACAAAGTCTGAAACGCCGTGCAAGTAGCGCCAGTATTGAGTTTAGTTCAACGTAATTTCTATGCACTACTTCATACTCATCGGCAGGACTGATGCAGATGATTGAGAAGCGCACATCGCAACGTCACCGTGTTTTCAAGGGCGGAAAGATCACGTTCGAAAACAGCGGCATTCCTTGCACGGTGCGAAACATGTCGGCGGGCGGCGCGGCGATCGACCTCGACACTCCCGTCATGTTGCCGCAATCGGTCACGCTCTCGATCGCCTGTGACCATTTCGTACGGCATTGTCGCACAGTTTGGCGCAGCGACAAGCGCGTCGGCCTCGCTTTCGTGCAATAGCGGGCGCGATGTGAACGAAGGTTCGCATCGCGTGCACACCACCATCATGACTGGCTCGCAATCACGCGCGTAACACCCGCGAGCGATGATGAGCCCCGCAACGTCGATCGACTCGACGCGGTCATTGGGCGGGCACTGCGCCTGCGCTGAGGCGGCCCTCAGCGCCAGCACGGCGGCGTGATGACCAGAATCCGCATTACCGCAATCCCCCACCTCTGGGGTACAAGCCAGCCTCCAATCGCGGAATAGCGATGTCCGGGTTCCGGGACCTCAGCAAATCTTGATCGGCCTGGACTTCGTCCGATCGCATTCGTGCCTATCTGTCTGCCCGCAGGGGACCTTTCACGGATGTTGCGGATCATTGCTCATGCGGCGCTGCTCATTGGCGCGCTTGCGCTCGGTGCCTGCGGCTTTGCCGACAGCCGCGCACCGGTGCCGGAATTCATGCGCATGAAGGAGCCCGAGCAGCCGCCGGAAGCGCCGCCCGACGTCAAGCGCGTGGTGCGCGAGCAGATCGACGTCGTCTTTCTCGCAACGTCCTATCCGCGCGAGGTTCACGTCGCTCCGCCGCATCGTGAGCTGCGAGGACCGGGCTGGACCGCGTGCGTCCGCGCGCAGCTCACCTCGGCGACCGGTACGTCGCTCGGCGCCCAGACCTACATCGTGACGATCAACGACGGCAGGGTCGTGGACCGCCGGCGCGCCGACGCCGACGACATCTGCGGCACGGAGACTTACGAGCCGATCTAGGAACCCGCCCCTGACGACAGGTTCCGGGAAAAACCTGTAGATGACCCGGAACGATCACCGCCTCCCCTTCTTGTTACCGCCGAGGGCAGTTTCGAGGAGGACATGATGAGGACGTTGACTATTGCGCTGCTGGCAGGCGTGGGGGCCTTGGCCGCCGCCTCGGGGGCCAAGGCTTCCGATATCTATACGACCAGCGAATACACCAATCCGGATCTCGTGCAGCAGGTGCGACTCGTCTGCGACGAGGATGGTCGCTGCTATCGCACGCGGGGCGGGTCGCGCGTGATCGTGCGCGATTCCTACAATTACATGCCGCGCGACCGCTACTATGAGCGCCGGAGCTATCATCGCCACTACGATGACGGCCCGCGCGCCGGCGTCGGCATTCGCGCGCCCGGCGTCAGCGTCGGCGTCGGTAGCTGGTGAGCGATGAAGGCTTGATGGTCGGAGACCGGGCGAGACTATTCGCCCGGTCCCGTAACCTCAGGTTTCGAGTGGATCGGCCGGCGTGATGTAGCGCGTCGATGACGGCAGCTGAGCGATGAAGCGGGCGAGCACCATGCCGGCGCACATCGCCACGACAAAGATGACGGCGGAGAGCGAGCCAAATCCGAGCGCGGTCAGCGCCGGCCCCGGGCAAAAGCCTACCAGCCCCCAGCCGATGCCGAAGATCGCCGGACCTGCGACGATCCTGGGATCGATGTCTCGCCGCGTCGGCAAATAGAATCGATCAGCGAAGAATGGACGCGGAAGCTTGAGAACGCGGCTGAAGCCGACGAAGGTCACGGCCACCGCGCCCGCCATCACGAAGGCGAGGCTTGCATCCCATGTCCCTGCCTGAATGCCGGCGACGTCCAGGAAGTTCAGCACCTTTGCGGGGTTCGACATGCCGGAGACGATGAGGCCGAGGCCGAAGATCAGCCCAATCGCGAATTGAACCAGGATTGCCATCGCCGTCAGTTCCAGTGCCGCATCAAGACCACAGTCGCCATGCCGGCGGCCATGAAGGTGATGGTCGCAACCAGCGAGCGCACCGACAGCCGCGACAGGCCGCAAACGCCGTGGCCCGAGGTGCAGCCGCTGCCCCACACCGAACCCAAACCCGTGAGCAATCCGCCGATGATCAGGAGGGCCGGCCCCGCCGCGATCGTCTGCTCCGGCAGACCTCCGGTGACGAGCCGGACCAGCACGGGCGCAGCAGCAAGACCGGCGACGAAGGCAAGGCGCCCAGCGAGTTCGCTGTCCTCATAGGGCGGAAACAGCCGCGCCGCGATGCCGCTGACGCCGGCGATCCGACCCGTTGCCCACATCAGCAGAACGGCCGCGAGGCCAATCATCGCACCGCCAACGAGCGACGCGATCGGCGTAAAAGACGTCGTGACCATGACCTCTCCTGAGCGAGAGCGCCCTTGCGTAGGGCGCAAATACCATGGGCGCGCTATCCCAGCATCTCGGAAAGATGCGCGCATTGAGCTTGGTCAAACCAAAGCGGGACGGCCAAACGATATACTACAACATCGCGAGCCCGAAAGTCCGCGCAGTGCTGGAGATTCTTTGCCGGCTCTTCTGCGCCGGCAAGTCGGACTCTCGCCTTCGCAAAACGCGGGGAGCATGGGATGACCGACGACACCTTCATCGAGGGGCCTCTCTACGAGAAGCGGAAGAAGGTCTACCCGCAGTCGGTCAATGGCCCTTTCCGCCGCATCAAATGGGCGATCCTGTGCGTCACGCTCGGAACCTATTACCTGCTGCCGTTCGTGCGCTGGAATCGCGGACCCGGCCTGCCCGACCAGGCCGTGCTGATCGACTTCCCGCATCGGCGCTTTTACTTCTTCTTCATCGAGCTGTGGCCGCAGGAGGTCTATTATTTCACCGGTCTCCTCATCATCGCGGCGATGATTCTGTTCCTGATGAACGCGGTCGCGGGACGGCTGTGGTGCGGCTACATGTGCCCGCAGACGGTGTGGACCGACCTGTTCTACGCGGTCGAGCGTTGGGTCGAGGGCGACCGGCGCGAGCGCATGCAGGGCGACAAGCGCTACTGGACGTTCGACCACCTTCGCAAGGTCGCGCTCAAGCACTTCCTCTGGATCATGATCGCCTGGTGGACCGGCGGCGCCTGGGTGCTCTACTTTTCCGACGCGCCGACGCTGGTGAAGGAGCTCGCGACCTTCCAGGCCCCGTTCATCGCCTATCTCTGGATCGGCATCCTCACCGCTACGACCTATGTCTTTGCCGGTCACGCCCGCGAGCAGATGTGCATCTACATGTGCCCGTGGCCGCGGATCCAGGCAGCGCTGACCGACGAATGGGCGCTCAACGTCACCTATCGGCGTGACCGCGGCGAGCCGCGCATGTCGGTGAAGAAGGCGGATGCCGCGCGCGCCCATGGCGATCCCGCCGGCGATTGCGTCGACTGCCATCAGTGCATCAATGTCTGCCCGACCGGCGTCGACATCCGCCACGGCATCCAGCTCGGCTGCATCCAGTGCGGCCTGTGCATCGACGCCTGCGACAACGTCATGCGCGAGATCGGCCGGCCCCAGGGCCTGATCGGCTACGACACCGACATCAACATGCAGCGCCGACGCGAGGGCAAGCCGGCGATCTACCGCATCATCCGTCCGCGCACGCTGATCTATGCCGCGGCCATCGCCATTGTGGGCAGCATCATGCTGTACACTCTCGCCACTCGCGCGACGATGGACGTCAACGTACTGCACGAGCGCAATCCCCTCTTCGTCCAGCTTTCGGACGGCGGCGTGCGCAACGACTACACCGTGCGTATCCTCAACAAGAGTGCACAGCGATCGTTTGCGCTCGAAGTCTCCGGTCTGCCGGGCGCGACCATTCGCGTCGCCGGCATCGAGGCGGAACCTGGCGGCAAGCCCATCATCGAGGTCGGGCAGGATCAGACCCGCGAGGTCAGGCTGTCGGTACAGGTCGGGCCCAGCGACCTGCCGAAGACCTCCCGCGACATCGAGATCACCATCACCGATACCGCCAGCGGCGGCCGCGCGAGCACCCGCGATCATTTCGTGCCGGGAGACTAGCCACGATTCCTCAGGGTCACCCCCGGCCCGATGCTGAATGGAATGTTAACACTACCGCTCGAATTGCAGCGGCGTGCCAACGGTATTTTCCAATCTTTGCGCTAAGCATGGCCGGTGGCATCGGGCCCCAGCTCGTGTGAACGGGGACGACGGGACGTGGTCGACATCGCGCATCAGGCTGCGATCAATCCGGCATCGGCAAGGGATGCCGCGATGGCGCGCGCGCCTGTTCCGCTTGCGGCCGTCGACACCGGCCAATGGCGCGCGCTGGCGCAGCGGGCGATCGAGCCGAACGGATATTACCTGCCCGCCTGGGAGCTCGCCGTCAGCGCAACTGCGCGCGGTCGCACGGATGCCTCGGCACTGTCCGCATTTGACGGCACTTCGGCCCGGCTGATCGGCCTGATGCCGGTGGTCTCACTCTGGCGCGCCCTAAAGATCCCCCTGCCCGCCCTGGTGAGCGCGCATCCCTATGGCACGCTGTGCAGCCCGCTGCTCGACCGCGACGCTCCGCTCGAAGCCGCTGCGCGTCTGCTGCAGCAGGCGCGCGAGGCCGGCGCGCATGCGCTCGTGCTGACCGACGTCGCGCTCGATGGCGCAGCCATGGCATCACTCAACCAGGTGCTGAAGCGCGACGGCCTGAAGCCGAGAATCCTCAGCTCCTACATCCGCGCCAGCCTCGATGCGACGCAGGATGGCGACACGCTGTTGCGCGAGGCGCTCGGCGCCAAGAAGCTCAAGGAGCTGCGGCGCCAGCGTCACCGTCTCGAGGAGCACGGCCCCGTCGTGTTCGAGATCGCGCGCAGCTCCGACCAGATCGGACGTGCGCTCGAAACCTTTCTGCAGCTCGAAGCGAGCGGCTGGAAGGGCAAGCGGGGCACCGCGCTGGTCCAGCATCCGGGCGACGCGACCTTCATTCGCCGCGCCGTGCCGGCGCTGGCAGAGACCGCGCAGTGCGAGATCGTCACCCTTCGCGCCGGCGCGACGCCGATTGCCGCCGGCATCGTGTTGCGCCATCAGGATCGTGCCTTCTTCTTCAAGCTCGGGATCGACGAGCGCTTTGCAAAATATTCGCCGGGCGTGCAGCTCACGCTCGACCTCACCCGCCATCTCTGCGCCGACCCCGCCGTCGCCAGCGCGGACTCGACGGCGAATGCCGATCACCCCATGATCAACCCGATCTGGCGCGGACGCCTCGCCATCGGCGATGTGCTGATCCCGCTGCGGCGGCACGACCCGGTCGTGGCGCTCATTCACGGCGCGCTGGTCGGCCTCAACGCCGCGCACGAGGCCGCGCGCGGCGTGGTTCGCCGGCTCCGAAAATAAAAAGCTACTCCGCCGCCTGCGCGTTGATCTCCTCGGAGACCTGTCGGATGGCGCGGGCAAGCAGGTTCGGATCCTGCGCGCCGGAGACGGCGTACTTCTGCGCAAAGACGTAGGTCGGCACGCCGGAGATGCCCTTGTCGGCGGCTTCCTGCGCATCTGCCGAGACGCGCGCGACGTCCTCGTCGGTGGCGAGGCGCTTGCGCACGTCGTCGGCATCGAGGCCGATGTCGGCGGCCGCCTGCACCAGCACGTTCACATCGGTGAGATCGCCGCCATCGCGGAAGTACAGCTCCATCAGGCGCTGCTTCATCTCAGGCGCCTTGCCGATCGCTTCCGCCCAGAGGATCAGGCGGTGGCAGTCAGTCGTGTTGGGCTGGCGCGCCACGAGCTCCGGCTTGTAGACGAGCCCCTCCTCGCTCGCGGCCGCGACGACGCGTCCCGCAATGCCCTTATAGGCTTCGACCGAGCCGAACTTCTGGGTGAGATAGGCCTCGCGGCTGATGCCCTCGCGCGGCACCCAGGGATTGAGGAAGAAGGGACGGAAATTGAGCTTGACCGGAACGTCAGGCACCAGCGCCAGCGCGCTCTCGATGCGATGCTTGCCGATATAGCACCAGGGGCAGACCACATCAGAGACGACGTCGATCTGGAGCGGTTTCAGCGTGCTCATGTCAGGCGCCTCCTTCGGGCACTTCGAGGGTCCGCCCGAACATAGGCCGAACCGGAGGCGGCGCAAGGCACCCGTCCTGCATGGCTCACGACTTCACCTCTGCGGTTATTGTGACCGGTTCTCCCCGCCCCGATACTCACGGCCACGATCAAGCCCAAAGAGGAGACCGCGATGAACGCCATTTTCGAGCCGGAAGGCGATCTGTTCCGGGCCACCGAGCATGCCGGCGGGCCGTGGTCGCCGGACATGCTGCAGGGAAGCGCCACCACCGCGCTGATGACCCGCGAGGTCGAGCGCCTCGCCGCCAAATCCGGCTTTGCGGTGCGGCGTCTGACCTTCGATCTGTGGCGGCCGGCGGGCCTGCGCCTGTTCAGGGCGGTCAGCGAGCTGCTGCGCGACGGTCGCAAGGCCAAGACCCTGCAGGTGCGGCTGATGGACGGCGAGACCGAGATCGGCCGCTGCACGGCGCTGCTGACGGCGCCGAGCGGCGAGTCGCCCATCGATCCCTTCGCAAGGCCCTTGGCCCCCGACAGTGGGCCCGAGGCCGGCAGCCCGCCGCCCGCCTTCGCGCAGAAATGGAGCCGTTATTTCCAGAACGTGTCGGTGCGGCTCATCGAAGGCGCGCTGGAGAAGCCGGGCCCGGCGGCGGCCTGGATGCGGCTCGATGCGCCGCTGGTCGAGGGCGAGCCGAACACGCCGCTGCTCCAGGCGGTGCAGGCGGCGGACTTCTCCAGCGGCGTCGCGCAGATCGTCGACATGCGCCAATGGACCTTCATCAACCCGGAGATCAGCCTCTATTTCTTCCGTCCGCCCGAGGGCGAATGGATCCTGATCCGCGCCGCGACGCGCGTCGGCGCCCATGGCGCGGGCCTCACCACGGCGACACTGAGTGACCGCAACGGGCCGTTCGCGGAGGTGATGCAGGCGATGAGCTTCGAGCGGCGCGAAGCCGTGCAGGCTCAAGCGTCCTGATCTGCAAGCGCGACCAAGGCAGCCTCGGAGGCGGCATCAACAGGCATGAACATCTCGACGCGAAGCTCCTGCAGCGTGACGTCCTGCGGGGTGCCGAGCGTCAGCACCGCACCGATCAAACCAACGCCGATATCGCCCTTGCGCAGGCGCACCTCGCAGAGCGGCCCCGGGGCCGCGTTGTCCTCGGTCGCCTCAGGCAGCTGCGGCAGCCGCATCAATTCGCGCCAGGTCGATTGCAGGGCCTCATCGAGCGGCGCGGCCATCGCCTCATGCCGCGCCCGTGCCAGCAGCGCGGCCGCAACAATCGGCCAGTTCTCGACGAACGGCTTGAGCTCGTCGGGAGCGAGGAACATGCGCATGTGGTTGAGCGGCCGCTGCATGCGTAGAGGGCCAAGCAGCATGGTCATCAGGCGCGAGGCGGCGCGATTGGCCTGCATCACGTTCCAGCGCCGGTCGGTGACGATTGCCGGGAACGGCTCGTGACGGAGAAGCAGAAGATCGATGGCACGCCGCGCCTCGGCAAGCTCCGGCGCCGACAGATCGCGCTCGCCATATTGCCGCGCGAAGCCGCCGGCCTCGAGCAGCGCATTGCGATCACGCAACGACAGATCGAGCGCCGACGCGAGCTGCAGCAGGATGTCCCGGCTGGCCGCCGCCTTTCCGGTCTCGACATAGCTCAGATGCTTGACCGAAATGCCGGCCTCGAACGCCAGCTCCGCCTGGCTCAATGCACGACGGGTGCGCCAGCCGCGCAGGAGATCGCCGATGGGATTGGCCGGCCGCAATCGCCGGAAGGAGCGTGTGTCCATCCGCCGATTATGCGAGCGCCGCTCCGTCGTGTAAACGGCGCTAGCGCAGCCCTGCCGCCATCTGCTTCAGCCGTTCGGCGGTGCGCTCGTCTGCCGGAAAGAACGTCTCCAGCGCCAGCTCCGACAGGGTGATGTCGACCGGCGTGCCGAACACCATGGTGGTGGAGAAGAAGCTGAGGATCTCCCCGCCATGCCTCAGCTTGAAGGGGATCGCGACGTTGTCGGCTGGCAGCGGCGCCGAGCGCGCCGGAATCGGATAGCTCTTCAGATCGTTGTACAGCTTGATCAGCTCCGGATCGGCCGTCGCCTCGCACTGCCGGTGCAGCCGTTCCAGGAGATGCCCGCACCACTCGGCGAGATTGACCGTGCGGGGCGCCAGCGCCTCGGGATGGAAGGCGAGCCTGAGCACGTTGATGGGCTGGCCGAGCAGATGCTGCGGGATGCCCTCGAGCAGCGGCGCCACCATGCGATTGGCGGAGACCAGGTTCCAGTGCCTGTCCACCGCAAGCGCCGGATTGGGTTCATGGGCTTTCAAGACGAGGTCGATCGCCGCACGGGCTGATTTCAAGGCGGGATCCTCCAGCGGGCGCTGCGGAAAGGCCGGTGCGAAACCGGCCGCGACCAGCAGCACGTTGCGTTCGCGCAAGGGTACGTCCAGGCGCTCGGCGAGCCTGAGCACCATGTCGCGCGACGGCGCGGCGCGGCCGGTCTCGACGAAGCTCAAATGCCGCGCCGAGATTTCGGCTTCGCCGGCAAGATCGAGCTGGCTCATGCGGCGGCGCTGCCGCCATTCCCGCAAATGGTCGCCGATATGGACCGGCTGGCTGCGTTCGGTACGTACGGTGGATGCATGTGCGTTCATGATCAAAAACTAGCACGCGAATTTAGGCGCTTCCATTACCACCGAGGTAATCGAAATGGGGGACGAGCACGCGCATCTTTGGTCGCAACAGGAGATGACCATGATCGCATTGCTGCTCTACCGGACCGTCGCAGACCACGTCTTGCCCTGGGCCATGGCGTTCGCAACGCGGATGCTGGCGCGCAGCCTCAACATGCCGGAGCCGCTGCTGCATTCGACCGGCGACTATGTGGTCGCGCAGGTCATCGCCTTCGAGCACGGCGTCGGCAGGAGCCTCTGCCCGTTCCGGCTCGCCCGTCTGCTCCGCGCCTGGTGGCGCGGTCGGCGCTAAAGTTCCACCCCAGCCCAACCAAGGAGACCTGAGATGATCGATGCATCCACCTTCCTGCGCCGCGCCCTCTTCGCCGACGCCGTCTTCAGCGGCGTCGCCGCGCTCGGCTTCACCTTCGGCGCGAGCGCTTTCGCTGCGCTGTTCAACCTGCCCGAAGCGCTGCTGCGCGAGAGCGGCCTGTTCCTGATTGCCTACACCGCCCTGGTCGGCTGGCTCGCCTCGCGGGCCACGGTCGCGAAGTCGCTGGTGCTGCTGGTCGTGATCGGCAATGCCGCTTGGACCGTCGGCAGCATCGCGCTGCTGCTCTCGGGCGCGGTGTCGCCGAACCTCGCCGGCGAGCTCATGGTCGTCGCGCAAGCCATCGCCACCGGCGTATTCGCCGAGCTGCAATATGTGGGCTTGAAGAGGAGCGGGCGCGCCGTCGCGGCGTGATCGCTTCGTGGCGGCTCCGCGGCGCAAACCGGGGAACGCGACGGCTTCGTCATATCGGATCGTATCCGGATGCATGCATGACCTCGCGTTCTCGCAGCGGATTTCGCCCGAGCTTTGCTTCGTTGCTTGCGCCCTTCGGTTGCCGGAGGGCGCAGGGAAGGCCGGGCGCCGGCGGCACCCGAGTCCGTGTACAAGGACATGCACACGGGGTGGACCACAGGTGTTGCCGGTCGCCCGGCCTTCCCTGCGCGGATGGTTTTAACGGTGTCCTTCGTGCTCTCCTCGGGGAGCGTTGCACTATTGCCCCCGTCGCCTTGCGGCTTCTCTGATGCGCGCACCCGGTCAGGCCGCCGCATCACCTCCGTCCGCGGACGATTTGGCCTCGGCGCCCGGGACTTAGTGTGCGCACCCCAGACCATCAACCAAATCGCGTTGACCGCGCCGTGTCGTATGCGCATCGCCTGAGACTCACGGTTGCCCGCCCTGTCCTCACGCAAATCGCGCCGGCGCTACCGCGTCCACCGCACCCCGGCCCGCATCTCGTGACGATCGCGAAGCGCCCCTCTGGCAGGGCCGGGATGGCGGACGTATGCCACAAATCCGAAATTCGGAAAAGCGATATATTTCTGTGCGACGAGATTGACAGATTTTGGGTGTTTTGCCCGACGCCTCGCCGGTAGGCAGCGAGTACGGCGAGTGGCGCGGAAAAGCGATGGGTTTCGCAAGACTCAATTCATCTACGGGGCCTGAGGCGCACGCGCAGCGAGCCTCGAAGGATGAACGATCCCGATGCACGCGGGCCGTCGCCCTTCGAGAACCGTCGAAGAGGCGGCCGCCTCAGGGCGACGGTGCGACATCTGAACGCGCTGTATCAACAGCGTCATTGCGAGCGCAGCGAAGCAATCCAGAGTCTTTCCGCGGTGGGATTCTGGATTGCTTCCGCCTTCGCCAAGGCTTCGGCGGACAAGTCGCTTTCGCTCGCAATGATGGAGTGGTGGAGACTCCGCTGCATTTCAGCCGGCAGCCTGAGGATCAATCAGGGGGACTCGTGAAAGCCGGTGGGTGCTGCGCGAGGCTACGCCTTGGCGCGACCGACCTTGCCGGGGAAGTGCTTGCCGTTCAGCTTCTTCTTTTTCGTAGCCGTGCTTTTCGCGCCCGCCTTCTGCGCCTTGCGCTCGGCCCGCGCCTTCACCTTGGCGGCTTCGGCCCTCGCCTCGGCGCGCAGCTTCTTGCGCTTCTTCTCGCATGAATCGCATTTGCAGCCGATCGGCTTCAGATAGGCTTTGAAATAGTCGGTGCCGTAATCGTAGTTGATCTCGTCGCCCGGCTCGATGTTCCTGATGGCGCGGATGAACACCTTGCGCTCGCGCGGGCGGACGTCGGACTCGGCGTTGGGCCGGCAGGAATGGTTGATGTAGCGGGCGAGGTTCTTGCGCACCGAGCCGTCGATGGTCCAGCGCCCGTTGAGCTCGAACAGATATTTGTTCTCGATCTCGTCGTGCTCGGGAATCCGCGAGTCCAGAATCGGTCCGAAATAGCGGATGATCCGGGTCCCCTTCTTGATCGGCTTGGTGGCGAAGAGGCCGAGCCCGGTCTTGGAGCGGCCGACGCGATAAGGTTTGTTCGAGGTGGCTGGCATGATCGAGAAAATGAGAACGCGAACGAGGCAGGAGGAGCCCAAGCGAAGCCGCTCTTGTAGAACGATTCCGCGCTTCTGTCAGGTATATCCCAACCCTGTTTGAACCTTGCCCACAATCAAGACGTCTGATGGAACGAAGTTCCCAGTCCATCAAAGCCTCACATGAACCGTATCACTACTATTGGCTTGGCCGTCCTGATGGCTTGCATCGGCCTGAACAGCGCCGACGCCCAATCCCTGGGCAGCAGCTACACCTCGACGGCACCAAAAGATTGCCGGCAGATCGGCAAGCCCGGCGCGCTCGACGGCAGCAGCACGCGGGTTTGTCCGGGCAAGGACGGCCTGATCGTGCTGATCGCCGAGGACGACCTTCGCGAGATCGTCGCGGTCGGACGCAACCGCAAGGCAGCAGCTGAGGAACCGGCGACAAAAGTCTGGTTCGCCCCGTTCAATTCGTCGGAGACGACCATCGAATGGCGCGCTGACGGCGCAAGGCCGTTCGCGATCATCCAGCGCTGGCACATCGCCGACAATTCCGATCCCGACAAGCAGGGGCGGCCGAACACCAAGGCCATGCTGGTGGTGACCCGGCTGCCGCCGGGCCCGGTCTGCCACGTCGCCTATGTCGACGCGATCGCCAACCCGAACGCGAACGAGCTCGCGCGCAAGGCCGCCGACGATCTCGCCCGCGGCTTCGCTTGCGGCAAGGACGAGGTCAAGATCATCGGCACACGCGGCCGCGCCGTCGAGCTCGCGACAATGCGCTAGGCATTGTCCTTGATGCGGCGGTAGCGCGCCAGCAGGCGCTCGCCCTTCGCGGCAATGCGCCTGGCCGCTGCCACCGTCCTCGGAACAGGCTCGCCCCAGGCATGTGCCGACAATGCGTGCCGGGTCGGCTGACCCTTGGCATCGACCAGCGGTGGCACTTTGGCGCGGCCGTAGAAGCGAACCGCCCAGCTTCCCTTCCGGCGCATTTCCTGCGGGGTCATCTCGGATTGTTTCTTGGTGACGCCTGGTCGCAGATGGGAACCCTGCTTGCGGGCGAAAGCCTTTCTGCCAGCTGCTGTCAGCCCGCCCCGCGGATCCTTTTCGCGCGCGGAGGCGACGCGCTTGCGCGAGGACTTTGAGGTCTTCTTTGCGTTACGCTTGCCGGTTTTCCTGACAGATTTCTTCGCAGACTTTGCCTTGGAGGATTTCGACTTGGAAGGCGTCTTCCTCTTGGAGGTCTTCTTCGCTGCCACGCGCATGTTGTCCACGAGGTTGGGATAGCGTCGCCCGGCGCGGCGGGCGCGTGCCTTCGCCGCCGATTTCTGTGCAGGACTGAGATGCTTGGATGCCTTACCCGCGCGTTTACGGGGGTTGGCACGTTTCCAGGGAGAGCGCGATGCCTTTGCCATGGCGCATCAACGCTTGAATAAAGCAAGAGTTGCGTCACACCTGGTGATCAGGAGCCGGGCAGCTTACCGGTCACTGGAGCGGTCAGCATCGTCTCGAGCAGCCGCTCGGTAGTCGTTCCCTCCGGCAGGCGCGCGAGAATGTCCTTCAGCCGTCCGTCGAGTAGCAGCATGGTGAAGCCGTGAACCAGCGACCAGGCCCGTGCGATCGCGGCGCCCTGGTTCAGCGTCAGCGCATCGCCGCTGATCTGCTCCTGCCGCATCATGCCGACCGCATTGGCAAGTCCGGCGAAAGAGGCCTCGGCCGCCTCGTGCAGCGACGGCCTCGAATAGTCCAGCCGCTCGGTGCGGAACATGATGCTGTACATGCCGGGATGGGCCTGCGCATAGGCGATGTAGGCTTTCGGCCGCGCCAGCGCGGCTTCGAGCGGCGTGGTGGCGGCATCGGATGAAGCGGCCATTGCCACGTTGAACTGGCGGAAGCCGACGGCCGCGAGCTCGCTGAGCAGGCCCGTCAGGTCGCCGAAATGATGGGTAGGGGCGGCATGCGAGACGCCGGCCTCGCGCGCCACCGCACGCAATGTCAGGCCGGCAAGCCCGTCGCGCTCCAGCACCCGTTCGGCGGCCTCGAGCAGCGCTTCGCGGAGCGCGCCGTGATGATACGGCGTCTCGGTCTTGGCGCTTCTGGCGCGCCGCGCGGTGCGCGATGCCGCGGTCGAGGTGGTTTTTCTTAGGGTACGCGGGCTGCGCGCCGCGTCGCCCTTGGTGTCTGTCTTGGCCATTTGCAAGCTATATGACGCAATATTGACAGTGTAAAGATTTCGCTTGACGAAAGCTGCGATCGGGTCTATCCAATCTTTACGATGTAAAGATAGGGAGGATTCGCCGTGCAGCACGACGCCATGGCCGAGCGCAGCAACAATATCGCGCCGATCCCGTTCGAGGCCGACGCGCCCTTCCTGAGGATCGTCGGCGAATTGCCGCGCGAGCTGAACGGCACGCTCTATCGCAACGGCCCCAATCCGCAGTTCGACTCGCCCGGCGCGCACTGGTTCGTCGGCGACGGGATGCTGCACGCCTTCCATCTCGAGAACGGGCGCGCCAGCTACCGCAACCGCTGGGTCCGCACGCCGAAATGGCTCGCCGAGCACGACGCCGGCCGCGCGCTGTTCGGCGGCTTCGGCCGCAAGCTGCCGGATGCGCCGGCAAACCTGACCGATGGCGGCGTCGCCAACACCAACATCATCTTCCACGCCGGCAAGCTGCTGGCGCTGGAAGAAGCGCACCTGCCGACGGAGATCGAGCCGGGCACGCTGGCGACGCGCGGCTATCACGACTACCAGGGCCGCGTCGCCGGCAGTTTCACCGCGCATCCCAAGATCGATCCCGTCACCGGCGAGCTGGTGTTCTTCGGCTACAACGCTGCGGGCCCGCTGACGCCTGCCCTCTCCTACGGATCGATCGACGCAACAGGCAAGGCGACGCGGTTCGAGCGGTTTGAGGCGCCCTATGCCAGCATGGTGCACGACTTCATCGTCACCGCGAACCATGTGCTGTTTCCGATCCTGCCGATCACGGGCAGCATGGAGCGCGCGATGAGCGGAAAGCCGCCCTATGCCTGGGAGCCGGACAAGGGCGCCTATGTCGGCGTGATGAAGCGCAGCGGCACGGCCAAGGACATCGTCTGGTTTCGTGCCGAAGCCTGCTACGTCTTCCATGTCATGAATGCGTGGGAGGACGGGAGCCGCATCGTCGCCGACGTCATGCAGTTCGAGGAAGCGCCGCTGTTTCCGCATCCGGATGGCCGCCCCACCGATCCCGAGAAATCGCGCGCCCGCCATTGCCGCTGGACCTTCGATCTCGCAGGCAATACCGACCGCTTCCAGCAGACGTATCTCGACGATCTCACCGGGGAATTCCCGCGCATCGACGATCGCCGCGCCGGGCTGAAGAGCCGTCACGGCTGGTACGCCTGTGCCAATCCGAAATTGCCGATGTTCGGCGCGCTCGCAGGCATCGTCCATGTCGACGGCAACGGCAGGCGGCTCGGCCAATACCTGCTGCCGGCCGGTGACACCATCTCCGAGCCTGTTTTCGTCGAGCGATCCAAGGATGCTGCCGAAGGCGACGGCTGGCTGCTCGCGGTGGTCTGGCGCGCACGCGAGAACCGCAGCGATCTCGCCGTGTTCAATGCCACCGACATCGAGGCCGGCCCCGCGGCCTTGGTGCAGCTCGGCCACCGCGTCCCCGACGGCTTCCACGGCAATTGGGTCGGCGCGGCGTAGCCCTCGCCAATGGGACGCGAGGAGATCGCGACCCCGGAATCCACGTGGATATTGCGTGGTCAAAGAAAGCCCGATGCACATGCTCTCGATCACCGCGGACTCCATCGCTGTCCTCGCCCCGGCCGGCGCCGTACTTGCATGCCTGGCGATGCGACTGCGCCGGCGCAGCCTCACGTTCTTCGAAGGCGGCGCCCTGCTCGCGGCCGGCCTTCTGCTCGCCGCCGCACTCCCCATGGTGTCGCGCCTGCCCTGGACGGGGCTGGTCGACGAGATGACCGGCCAGCTCGTTGCAGCATTTCATTTTCTGGAGGTCGTTTACGTCGTCTTGACGTTGTGATGTGGTTGAGCCGGCGCGGCTCCCTGTCTCGACCATCGCGGTCTGCCTATTGCGGTTCCGAATCCTGCGCTGCTGGCCCTAGCCTGGCATTCTGGTCGGTTTGAGGGGTGCCATGCGCCATGTCGCAGCGGCGCGGTTGTCTTCACAAAGTGATATGCCGGGCATCGCCGGATCAAGTAGGGTGCGGCAGTCTGCGCCCTGCCCACGACCGCGAAACAGGAATGACGATGAAGGACGTATTCGCCCGCCTCGCCTCCGACCTCCTCTCCGTTATCATCTTCCTGGCCGTCTATCTCCTCACCGACAACGTGATCCTCGCAACGGCGGTGGCGATTGCCGGCGCGTTCGCGCAGGTGCTCTATGCGCGCCTCAAGGGACAGCCGCTCCACTACATGACCTATGCGAGCCTCGCTCTGGTCATCGTGCTCGGCGGTATCACGCTGCTGACCAACGATCCGCGCTTCATGCTGGCAAAACCCTCGATCGCACATTTCGCGATCGGCGCGATCATGCTCAAGCGCGGCTGGATGCTGCGCTACATGCCGTCCGTCATCGTCGAGACCGTCCCGGAATATGTCACCATCGCGGGCTATGCCTGGGCGGCGCTGATGTTCGTGATCGGCGCCGGCATGATGGCAGTCGCCGCCACCGGCGATCTGAAGCTCTGGGCGTTCTATCTTATGGTGGTCGCAGGCGGCGCCAAGATCCTGGCTTTTGCCGTGCAGTACTTCGTTCTGCGGCTGATCGTAACCAACCGCCGACGTGCCGCTGCCCGCGCCTAAATGCCCTACCGGAGCGTTAGGCAGGAGCTGCGAGTTGGGTTATAGGCTCGGCCAGGGACGGCCGCGGATCGTCGCGGACCGCCGCAATCTGTTCGGGAGACGGGAATGGCCGTAGACGGCAACTGGAATCTGACCATGACGACGCCGATGGGCGAGCGCCAGGCGACGCTGAGCCTGAAGGCTGCGGGCGGCACGCTCACGGGCACGCAGGGCGCGGAAGGCAATACCACCGAGATCTTCGACGGCACCGTCTCCGGCGACAACGTCTCCTGGAAGGTCTCGATCGACAAGCCGATGCCGCTCACGCTCGAATTCACCGGCACGGTCTCCGGCGACAGCATCAGTGGCGAGATGGGCATCGGCCCGATGGGCAGCTTCCCGTTCACGGGCGCGCGGGCGTAAAGCCACGCGCTGCACCGATGCGTGCGCTCCTCCTCATCGCGGCGGCAGTCCTGTCTGCCGTAGCACAGGCCGCGCGCGCAGGTGACAGCGAACCGGCGTGGCGCGCGAGCGCGCTCGCCTTGGTGCCGGCAGGCTATGTTGCCGGCACCGCTTATCGAACCGAGGGGTCGACCGGTTATCTCGCGGTCTATCCCGCGACATCGAACGATCCGAAGACACCGGGGAGCGTCTTTGCGGCGCGCCAGGTTCTGGTCGTCACGCTGACTGCGGACGCGACGCGGGCGACGTCAGCCGAGCTGAAGCCGCGCACCGGGCCGGCCCCTGATAACGACGACAATGATTTCGCCGGGATGCACGCCGAGCTCGCCGCCAAGCGCGCAAAGCTGCCTGCTGGCACCGAGCCCTGCGATCTCGGCGCCTGGTCCATCGACAAGGATTCCAGCGGCCTCAACGTGCGCGCCGAGCCGTCGATCAAGGCGCGCGTGCTTGGCACATTGCCGCCGCCCTACCGGCTGAGGCTCGGCGGCGCCGAGAACACGCCCGAGGGCGGCTGGCTGACCGAATTCCGCATCATCGGCTTCAGGGACGGCTGGTTCCTGATCGAAGACGCGAGGCCGCCGGGCAAGGACTATGAGGACGAGACGCGATATCCGCGCAGCGCGCCGAGGCCCTATGCCGGGCGCGGCTGGGTCGCCTCGAACAAGGTCGGCGCGAACTATGCCAATGGCACCACGCGCATGGGCGGGCTGTTTCAGGCGCCCTTCATCGATGCCAAATGGATGCCGGCCCAGCGCGAGCTCGGCGGGCCGCACCGACGGCGGCCCGAAGCGCATCTTCGCCTGCAGTGGGCTCTGGGGTCTGGTCGAGAGCCACGACGGCGTCCGCGGCTGGTGGCGCGCGCTGTGCTCCAACCAGGTCACGAATTGCAGTTGAGGCGCTGAAGCATTGGCTTCGTCATGGCCGGGCTTGTTGTTCACCCATCCACGGCTTCTTTGCGGCACTAAGAACGTGGATGCCCGGGCCTTCGCCTCGCCGAAGCGGCTTCGGCCGCGCAGGCGGGACAAGCCCGGGCATGACGATCATTGTTACGGCACGAGCATCTTCCCCCGCGCGCGTGCGGGTGAAGCAACTAGCCCAAATTCAACTCCTTGAAGAAGTCGTTGCCCTTGTCGTCGATGATGATGAACGCCGGAAAATCGACGACCTCGATGCGCCAGATCGCTTCCATGCCGAGCTCGGGATATTCGAGCACCTCGACCTTCTTGATGCAGTGCTCGGCGAGGTTCGCCGCGGCGCCGCCGATCGAGCCGAGATAGAAGCCGCCGTATTTCTTGCAGGCCTCCCGCACGCTAGGGGCGCGGTTGCCCTTGGCGACCATCACCATCGAGCCGCCGGCAGCCTGGAACTGGTCGACGAAGGAATCCATGCGGCCCGCGGTGGTCGGACCGAACGCGCCGGAGGCGTAGCCCTCGGGCGTCTTGGCGGGACCGGCATAATAGACCGGATGGTTCTTGAAATAGTCCGGCAGCGGCTCGCCCTTCTCCAGCCGTTCGCGCAGCTTGGCGTGGGCGCTATCGCGCGCGACGATCATGGTGCCCGTCATCGAGACCCGCGTCTTGATCGGATATTTCGAGAACGTCGCCAGAATGTCCTTCATCGGCTGGTTGAGGTCGATCTTGACGACCTCGCCGCCGAGCGACTCTTCGACCTGCGGCAGGTATTGCGCGGGATTGTGCTCGAGCTCCTCGAGATAGACGCCGTCCCTGGTGATCTTGCCGAGCACCTGGCGGTCGGCCGAGCAGGACACGCCAAGCCCGATCGGCAGCGAGGCGCCGTGGCGCGGCATGCGGATCACCCGCACGTCGTGGCAGAAATACTTGCCGCCGAACTGCGCCCCGACGCCGAGTGACTGCGTCATCTTGTGGATTTCCTTCTCCATCTCGACATCGCGGAAGGCGTTGCCGTCGGGCGAGCCGTGCGTCGGCAACGCATCGAGATAGCGCGCCGAAGCGAGCTTCACCGTCTTCATGCACAGCTCGGCCGAGGTGCCGCCGATCACGATGGCGAGGTGATAAGGCGGGCACGCGGCGGTGCCGAGGGTGAGGATCTTTTCCTTCAGGAACGCAAGGAGCCGGTCCTTGGTCAGCACCGAGGGCGTGGCCTGGAACAGAAAGCTCTTGTTGGCGGAGCCGCCGCCCTTGGCCATGAACATGAACTTGTAGGCGTCGTCACCCTCGGCGTAGATCTCGCACTGCGCCGGCATGTTGTTGGCGGTGTTCTTCTCCTCGTACATCGAGAGCGGCGCGACCTGCGAGTAGCGCAGATTGCGGCGCAGGTAGGCGTCGCGCGCGCCTTCGGACAGCGCCGCCTCGTCGTCACCGTCGGTGATGACGTTGCAGCCCTTCTTGCCCATGATGATCGCGGTGCCGGTGTCCTGGCACATCGGCAGCACGCCGCCAGCCGCGATATTGGCGTTCTTGAGGAAGTCCAGAGCGACGAACTTGTCGTTCGGGCTCGCCTCGCCGTCCTCGAGGATCGCGCGGAGCTGCTTCAGATGGCCGGGGCGCAGATAATGGTTGATGTCGCCAAAGGCCGCCTCCGACAGCGCCCGCAGCGCCTCGCGCGACACCACCAGCATGTCCTTGCCGAGCACCTTCTCGACCCTGACGCCCTCGGACGAAATCTTCTTATAGGGCGTCTCGTCCTTGCCCAGCGGGAACAGCGGGGTGTGCTTGTAGGGCGGAACGGGCTTGGACTGGTCGGGGAAGGCGGTGGGAGCGTTCATGGGGCAAATCTCGGGGTTTTGGGGCCGTGGCGGGCCTCTCAGCATAGAAGCGTTCTAAGCGCATTCTAGCCAGAAAAGAAAGGGAGCGGTGCGCATGGGAGGGTAGGTTCGGCACGGGAAGGCATTGGCACAGCTCGTGGAAATGCCTCTGCCCACCCTTGCGATTCGCGTCCGCCGACGCTTGAATGCGTGCCCTAAGGGGCTTTTCATCATGACATTGAAACTGAACGTCCGCGGCGCGATCCTGGTCGCCGCCGCCTTCACCGGCCTTGTGGCTCTCGCTTCGCCTGCCCGCGCCGATCGCTGCGACGACAGCGCCAAGGAGCTGGCGAGCCAGGTCGATCGCCTCAAGGTGAATTTCCGCGCCGCCAACGTCGTTTACCTGACGCACCCGGCGGCCAAGGAGCTGTCCGTGGGTTGCCGCGGCGACAAATATTCCATCGAGCTCTACGCCAAGGGCGATCGCAAGCCGAAGCCGGAATTCTACGCGCTGGTCGGCTCGATGGCGGCGATCGTCTTCACCGTGACCAAGGACGACACCACGACGGGCGCGACGCGCTGCCTGAAGCGGATGGGTCTACTCCGCGGCGACAAGGTCACCATGCGCTACCGCCGGCTCAACATGGAATGCACTCGCACCAAGACAGAGGCGTCCATCGCCATCACGCGCGGCAAGGACGAATAGGGCACGCGCCAGCTCTTTCCGCACCCTTGCGGGGTGCGTATCGCGCGATGGCGTCCGCCGCATACTCCGTCATTGCGAGCGCAGCGAAGCAATCCAGTCTGTATCCGCGGAAGCAGTCTGGATTGCTTCGTCGCAAGGGCTCCTCGCAATGACGGGGAGAGGCCTCGTCGTCTCGGTTTGCGGATGCCACGCGTGCACAGCCTTCACCGCGCCAATTCCCTCACATTTTAACGATTGGCTTGAAGGAAATTTCGCTCCTCGCAGGGCAGGCTTGATTGTTTCCATGTGTGAGGATTTGCGGATGAAGGTTTCTACCGTTGCGCCCCCGCCGATCGCGATCGTGGTTCCGAACTACGACACGACCAAGCCGCAGGACGATCAGACAAAGGTCAAGGACGAGAATCCGACCTTCAAGCCGCAGCCGCCGGCGCCGCTGCCGCCGGGTCAGGGCACGCGGATCGATCAGCTCGCCTGATCAGGCGTCCCGAGACCGAAGCGCCCGATCCGGTCGATCGGGCTTTTGGCGTGTCCGGCCGCATCTTTGCCGGATAGCTGCACCAGGATCATGCGCCGTTCACTCGGGACCTGCGCATGTTCGCACGGCTGCTATTGCGGAACACGGTGTTCGTCGTCGGCATGGGCGCGCTGCTGTTCGCGTGCGCCGGGACGCTGCATTGGCCGTCGGCCTGGGCCTTCCTCGCAACCTCCGCCCTGCTCGGCCCACTCTGCGGCTGGTGGCTCTACCGGACCGATCCGGCGCTGCTCGCCGAACGCCTGCGGCCGGTGCTGCAAAAGGATCAGCCCGCCGCCGACAAGATGTTCATGGCGCTGTTCATCGTCGCCATCCTGGCGTGGCTTGTCGTGATGGGGCTCGACCGGCGCGTTCGATCCTCAGACATGCCGACGGCGTTGCAGGTGCTCGGCCTCGGGCTATTCCTGGCGTCGACACTGTTCACCATGTGGGTGTTCCGCGAGAACTCGTTCGCCGCGCCCGTGGTGAAGCTGCAAGCCGAGCGCGCGCAGCACGTGATCTCGACCGGTCCCTACGCCTATGTCCGCCACCCCATGTACAGCGGCATGACCCTGTTCTTCACCGGCGTGCCGCTGCTGCTGGGATCGTGGTGGGGACTTGCGATGATGCCGCTCCTCCTCGCCTTGCTCGCGGTCCGCATCCCGATCGAGGAGCGCACGCTGCGGGAGGGCCTGCCCGGCTATGCCGGTTATACGGCGCGGGTGCGCTATCGTCTTATCCCCGGCGTCTGGTGAACGCGCCAACTGCACGAAGCCGCTATCGGTCCAGCTCGCGATAGCGGCGGAAGATGCCCTGTTCGTTGAAGGGAATGCGGCGCTCGCTTGCGAGATAGGCCTTGATGTTGGGCCGCGCGGCGATGCGCTCGTGCAGGCCGACGAGGCCCGGGACATCCTTCTCGAACGCCTTCATGCGCTTGGGGAAAGCATAACGCAGCCCATCGACGAGCTGGAACAGCGAGAGGTCGACATAGGTCAGGCGCCGGCCCGTCACGTAAATGCCGCCGCTCCCGGCGAGGAGCCGCTCGAAATAGCCGAGATATTTCGGCACGCGCTCGTCCCAGAAGTCGGCCGTGCGCTTCTTCGCCGGCGCCTTCTGATCCTCATAATAGAGCGAGGGCCCGAGCGGATGATGGGTGTCGTGGATCTCGACGACGAAGTCGGTGATCGTGAGCTGGAGCTGGTGCACCCAGAGACTGCCGGCTTCCGTCTTCGGCGCAAGCCCATGGCGGGAGCCGAGATAGAACAGGATGTTGGCGGTCTGGCCGATGACGAGCTTGCCCGCTTTCAGGAACGGCGGCGCAAAGGGCGGCGTGCCCTTCTGCGCGTCCATCATCTTCATCATCGCGGCCGATCCGCGCGGACCGCGCGCGACATCGACGTAAGCGGCACCCGCCTCCTCCAGCGCCAGCCGCACATATTCGCCGCGGCCCTGGATCTCGGGCCAGTAGTAGAGCTCGTATTTCATGGGGGAGGTCCGTGAGCGTGGAGGCGATCGGACCAATGTAGCACGTGGCTGAAGGTTCCGTCAGCGTGAGGCGGAACGGCGGTTCAACATACGCCGTCATTGCGAGCGCAAGCGACTTGTCCGCCGAAGCCTTGGCGAAGGCGAAAGCAATCCTGAAATGCCTCCGCGGAGACACTCTGGATTGCTTCGTCGCAAGAGCTCCTCGCAATGACGAATGGAGAGAGCTCCGCGACGGTGGAGAGAACTCAGCGTCTCAATTCGCCGCGAAGCAGTACAGCAGACCATCGCCGCCGGTGGTCTTCAAATCGGCCTGCGAGCAGCCGCCGTCGGGCCCGCGCGAGGGGTGAGAGCTATTCCAGGATTTCGAGGGCTCGTCGTCGCGCAGACCCCGGCGATCTAAATGGCCGACCATCGCAGCGCCTTGCGTGCTCGACGTCCAGTTCTTGCAGGTGCGATCGTCCGGCCCGGCAAACGCGGTGCCGTCCGGTTGCGATCCCGTGAGGATGTCGTGCCGGTTCGGCTGGTCGCCGGCACCATTGATGACCTCGCCCTTTTCGCTGAGCGCGGTCTGCTTGGTGAGATTGTTCGTTGCGCCGTGCAGCTCGGCGACGTCCTTGGCGATCACCGTGCCCTTGGCGTTCTGCCACGGCCCCTTGCCGATGCGATCCTTGGCGTTGACGGCCGGCTTGCCGTCGGCGGCTTGCGTCGACAGATAGGCGCGCCAAGTCTTTGTGCCGGCGCCCGCCGATTGTGCAAGCTTCTGGCATTGCGCGTCGGCTCCTTCGAGACCGCCGAGATCGGCGCCCTTGCCGGGCCCGTTCGACGTCACGAAAAAAGTCATGTCGGCCGACTGCGCTTGCGCCGATGGGGCAGCAAGCAAGACAATAGCCAGCGCAACACCGGAAATCGTCATGGATTTCTCGATACGGATCATCCTGTCCTCCCAACGTTTTTTTGTTCGCCGCCTGACTTCAACCCGAGGCGCCCCCGCTTATTCCGATGCCGTGCTGCGAGAGGCCCAAAAGAAAAGGGCGCCGTGCCGAAGCACGACGCCCTGGTTCCTCATCTCGTCCGCGATCAGTTGGTCTGCTGAATCGCTGACAATTCCCAGCCTGTGCCCGGCCGGCGGGCGAAGGTCCAGATCTCGGTCGCCTCGCCCGGCTGCTCGCTGCCGGCGACGATTGCGCCGGTGTTGCGGTCCACCGTCTTGTCGGTGAGCGCGAAGCGCAGCGCCACCGTGGCATAGTCGGTCTCGCCTTCGCGCCAGGCTTCCGCGAGGTCGCCCTGCAACAGCTTCACATCCGTGACCTTGTTGACCACGTTGCGGGCGCGGTTCTGGCCGAGGTCCTGCTCGAAATAGGAGACCATTTCCGGCGTCGCGAGCGTGTGCAGCTTGGCCACGTCCTCGTTCGACCAGGCGGCCTGGACGTCGCCGAGCAGGCGCTCGAACGCCTCATAGTCGTCCGGCTTGATCTCGAGCGGCGCGTTGTTGGCGCCGAAGCCGAAGCCGCCGAGTCCGCCACCAAGGCCACCACCGAGGCCGCTGCGATAGTTCGTCTGCGGTCCGGGCGCTGCGCCGGCCTCAGCATTGGCGTAAGCCGCCCGCGGAGCGTGACGGCGCTGCCACCAGGACATCGCCAGCCGGACCACGAGCACCACCAGCGCGATCTGGATGATCAGGCCGATGATCGAGGACAGGCCGCCGAGGCCGCCGAACAGGCCGCCACCGAACAGCATGCCGAGCAAGCCGGCGCCGAGGAAGCCGGCCGCAAGGCCGCCCATGAAGCCGCCGGCGCGGCCAAACAGGCCGCCGCGCGCCGGCGCGGTCGCGGCCGAGTTCATGCCTGCGCCCGGCTGGGTGTAGGTGCGGTTGAACTGCGAGGCCGAGCCGGGTGCGGTCGTGGTCGACGGCGGCGCCGAATAGGAGCGCGTACCGCGCGAACCGGACGACATGCCGCCACCCGCGCGGGCGTCGGCCGACGAGATCGTCAGCGCGGTCGGCAGCGCAAGCGCCAGCACGACGGCGATCGTGTTGAAGAATTTCCGGGAGCGAAGCGAGAAAGTCATGTGCGTTTCCCAAATCCCCGGCATGGGGACGTGCCCCTAAGATGGTCAGACTTCCCGAAAAGTGAAGCCGGTTTCGGAACTTGCGGCTGCGGCCCTCAGTCGCGGGGATGTGGCAAAAGCCCATATATGACAGGGGTTTTACGGGAACCATTGGAGGATGCTTACCGCCGGGTTTACGACCCGATTTCCGCTTTTCCCCGGGTCCGCGAGCCGAGCTGGCCCACCAGCCGTCATTGCGAGGAGAGCGGCAGGTCTCACCCCTGCTTCGTCATCGTCTCCTTCACCGCCGCGACCAGCTGGCTGAGCGTGAAGGGCTTTGGCAGGAAGTCGAACTGCTGGCCTTCGGGCAGGCTCTTCTCGAAGGCATCCTCGGCATAGCCGGAGACGAAGATGAACTTGATGTCGGGGTTCTTCTCGCGCATGGCCTTCAACAGCGACGGGCCGTCCATCTCCGGCATGACGACGTCAGAGACGACGAGATCGATCGCGCCACTTTGCTCGTCCAGCACCTCCATGGCCTCGACGCCGTTCTCGGCCTCGACCACGGTGTAGCCGCGCGAGCGCAGGCCGCGGGCATTGAGCGCGCGCAGGCCCTCCTCGTCCTCGACCAGCAGGATGGTGCCCTGCCCGGTGAGGTCGGTACGCGGCTTCGCCTCTGCCGCCCCAGCGGGCGCGGCTTCCTTCGCGGCTCCGCTGGTCGCGCCGATCGCGGCTGCGGGCTGCTCGACCTGCACCTCCGGTTCGGCGATGTGGCGCGGCAGGAAGATGTGGAACGAGGTGCCCTGCCCCGGCTCGGAATCGACGTAGATGAAGCCGCCGGTCTGCTTGACGATGCCGTAGACGGTGGAGAGGCCGAGGCCCGTGCCCTTGCCGACCTCTTTCGTCGAGAAGAACGGCTCGAAGATCTTGTCGCGGATGTCGGCGGGGATGCCTGTGCCGGTGTCGGCGACCTCGATGCGGACATAGTCCGCGGCGGGCATACCCTTGTAGGCGAGCTTGCCCGAATCGTCGCTGGTGACGTTGGCGGTGCGGATGATCAGCTTGCCGCCGTCAGGCATGGCGTCGCGCGCGTTCACCGCGAGGTTGACGATCACCTGCTCGAACTGGGAGACGTCGACCTTCACCGGCCAGAGGTCGCGGCCGTGGACGAGGTCGAGCTTGACCTTCTCGCCGATCAGCCGGCGCAGCAGCATGGTGAGATCGGACAGCGCGTCGCCGAGATCGAGCACCTGCGGCCGCAGCGTCTGCCGCCGCGAGAACGCCAGCAACTGCCGCACCAGGGTGGCGGCGCGCGTTGCGTTCTGCTTGATCTGCATGATGTCCTGGAACGACGGGTCGGTCGGCTTGTGCGCGTTCAGCAGGAAGTCGTTCGCCATCATGATGGCGGACAGCACGTTGTTGAAGTCGTGGGCGATGCCGCCGGCGAGCTGGCCGACCGTCTCCATCTTCTGCGACTGGTTGATCTGGTTTTCCAGCGCGCGCCGCTCGGTGGTCTCGAGCATGTGCACGATGGCGGCTTCCGCCTCGGTCTCGGCCGAATCGACCGGCGTCACGAAGAACTGGCCCCAGCGTTCCTTGGCCCCTTCCAGCGCCACCTCGACCGGCGCGATATCGGCCTTGCCTTCGGCGGCCTGGTTGATGGCCGCGATCAGGAGGTGCCGGTCGCGCGAATTGACCGCGCGGAAGATCGACTTGGAGGAGGTGTCGAGCCCCAGCGCCTGACTGAGCTTGGCGTAGCGCGCATTGGCGCGCACCACGTTGCCGGCACGATCGACGGTCGCGATCGCCATCGGCGTGTGGTCGAAGAAGCGCATGAAGCGCACTTCGGCGGCACGATCAGGGTCGCTGCGCTCGTCGCGGGCGCGGCTGATCACGAGCGTGCGCGAGGGCCCCGGCGCGCCGTCGGCGCCGAAGGCGAGCTTGTGATAGAGCCGCACCGGCATGGTCTTGCCGGTGCGCATGCGCAGGTCGATGTCGAACACCTCGGTCTTCACCTCGCCCGGCACCGCCACGATCGAGGTCAAGAGCGAAGCGCCGTCGCCGGAGACGATATCGGTAAGCTTCAGGCCGCCGGAGCCGATCTCGGCGAGGTCGTAGTCGAGCCAGTTCGCCAATGTCGCGTTGACATAGGCGAGCTCGCCGGCCGGATTGACCGAGAAGAAGCCGCACGGGGCGTGATCGAGATATTCGATCGCGTGCTGGAGCTCCTGGAACACGTCCTCCTGGCGTTCGCGGTCGCGCGTGATGTCGGCGATCGACCACACCGCGTATTTCGCCTCGCGCTTGCCGGTGCCGAGCGGGCGCACGCGCATGCGCAGCCAGCGGCCCTGATTGCCGTCATGGCCGGAGATGCGCACCTCTTCCTGCTGCCGCTTGCCCTCGCGGGCGGCCTTGAGCAGCCGGAACACGGCTTCCGAGACGTCGGGATTGCCGATGAAGACGCGCTCGACGGGGCGCACGTCCTGCGGGCCGGTGGCGCCGGTCAGCGTCAGATAGGCGGCATTGGAGTAGACCACGTGTCCGCGCGCGTCGGTGACCGCGAGCCCGTCGAAGGCGTGATCGGAGATGCGGCCGATGATGGGATCGTCGAGATTGCGGTCGGCGAAGCGGATGATGCCGGCGGCGAAGGCGAACAGGTTGAACAGGCCGACCATCGCCAGCACGGCGAGGATGCCGAGGATATAGGGCTGCGCCTGCGCGCGCCCGAGCGTCATCAGCCCGACGGCCACGGCGACGAGGCCGGCGGCCACCAGCAGCACCAGCGCAATGCTGCCCGAGCGTGGCGACGGCTCGTGCGCCGCAACGGGCTCGCGTGTGAGGTCGTGGTCGGTCTCGGCGGTCATTCTCGAGCTGGCGCAGCCTGTCGGCAGAGAATCAACGCGCCACCGGGCGCGTGGGGTCCTCCCTGCCTGAATCGGACCCTGAGGTGCAAGGGCAGCAGCGGCAAAAGGTACGCTGATTCCCAGATTACGGCCATTTCCGGTACTTTTCGGGCATCTTATCCCCGCCCGGCGCTGAATCCGCGCTTCAGGCGCATGACGTAGCCGATGACTTCGGCGACGGCATGGTAGTGCTCGGTCGGGATCTCCTGGTCGATGTCCACCGTGGCGTAGAGCGCGCGGGCCAGCGGCACGTTCTCCACGATCGGGATGTCGTGCTCGCGCGCGATCTCCCGGATCTTGAAGGCGAGATTGTCGACGCCCTTGGCGACGCAGATCGGCGCGGTCATGCCGCGCTCGTAGGACAGCGCCACCGAATAGTGGGTTGGGTTGGTGATGATCACGGAGGCCTTGGGAACCGCCGCCATCATGCGCTTCTTGGCGCGCTGCTGCCGCAGCTGCCTGATCTTGCCTTTGATGTGGGGGTCGCCTTCGGACTGCTTGTACTCTTCCTTGATCTCCTGGAGCGACATCTTCTGCCGCTGGAACCAGCTTCGGTACTGGAAGAAATAGTCGGCGATGGCGACGATCGCGAGCGCGGCGACCACCGCGCCGAGCAGTTGGATGGTCATGCTGGTGCTGGCGCCGAGCATGGCGGCCGGATCGAGCCTGACCATCGCCTCCATGCGGTGCCGCTCCGGCCACAGGATCATGGTCATGACCACGGCCAAGGCGACCAGCTTGCCGATGCCCTTGAGAAAATTGGCCGCCGCCTGTTTGCCGAAGATGCGTTTGAAGCCGGCGCCCGGCGAAATCTTGTTGAACTTGGGTTTCAGGGATTCGGCCGACCAAACCAGCCGGTGCTGCAGCATGTTGCCGGCGATGGCCGCCAGCACCAGCATCAACAGGGGCACGCCGATCGCGGCAAGCACGGCGAGCTCGATCTGCTCCATCAGCGCGAGCAGGGCCTTGCCGTCGGTCTTGATCATCCAGGAATTGGCAAGCAGGTTGCGCATCGGCGTCAGCAGCCCGCTGCCGACCGAGCCCGAGAAGGTGGAGACGACGAGCGTGCCGCCTGCCATCATGAACCAGGTGTTGATCTCCTGGCTCTTGGCGACGTCGCCGCGTTCGAGCGCATCGTCGAGGCGCTTTTGCGTCGGGTCTTCTGTTTGACTTTCGGGATCGTTGTCTTCGGCCACCGATCGATCCCCCTCACCTGAGCGGCATCATCTGGTGCATGACACCGATGAAGTAGTCGAGAAAGGTGCCCATCATCGCGGTGAGCACCACGGCAAGCACCAGGAAGCCCGCGAAGATCGACAGCGGCACGCCGACGAAATAGACCTGCATCTGCGGCATCAGCCGCGCCAGCACGCCCAGTCCGATATTGAAGACGAGGCCGAACACCAGGAACGGCCCGGAGAGCTGCAAGCCGAGGCGGAACGCGGCGGAGAAGGCGCGCGTTGCCAGCGAGGCGACGTCGCCGCTCGACACGGTCTCGCCCGGCGAGAAGATCGTGTAGCTGTCGTTCAGCGCCGCGATCACCAGGTGATGGCTGTCGGTGGCAAACAGCAGCGTCACGCCCAGCATGGTCAGGAAGTTGCCGACCAGCACGCCCTGCTGGCCCTGCGTCGGATCGACCGAGGTGACGAAGCCGAGCCCCATCTGCTGCGCGATCACGGATCCCGCAACCTGGAGCGCCGACAACGTCACGCGCGCGGTCGCGCCGAGCACGATGCCGATCGCGATCTCATGCAGCATCAGCACCAGCAGCGGCGCCAGCGAGCCCATGTCGACCTGATAGGCGTTGCGATGCAGCGGCAGGATGATCAGCGTGAGCAACAGCGCGATCGACAGCTTGATCCGCGTCGGGATGTTGGTCTCGCCGAGGCCGGGCAGCAGCATCACCATCGCGCCGACCCGGGCGAAGGCGAGCATGAAGGAAGCGGCGAGCGCCGGCAGCAACGAGACGTCGATGCGCATAATTCACGCATAGTGCCTCAGCCGCCTATGATTCGCGACGATATCCGCAGCATGTGGGCGTGCATCGAATCGGCCATGAACGGCAGCGCCAACAGCATCGTGGCAAAGATCGCGAGGATCTTCGGCACATAGATCAGCGTCTGCTCCTGGATCTGCGTCAGCGCCTGGAACAGCGACACGATGACGCCGACCACGAGGCCGACCACCATCAGCGGCGACGACACGATCACGATGGTCCAGATCGCATCGCGCGCGACGTCGAGGGTCTCGGGTCCGGTCATTTGGAGGTTCCGATGGGGTTAGAGGAAGGCGCGAGAAGCGAGTAGCGAATCGCGAGTAGCGAATGGTGGCCAGAGCTCGCCATTCGCCACTCGCCATTCGCTTCAAATCAGATCGGCATCTTCATGATGTCTTCATAGGCCGCGATGACGCGGTCGCGGACCGAGACCAGCGTGGACACCGCGACGTCGGTGTCGGCGACCGCCGTAACCACGTCCATCACGTTGGCCTTGCCGGCGGCCATTGCCACCGTCTGCGCGTCGGACTTGCGACCGGATTCCACGACGCTGCCGACGGCGTCCTTCAGCAGCGCGGCGAAGGATTGCCCGTTCGGTTCGCTGCCCTTGCCGGCGCCGGTGCCGGTGTTCTCCAGCACGCGGGCGAGGCTGGCGTAAGCATTGGCGGCAATTGTTGGTGATGCCATGGCTCAAATGTCCTGTTCAGCTCTTGAGGATGTCGAGCGTGCGCTGGATCATCCGGCGCGTCGCACTGATGATGTTGAGGTTGGCCTCGTAGGACCGCTGCGCGTCGCGCATGTCGGTCATCTCGACCACCGAGTTCACGTTGGGATATTTGACGTTGCCGCTGGCATCCGCAGCCGGATTGTTCGGCTCGTATCGGACGCGGAAGGCGGACTGGTCGGGCTTGATCCTGCCGAGGGTGACGACCTGCGCGTCGAGCGTGCGGTCGAGCGCGGATGAGAAGGTCGGCACCTTGCGCCGGTAGGGATCGCCGCCGGCGGTCTGCGCCGTCGAGTCCGCATTCGCGATGTTCTCCGAGATCACCCGCATGCGGCCGGCCTGCGCGCGCAGGCCCGAGGTCGCGATTGCCATGGAGCGGGCGAAGTCGCTGCTGTCATTTGCCATGATCCGCCTCCTTTAGGGCCTAACCTTTGCCGATCGCGGTCTTGAGCAGGCGCAGGCTCTTCGAATAGAGCGAGGTCACCGCGGCGTAGTCCATCTGGTTGCTGGCGGCCTTCATCATCTCCTCCTCGAGATTGACGGCATTGCCGGCGGGGCGGGTCTCGAAACCCGCGTTCTTGTTCTGGTCGAAGGCGGAAGGGGCCCCCGACGGCGCCAAATGCGAGGCGCTGGTCCGGGTCAGGACCAAGGGCCCCATGGACCCCGTGACGGCGCCGGCCTTGTCGAACTTCGGCTCGACCAGGTCGCGCGGCCGGAATTTCGGCGTGTCGGAATTGGAGACGTTCTCGGACAGGACGCGCTGGCGCTCCTGATGCCACTGCATCTTGGTGCGAAGCACCGACAGTTCCGGAATATCGTTGATGGACATCGTCGCGGCTCCCTCCGCCCCGACGGACCCAAGGGACCGCCGCTAGGCAGAATTTGCCGCCTGTATGGTTAACAGCTGGTTAAGAGACCGGTCGTGATGCATGTCCCCAGCCGAAACTGATTCTTGCGCCCCCGCGATTCGACGGCGCGAAAAGTGGCATTAACCCAACCGTTTGGCGAGACGTGCACAGGGCAAGAAGTCGTTTTGGATCGGGCGATTCATGGGTTATTAAGAGTTGGGGACGGCAAAACTTGCCGTGGAACGTTAAGAAATCGCAGTTTGGGGCATCGTCCGCCGGTGGTCGGCTCGACTGACCATGGGCACGAGAAAAGCGCCATTTGTCGGGGACAAGTATGCAAGGCAGCCCTATCACCTTCATCGTCGCGTTCATCGTCGTTCTGGCGTTGATCGGCGTCGCTGCATGGCTGGTTCGCCGATTCGCCGGAAGCCGCATCGGCGCCAACACCCAGCGCGGCCGGATGCCCCGCCTCGCCGTGATCGACGCCGCCGCGGTCGACGGCCGGCGCCGCCTGGTGCTGGTCCGGCGCGACAATGTCGAGCATCTGCTGATGATCGGCGGCCCGACCGACATCGTCGTCGAGCCCAACATCGTTCGCGCCGCGCCCAGCCGCGACCAGATTCCGCAACGTCCGAGTGCCGCCGAACCGCCGCGCCTTGCCCCCCTGCCCGATGCCGGCGGCTGGGCCGACGACGCGCCGCGGCCCGAGCTGCTCGATCATCCCGAGCCGCAAATGCCCGAGCCGCCGCCGCGGCCCGCGCGGCCATCCTTCGCCGACGAAGTGCGTCGGCCTGCGCCTGCAATGGCCGAACGCCGCAGCGAGCCGGCTCTGGGCGGCTTTACGCCGGAGCCGATCGCGCCACGTCCCGAGCGCGAACCGCGGCCCGAGCCGCTGCCGCCGCGCATCGCCCGCGGCGAGCCGCCGCTGATGCCGCGTCCGCCGCGCGGCAGTGAGCCGATGAAGATGCCGCCGGTGCGAGCCGAGCGCGCCGCGGCACCACCGCCTCCTCCGCCCGTGCCGCAGGCTGCGCCCGTTCCGCCGCCGGCAGCGGCTGCCGCGCCCTCGAGCGCCGAGCAGAATCTCGCCGAAATGGCGCAGCGGCTCGAGGCTGCCCTGCGCCGCCCGGCCGGGGAAACGGTCGCGCCTCCGGTTGCGCCGGAGCCGCCGCCCGCTCCGGCGCGCGCCGCCCGCAGCGAGCCGCCGGCACCGCCCGCTGCGCCGGCGAAGCCGGCTGCGGAAAAGACCAGCTTTGAAAATCTCGAAGACGAGATGGCCTCCCTGCTCGGCCGTCCGAAGCCATCTTCGTGAGGTTGCCCGCCCTCCCGCGTAGAGTTCTTTTCCTTTCTGTCCTGGTCGGCGCGGCTTCGCTCGCAATGCCGTCGCATGCCCAGGACATCAGCATCAATCTCGGCGGCGGCGCCGGTGGCGGCGGCGTCACCGAGCGCGCGATCCAGCTGATCGCGCTGCTCACGGTGCTCTCGATCGCCCCGTCGATCCTGATCATGATGACGTCGTTCACCCGCATCGTGGTGGTGCTGTCGCTGCTGCGCACCGCGATGGGCACTGCGACCGCCCCGCCGAACTCGGTGATCATCGCGCTCGCGATGTTTCTCACCTTCTTCGTGATGGGCCCGGTGCTGCAGAAATCCTACGACGAGGGCATCCGCCCGCTCGTCGCCAACCAGATCGGCGTCGAGGACGCGTTTCAGCGCGCCTCCGTGCCGCTGCGCGGCTTCATGCAGAAGAACGTGCGCGAAAAGGACCTGAAGCTGTTCCTGGACCTCTCCGGCGAGCCGCCGCCGGCCACGCCCGACGATCTCGCCTTACGCATTCTCGTCCCCGCCTTCATGATCTCCGAGCTGAAGCGCGCCTTCGAGATCGGCTTCCTGTTATTCCTGCCGTTCCTGATCATCGACCTCGTCGTCGCCTCCGTGCTGATGTCGATGGGCATGATGATGCTGCCGCCGGCGACGATCTCGCTGCCGTTCAAGCTGATCTTCTTCGTGCTGGTCGACGGCTGGTCGCTGGTGGCGGGGAGCCTGGTGCAGAGTTACGGGGGGTAAGGCTTCGTTCGCTGCTGCGTCCTTTCCGCTCTCAGCGACAGCCCCCGCTCCCTCCTCGTCATTGCGAGGAGCCCTTGCGACGAAGCAATCCAGACTGCCGCCGCGGAAAGAGTCTGGATTGCTTCGCTGCGCTCGCAATGACGAGTTTGTGGCGCGGTCGCGGGCCGCGCTTCGCGCGGAGACAGTCCTACCGCGTCATCTTGATCTGCCGCACGACCGGGATCGTGGGCAGCGAGCCGGTGTGGTCGCTCGTATCTTTGGCCTGCGGCGCGCCGGGCGCGCGGGCGGTGGCGTCGGGGAAGCGCTGCTTCATCTCGCGCAGGAAGCCGTCGAGCGTGTCGACGCTGGCAGCGAGCTTGGCGATCTCGGCGAATTCGGCGCTGGAGGCTGCGGCCGGCTTGCTCGCAATGTCGAAGGCGAGACGGTCGGCGCTCTCGCTCATCAGCGGGGCGTATTTCTCGCGGAAGCGCGACAGGCCGATCGAGTCGTCGGCGAGGGCGTAGCCGACGGCGGCGCGGATGATGTCGCTCTTCTCGACCGTATTGAGCGGCTTGAAGTCGCGGAAGCGGTCTCCGTAATAGAGCTCGATCTGCTCGGCGGATTCGCGCCAGCGCCGCGCCGCCCAGAAGATGTCGGAACGCAGGCGGAGCACTTCCCGCCCGGCGACGTTGGAGACGATGTCGAGCGCAAGATCGTGACGGCCGACGTCGCTCTGCGCACGCGCCTCCAGCAGCAGGCGCTGCTGCCGGAGCTCCCCGGAGAGATCGCTGATGCGGCTCGCGCGCAGCGCGGTGATGGCCAAGTCGGGCTTGCGGTTGGCGAGATAGATCATGGCGAGGCGCGCGGCGACCTGGGCGCGCGCGGCGCCTTCGAGGCGATGATCGATCTGGTATTGCAGGAGCTCGGCAGCCTGATCGAGCAGATCGATCGAGGCGAGACGGTCGGCGAGACGGCGGATCAGCTCGTCGCCGCGGCGGCCGATCGGCGTCAGCTCGCGGAACTCGTAGAACATCCCGAGCGCCTCGACCGGCGGCAGCTCGTCGCCCTTCGGCCCGAGGAAGAGCTGCGTGAACAGCTCGGAGGCGAGATCCTGCGCCTGACGCGAGGCTTCGGCGTTCGGCTGCAGCCGCGTCGCGGTGCGCGCGGCGGTGAGCGCATCTCGGTAGCGCCCGTTCTCGGCATAGAGGCGCGACAGCATCTGCAGCGTCTTGACCTCGATCGCATCGCCGCGCCAGGTCATCGACAGCGTCTCGAGCTCACGCAGCGCCTCGTCCTTGCCGATCTCGTCGCGCTTCTGACGCAGCGCGATCTCGAGCTGCTTGGCCTCGGCCGCAGCCGGACGGTCATTCGAGGCGACCGCGAGCTTGTAATCGTCGAGCGCATCCTTGTCGTGGCCGAGCGCCTCGGCGAGCCGGCCGCGCAGCACGGCGAAGCCTGGCGCGGCCTCGGGCGGGACACCGACCACCTCGAGCTCGCTGCGGCGCTTGGAGGCGCCGGCATAGTCCTTCACCTCGAGGGATGCGCGCATCGCATCCATCGTCACGATGCGCTGGATGTCGAGCGGCAGCGAGGCGATGGCGAATTCGACGTTCTTGAACTTTTCGCGCGCATCGGCCCATTTGCCCTGGCGCGCATAAGCGAGCGCCTTCCAGAGCTGGGCATCGTGGCTGTTGCCGATCACAGGATTGGCGAGATCCTTAAGCCCCTGCGCCGGCCGGCCGATCAGGATGTTGGCGATCGCATGCATGATCAGCGCGCCGCTCTCCTCTTTGTTGAGCGGATCGCTCAGCATCACGTCGGTCACGGCCTTGGCCTCGTGATACATGGCGCGCGACATGTAGAATTGCGCAAGATCGAGCCGCGGCAGCGAACGCAGCGCCGGCTCGACCGCCGAGATCGCCGTCATCAGTTCGCCCTGGCGCGCCATGAAGTTTTCCGACTGGCCCTTGCGCCAGCCTTCGGGACTGAAGATCGGGCGCACGGCGGTCGGCGCCCGCTCGGCCGAGATGTCGACCGGCGACAGGGTCAAGCCGCCCTTCTTGCCAAGAATCACCTTGTCGGAGCCGACCTCGACGCCGATCTCGTCGGAGTTCGGCCGGATCGCGATGCCGTGCGCGGATTCCAGCAGCGAGAGATCGACGAGGTCCTGCCGCTTGATGAAGCCGCGCACCGGCCGCAGCGCGGTGACGACATAGAGCGTGTCGCCGGCATCGGGATCGGTGAGCTTGTGCAGCTGGCCTGGATTGGCGAAGGGGATCGCGATATTGGCGAGCGCGGGATCGGTGATGTTGCGCGACATCATCAGCGGCAGCGGCGTCGCCTGGATCTTGTCGGCGAGCGTCAACATCCAGTTGGTCTCCTTGCCGACCTCCTCGCTCGTCAGCGAATAGACCAGGGGACGGGTGAGACGGATGCGCACCGCCTGCGCCTTGTCGAGCGGGACGCGGCCGACCTCGCCGATCATCGCGCCGCCCTTGGTGCGGATCGCCTCGACATCGACGGGCTTCGGCGTATCGAACACCAGCCACACGGTGTCGCCGCGGCGGAACGCCGCCGCCGGCGTTGCGACCTGAAACGGGAACGTCACGCGCAAGCCGTCGCTGTCGCGGCGCGCATCGACGCTGGCAATCGCGGGCGCGACCGGCACCTCCCCCGGCCCAGCCTTGGCAGCATCCTTGCCAGCATCCTTGCCAGCATCCTTGGCGGCATCCTTGACCGGTTCCTTCGCGACCTCCCTGGGCGCTTCGACGGGCGCAGGCGCAGCCGCCGGCTTCGCAGCTTCCTTGGGCGGTTGGGCCGCTTCGGCCGCGGGAGAGGCTGCCGGTTTCGGCGTTTCGGCGGGCGGCAGCGTGGCGGGCGCTTCCACCTTCACCTCGGGCTTGATCTCGATCCTGGCCTCGCGCGCGATCGTCTCGGAGGTCGGCGGTGGGATCTCGCGATGGGCGTCCTTCTTCTCGGCGGCGGGCTTTTCCGGTGCAGGTGCAGGTGCAGCGGCAGCCGCCGGCCCGCGACCGACCGGCTTCATCTGCGCGATCGTCGCCTCGGGCGTTGCCGCCAACTTCCCCTTGTCGGGCTGGAAGGAGACGTCGACGACGTAGTTCTTCTCGTCGCGGAACGAATGCACGTCGGCATCGCCGATCAGCGCGATCTCGACATTGGTCTGGTCGATATCGGACTTCTGCTTGATCGAGGCGACGTTCGGCGGCGCGGCGAGGACCGCGTCCGCCAGGTCGAAATTGAGATTGGCGTTGAAGACGAGCGTCAGCTTCTGCTCGTTGAGCACGGAGGAGACGCCGACCCCGTCGGGCATCTCGAACACGAAGCGCACGAAGGTCGGCTGCACCGAGGCGCGCACGCGGATCGGCGGACGCTTCCTGGACTCCGCGGCGGCACGCTGGGCGCGCAGCGCACGCTCGGCCGCGCGTGCCCGCTCGGCAAGCTCCTTGACCACGTCCATGGGCAGGCTCGGCGGCGGCCCCTTCCAGCCCTCGGGCAGCAGGTCGATGAAGGTGCGCTCGCCGGCGTTCATGGTGTTGACGGTGACGCGCCGCGCCAGTGACAGGCGGATGGCGCCGCCGTCAGGGTCGCGGCGGGCGGAATTGACGTAATCGGGCGCGCCTTCCGGAATGCGCTCGACGGGCACATCGACGGGCCGGTCGAAGCGGATGACGAGGATCGAGCCCGCGGTCGTCACCTCGGAGGGAACGTCCTCGCCGAGCTTGATGACGAGACGGGCAAAGCCGCCACCGGCTGAAAATGTCGCCTCGCCCCTGATCGGATCGGCCGCCCGGCCGGGCGCCGCAAGGCCAAGCAGGAGACAGGCCGCCAGCAAGGCCGCGGCGCGGGCGTGACGCGACAAGCCCCGCGCCGATGCGTGGGCTCGCGACACAAATCCAGCGGCAGCCTCTCGCGCCATTGGCGGCATTTCTTCCGGTTCGGCGGTCATGCCGGCACTGACGCCGGCGGTGCCGTCGACTGTAGGTCTCGCCAATTAAGGACTTGTTAATGCTATCTCTTGATTTGCGTCGGGAACAGCACGCCGCGCCGATCGAGCGGGGGGCCGATCCGCCAGTTTGAATTTGAGACGCAGGCGGTTAAGCAGTTGTTAACGGCTGCACGACGGTGCCGTCGCGGCTGGTCAGTCCCTTTGCGGCACCCCATAGCGGACAAAGTCTTCGGCGATTCCAGCCTCGATCCTTCTGGCCGCCGAGATATCGCTATTGCCGCCGTCTGTGTCGCCGAGCTTGAATCTGGCGACCCCGCGACCGTACAGCGCGCTCGCCAGCTTGGGGGCGTACCGCAGCGCCGCGTTGTAGTCGTCGATAGCCGCGGAGAGTTGTCCCATTTTCAGATTTATCAGGGCTCGCGAATCGTATGTCGCGGCGTTACCTGCTCCCGATCGAAGCACCATCTCGCAATCCTCCATCGCAGCCTGCAAGGCGCCGAGGATGGCCCGGGCCCAACAGCGTCCGCTCCAGGCCGCCTCCAGCTTCGGGTCAAGGCGAATTGCTTCGTCATAGTCCTGCGCTGCACGGTCGTACGCATTCCTCTTCAAGAACGCTGCCGCACGGTTGGCAAAGGCAGTGGCATAGTTGGGGTTGAGCTTCAGCGCCTCCTGAAAAGCGCTAAGAGCAAGGTCGTAAGAGCCCGTCCTCAGATAGGCCACGCCGAGGTTGTTGAAGGCTTTCGCATAATTCGGGTTGAGCCGGATCGCTTCAAGGAAATCCTTGATCGCGCCTCCGTAGTCGGCTTTGGCGCTATGGGCATTGCCCCTGTTGTTGTGGGCGACGGCAAAGCCATTTGTGCTCCCCTCGCCCGCATCGATAAAGGCCGTGCAGGCCTCGATGCGAGCTTCGGGCGAGACCCGATCTGACCCGTTACATAGCTCGATATTCTTGAGTGAGCTGCTCTTCTTCGACGTCTGCGCCAAGCCTGACGAACCGGAGAGTCCAACGATCAGAATGAGCATCCCTGCCCTGATGACACTGGCCCGTGCGATTTTCACACCAAGCGCCGAACTCCGCGAGCGAAACGAAGCACTCATGTTGCGTCTCTCTGCCGGGCCGGACGCTGCGCCGGCATCACGGCGGCTTCGGCCGAGCAAACTTCTCAGCATCCCCGACAGATAATGAGCCTGCGATTGGCGCTTCGATCGGGCTCCGGCGCCGCGCCGGCCGGCGGCTTCTTCAGGACCTTGCTTTTGCCCTCTTCGATCAGCGTCGAAAATTTGGCTGACCCGTCATCAGAAATCTCGATGTGCGGCGTCGTACCTCGGATCCCCAACGTGGCAACGGGCGTATCGACCTTCATATCGCCGGTCTTCGCAACATTGCCCGCAACAAAAGTGAACGTTCCCTTGGCAAGACTGAACAGGGTCGCGTTGGACTTGCCGGCCGGCTCATACACATAGTGATCCAGCACCATACGGGCGTTGCTCGATAAATTGAACGAGCTGCCGTCGCTAAGATTTATTCCGACCCGGCCGTCGTCTCCGGTCAGCACCACGTCACCAAGATATACGGGATCACCCCTCTTGGCCTGGCCGGGCTCACTTGAGACATTCGCTTGAACGATCACTGCGCCCGCATGTTCGATCGTGACGGAGCCTGTGGCCGTCGCCACCTTCCCGATCGGTTTGGAAGACGAGCTGGCGACGGCGGGCCCGGTGGAATCGACTTGCGCTTGAGCCGCACTCGGCGAGAAATTGGCTAGCGCCAAGACCAAGCCGGTCGCCAAAGCGGCTGTCGTAGGTCTGCACATGATCCGCCCTTTCCGAGAAGATCCTATCGACTAGCGGCGGCTCATTTCTTGAACCGCTCTTGAACCGCGAAGCGCGGTCGCAATAAATAAATTTCTTGTTTAATAATTTTAATCGTTCTAGTTTACCGTAACGCTACGGAAGCGCCACAAATTAAATAAGCTCTCGTTTGTCAATTTAATCACTTTAGCGGGAGGGATACGCGCCGGGAATGGTATTACGCGCCGCCGTCCCCGCGCCATGCGTCTCTCTGGACCAGACTTGATGATTTTCGGCGGCAAGCCTTCGGCTGCCAGCGCCCAGGATATTTGTCCCTTGGCGAGGGCCGCCCCGAAAGACCATGGCAGCACGCCGAGCCTGAATTAATCACCCAGGCGAGGTCGAGCCATGTTGGTTGCATCCGATGTCCAGGTTGGCAATAGGGCCGCCGCGGCCCTACCCGTCCAAATCATTGGCCATATTCATACAGCGATCGGCTGCGGTACGCTCACGCGAGCCAGTGGCGTCGCCACACAGGCCGTAGCCGGCGCGCCTGTCTACCGGGCTGACGTGATAGAGACTGACGCCGACGGACAGATCACGATTCGCTTTATCGACGGTACTTTCTTCAACATCTCCTGCGACACTCGCCTCGCGCTGAGCGAATTCGTCTTCGACGTCGAAGGCACGCCACCTACAGCCCTGTTCGACGTGACCCGAGGCAGCTTCAGTTTCGTACCAGATCGGCTGGCAGAAACCGGGTCTCTCCAGCTGAATACGCCAATTGCAGGCATTCGCGCCCGAAGTCACGCGGGCGGTTTCGGAATGCTGACGCTTGCAGCATTGACTTTCTCGGTTGCGGAAAATGCCGAGGCCGCGGACCCGGACGTCACATTCCTGGATGACGACTCCATCACTTACAAGGACCTTGCGCACGGCGCATTTGAGCTCGTGACCAAGGAGCCGATCCCACGGCACATCATCGTCGATGATCCCGGCGAAACGATCATCGTCAAGAAAGTGGGATCCACCATCAGTGTCAATCAGGTCGCGAACTCGGCCGCTCGCATGGACGAGTTGCGCGCCGCACAGCAGGACGTGCTCGCCAATCTGGACGGACAGGGGCCGCATGGCTCGAGCACGCCTCCCTTCGTCAAAACCCAATTGCTGCAGCCGATCAATTTCATTCAGCCCGACGCGCCCTCGCTGCAGAATTTGCTGGCGCCTGTGTCGCCATTCGCCATTCCCGTTTTCGACCCCATACCGCCGACACTCAGCACCGGAGCGGGGCCGACCGAGCTCGATACGGTGGTGTTTGATACATTCACTGCGACGAGCGGAATCTTCGCTGCCAGCAGCACCAGCGGCAGCGCCAAGCTGACCTTTGGCGTCATAGGGGCAACCGCCGGCGAGACGGTCCTCGGCGGAGTGACATACGACCTGTCAAAGCCCGGTCCGTACGGAACGCTCTACGTCAACAGTACGAGCGGCGCCTACACGTTCGTGCCTGACAGCATCGCGATCAACGCGCTGAAGGCGCCCACGACCGACAGTTTCGTCGTCACGGTTTCCGACGGCCTCAGTTCTGCGAGTCAGACGTTCACAGTCACCATCAACGGTGTCGACGACGCTGCAATCATCTCCGGCACCACGACCGGCTCGATCGTCGAGGCTGGCGGCATTGCCAATGGAACGCCCGGCACGCCGATTGCGACCGGCACGCTTTCCGATACCGACGTCGACGACCCACCAAATACGTTCACGGCCGTGAGTTCGCCGACGACGAGCACCGGCGGCTATGGCACCTTCACGATGACGGCTGCCGGCGTGTGGACCTACACCGTGGACAATTCGAACCTCGCAGTGCAGAGGCTCAATGCCGGCCAAACGCTAACCGACAGCTTCACGGTGACCACGATCGGAGGCACGCCCCAGGTGGTGACGATCACCATCCAGGGAACCAGTGATGCAGCGGTCATCTCCGGCGACACGACCGGCGCCGTCATCGAGGCTGGCGGCGTCGCCAGTGCTAACCCCGGCACGCCCATCGCGACCGGCACCCTCACCGATACCGACGTGGACACGATCGCAAATGCATTCACGGCCGTCGGCTCGCCGACGCAGAGCGCCGCCGGCTACGGCACCTTCACCATGACGGCTGCCGGCGTGTGGACCTACACGCTCGACAACGCCAACGCTGCGGTGCAGGCGCTCAATACCGGCGAAACGCTGACCGACAGGTTCACGGTGACCACTCTGGATGGAACCGCCCAAGTGGTGACGGTCACCATCCATGGCACCAACGATGCCGCCATCGTTTCCGGCACCACGACCGGCGCGGTGACCGAGGCCGGCGGCGTTGCCAATGCGACACCGGGCAGCCCGAGCGCAACCGGCACGCTGTTTGCCGCCGACGTCGACAATGCGTCCAATACCTTCACAGCACTGAGTTCGCCCAAGGCAAGCACGAATGGTTATGGCACCTTTACGCTAACCGCCGCCGGCGCGTGGACCTACATGCTCGACAATGCGAGCGGCGCGGTGCAGGCGCTGAATGTCGGGGACACACTCACCGACAGTTTTACTGTCACGACCCTCGACGGCACGCCACAGGTGGTGACGATCACCATTCACGGCAGCAACGACGCGGCCCTCATTTCCGGCACCACGACCGGCTCAGTGACGGAGGCAGGAACCTTCTCGCCCGGCGCTCCCATCGCGACTGGCACGCTGACCGGTACCGACGTCGACAACGCGCCGAATACGTTCACCGCGATCTCTTCACCGACCGCGAGCGACGACGGATACGGCACCTTCACGATGACCGCAGCCGGCGCATGGACGTACACCCTCGACAACAACAATAGCGTGGTTGAGGCTCTCGATTCCGGCGACACCCTGACCGACACATTCACGGTAACCGCGATCGACGGTACCACGCAGACGGTGACCGTCGCCATTCATGGCGCCAGTGATGCCGACCCCAACGATTTTGACAACCTGGCCACCGGATCCGTCGTGATCTCCGATCCTCCGAACGTGTACGGAACGCCGGGGAGCGAAACCATCGCCGGCGGCGGCGACACAGGTCAGGTCATCTATGCGGGAGCCGGCAGTGATACGGTCAATGGGACCGGCAAGACGGACGTTCTCTATGGCGGCTCAGGCAATGACACGATCAAGGGCAACGATGGCAATGATGCCATCTACGGCGGCTCGGGAAACGATACGGTAAACGGCAACAACGGCGCCGATACCATAACCGGCGGATTTGGTGCGGACCAACTCACCGGCAGCAATGGCAACGATCGTTTCGCATATTTGTTCGTTGCCGATTCCCGTGCCGGTCAGTTCGACACCATCACCGACTTCGCATCGGGAGCGGACAGGATCGACCTGACCGCCTTTGGCGCGCTCGGGTTTGCCATCCTGGCGTTGAGCTCAACCAACACGACGGTGCCGCCACATACGATCGCCTGGATCTATGACAGCGCGTCGAACGAAACCATCGTGTACGTCAACTCAACGGACCAGACCCTGCACATCGGCGATTCCAGTCTGCTCGAAATCCATTTGCAGGGGATTGCAACCGTCGATGCCTCGGACTTCATCCTGGCGCCAGCGGCGCCTGTAGTGGCGGTCGCCAGCGAGCTGACCGACCTCACCGCAACCCTGCAGAGTGATGCGGCCGGGCTAATGACGATCACTTCCGAAATCTCGTCCGACTCCGGAAGCGGCGACGGCACGCTCCTCGCAGAGAGTCCGGACATCCAGTCAAGCGAGCCGCTCCACAACCTGGATACGCCTTCGGACCAGATCGAACAAACTGAATATTCGAGCATCTCCAGTTCGGACCCGATGCAAACGCCCTCGACCGAAACACTCGCTATTGTTGCGGTAGCTCCTTCGGGCAGCGGACCGTCTACGATGTCGCAATACGTCGCCGCACCGACGGAGGCCAGTTTTGTCTTCGACCACCTGGCCGGTCCCGACACAGCATTGCTGGCCAAAAGTGGCGCGATTGCTGGAAGCGGCCACATGCCTGACATTGCCATCGCCGCGCTGAATTTTGACCAGAATGCCGCCGAACAGCACGCCGGGCGCGGGCTTGCACCGGGGAACAATGCCGGGAATCACGGCGCCTCGCATCAAGGAAACGCCGACGAGGCGGCGCATGCCCACGGTCGTGCCAACGATGGAATGGCAGAGGCGACGCTCAATCCGAGCCTTCTGAAGTCGTCGAGCGGAGGCGCCAACCATTCGCTTGCAAGCGAGACGCAACAGCTCGGCGAGTCGTTCAAGTTCAAGGATAACGCTTCGCAGGGCTCACAGCACAGCGTGGTGCCGGATCATCTAGACCTCGCCGGTCATCCCGGCCACGCTGGAGGATTCCACGGGCTCGAACTGGCGTTCACGCCTGAACCATCTCCGCCCGATGTTGATCCGCCTCATGGCCCAAGTCCGGCTCACGGCCACGGCTTGCACGATCTGATCTTGTGACGCCCCGAGCCAATGGGCTCTTCAGTGTTGCGTCCCGGCGCCATCGGGCGCCGAGGAGCTCTCTTCGCCAAGAGAAGATTGATCATCGTTGCCGGGCTCGCCATCCGGCGGCGCGGCATGCTGATGGCTTAGCGCGGATGTCCATGCGGATGTCATCGCCGCTATGAGCATCCGGTTGACGGCCTCGATGACGCGTTCTGCTGCGGACGAGTAGTTCATGGCCTCCTCCTGCGCTGCCGACTGCGAATGACCGAAGCGTAGGACGGCGCCTTGAGCACCACTGTACGCCACTTCACACCTGCGCGCGTCAAGTCATCGCAGTCCCGGAGGATGCCGCCTGCCCCGGCTGCATCCGCCACGGGTTCTGATTTCCACCTTGACGGGTTGCTGAGCGCGCGCACTCACAACCTTCGGCTCGTTGCGGTTCGCGCGCGACTCTGAATCAGATGTGAATCTCGGCGATGCAAATCGCATTGGTTAGCTCTGGGGGTAATCAATGAGCGGAGAAGCCGGTTGCATTGTGTGTAGCAGAGCAAGAGCGGTCGTCGCGATCGTCCCGATTGCAAGAGGATATGCCCTGAAGACATATGAATGTGCCTGTTGCCACAGCACCCTGCAGCTCGTGACCCGCGTCTCAAAGGCGGCGCTGATCAAGCAGCAGGTCAATATCCTCGCCCAGATGGAGCAGCAGTTGCGCCCGCCTGTTCGCAGGGTGCAACAGGCCTTCGCGAATTAGGCGCACGAGGCATTTCTCTGGGCTTCAGTCGACAGCGCGCGGATTGAAAGCGCGCTTCTCCTCGAGCCTCAATTCGGCTTTTGCGTCGGCTTGCCGTCGATCTTGGGCAATTCGCCGGCCGAGGCGGACTGATCGCCGCCGCCATTGGCGCGGCGGGCCATCTCGACGGTCAGCCGCTCGGCGGCTTCCGATGACATCAGGCCCAGGATGTCCGACATCTTGCGCGGCGCGATCGCCGAGGCGATCTCGATCAGCACGCCCATTTCGAGCCGGTCGAACACCCGCGCGGCATCCTTGGGCTTCATGCCCTCGTACATGGTCACGAGGCCCTTCATGCGCTGGGCTTCGGCGGCCTTCTGCTCGGCCTGGGTCGCGGAGATGCGGGTTTCCACCGCCTTCATCTCCTCGACCTTGGTCTCGATGCGCTTCTCGGCCGACTTGAGCAGGCTTTCGCGGATGTCGATCTCGCGCTGGCGCGCCTCGATCTCCTGACGCCGCGCCTGCAACCGTTCCAGGATCGCGCGCTCCGCGGCCGAGACCTGCGGCTGCCCCTCGTCGATCTTGACGACGGTGCCACCCTCCATCTTGGTCTCGGGCGCTGCCGGCTTAGGTGCTTCCTTCGGCGCAGGGGTCGAGCCGGTGATGTCGGGATCCTCGCGGCCGGTCGGGAAATTCAGGTTCTCTTCCGCCCAGGATTTCTTGCCCTGGTTCGGCTTGTAGTCGAAGACATAGCCGCCGTTGATCGCAAGGCCCGCCACCTTCAGCGTGGCGAGGCCGGCAACGGCGACCAGGACGACCGGAATGACGCGGATGTTACGAAAGGACTTCATACCCAGGCTTCATGCGGCAAGGCCGTTGGATCGTCGGCGCTCGGAGAAGGCTTCGGCGGCCGCCGCCACCGCCTTCGCGGACGACGGCTTGGGCGCGGGCGCGGCGACCGTCTCCGGATTGGTGACGGGACGCGCGGCGATCGCGATCTTGGACAGGCGCCGCACCACGTTGTCGGCCTCGCCGAGCTGCTTGTAGAGCTGATCCGACATCTGCGTCGCGGCGGCGAGCTGGCTGCCGAGGTTCTCGTTGACGTCGCGCACGGCGAGCTTCAGCCCGCCGATCGCGCGCTCGGCAATCTCGGTCGCGGTGATCAGCTCGGCGATGACGGCCTTCAGCGAATGCTCGTCCGCCTTCAGCCGCCTCAAGCGCTTGTTGAGCGTGACGCAGTAGACGATCGTCAGCATCAGCAGGATAGCCACCAGCGTCTCGATCGCCATTCCCAGGGAGTGGTTCATGGGGCCTCCATCATCTTGTTCTGCTCGTCCACCTTCTCGAACATCGCAAGTGTCGTACTTGGCTTGCGCAAGGGTTTCGTCACACGGATCGCGACGCGGTCGCCGACCCGGCCCATCCGCCCCTCGGTCAGCGTGACGTCGCCGCAACGCACGGTGACGTTGGCGTCGGCGCGCATGTCGAGCGGCAGCGTGTCGCCGACCTTGAGCCGCATCAGCTGCTTGAGCGGAATGTCGGCCTCGTAGAGCACGGCGTCGACGGCGATCTCGGCCTGCACGATCTCGGTGGCGAAGTGGCCCTCCCAGACCGGGTCGCGGCCGAACTTTTCGCCCATGAACATCTGGAGCAGGACGCCCCGGATCGGCTCGATGGTCGCATAAGGCAGCAGCAGCTCGATGTTGCCGCCGCGGTCTTCCATGTCGATGCGCAGGCGCACCAGGATCGCGGCGTTGGCGGGACGGCTGATCGCGGCGAAACGCGGATTGGTCTCGAGCCGGTCGATCGAGAAGGTCACCGGCGACAGCGGCCGGAACGCCTGCTCGGCGTCGGCCAGCACCACCTCGACCAGCCGCTTGACCAGCTCGGTCTCGATCGTGGTGTAGGGCCGGCCCTCGATGCGCAGCTGGCTGGTGCCGCGGCGGCCGCCGAGCAGCACGTCGATCATCGAATAGATCAGGTTGGAATCGACCGTCGCCATGCCGAAGTTCTCCCACTCCTCGGCCTTGAAGACGGTGAGGACGGCGGGCAGCGGGATCGAGTTCATGTAATCGCCGAAGCGCACCGAGGTGATGCGGTCGAGCGAGACTTCGACGTTGTCGGAGGTGAAATTGCGCAAGGAGGTCGTCATCAACCGCACCAGGCGGTCGAAGACGATTTCGAGCATCGGCAGGCGCTCGTAGGAGACCATCGCCGAATCGATGATCGCGCGAATGCCGGAATGGTCGTCGAGCGTGACGTCACCGACGGTGAAGCCGAGGAGATTGTCGATCTCCTCCTGGGACAACACCCGCTCGCCGGAATTCTTGCCGGTGCCGAGATCGCGGCTGCCGTCCTCGACCATGGCGGCCCATTGCAGGGCCATCGTCTCCGATAGCTCGTTCTCGGCGGCAGCCTTTGCCGCCTCGGCGGGATCCTCGCTATCGAGCGAGGCCTCCCACTGGGCGGCAATTGCATCCTGGTCGACTTGGTCGTTGCCCGCCATGATCCCTAGTCCGTCATGCTCACTGGACCACGACTTCCTTGAACAGCACGGCGCTGACCTGGATCGGGGCGACCGCCGCGTTGACGCGCTTGGTCAGCTCCTCCTTGAGGCGGAAGATGCCGGCCGAACCGTTGAGGTCGGACGGGCGCAGCTCGCGCACATAGGTCTGGAAGATGTCGGTGACGCGCGGCATCGTCGGCTTGATCGCCTCGATCTGCTTCTCTTCCTTCAGCTCCAGCACGATCTTCAACCGCAGATATTGCACGCGCTCGCCGGGCGAACCGGCGAGGTTGACCATCAGGTCGGGAACGTCGACGAAGGCCGGCGGCTTCGGCGGCGGCGCGGCCTCGGCATGATGCTCATCGCCGCTATGACGGAAGAAGAAGAACCAGGTCGCAGCACCGCCGCCGAGCACGGCGAGCGCGCCGACGACCATGATGATGAGCTTGAGCTTGTTCTTCGGCGGAGCGGCTTCCGCGCCATCAGCGGCTGCGCCGCCTTCCTCGTTCTCTGCCATGGTTGCCGCGCCCGTTCATCTCTCAAAGGGGTCGAAAGAGCGAAGCCTCCTGGCAGACAATGACGCGATACGAATGCCCCAGCGCAATGCGCTCCTCTGATGCGCAAACGCTACGGTAATAATGGTTAACGGAATCTTTCGATTGGGCCGCCGCTAGGAAAAATCTGCCGGGCAAACATGGCTAACAGAACCTTTCTGCCGCCTGCTCGCGCCCCTCGAAAGTCGCCAACACATTGAAGTTACGTGATTTTCCTGATTGGCACGGCTTTCGCTGAGACAGGCCCGAGACCGCACGGCTTGGGAGAGCCCGACGGTCTCGGTCACGGGGTCCGCCAAGGCGCTTGGGAGAGCGAAATGGCAGATCCGCTCAGGGGAGATTTCCGATGCAGAACGCGCGTCTGATCGGCTTGTCACGGCAGATGACGTTGGAACGGCAGATGGATGTCATCGCCAACAACGTCGCCAATGCCAACACCAACGGCTTCAAGTCCGACCATTCGCTGTTCGAGGAATATCTGAACTCGAACGCGCGTGAGGACAATTTCATCGGCCGCGACCGCCGGGTCTCCTATGTCCACGACCGCGGCACCTTCCGCAACATCAGCCAGGGGCCGCTGGAGCCGACCAACAATCCGCTCGACATGGCGATCAACGGCGGCGCCTATTTCGCAGTGCAGGCCAACGGCGGCGAGTTTTATACCCGCGACGGCAAGTTCTCGCTCAACAGCACCGGCCAGCTCGTCACCGCCGACGGCAATCTCGTGCTTGGCAATGCCGGCCCGATCACCTTTCAGCCGACCGACCACGACATCAACGTCGCGCCCGACGGCACCGTCACGGTGCTCGAGGGCACGGCGCGGACCGACTCGATCCGCGGCAAGATCCGCATGGTCTCGTTCGACGATCCGGCCAAGCTGACCAAGCTCGGCGCCAATCTCTATGCCGCCGGCTCGGCGAACCAGCAGCCCGACACCAAGTCCACCCTGCAGCAGGGCTATGTCGAGAAGTCGAACGTGAATGCGGTCGGCGAGATGACCCGCATGGTCGAGGTGATGCGCAGCTACGCCGCGGTCGCCAACCTGCTGCAGCAGCAGAGCGACCTCCATAAATCGGCGATCGAGAAGCTCGCCGACGTTCCGGCCTGATTGAAGGAGAACTGAGATGCAGGCGCTTCACACCGCAGCGACCGGAATGGCGGCACAGGAACTCAACGTTCAGGTGATCTCCAACAACATCGCCAACCTCCGCACCACCGGATTCAAGAAGCAGACGGCGGCGTTCCAGGATCTTATCTACGAGCACGTCCGCCGCGTCGGCGCCCAATCGTCGGACCAGGGCACCATCCTACCGGTCGGCGTCGACATCGGCGGCGGCGTCAAGACCGTCGGCACGCCGCGCAGCATGACGCAAGGCACGCTGTCGCAGACCGGCAACGACCTCGATCTCGCCATCTCGGGCGAGGGCTTCTTCAAGATCCTGATGCCCGACGGCACCTTCCAGTACACCCGCGACGGCACCTTCCAGATGGACAATCAGGGCCGCGTCGTCACCGCGCAGGGCAATCCGGTGCAGCCCACTATCACCATTCCCAACAACGCCTCGGGCATCTCCGTGAGCGAGCAGGGCCAGGTCTCGGTGACGTTGCCGGGCTCAACCACCTCCTCGATCGTCGGCCAGATCGGCGTCACGCGCTTCATCAACAAGGCGGGCCTGCAGCCGGTCGGCAACAACCAGTTCACCGAGACGCCCTCGTCCGGTGCGCCGCAGGACGGCACCGCGAACACCGAAGGTTACGGCAAGCTCACGCAAGGCAGCCTGGAGCAGGCCAATGTCGACGTCGTCTCGGAGATGAGCGACCTGATCGCCGCCCAGCGCGCCTACGAGATGAACGCCAAGGTGATCAGCGCCGCCGACCAGATGATGCAATCGACCACGGCGTTGTTCCGCTGAGGTGATGACCATGATCCGCGCCACCCTCGCCGCCATCTCCACCCTTCTCGCGCTGGCCTTGCCGGCAGCGGCCGCCGACGATTTCATCGCCGCGCCGACGCTGCGCGCAAGCGTCACGGTGACTTCGGACGTGGTGCGGATCGGCGATCTCATCGACAACGCCGGATCGGCCGCGCTGATCCCGGTCTACCGCTCGCCCGATCTCGGCACCACCGGCACGCTGACGACAGGCCAGGTGCTCTCGGTCCTGCGAGCCAAGCAGGTGATCGGCGTCATGACCGGGGACATCAAAGAGGTCCAGGTCACCCGCCTCGCCCGCACGCTCGCGAGCAAGGATATCGAAAACGCCGTCGCCGCGGCGCTCGAGCGCCGCTTCGGCCTCGGCGACGCCGCCAACATCACCATCACGTTCGACCGCAGCGTCGCCGAGATGCGGCTGGACGCCTCCAACAGCGGCGCGCTGCAGCCGGTCGCAACCCGCTATGATGCCCGCAGCACGCGTTTCGACATCGCCTTCGAGATCGCCAACGACGGCAACGCCGCGCCGACCAAGCTGCGCTTCACCGGCACCGCGATCGAGACGGTGGAGGTGGCCGTGCTGACCCGCGACATCGACCGCGCCGATCTCCTGAAATCCTCCGACCTGTCGTTGGAGCGCCGGCCGAAGGCCGAAGTCGCCGGCGAGCCTGCCTCGCGCGACCGCAGCATCGGCATGCAGCTGCGCCGAGCAATGCGCGCGGGCACGCCGATCCGCGCCGCCGACCTCGTCAAGCCCGACTTCGTGGTGCGCGACCAGGCCGTCACCATCATCTACCAGGTGCCCGGTCTCTATCTCACCACGCGCGGCAAGGCGATCGAGAGCGGTGCCGAGGGCGACACCGTCAGCGTGCTCAATCTGCACTCCAAGCGCACGCTGACCGGCATCGTGACCGGCCGCGGCCAGGTCACGGTGCAGGGCGCCAGCCAGTCCGCACCGATGGCACCGGCGGTCGAGCAGACCTCGTCGGTCAAGCGCGACCCCGTGCCGGCGGCCGCTGCCCTGGCGCAGAGCCTGGTCCAGGCACCCGCGTCCGCAGCCGAGATCGCCCAAGCCCAGATTCCGCAAGTCCGCCTCTCGCAAGCTCCAGCCAAGTCAGAGTAGATTCATGTCCACGTTCAGTTCGGCCTCCCGCCTTCGTCGCATCGCGATCTCTGCCCTGCTGCTTGCAATTTGCGCCTTGGCGAGCGGCTGCTCCTCGATCGACCGCCTGTCGCAGATCGGCGAGCAGCCGAAGCTGTCGGCGATCGACAACCCGACGACGCAGCCCGGCTACAAGCCGGTGCAGATGCCGATGCCCAAGCCTGAGGTCGCCTCCTACAATCCGAACTCGCTGTGGCGCAACGGCAGCCGCGCCTTCTTCAAGGACCAGCGCGCCCGCCAGGTCGGCGATCTCCTGACGGTAGCCGTGAACATCACCGACAAGGCCAACATCGAGAACGACACCTCGCGCAGCCGCAGCAACAAGGAAGATTCCGGGATCACGGACTTCATCGGCTCCCAGACGATCACCCAGGCCAACAAGATCCTCCCCGGCCGCATCCTGACCGCCGACTCGACCTCCTCGAGCGAGGGCAAGGGCAGCGTCGACCGCAAGGAAGCTCTGCAGACCAACGTCGCCGCGGTGGTGACCCAGGTGCTGCCGAACGGCAATTTGGTGGTCGAAGGCAAGCAGGAGATCCGCGTCAACTTCGAAATTCGCGAGCTGATCGTCGCCGGCATCGTCCGCCCCGAGGACATCCAGAGCGACAACACCATCGACTCCACCAAGATCGCCCAGGCCCGCATCGCCTATGGCGGCCGCGGCCAGATCACCGACGTGCAGCAGCCGCGCTACGGCCAGCAGGTCATGGACGTGCTGCTGCCCTTCTAAGCCCCTTCAAGAGCTCCCACATCGTGCTCGCGAACTAAAGGCGCGAACGACGATGTACTACGCGGCCCTCGCTAGCTCCCCTGGCGAGGGCCGCATGTATTTTGCCTGCGCCGCCGAAGCGGCGCAGGCTTCTCTCACAGCAGCATGATCCCGCGTGCTTGCGCCCATCGCTGGAGGATCTTGCACTCCTCGGCAAACGGCGGACGGTTCGCAAACCCACGAACCTGAACCGCCCTGGAACGGGTATCAAGCTCGATGGTCAGCAGCCGCTGGACGTCACCCGAGGCACGGCGACGGAGCGACCAGATCGAGGCATGCCCGGCAATGCACTTTGTCGCGTAAGTGGCGACGCAGTGACGCATGCCCCGCGTCTCAGCCACGAGATCGGCTGCGGTCCGCAACTGGACCACGACATATTCTTCGCGCTTGGCGCGGTCCTTGGACGACTTGGTCCATGACCAGTCCGCGATCGCTGCACCGGGCCAACGGTCCTCGCTCTGCTCGGGGCCTGCTGCCAGCCCCCCCGCACGGTTTCGCGCCGCCTCGGCGCGACGGCGTGCGGCCTCGATACGAGCAATCGCATCGAGATCGCGATGCCATTCGCGCATCTGCCGCCCAAGCGAGATCAGTGAACGCCCCTTGAGGGTGTACTCTGGATCACGCCGGTGGCAATCGGCGAGGTAGTCATGGAAGTCATCCATGTCCTCGACCGTGGTGGCATACGCGCAGAAGAAGCGCACCACCTCGCGCCAGAAGCGATGCTGAGCGCGCTGCGTCTGTGTGATCCTGGTGCGCGCGATCCGCATCGCAACAGCGGGATCGGTCGCATAGGAACGCGCAATCGCCTGCCAGATCGCAGCCTCGAAGCCGACCTTCCCCAACGGATTGAGGAACGCATGGACCTCCTTGCGAGACAGCCATTCGGCCGCACCGGCGGCGTAGAGCGAACCGCCGCCGGCCGCCACGACATACCATCGCTTGCGCAACATGATCTCGTCGCGGCTCAGTCCCGCGCTGTCGATCCAGATCTGCTCCAGATGCTCAGCGACAGGATAGCGCGCAAAGAGATAGCGGGCGGCGCCAAGACGAAGACGCGCCGCGTCGCGAGTTTTCAGCTGCGGCTTCCATGCCGAAGCATCGCGAAGGACGTCCGCCTCGAAGCCACGCCTGGCCTCTTTGATCGCGTTCTCGAAATCCGGTGGAGGACGCGTCCGCTGCGACACATGCCGCAGCGACAGCTCGTAGGCTTCAACCCGCGTGCGCTCGGCCTCCCGCCGGCGCTGAATCAATGACTGTGCCATTGTCGTTCAACATGATTGGATGACTGTCAGCCGGACGCACTGAGAGCGTCGGCACGGAATGTGTCGATCGCCACAAAGTACTCACGGCTGGTCTCCTCAATTTTGAACGCGCAGGTTGAATGGGACGGGGCTCATAGACCCGATTGCCGGCGGGCGCAAGATGCCTTTGTCGGGATGTGTCAGAAACTGCGTACTGCGAGGCAGGTCCGCGACATTATTGCAACGCCGCGACAACACACTCCGTCATTGCGAGCGCAGCGACTTGTCCGCCGAAGCCTTGGCGAAGGCGCGACGTACCGGATTCCCCGCCTTCGCGGGGAATGACTGCGGAGAGGACCAATGCCGCTCACGTAAACTCCGCCTCCACCACGCCGAGCCCGTCCAGCTCCATCCGCACCTTGTCGCCGGCCTTCAGCCACAGCGTCTTCACCAGGCTGCCGGTGAGCACGAGCTGCCCGGCGTGCAGCCCCTTGCCTTCGGCGGCGAGATGGTTGGCGAGCCAGGCGAGCGCGTTGTGGGGATGGCCGAGCACGTCCGCACCGGTGCCGTGGCTGACCTCCTCGCCGTTGACGATGGCGCGGCCCTTGACCGCCTTGAGGTCCGGCACCGACGAGCGCGGGACCGAGGGACCCAGCACGCAGCCGGCGGCGAAGAAATCGTCGGCGATCAGGGTCGGCGCGCCCATCGTCTCCCATTTCACGTAGCGGTCGTCGACGATCTCGATCGCCGGATGATAGGACTCGACCGCCTCGCCGACCCATTCGGCCGTGAACGGCGCTTCGCCGGCGGCAAGGTCCCGCTTCAGCCGCACCGCGATCTCGCATTCGACCCCGACCCGGACATAATTGGAGGCGGCGAGCTTGGCGCCGTTGTCATGGACGCCCTTCTGGAACACGCCGCCGCCGCAAGGGTGCGGGATGCCGATATAGTCCTGCATCACCTGGCTGGTGCAGCCGATCTTGTAGCCGACGAGCGGACCGACATGCGGCAGCAGCAAATCGTGCAGGGTGCGCTGGACCTGATAGCCCTCGGCTTCGTCCGCAGGGGGGCGCTCCAGCGCCGCGAGCGGGGCGTGGTTGCGGCGCGCCAGCGCGATCGCCTTTGCGGCTTCGAGAATCTTGTCCATCGGCGCCGCCTCCCACGCTACGCAGTCCAAGGCGGCACTTCAGCATCCCCGCTCCGGCCTGACAAGCGCGGGCGGCATGCCCTCACCCCTTGACGAGGCCGAGCCGGATCAGGCTCTCGGCGGTCGCAAGGATCGCCTCCTCATTGGAGCGCGCCTGCCAGCCGAGCAGCGACTTGGCCTTGGCGCTGGTGGAATGCCTGATCATTCCGAGCATCGGCACGACCGCACGCAGCAGCGGAATCCGGCGGGCGGCCAGCCGCACCAGCCAGTCCGGCGCCTGGAGCCGCGGAACCCGGCGCGCCCGGGGCCCGAGTTCCCGCCGCAGCACGCGGGCGATGTCGAGGATCGACATCGTCTCGCCGGAGACCGCGATGAAACGCTCGCCCTTCGCCTCCGGAGCAATCATCGCCCGCAGATGCAGCTCGGCGACGTCGCGGACGTCGACCACGCCGAAATAGACCCGCGGCACCGCCGGCATGGCACCGTCGAGCAGAGATCTGACGATCTCGATCGAGCCGGAAAAGTCCGGCCCCAGCACCGGCCCGAAAATACCGGCAGGGTTGATCACCGACAGCTCCAGCCCATTCCCCTCGCCCGCGACGAAATCCCAAGCCGCCCGCTCGGCCAGCGTCTTGGACTTGACGTAGGGTTGGCCGTCGACACCGGCGAGATTGGTCCATTCGGTCTCATCGAACGGCTTGTCGCGCGGCGGATGGCCATAGCCGATCGCGCCCAGCGACGAGGTGATGACGACTCTCTTGACACCGGCCGCGCGCGCGGCCCGGAGCACCCGGATCGTTCCGTCGCGGGCGGGGATGATCATCTCGTTCTCGTCCGTGGGGACGGTGGTCGAGAGCGGGGACGCCACATGGAGAACGTAGTCGCAGCCCGCGACCGCCGCCGCCCAGCCGTCGTCCCGGGTCAGATCGGCGGCGACGAAGGCCACGCTCTCGGGCGTCGCCGCCTCGCCCTCGCGCAGCATGGCGAGCACATCGGCCTGGCGCTCTGGCCGGCGCACCGTCGTCCGCACGGCATGGCCGGCGGCCAGAAGTTGCAGGACGACATGGATGCCGACGAAGCCCGACCCGCCGGTGACCAGAACAGTGCTCATGACCCACGTTCCCCGCAAGCTGGAGACTCTGTTAGCGCTGAAGAACGGCGCGCTTCGTGTTGGCGCCTTTGCGGCGCTCGATCGGCGTACGGCCTGCTGCCGGCGTTTAAGGAAATATTGAGCTGGTCCAGGCTTTATGGGAATGCCCGTCTCGAGACGTCGCAGCAGGCCTGATTGCAGCGATGCTTGATGCAGCTGGATCAGCGTCTCAACTTCAGAGTCGATCTCGTTGATGCGACTCGCAAAATCTCCCGCACCTGAAGTGAAGGCTGTTTCTCATCCGAACTCACGTGAGCTCGGAGCAATCCGGTCTAGCCCGTTGATCGCGATTCACCTTTCGCGATCGCGCTGTCGCCATGGTGGGCGCGACGGCAAGCTATGGGCAATATGCGGAGCATGGCGCGAAATGGCGCCCTGCGTCCAAAAACAAAGAGCCGCATCTCTGCGGCTCGGACCTTATTCGTCGCGATAGACCTTCTCGCGTTTCTCGTGGCGCTCCTGCGCTTCCACCGAGAGCGTCGCGATGGGCCGGGCCTCGAGCCGCTTCAACGAGATCGGCTCGCCGGTTTCCTCGCAATAGCCGTAGGTGTTGTCCTCGATACGCTGGAGCGCGGCATCGATCTTGGCGATCAATTTGCGCTGGCGGTCGCGGGCGCGGAGTTCGATGGCACGGTCGGTTTCGGACGAGGCCCGATCGGCGAGATCGGGGTGGTTCACGTTCTCCTCCTGCAGAGCCTGCAGGGTGAGCTTGGATTCTTTGAGGATCTCATCCTTCCAGGCGAGGAGCTTCAAACGGAAGTACTCCTTCTGCCGGTCGTTCATGAAAGGCTCTTTGTCGGTCGGTCGGTAGTTTTTCAACTTTTCCAAGGGAGGCCTATCTTCTTAAGCAACGACTCGCGGACGGACCGGGGTCCGTTGAGCCGGGCCTTATATAGTGGCCTCCCGTGACAGACAATATTTCCCTCACCGCCCGATCCGCGCCCCCAAGCCCTTGCACAGGAAGGTTTATCCTTGAGGGCTTGGAGGCAGCTGGCCGCCCTTAATAGCCGACCGTGAAGCGCTGCTTCAGGTGGGCCGGCTTTTCGATCTCGTCGGCGAGCGCAATGGCGTAGTCGGCGAAGGTGATCCAGCTCTTGCCGTTCGCATCTGCGAGAAGCTGGTCGGTCCCGAGCCGGAACTTGCCGGTGCGCTCCCCCTCCTCGAACAGCGCCGAGGGCGAGATGAAGGTCCAGTTCAGGTCCTTTTCCTGCCGCAGCAGGTCCAGGAAGGCCGAGCCCGCCTCCGCTTCGGCCTTGTATTGGGCCGGAAAATTGGGAGTCGTGACCAGCTTCACGCCCGGGGCAACCTCGAGGCTCCCGGCGCCGCCCACCACGAGGTAGCGACCGACCTTGGAGTCCTTCGCCGCACCGATCAGCTTGAGCGGATCACTGGCCAGGAAGTGCACGGAACTCACGGCGACGTCGTGACCGGCCCACAGCTTGGCGAGGCCCGCCTGGTCGAGCACATCCCCCTTGGTTGGCGTGACGTTCGGCAGGGCCGCAATCTTTTCCGGGTTCCGGGCGATGGCCGTGACCGTGTGGCCGCGGCGGGACAGTTCCCTGGTGATCTCCGACCCAGCCCGGCCCGAGGCACCGGCGACTGCGATTTTCATGGAAGGCTCCTTTGCTTCTATGGTAACTGACAGAGACTAGATATCGCAAAGAATGCTGGTGTTAAGAGAGCACTTTGTGCTTACCTGATTACGCTGAGGTAACTGATCGCGTACAACCGGCACGCGGATGCCAAGCAACGGTATGGATTTCCGAGAACCGACGATGAAACCCGACGTCTACGCAGCGAACTGCCCCACCCGCCAAATCCTCGATCGCGTCGGCGACAAATGGGCGGTGCTGATCCTCTTGCTCCTGCGCGAGGAGCCGATGCGCTTCAATCAATTGCGCCGCACGATTGAAGGCATCTCGCAGAAGATGCTGAGCCAGGTGCTTAAGTCGCTCGAACGCGACGGCCTGATCAGGCGCCGCGCCATCGCGACCGTGCCAGTGACGGTGGAATATTCGATCACCCAGCTCGGCCTGACACTGGCGGCGGCTGTGGATCCCTTACGCGATTGGGCCGAGCAAAATCTGAAAGACGTGCTCGCCGCCCAGCGCCGCTATGATGCGCAGTTGAAGGAGGAAGCGGCGTAAGAGCCTCCGTGACTACGCCTGCCCGGCCTTCGCCAGTTCGACCTCGACCCGCAGCTCGATCTCGGAGAGCACCGCATCGAGACCGGCATCGCCCGAGGACGATTTCAGGTGGGCCGCCGCATCACGCAGCCGCATCACGGTCGAGGCGTCGAGATTGCCGGACAACAGGCCCATCTTGAGATCGTCGAGCACGTCGAGCGCAGTCCTGCCGCGGGCGACCGAGCGCTTGCGGCGCTCGACCGGATCCTCCTCGACACCCTGCAACGCTAGCAGCGCATCGATGTTGGCGGCCGCCTTCGGTGCGGCAGCGCTCCGCGTCTCCTGCGCCGATGAGGTGTCGGGCAGCACGAAACTGCCGGAGCCCGTCCGCTTGGCCTGGCTGGCCGGCGTGCCAAGCGTCGTACCGTTCGGTCCGTAGATGCGCATCGGAAAGAATCCGGGTGATCGATGCCTCACCTTCGCTGTCTTATGGTTAACGCTGCGTAAACGGCCCGGCAAAATCTGCCGACAGGCGGCAGTTTCGCTCCCCAGGGCGAACGAGTGCTGACAGCGGACGCAACAGATTTATTCAAGCTATTCAGCCACCTAGCTCGCCACCAGGCGTTGGCACAGCGCTCGCAAGGAAAGCGCCGGACCAGCTCGTCATGGGAGTGTCGTGCAAGTCCTGTCCGATTTGAGGAGCCCTTTCTAGGGGCCTTGGGGAGCAGAGATGCCAGGCGTTCGTTGGGTGAGGATTGTTGGGTTGGCCTGCGCCGCGCTGTCGGCGCTGGCGCTGTCGGTCACCTCGGCGGCGGCGACCTCGCGCATCAAGGACCTCGCCAATATCGAGGGCGTGCGGCAGAACCAGCTCATCGGTTATGGCCTCGTCGTCGGCCTCAACGGCACCGGCGACACGCTCAACAACATCCCCTTCACCAAGCAGTCGCTGCAGGCGATGCTCGAGCGCATGGGCGTCAACATCCGCGGCGCCACCATCCGCACCGGCAACGTCGCCGCCGTCATGGTCACGGGCAACCTGCCGGCCTTCGCCACTCAGGGCACGCGCATGGACGTCACGGTGTCCGCGCTCGGCGACGCCAAGAACCTCCAGGGCGGCACCCTGCTGGTCACCCCCCTGCTCGGCGCCGACGGCAACGTCTATGCGGTGGCGCAGGGCTCGCTCGCGATCTCCGGCTTCCAGGCCGAGGGCGAGGCGGCCAAGATCGTGCGCGGCGTGCCAACGGTGGGACGCATCGCCAACGGCGCCATCATCGAGCGCGAGATCGAGTTCGCGCTCAACCGGCTGCCGAACGTCCGCCTGGCGCTGCGCAACCCCGACTTCACGACGGCCAAGCGCATCGCGGCCGCGATCAACGACTATCTCGGCGTCAAGACCGCCGAGCCGATCGATCCCTCGACGGTGCAGCTGTCGATCCCGCCCGAGTTCAAGGGCAACGTCGTCGCTTTCCTCACCGAGATCGAGCAGCTCCAGGTCGACCCTGATCTCGCCGCCAAGATCGTCATCGACGAACGCAGCGGCATCATCGTGATGGGCCGCGACGTCCGCGTCGCCACCGTCGCGGTGGCGCAGGGCAACCTCACGGTCACCATCTCCGAGAGCCCGCAAGTGAGCCAGCCCAATCCGCTGTCACGCGGCCGCACCGTGGTCGCGCCGCGCAGCAGCGTCACCGTCACCGAGGACGGCAAGAAACTGGCGCTCGTCAAGGACGGCGTCTCGCTCCAGCAGCTCGTCGACGGCCTCAACGGCCTCGGCATCGGCCCCCGCGACATGATCAGCATCCTCCAGGCGATCAAGGCCGCCGGCGCCATCGAAGCCGACATCGAGGTGATGTGATGCAGACCAGCGTGATCAACACCCCTCGCCTCGCCACCAGTTCGGCCTTCTCGGTCGAGAGCCGGAACGGCCGGCCGGACTTCGAGCTCGCCGCCGCGCTGCAAAAGGTCTCGCCGCAGCAACAGGCCAAGGCCCAGAAGACCGCCACCGACTTCGAGGCAATGTTCCTCAACAGCATGTTCGCGCAGATGACCTCGGGCCTGAAAGGCGAAGGCCCGTTCGGCGACACGCCCGGCACCGGCGTATGGCGCTCGATGCTGACCGAGCAATATTCCAAGAACTTCGCCCAGGCCGGCGGCGTCGGCATCGCCAGCGACGTCTACCGTACCCTCATCCTGCAGCAGGCGAAAACGATCCGCACGGCATAAGGTCAAACGAGATGAACCATTTCAACGCCTCACGTCAGCCGATGCAGGCCCAGCGCCCGGGCAGCGCGCCCGTCAGCAGCGAGGCGCGCAAGCTCGCCGAAGGCCTAATGGACGCGATGAGCGCCCTGCTCGGATTGATCGAGCGCGAGACAGAGCTCGTCCGCGCCGGCAAGGTCCGCGAGGCGATGACGCTCGAGGGCAAGAAGCAGGAATTGTCGCGCAGCTACGTCAGCGCAGTCGGCCAGCTGAAGGCAAACCAGGACCAGCTCGCGAAGTCCGCGCCGGAGCTCCTCTCGACGCTGCATCGCCACCACGATGCGTTCCGCGCGATGCTCCAGGTCAATCTCACCGTGCTCGCGACCGCGCACGCGGTTTCCGAAAGCGTCGTGCGCGGCGTCAACGCCGAGATCCAGAAGCGCAACGTGCCGAACACCTATACGGCCGCCGGGCGCAGCGCAGCGCCAGGTCCGCGCCATATCACGCCGCTTGCGGTCAGCCGCTCGCTCTGAGCAGCACGAGAACAACCGACAATTTTAAGAAAAACCGCGCGGCGATGGCGTCGCGCGGTTAGGCACGTTTCCTTACCGGGTGTTCAGTCCTGGTGTTCCATGCTTGCGTGATTAGAGGGGTTGGGATTTGACTCACGTAAGGCAACCAGGAGGCTGCCATGAGTACAGATTTCAGCATCAGGCCGGTGGGGATCCCGGCCCCCGTGCAGATCGTACCGACGTCGAATTCGGCGGCGAACGATGCTGTGCAAACTGATCTTCCGGTGAGGCAAACGGTCGCCGCGAGCGATACGAGCGCGCCGGTGCGCAATGATTTGCCGAACCACGAGAACATCTCGCGCCAGGTCGTGTTCGACCAGGCGGCCGCGTCCTTCGTCTTTCAGGTCGTCAACGACAAGACCGACACGGTGGTGAACCAGTTCCCTGACGAGGCGATGCTCCGCCGGCGTGCCTATTTCCACGCACTGGACATGAAGTCCGAGCCCTCGCGTCCGCTCAGCACGGATCTCAGCGCCTAACGATCACGCGATCGATGCCGATGTTTCTGCTCTGCGTCTGGCCGTCATCGGTCAGCGCGGAGTTCGCGTGCCGAGGCAAGACCACTGGCCGCGATCAGCTCCTGCCTAAATTGCGAGTTTCGCCGATGTGCTCGTGATGCGACCATCACGAATTCCGTCACGGCCGTCCGGACAGCCCTGCCGCGATATTGCGGTTGATCTCGATCAGCGGACGGAAGTGATCGAACTGCGGGCTCATCTGCAGCGCGGCGGTCTGGCTCAACACGAACACGCTGATGTTGGCGATCTTCTGCCGGACGTCGATCGGCTGCGGATTGCTGTCGCGCATCGCCTCGCTTAGGAAGATGGTCCAGAGCTTGCGGTTGAACATCAGGGCCTGCATGGTCTGCTCGCTGAGCGGATCGGCGTTGTTCACCGCGTCCTGGAGCTTGTTGGCGGCCTTGAGCAGAGTCTGCGCCTCGATGTCGCGAGGAGATGCGGTGGTGGTTGCAACACGCGCATAAGCCGAGGCAGCGGAATTCGACATCAATCACACCCTGGAGGTTACCTAGCGCGTTGTACGCGCTTAAGGATTTCTTTCCCAACCCTAGGCAGCACCGCTTAAGATTTGCTTACGTATCGTGCTTGGAAGTACTCCGCAGAATTACGGGGCACGGAGTCCTTCGTCAGCGCAACGCTAGATCTACGCACGCACGATGTAAACTCGCCTGGCGTGATCCGCGTCGATCTCGGCTAATCTCGACTTAGCGATCTTCGTCAAAAGAACGGCGGAGCATCAGCTCCGCCGCGTAATCTCGAATAGCGAAGTTGCGCTGCGGAATTAGCGGAGCAGCTGCAGCACGCTCTGTTGCGACTGGTTGGCCAGCGACAGCGCGGAGACCGCGATCGACTGGCGCGTCGACAGCGCCTGGCTGTTCGCCGCTTCCTCATTGGTGTCGGCAAGCGTCAGGTTGGCTGAGCCGGTCTGCAGCACGTTGATCAGGTTCTTGGAGAAGTCCTGACGCACCTGCACGATCGACAGGTTCGAACCGAGCGTGGAGCCTTGCGAACGCAACGTGCTCGAGGCCGCGTTCAGGCTGGCCAGCACCCTGTTGGTGGCACCGTTGTCGATGAAATCGACGCCGTTGACGAGATTGCTGAGACCGAGGCCCGCCGCATTGAACACCACGCCGTTGATGCTCAGCGTGGAGCTGCCGGTCTCGTTGAAGACCAGCTTCAGCGTGTCGCCATTGAGCAGGTTGACGCCGTTGAAGGAGGAGTCCTGCGAGGTCGTGTCGATCTGGGCCAGAATGTTGTTGAACTGGTTGACTAGGTTGGAGCGCGCGGTCTGCGCCACGGGATCCTGGACCGGCGGCTGCGCGGTGGTGAAGGCGAGAACGCCGGTGATCGTGCCGCCGACCGCGCCGCCCGCGATCGTCGAGCCGAGCGTCGAAGAGGCGTATTCATTGACGGTGGTCACCGTGAGCACGCCGTTGGCATCGATCGTGGCCGTCAGGTGATTGGCCTGAAGCTGCGCGTTGAGTTGGTCAAGCGTCTTGACGGTGCCGTTGGTGCCGTCGCCGAAGGTGACGTTGACAGGCGTGCCGCCGTTGAAGGAGGTGAAGGTCAGGGTCTTGCCGCTGATGCCGCCGACGCCCGAAGTGCGCGCCGCGGTGAAGGCCGTCGCCGTTCCCGTGTTGCCGCTGAGGCCGAAGGCGCTGAGCGCATTGCCGGTGCCGGTGATCGACAGGTCGGCATTGATGCCGGTCGAGAGCGCAAGCTGACCGCTGCTGTTGACCGACGACGGGATCTGGCCCGCGGTGGTCGAGATGGTTGCCGCGCCGTTGAAGATGCTGGCGGTCTTGACGCCGGTGGCGAGGTCGACCGCGTTAAGCAGATCGGTCAGCGTCGCGCTCTGGATGTAGACCGTCGAGTTACCGTTGCCGTCTGTGACGACGTTGCCGCTGACGCCATAGCCGGTGGCCACGCTCGCTGTCGATTGCGGCGTCTGCGCGTTCTTGAAGGTGATGGTCTTACCGCCGATGTTCAGCGTCGAGCCGTCCTGGACCAGGGTGCCGAGCGAACCCGCGGTCGTCGAGCGGTTCGCGGTCACGTTCGCGTTGCCCGCGCCGGTCGCGGACGTCAGGCCGAGTGCTTTGAGGAAGTCGGCCTTGCCCGTCACGCTCAGATCGGCGCCGGTCGAACTCTTCAGCGTCACCGCGCCACCACCCGAGATGGACGATGCTACCTGAAGCGTGCCGACAGGGCCGGCCGAGCCGCTGACCGCGAATGTCGCCGCGCCTGCGCTGATGGTTGCGGTCTTGACGCCGCTGGCGAGGTCGATGGCGGTGAGGACGTCGTTGACGGTCGCTAGGGGCGCCGCCGCCGTTCCCTGATAAATGATTGAATTGCCGTTGCCATCGGTGGCGATGTGCCCGCTGGCGTCGAGGCCCCAGCCGGTCGGCTGGGCGCTCGGAGCAGCGCCGGTGCGGAACGTGATGGTCTTGCCGTTCACCGTGATGGTGTCGCCGTCCGCGGGCGGCGTGCCGAAGGTGGTCGATGCCGTGGTGCCGACCAGCGTCGCCGTGCCGGACAGCGCGGTGGTGCCGTCGGCGGCGAGCGCGGCCGTGCCGGTGAAGGTGCCGGCGGTCGAGCCGAGCGAGGCGCCGAGTGCGGCAGTTCCCGTGACCGGGGTCACGCCGCCGGCCGCGCCGGTATAGAGCACGTTGCTCTTCGCGGTCGCACTCGCATAGGAGGTCGTGCCGCGCAGGTCGGCCGGGGTCGCGCCGGGAATCGTGGTGGAGACGTTCGACTTGGTGGAATAGCCGACCGTGGTCTGCAGCGCCTGGTTGGCGATCGACTTGGCGCTGTCGATCAGTTTCTGCAGCGAGGTGATGCCTGTGTTGGCGGCCTGCAACACCTGGACGCCGTTATTGATGCCGTCGAGCAGGTTGCTGATGTCGCTCGCCCGGTTGTCCAGCCCCTGCGCCGTGAAGAAGTTGGTGGGATTGTCGAGCGCCGTGTTGACCTTCTTGCCGGTCGACAGCCGCTCCTGCGTCGTGGCCAGCAAGTCGGCCGTCGACTGCAGCGACAACAGGTTCTGGCGAACTGACGCCGAGAGAACGATGTTGGACATTGGCGAGTCTTCCTCTTGAACCGGATACGAATCGGCCGCGCGGACTGGAAAGCCGGCCTTTTGTCCAGTTTTAGGAGGTGTCCTTTAAAGTATGGTTAACGGCGGTTTAAGGGATAGGGTTAACCGCCGATGAACGTCCCTGCCCGCCCCCGGACGCAAAGAAAAAGCGGCGGGGCCAAGGCCCCGCCGCTCGATTTTAGTCAGTGATTTCAGCCGCTTGTTAGCGGAGCAGCTGCAGCACGCTCTGCTGCGACGTGTTGGCCAGCGACAGCGCCGAGACCGCGATCGACTGCCGGGTCGACAGTGCCTGGCTGTTGGCCGCCTCAACATTGGTGTCGGCCAGGGTCAGGTTGGACGAGCCGGTCTGCAGCACGTTGATCAGGTTCTTGTTGAAGTCCTGACGGATCTGCACCACCGAGAGGTTCGAGCCGAGGCTCGAGGCCTGCGAGCGCAGCGTGCTCGATGCGGCGTTGAGGTTGGTCAGCACCCGGTTGGCGGCGGCGTTGTCGATGAAGTCGACGCCGACCGTCAGCGAGGCGAGGCCGAGACCCTTGGAATTGTAGGTCACGCCCGTGATGTTCAGGCTCGACTTGGCGGTCTCGTCGAACACCAGCTTGAGCTGGTCGCCGTTCAAGAGGTTGACGCCGTTGAACGAGGAGTCCTGCGCGGTGGTGTCGATCTGGTTGAGGATATTGTTGAACTGAGTCACCAGATTGGCACGCGCCGTCTGGGCAACGCCATCCTGGACAGGCGTGGAAGCGGTCGAGAAGGTCAGGGCCGAGGTGAGCGTGCCGCCGATCGCACCGCCGGCAGCCGTCGAGCCGAGCGTCGAGGACGCATAGTCGTTGGAGGCGGTGATGGTCAGCAGGCCGTTGGCGTCGATCGTTGCGGACAGGTTGTTGGCCTGCAGCTTGGTGTTGAGTTGATCGAGCGTCTTGATCGTGCCGTTGGTGCCGTCGCCGAAGGTGACGTTGACCGCCGTGCCGCCGTTGAAGGAGGTGAAGGTCAGGGTCTTGCCGGCGATGCCGCCGATACCGGAGGTGCGTGCCGCGGTGAACGCGGTCGCATTACCGGTGTTGCCGGCGAGGCCGAACACGTTCAGCGCATTGCCGGTGCCGGTGATCGACAGATCAGCGTTGACGCCGGTCGAGATCTTGAGCTGACCGGACGTATTGATCGTCGAGTTGGACTGGCCGGTGGCCGTCGCAAGCGTGGCAACGCCGGCGGCGCTGATGGTCGCGGTCTGCACGCCGGTGGCGAGGTCGATCGCCTTCAGCACGTCGTTGACCGTACCGGCCTGCAGATAGACGGTCGAGTTGCCGTTGCCGTCGGTGACGACGTTGCCGTTGACACCGAAGCCGCTCGGAACGCTGGGAGCACCGGTCGAGCCCGGAACCGGCGCGTTCTTGAAGGTGATGACGTGACCGTTGACGTTCAGCGTCGAACCGTCGGTGATCGTCGCACCCAGCGAGGCCGCGCTCGTGGTCCGGTTGACGTTGACAGTGGCGTTGCCTGCACCTGTCGACGTCGTCAGGGCGAGAGCCTTGAGCAGGTCGGCCTTGCCGGTGACGCTCAGATCCGCGCCTGTCGAGCTCCTCAGCGTGACGGCGCCCGCAGCGACGGTCGAAGCGGTCTGGCCGTTGCTCGTGGCGATCGTCGCCGCACCCGAGGTGATCGAGACCGTCTTGACGCCGCTTGCCAGATCGATCGCGCTCAACAGGTCGTTGACGGTCGCTGCCGGCGTGCCGGCGGTGCCGAGATAAACGGTGGAGTTGCCGTTGCCGTCGGTGACGATGTTGCCGCTGACGCCCGAGCCGGCCGGAACGGAGGACGCGCCCGGAGCCGAGCCGCTGCGGAAGGTGATGGTCTTGCCGTTCACGGTCAGCGTGTCGCCGTCGGCAGGCTGGGCGTTGCCGGCGAGGCCGGTCGCGGTCGTGCCGTTGGTGGCGATCAGGGTCATGGTGCCGGTCAGCGCCGTGGTGCCGTCGCCGGCCGTTGCGCCCGTGCTGGCGAAGACGCCGATGGTGGCGCCGAGCGTGCTGGTGCCGTTCGCCGCCGTGGTGCCGCCGGCGGTGCCGTTATACAGCACGTTGCTGCTCGCCGTCGCGCTGGCGAACGAAGTCGTGCCGCGCAGGTCCGCCGCCGTCGCACCGGCGATCGTGGTCGAAACGTTCGACTTGGTGGAGTAGCCGACGGTGGTCTGCAGCGCCTGGTTGGCGATCGACTTGGCGCTGTCGATCAGCTTCTGCAGCGAGGTCAGGCCGGTGTTGGCGGCCTGCAGCACCTGCACGCCGTTGGCGATGCCGTCGAGCAGATTGTTGATGTCGCTGGCGCGGTTGTCGAGCGACTGGGCCGTGAAGAAGTTGGTGGGATTGTCCAGGGCCGAGTTGACGCTCTTGCCGGTCGACAGACGGTTCTGTGTGGTGGCGAGAAGATCGGCGGTGGACTGGAGAGACAGGAGGTTCTGACGAACCGACGCAGAGAGAACAATACCGGACATGACTCTTACCCTTCTGGCTTACGCGTCTTCGTTCGATCGCTTCCGGATCGAGTGACGGGGCCAGCGTGCCGTGACATGGCTAACAAAGGGTGAAACGCATGAAGCCCGCATAAGCGCCGGTTCACCATAAGCGAGCGGACCGTGCGCGCACGGCGCGCAATCCATCTGAAATCATTGGCAATTCCTGGCGACTACGATCCATTAACCATAACCGCTGGTTACTTTTCGGAGCACCGCCTACCCTCTCGAAATCTCCGAGCCGTGCGCAAAAAGAAAGCGGCGGGACCGAAGCCCCGCCGCCATGATCGTCTTTGCGACGTCGTCCGCGCCTTAGCGGAGCAGCTGGAGCACGCTCTGCTGCGACTGGTTGGCCAGCGACAGCGCGGAGACCGCGATCGACTGGCGGGTCGACAGCGCCTGGCTGTTGGCCGCCTCGACGTTGGTGTCGGCCAAGGTGAGGTTGGACGAGCCGGTCTGCAGCACGTTGATCAGGTTCTTGTTGAAGTCCTGACGGACCTGCACAATCGTCAGGTTCGAGCCGAGGCTCGAGGCCTGCGAGCGCAGCGTGCTCGAGGCGGCGTTGAGGTTGGTCAGCACCTTGTTGGTGGCAGCGTTGTCGATGAAGTCGACACCGCTGGTCAGCGAGGCGAGGCCCA